>CAMVSV010000007.1 GCA_947170265.1 uncultured Prevotella sp.
ATCTACTGTGCTTCGATTAAGCAGCGAGAGCATACTTGTTGTTGCCAATTAATTGTTCGACAACCGGGATTTAGGAGCCGGCAGCCAACTCTCCGCGTGCTTACATACCATTTCATCTCGCCGTCAAATCCAGTCAACCCCAAGATGATATTCTTTTTGATGTATGTCACCATTGCCCGGCAAAGGTAAGCACTATTTTTGAAAAGACAATGCTTTTTCAACTTTTTCTCAATAAATAATACTACCTTTGCAACAATTTTAGAAATAATGAGTTATTTATATATATGCAACACCCCTTTATTCAACGACAAACAACATAATTGAACATGAAAAGATACCTCTTCGTTTTCATTACTGTCATGTATGCCCTCGGCATGCAGGCACAGTCGTCGGGCAACATGTCTGACTCTGAAGTCATGGACTACATCGTGTCGGAACACAACAAAGGCACCTCTCAGAGCCAGATAGTGACGAAGCTGATGCAGCGCGGCGTGTCGATCAACCAGATACGCAGCGTGAGAAACATGTATGAGAAGATGCAGACAGGTGCTGGTGTCAACGCCAAGGGACAGCTGGGAGTAACCACCACTGCCACAGGCAACCGCACTCGCATGAACTCCATGGAAGAACTCAACGCAAGGCAGAACGTCAAGGACCGTGCGCTCGACCCCATTGCCGAGCACACCCGTACTGCCACAGCCCAGGAGAAGCTCATGATGAACAAATACAGCACCGAGCAGCTGAGGATGTATCGTCAGGGAGGCCACACCTACAACAGCTACGACGAGGAGTATCTTGCCATGTATGACGAGATGAACGACTGGCTGCCTCAAGACACGGCGGTGATGTATCGTCAGTTGCTGCGCAAGCTGCAAAAGGAGGCGGCAGAGAAAAACCGCAAGAAAGTGTTCGGACGTGATCTGTTCAGCTTCACCGACCTCACCTTCGAGCCGGAGCTCAACATTGCCACGCCTCAGAGCTATGTGCTCGGTCCCGGCGATGCCGTATACATTGACGTGTATGGAGCCTCACAACGCTCCTTTGAAGGCACCGTGTCGCCCGACGGTGACGTCAACATCGACGGTTTTGGTCCCATTCAGGTGAGCGGGCTCACTGTGTCGCAAGCCTCGGCACGAGTGAGGTCTATCCTCGGCAAGCGCTATCAGGGCAGCCAGATAAAGCTCACCCTCGGACAGACACGCACCATCACCGTTAACGTGATGGGAGAGGTGCTCATTCCAGGAAGCTACACCATGTCGTCGTTCGGAACGGTATTCCACGCCCTTCACATGGCAGGCGGCATCGGCGACCTCGGTACGCTTAGAAACATCAAGGTTTATCGCGGTGGCACCCTCGTGAGCGTGGTCGATGTCTACGACTACATGCTCAACGGCAAGCTCACCGGAAACGTGAAGCTCGCCGACAACGACGTCATCGTGGTGGGCACCTACGACTCATTGGTAAACATCACCGGTAAGGTGAAGCGCCCCATGTTCTACGAGATGAAGAGCAACGAGAGCCTCGGCACCCTCTTGCGCTATGCCGGCGGCTTCAAGGGCGAGGCCTACACCAAGTCAGTGCGCGTGGTGCGCCGCTCGGGTCGCGAATACAGCATCTTCAATGTCAACGAGTTCGACGTAGGCTCGTTCACCATTGCCGACAACGACTCGGTGATCGTAGACTCCGTGCTTGCACGCTATGAAAACATGGTTGAGCTCAAGGGAGCCGTGTTCCGCCCAGGCAAATATCAGGTTGGAGGCGACATCAACAGCGTGCGTTCGCTTCTGGAGGCTGCAGATGGAACAACCGAAGAGGCATTCACCGCCCACGGCATCATACACCGCGAGAAACCCGACAAGACCCTTGAGGTGATACAGGTAAACATTGACGGAATAATGGATGGCAGCGTGCCCGACATACCCTTGCAGAGCAACGACGTATTCTTCGTGCCCACAAGGAGCAACGCCATGCGCAAATCCACCGTTGCCATACAGGGCGAGATAACCTATCCGGGAGTATACATGTATGCCGACAACCTCACCATTGAAGACCTCATACTTCAGGCGGGAGGACTGAAAGAGTCGGCATCAACATCCAAGGTTACCGTGTCGCGCCGCATGTCGGACCCCACGGCAGTGGTGAGCGACTCCATAACAGCCCAGAACTTCAGCTTCGCTGTGAAAGACGGCTATGTAGTCGACGGAGAAGTGGGCTTCACCCTCAAGCCCAACGACCGCGTGTATGTATACAAGAGCCCGGGCTATGTTGAACAGAAGACCGTGAAGATTGACGGAGAGGTGATTTTCTCAGGCTACTACACCCTTGAAAAGGTCAACGCCCGTCTGAGCGACCTTGTCAAAGAGTCGGGAGGAGTAAACGACATGGCATACATCAAAGGTGCCCGCCTGATGAGAAAGACCAACGAGGTGGAGCGCATGCAGATGGCAGAGATCATGAGACAAGCCAGCGAAAACGAACAACGCAACATGCTGCGCATGGCACTGGGAAGTGCCAATCCTGCCGCTGTGGCAGAGATGGCAGACCGCACCACGTCAAACAACCTGTCGAAATTCAACATTCCGGCAGAATATCCCGTGGGCATAGAGCTCGACAAGGCTCTGGCAAACCCCGGCTGCGAGTCAGACATCATACTGCGTGAAGGCGACCGCCTCATCATTCCGCAATACAATGGTACCGTGCGCATCAACGGCGCAGTGATGTATACCAACACCGTGGGCTTCCTCAAAGGCAAGAAGGTTAGCTACTACATAGACCAGGCAGGCGGTTTCGCCAGCGATGCCAAGAAAAGCGAGACCTACATCGTCTACATGAACGGCATGGTGGCAAAGGTAGGTCACAATGCCAAGGTCATGCCCGGTTGCGAGATTATCGTACCAACCAAGGCACAGAGCAAGATGACCATTGCCGAGAAGATGGCTATGGCAACAAGCTTCTCAAGCATAGCAACGATGATGGCTACACTGCGTAACATTCTGAAATAACTAAAGCAACAAAGAGATGGAGAACAACAAAAAGAACACGATAGACATAAGCATAATATTAAAGAGGATGGGAGAGAAGAAAAAGCTCTTCTTCATCGTACTGCCCATTGTTTTCGTGCTTTCATGCCTCTACATTATATGTATACCGCGCTATTACACCTCTGAGATAAAGCTCGTGCCCGAAACCGACAACTCCATGGGAGGCGGACTGGGCTCGCTGGGTTCCATAGCCTCATCACTCGGAATGGACATCAACAGCATGAACACCACCGATGCCATATCGCCGACGCTCTATCCCGACCTCATGGAAGACAACGGCTTTGTGGCTGGACTCTTCCCCATACATGTGGAGAGCGACAAAGACAGCGAGGACGAACCTATCTCCACCACCTATTACGACTATCTGGAACATCACCAGAAAGCACCGTGGTGGGGAGGAATCATCTCAAGCATTAAGAAAACGTTTGCCTCTGACGACAGCGATGACGACAAGAGGAACGGCACCGACGAATTCAATCCCTACCGTCTCTCCAAGAAACAGGAGAAAGTCATGGAGAAGCTGCGTGGCAACGTCAGCATCGACTCCGACACCAAGACTGGAGTGCTCACCATCTCGGTGAAGGCACAAGACCCATACATCAGCAAGACCATGGCAGACTCCATAAAGGAACGCCTGCAGACATTCATTACCGAATACCGAACAAGCAAGACACGACTCGACCTGCAGCACTACCTGAAGCTTGAGAGCAATGCCAAGAAAGAATATGAGGCTGCACGGCTCAAGTATGGAAAGTATGCCGATGCCCACACCGACGTGGCACTCGAGAGCTACCGTGTAAACCGCGACGATCTTGAGAACGACATGCAGCTGAAATACAACACCTATTCCAGCCTTCAGACACAGGTGCAGCTTGCACGAGCCAAGCTTCAGGCCAGCACACCGGCATTCACCATGATAAAAGGTGCCGACGTGCCCAACAAGCCCACTGGTCCCAAGCGCATGATCTTCGTGATACTCATGATGTTTCTTGCCTTTACAGCCACCCTGCTCTACAGCATCAAAGGCGACTTGCGCAACACCCTCAACTCATAGCTAATCCAAAGCGAGAAAGATGAATCTGGAAGGTTTCATAAAACAAACTTTTCATATCACCGACACCAAGGGAAAGATAATGAAAAATCTCTTCTGGGCGGTGCTGGGAAAGATTGTGATGCTCGCCGGCGGACTGTTTGTGGGAGTGCTCGTGGCACGCTATCTCGGTCCGGAGCAATACGGGTTGATGAACTATGTCATCAGCTATGTCTTCCTTTTCCAGACCATTGCCCTGTTCGGCCTTGACAGCATAGAGGTGAGAGAAGAGGCACGAGCACAGAAAGACATGCATGCCATCATTGGTACGGCATTCTATCTTAAGCTGATGCTCGCCGTGGCAGCCATTGCGGCATCGCTGGTCACCGCCGCCATCATGGGAAGCGACTGCAACACCATTGTCATGATTGCCATCTATGCGCTTTCCATCATACCCAACAGCTTCACCGTGGTGAGAAACTACTTCACCGCCATCGTCGACAACGAATATGTGGTGAAGTCAGAGATAGCACGCACGCTCATGGGCATGGGCATAAAGGTCATTCTGTTACTGCTCAATGCACCGCTCATAGCCTTCATTGCAGCCTCGGCATTCGACTTTTTCCTGCTTGCAAGCGGCTATGCCATCTCCTATTCTTCACGCATTGGCAGCATTCGCGAATGGACCTTCGACAAGCACTATGCCGTTTTTCTCATGAAGGAATCATTCCCGCTGCTGCTCACCAATGCCGCCGTGATAATCTACCAGCGCATCGACCAGGTTATGATTGGTCAGATGATCGACAATGCCTCCGTGGGCTTCTTCTCCGTGGCATCGCGCATAGTGGAAATACTCATATTCATACCCACCATCCTTGCTCATACCATAGCTCCGATATTGGTGAAGGCACGCGAAGAGTCGGTCACAGACTATGAGATGAAGTCTCGACGCTTCATGAGCATATCCATCTATGCCACACTGGCGCTGTCGCTCGCCACCTCGCTGCTTGCCCACTGGGTCATATTGCTGCTCTTCGGAAAGTCCTACCTGCCGGCAGTGATAGTGCTGCAGATATTGTCGTTCAAGGCAGTAAGCGTGGCTCTGTCCAACTCTGCCGGCTGCATGCTCGTGGCAGAAGGGTTGCAGCGCTATGCCATCTGTCGCGATGCCCTGGGTTGCATCGTATGTATCACCCTCAACCTTATCCTGTTGCCACGCTACGGCATCGTGGCAGCAGCATGGGTAGCCATACTGAGCAACATCGCAGCAGGATATGTTGCCGACCTCTTCATTCCATCCTATCGCCATCTGTTCCGCATGCAGAGCTATGCCTTGTTCTGCGGATGGAAAGAACTGTTTAAAACCCGACAAATAACCCAGTAGCGATGGTATTCATTCCTTTCATATATTTCACACTCCTCACCCTCTACCTCTGGAGAAAGCACCGCGGCTTCGACGTGTGTGTCTACATGTCGAGCCTCTATGCGTTCACCTCCATGTGCGCCGTGATAGTGTTCACGGGCGACATGCTTGGCGATGGCGGCATACTCTATGCCGACAACGACGAGGACCTCAGCCCCGCAGCCACGGCGGTCTACTGTCTCGTGCTGACGTTCAGCATGATACCCTTCACGCTCATCTACAACAAGGAAATAAAGACCATAAAACCCTCGTCGCCTTTCGTGCTGGAGCTTACCAGTTGGTTTCTCATTGCCGTGTCAATGCTCAACCTGTATCTCGTTGCCGACTCCACGCTCGACATTCTCCAAGGCAACCTCGGAGCAGTGCGCGCCGCCCATTACGACGGCATGCTCACTCCCGCCCAGATCAAGGCTGAAGCCATGCCGGCGGTGTTCAAATACCTTTATTATTTCAACACCTCCACACTACTTGCCATGCCACTGTTCTTCTATTACCTGTGTTTCGAGCACAAGCCGTGGTGGTTCAAGGTACTGCTTCTCTTTGCATCACTGAGCAACCCCATTGCCGGCATACAGGCTGCCGACCGCACGGAGTTCACTTTCTATGTAATGATGTTCATCTTCTGCCTGATTTTCTTCCACAGATACTTCTCCAAGCGCATCAAGCGCTGGTTAACCATATTCAGCATTCCCGTGCTCGCACTCATCATCACCTACATGGCGGCGGTGTCCATAGCCCGCTTCGACAAGCGCGACGGTGGTGCTGGAGGAAGTGCCATGCAGTATGCCGGGCAGAACTACCTCAATTTCTGTTTCTTCTGGGACAATGCCAACTCCGACCTGGTGTCAGCCGAACGTGAGTTCCCTATGTTCTACCATGTTGTGAAGCACATCGACAGCAACAACGAGCGCCGACTGTCACGTTCCGGACAGCAGGGATTCTTCATCAGCGTGTTCCCCACCTTCATAGGTGACCTTTTTCTCGACCTGTCGCTCCTTGGCATGCTCTCGTGGGTAATCTACTTCTTCATCTTCTCCTTGCTCATCATTCGCCGGGGACACAAGGACTCCTACGACATGGGCGACGTCATAATGATATTCATCCTATCAGCCGTACCCATCTTCGGCATCTTCTACTACAGGTACTTCTCCTTCACCAACACCCTGATGATAGCCATGGCGGTAATGATATACATTCTCACCAAAAACCAGATAGTATATAAGTTAGATGAAGATATTCGCAGTAATAGTGACGTATAATGCCATGCGGCGGCAATGGATAGACCATTGCCTGGAGAGCCTCAGGCAAAGCACCATCTCCATAACGCCAGTCGTAGTGGACAATCTCTCTACCGACGGCACGCGCACCCATGTGCCCTCCCACTACCCCGATGCCGTATGGATGCCACAAACCGTCAACCTCGGCTTCGGACAAGCCAACAATCTCGGCATAGCCTATGCCCTCGACCACCATGCCGACTATGTGCTGCTGCTCAACCAGGACGCGACCATCTCACCCAACGCCGTCAAGGACATGATTGCCGCCGACGACCACAAGTCTATAATCTCACCCCTCCACCTCAACGGCTCAGGCACCATGCTCGACCGCTCGTTCCGCTTCTCCATAAGCCAGATGCCCGACGAGTTCTTCGACGACATCATAGTAAGGCATAAGGCTGCCAGCAGCTACACAGCTCATGAGATATGTGCAGCATGCTGGTTCATACCCGCCAATATACTGAGAGCCATAGGAGGCTTCAATCCTCTGTTCTTCCACTATGGCGAAGACAACAACTACTACCAGCGGCTCACCTTCCACAACTACCACGTCACCCTCGTGCCGTCGGCACACATGTGCCATGACCGGCAGGAGCACGGAAACATCACCGTCTACAACCACAGACACCTGCACCGCGACCTGCTGCTCATCTTCGGAAACATAAACCACGGCTTTGCCAGGTGCATGCGCAGATACCTCAGCCTGATTTTCAGGCAATACACCAAGCAGCTGCCGGCACGGCAATACATCCCCGGCACCATTCTCATAGAGACACTGCGCCTGCTACCCCAGGCCAACAGCATCAGGCTGTCGCGCAAGAAAGAAAAACTCACAGCCCCCACATGGCTGCCAGCAACCACACTACAATGAACGTTGCCTACATACTCAGCGCCACCACAGCAGCAGGAGGAGCCACGAAGTCGTTTCTCACGCTGACGAATGCCCTCAGGCAACGGGGCATCACACCAACCGTGGTGGTGCCCGATGCCGACGGCATCACACCCATGCTGCGCAAGCAAGGCATAGACACCATCATACTGGCCTTCCGACCCAACACCTATCCCGACCGGCGCAGCGTAAAAGAGAACATACTCTTCCTGCCCAGACTCATAGCCCGGCGCATGGTAAACGCCAAGGCCGTGAGAGTGCTCACCTGCGAGCTCTCCAAGCGCAACATACAGGTCATACACACCAACGTGAGCATCATTGACATAGGTTTCCGCACGGCACAGAAGCTCCACATTCCACACATCTACCACATACGCGAATATGGTGACAGCGACTTCCATAAGCACTATTTCCCCACATGGAACAGCTTCCACCGTACACTCCACAAACCACAGTCCTACTCCATCTGCATCACCCGCGACATACAACGCCACCACCAGCTCACCAACGAGGCACAGTCCATGGTGATCTACAACGGCATAGACGTCACCACCCCCACAGACTCAGGCACTACCACCAACCAAGGCAAGGAATCCGGCGGAGACTACTTTCTCTATGCCGGACGCATAGAACCCGCCAAAGGACTGCTCTTCCTGCTGCGAGCCTATGCCGCCTATGCGTCAAGAGGTAACGCCACACCGTTGCATATCGCAGGCAAAGCCTCCGACAGCACATACATGGAGCAGGTTGAAACCTTCATCAAGGAACATCATTTGCAACATCTCGTAACCTTTCTCGGCGAGCGCACCGACATGCCGGCACTCATGAGCAAGGCGAGAGCCATAATCATTCCCTCGCGCTTCGAAGCCTTCGGACGCTGCATGGCAGAAGCGATGATGTGTCGTTGCATCGTCATAGGACGAAACACCGGAGGCACCAAGGAACAGTTTGACAACGGACTCCAGCTCACCAACGGCGAGATAGGCTTCCGGTTCTCCACAGAGCGCGACCTTCAGGACATACTGACGCAGTTTACCACCATAGGTCGCGACACACTCCTCACCATGCGCACCAATGCGCAGCTCACGGCCAACCACTACTATTCCGTAGAAGCCTACACACAAAGCGTATACCAATTCTATCAACGCATAACAGATGAGAAACATAATTAAAAGCATGGCATTCGCCTTTGGCAAGGTCCTGAGCCTGCTCAGACCAACAGCCATAAGCGACCTCAGGCACTCACTTGCCACAAACATATATACCGGCTACCACTGCCGCCGCTTCCGCCACTGGGGCAAGGCGGCACTCCTGGCCTACCGCGCCGACAAGCTCATTGGTCTTCAGCACATCAGCGTAGGCGAGCACACTGAGCTCGGACGACACATACGACTCACGGCATGGCAGCAGCCACACACCACTGCCACGCCAAGCATCACCATTGGCAAGCGATGCCGCATAGGCGACTATTCCCACATCACTGCCATCAACGGCATAACCATCGGCGACGACATCCTCACCGGCAACAATGTGCTCATCACTGACAATGCCCACGGACTAACCCATGCCTCGCAGCTCACAATTCCGCCACGGCAGCGACCGCTCGTCTCCAAGGGCAAGGTAGCCATAGGCAACCGAGTGTGGATAGGCAACAACGTGTGCATCATGCCTGGTGTGACCATCGGCGACGGTGCCGTCATAGCAGCCAACAGCGCCGTGACCTCCGACATACCTCCCTGCTGCCTCGCTGCCGGCACGCCCGCAAGAGTGGTGAAATGCATGCAGTGAGCACATACCTGCCATGATTGCAACCTTTTTTGCCATTCATGCTATAGTGATTGTAAATCAAACTATCAAACTAATGATAATTAACCGTTAATAACAACAATAATGAAAAAACTATTATCAATTCTGTTAATGCTCACAGGAGCAATGATTGCAAGTGCTGCCACAGGAGATGACAGCAAACTCATGGGATCGTGGAACTACCCCGTAGGAACAGCCATCGCTGACCCAGAAGGAGTGTCTGTGGTACTCTTCCCTAATAGCTGGAAGAGAAGCATAGATGAAGGCAGCGACCCTGCCAAACAAATGATGATCTACTACGATACCAACTTCGTGAAAGCTGGCGAACAGATGTCAACCATCAGAAACTTCGGCGACGAGTACGACATTCCCAACTCACTCATCATACCTTTCTACAAAGGTGCCAAAGCCAAGAAAGGCGACATTCTTCTTACATGGTGGCAGAGCGGATCGGGCATGCAAAGGGCTATCGTCGTCGACGACAAGAACCCGGAGGAACCCATCGTGCACTATCTGGACCTGGGCTACGAGGGCGACGGCAGCGGCATGGCAGAGAGACACGACAACGAGCAACTCAAACCCAACTCCTTCATTGTACTGAAAGACGGCACATGGATGCCGGGAATGCAGATAATGGTGGCAGAGGGCACAGACCAGATGGTTGGCACAATCATCAACGCCACCGACGACAAGGTTCTCTACATGGGCTTCAGCACACTGCATGTGGCACGAAAGGTTGACTGCAAGCTCCTGCCACTGAAGCCATCGTTCTCCACGGGCAAAGAGGCTAAAGCCGACTTCGCCGGCAAGTACCGCACTGGCTACAAGGTGAAGAAATACAACAAGAAGATTGGTCGCGTTTGGGTAGAGAGAGATGGTGACACAAAGGTCATGAGCATCTTCGAGGTGGTGCAATGAGATAACCCAAACGGCATGGCCAGCGTAAAACAAGACAAACCATGCCACGAGAACCTCTTGGCAAGAAGAAGTGTAGAAGGATGAAATAACATCGCCTCTGAACCCCTTTTTGCGAAAAAATCAATTCCGTGAAACAGTTAACAAATGTGAACGGAAAATATTCTCCGCACAGTGAGAAAACGAAAGAGCCACTTTTGCGTTGCGAAAGTGGCTCTTTTACCTTCCAAAAGAGGCTCTTTTGCACGCTAAAAGAGCCTCTTTTAAAATGCCTCTTTCAATCTCCTGATTTCCAACGAGTTACAAAGGCGATTTTTAGAGGTTTTCTTAGCCCCTAAATGTTAAAGAAATTGTTTATAATTTTACATCTCTTCACATTTATTTACAAAATGTTTCACGGAATTTTTAGGAGTATTAAGGAAGCTTTTCCAAGCCATTTGCTTTGAAAAGCATGGAAAGTGAATGATATGTGTAGAAAAATAACTACATTTGCAAATGCTTACACCCCTTTCACAAACCACGAAAGAGAAATGAACGCACGAGTAATAGCATATTATCTGCCACAGTTCCATCCCATACCAGAGAACGACAAGGTGTGGGGTCCGGGCTTCACCGAGTGGGTGAGCGTGGCGAAAGCCAAACCATTGTTCCGAGGACACTACCAGCCGAAGATACCCGCCGACCTGGGGTTCTACGACCTGCGTCTGCCCGAGACCCGCGAGCAACAGGCTCAGCTGGCGCGCGAAGCCGGAGTGGAGGGTTTCTGCTACTGGCACTACTGGTTTGGCAACGGACGGCAGCTGCTGGAGCGTCCGTTCAACGAGGTACTCTCATCGGGCAAGCCCGACTTCCCTTTCTGTCTGGCATGGGCAAACCACGACTGGACCACAAAGACCTGGCAGCGAGGCAAAGGCAAGCTCAACTCAAGCACATATATAGCCAAACAGGAATATCCCGGCGACGATGACTACCGCCGCCACTTCAACTATGTGCTGCCGGCATTCCGCGACCACCGCTACATAACCATAGACGGGAAACCGGTGTTCAGCATTTTCGACCCATACCATTTCACCGACGTGAGCCACTTCATTGAGCTATGGCAGCAGCTGGCACATGAGAACGGGCTGAAAGGCATCTACTTCATTGCCATCGGCAACAGCACCTCAACCATACGCCGGCGCCCCGACGGCAGCATTGAGAAAGTGATGCCCAACATAAAGAGCAGCGCCGAGGTATATGACGGTTTCCTGAAGTTGGGCTTCGACGGGGTGAACCCCTTTGGCAAGCCACGCGGCGAAATGATCATTACCGGCAAGAACCGGCGACTCATGCAGAAGCTCACAAGGAAGCTGTTGCCGCAGCTGCCTGCCGTGAGGTTTGACTACGGAAAAACAGTGAAGCATTTCTTTGCTCCCGAAGACAGATGGGAAAACGTGTTCCCCACAATCATGCCACAGTGGGACCGCAGTCCGCGTGCCGGCAACTACGACGGGGTGTATGTCAATGCCACGCCTGAGAACTTCAGGGAACACATAAAGGATGCCCTTGAAGTGATAAGAGACAAGCAACCGGAACACAAGGTGCTCTTCCTGCGTTCATGGAACGAATGGGGAGAAGGCAACTATGTGGAGCCCGACGAGAAATACGGTCATGGTTTCCTTGACGCCCTGCGACAGGAGCTCTACTGAGTTACGGTCACCAACCGGCAATAACCACACCACACACAAAGGAGAATGATACAAGCAGGCATAATAGGACATTTTGCTTTCGGCAAGGAGAGCTGCAGCGGACAGGTGATAAAGACCAGGATAGTGGCACAGGAACTGCAACGCGAGTTGACGGAAGACCAGGTGGCATGCTACGACACCCACGGTGGCTGGCGCTTTCTGCTCCGTCTGCCGGTGGTGGCATGGAGAGCGGTTCGCAGCAGCCGCAACGTGATAATGATGCCAGCCTACAGTGGCATTCATTTCATAACACCGGCTATAAGCCTGTTCAACCTCCTACTCCACCGAAGGCTTCACTACATAGTTATTGGCGGATGGCTGCCCGACTACATGAAGCGTTTCACACTGCTCAGAGCCATGCTCAAACGCTTCAGCAACATTTATGTGGAGACAACAGCAATGAAAGAGGCGCTGCAACGTTGCGGGATGAACAACGTGGTGGTGATGCCCAACTTCAAGCCACTGAGCATTGTAAGCGAGGAACAGCTCCCACCGATGCCGCATCCACCCTACAGACTCTGCACCTTCTCAAGGGTCATGAAGGAGAAAGGCATAGAAGATGCCGTCAATGCCGTGAAGACATGCAATGAAAGACACGGTGCCACCGTGTTTACCCTCGACGTTTACGGTCAGGTGCAGCAACCCGAATGGTTTGAACGGCTTATGAATGGTCAGCCCGACAGCATAAGATACTGCGGAACGGTGCCATTCGACAAAACCACCGACACACTGAAAGACTATTTCGCACTGCTATTCCCTACCTATTACAAGGGAGAAGCCTTTGCCGGCACACTCATCGATGCCATGGCATCAGCACTGCCCGTGATAGCCAGCGACTGGCATGCCAACCCCGAGATTGTTGACGACCGCCACACCGGGTTGCTCTTTCCAACCCATTCCGTGGAAAAGCTCACAGAGATTCTCAACGAGATAGCCGCCAATCCTGAAAGACTCTACGACATGCGCAGCAACTGCATAAGGAAAGCCAGGCTGTTTCAGCCACAAGAGGTAATACAAACGCTATTGAGCAACCTTGATTAACAACCATACTCCATGAAGACCAGACTATTCTTCCTACTCGCCATAATGCTCATGCTCGTGAACATTATGGCACAGCCACTGCCCATGGGCAGCAGTTATGACAGGCAACAGCTGGAGAGCATGATTGCCATGCCGGGGGAGTTCACACCGCTGCCCACGGCAGACTCGTCGTTCTGGCAAGACAATGTACCCGAGTCCATGAGACAGGCTTACATTGACGAGGGCAACGCACTGCTGACAGCCACATGGGACAGCATTCCCCAACAGCTGTTTGCAGAATACAGGGAGAAAGGCAACCGCAACAACTACGAGAAACGGCTGTTTCAACGACGCAGCCAACTCGCAGTGCTGGTAATGGCAGAGATAATGGAACATAGTGGACGCTTCATGCCGCAGATAGCCAATGGCATGCGCACCATCAACAACGAGACATGGTGGGGCGTGCCGGCACACTATCCTACAAACCATCCCATGAGGGAAAACCAAGTGGTGGAACTCTTCAGCTCAGAAACAGCCTGCCTGATGGCATGGACGCTTTACATGCTGCGTGACGAGATAGAGAAGACCGACAAGACTCTATACCAACAGACCCTCGACGAGATAAACCGCCGCATGCTCTCACCCGCAGCAAGCCACGCCTACGACTGGAAACGGCGCACCAGCAACTGGAACCCATGGATTTGTTCCAACTGGCTTACATGCGTGTTGCTATGTGAAGCCAACCGCACACGCCAGATAGATGCCATAATGCAGATACTGGTAAGCATGGAAACATTCTACAACAGCTATCCCGAAGACGGAGGATGCGACGAAGGTCCCGACTACTGGGACAAGGCAGCAGGCTCGTTTTCCGAATGTCTGATGCTCATAGACAAAGCCACCGACGGCAAGCTCACCATGCGTCACGACACCAAGCTCGCAAACATGGCATCGTATATCTATCGCACATACATTGGTGGAGGATACTACATAAACTTTGCCGATGCACACCCTACGGTGAAGCCACATACAAACATTCTCTTCAACTTTGCCGAATATATCGGCGACGACACCATGAAACGCTATGCAGCCTATCTGGGAAAACGAGACAGCATCCTCGTTGAGCCGCAAAAGGCGTTCAAGGCATCGGGAAACATTCCACAGCTCGGACGAGAGCTGATATTTCTAAGTCGCATACAGCAATATGCTGCAGCAGCACCGCAGGAACCACAACAGCAAAACAACTGGATGCCGGGGCATGAGGTGCTCATAAACCAAGCCGACGAACTGCTGCTCGCAGCCAAGGGCGGCAACAACGGAGAGAACCATAACCACAACGACGTGGGAAACTTCATCATCTACGGCAACTCACAGCCGCTGATCATCGACCTCGGAGTGGGAGCCTACAACGACAAGACCTTCAGCAGCCACCGATATGAGATTGAGAACACGCGGTCGGCTTACCACAATGTGCCGATAATAAACGGTGAGGAGCAGCAGAACGGTTCTTCCTTCGGCTCACGGAACGCCCTTTTCAACACCAACGGCAGTACCACAACGCTCACCATGGACATTGCCAAGGCCTATCCCACGGAAGCAAGAGTGAAGAAGTGGATACGCACCTACCAGCAGTCGTCCTCGCAGGGCATAACCATTACCGACGACTACAGGCTCAGGAAGTTCCTGATGCCGTCGCAGATAGTGCTCATCTGCCATGGGAAACCCACCTTGGCAACCCCCGGCACTATACGTCTGAAAAGCAACAGCGGCAACTATGAGCTACACTACGATCCAAGCGAACTCACTCCCGACATAGAGAAGATAACCACCCTCGACACCTCTACCAAGAATTCATGGAAGAAGGCATCGATCTACCGCATACTGCTCACCATCAACAGCCACGCAAAGAAAGGAATGGTGACATACAGCATAACAGGTCGGTGAAAAACAGAAAGCAAAATATCCGTATAAAGTTGGCAGACATAAGAAAAACTTTTGTAACTTTGCAGCCGCAACAAACGGATACAAGCTAAAATGAATCAAGAACTCGTTTCAGTCATCATGCCTACATTCAATGCCGGTAAGTTTCTTGCCAGCAGCATTGACAGTATCCTTGGACAAACATACCGGAACCTGGAGCTCGTCATCACCGACGACCACTCAACCGACCCGCTCACACTCGACCTGTTGCGCAAATACAGTGAGCAAGACCAAAGGGTGAGAGTGTTCTACATGAGTGAGAACAAAGGAGCCGGACACGCACGCAACAACAGCATAGAACAGGCCAAAGGACGATACATAGCCTTCTGCGACAGCGACGACCGCTGGACTACCGACAAGCTTGAGAAGCAACTGAGCTTCATGAAGAAGAAAGACTGCGCACTGAGCTACACCTCCTACATCATCTGCGACAAGGCAGACCAGGAGACCGGCATCTGTATAGCCCCGGAGCGAGTGAGTTTCAACATGCTCAAGCGTGACAACAAGATTGGTTGCCTCACCGCCATTTACGACATAGAGAAGCTCGGAGAGAAGTTCTACATGCCGCTGCTGCGCAAAAGACAAGACTGGGCACTCTTCCTTACCATTCTCCGTAAGTGCCGCATGGCATACGGCATGACCGAGCCTTTGGCTTTCTATCGCAACCGTAGCAATTCAGTGTCGAGCAACAAGTTCTCGTTGGTGAAGTTCAACGTGAAGGTCTACGAAACCATCCTTGGTTTCTCCCGTCTGAAAGCCTACATGTATTTCTTCCTGTTCTTCATCCCCACATATTATGCCAAGGTGATTAGGAAAACCATTGACAGCCGGAAATATCTCAAGAACAAGAAATAACCCCTCCACATTCCCTCATTTTTAGTTTAGCGCAAAGGTACTTTCGCTCGACAATGAAAAGAAAAGCAAGCTTTCCTTTTGCATTGTTCTCGCTTATTCTACACCTTTGAAGAAGGTACTTTCGCTCGACAATGAAAAGAAAAGCAAGCTTTCCTTTTGCATTGTTCTCGCTTATTCGTACCTTTGCACGCACATTTGAAAAAAATGTGAGAAAAATCCATTCCCATATAATAAAAAGAGGGAATTTGCGTTCTATTATTAGAATGATGGAAAAGCTGTAACAGAAATCATCTTCTGCATGACAATTAGAAAAACTGAATATATCCCTGACGGTATGACAAGCTTTGAACGCAATGTAAAACGTATTGTTGACTTATGCGTGGCTATGGTATGCCTTATTGTGTTCTCACCACTGTTCCTCATCTGCTACATCCTCGTGAAACGTGAAGATGGAGGACCTGCCATATTCAAACAGGAACGTATAGGACGTTTCGGACGACCATTCTACATATATAAGTTCAGGAGCATGGTGGTTGATGCCGAAAAGGATGGACCAGAGCTGTTCAAGCACGAGAAAGACGACCGCATGACCAAGATCGGGCGCTTCCTGAGAGACCATCACCTTGACGAGCTGCCTCAGCTGTGGAACGTCTTCACAGGTGACATGGCGTTTGTAGGTCCTCGTCCGGAGCGCAAGTATTATATCGACCAAATCATGGAGCGCGACCCGCGCTATGTTTATCTCTACCAGATACGTCCCGGAGTGACTTCCTATGCCACTCTCTACAACGGATATACCGATACCATGGAGAAGATGCTGCGCCGTTTGGAGCTTGACCTTTATTATCTGGAGCATCGCTCGTGGTGGTTTGACTTCAAAATCCTCGGAATGACATTTGTGAGCATCGTGTTCGGCAAGAAGTTCTAAACCAAGAGACGTGAACAGACATACAAGGAAACGACATTTTTTCATATAAGACCAACAAAAAAGGATGCAAGCCTGTGAAAGCTTGCATCCTTTTTTGCTTATCATCAATCCCCAGCTCGCAAATTTTCTTTGCCCACTCGGCTTAATCCACTTGTCACATCCGCTTGAAATACAATCGGAGCATGTCGTCCTTGAGTATCATCTTGCTGCCGCTCACCGACTCTATGGTGAATGTCTCATCGAGCTGGTTAATTCCGAAGGGACGCAACTCGTCAACATTGGTGACCTCTGGGTCGCCATCGGCTTTGTCGTGATAGCGTATGTCGTAGATGTGTATCGACGTTTTGTTCTTTATTGTCATGTGCATCACGAAGCCCTGTCCGGTGGTGCTGGTCTCGCTGCGGTCGTTCACTGTCATCAATCGTGCCTGAATGCTCCAGAATATGAGGTCGTTGCTGAAGTCCTTGACTCCACCTGTCTCTAACGTGTCAACCTTCACCAGATGCCAGTAGCCGTCTTGTTTCTTGTTGTTGGGATGGTCTATGACCGAACAGCCGCCAACGACAAACACCGCACATGCGAGAAAGGCTGCCACTGCGAGCTGTTTCTTTTGTATTTTTCTCATTATCTTCATTTTGTTATCAGTCCTCTCTTGGTTATAGTGAGTTGAAAGCCATAGTTGTGGCCATAGAGTCCACCAAGATCCATGCCATAGGCGCCGCTTAGGTTCCACCCATCGAGTTTCTTGGTAAAGGCATAGTTGGCTTCAGCCATCATGCTGAAGTTGTGGTGTCGGCTGTGGAAGGGGTTCAGGTAGGTGCCCAGTCCGTCCTGATATGTAGCCAGAAGGCGGTAGGACAGCTGCTCGGTGGGGTTGCCGTTGAGTCCGAGGTGGAATGCCATGAAGCGGTTGTTCTTCACCATTACCTTCCCATCGTCGTTGAACACGGGCGACATGTAGAGCGGGTTTCCCATCACCTGTCCCCAGTGTTGCCATCCAGTGTAGATATAGTGGTTGTAGAACTCGTCGATACCTCCGATATGATCTGAAACGCCCGGATTATGGTCATGGTAGATTGGTCCACTCTGGTATTTGCTATAGAGATATTCAAGCACTATGCCTTTCACCCAACGGTCATACTTGTAGGTCAGCTCCATGCCGAGCATCCAGTCTTTTGGGTCATAGAGCAGGAACTTTGTCTTCTTCTTGGTGTTCCATTCCTTGCCGGTGCCATATCCGTTATAGTCAAGCATGAGCATCGACGAGTGGTCTTCAAAGTACTTGTCGGCATAGAAGCTGAACCGCCATGTGTCGGCATCATAGTTTATGCGAGCCACCCATGAGCCCAGCTGGTTGCCGGCAACATTGAGATAGGTCTCCTCGCCGCTTTCGTCGCCGCCGGGGATGAGAGCGTGCCAGAAACCTTTCAGTCCCGTCTCACCCTTGCGTATCACATCGCCGTCGGCAGTGGGCACATGCGACGTGCCGCCGAAGAGTGCAGCCATCTCCAGTCCAGCCTCAAACGACCAGGGAATAAACCTTTCTTCGCTGCCAAGCTTAATATATCCGGCTTTGGAATGGTAGCGCACGTTGTCGGCATACTTTGACTGTCGGTGGGTGAAATCGTGCTGCCAGTTGTCGTCGGTCATCACACCGTAGGCAATGTGACCTTTCAGATGGAGCCAGCCACGCGTATAGGGTATGGTCCAATACTCAGGCAGCGACAGCCTTACCTGAGGCACGGGGCGTGCATTGCGCCCAAAGGTCTGCGAACCTGAGCTGAGGAGGTTGTTTTTCAGTTCCATGGGCTGCTGCTTTGAGCCTATGGTGAGCACTCCGTGAAGCCATCGTCCCTCCACATAGGCTTGCTGCACCACAAAGTTACTGCTATAGTTAACAGGCACAGCCAGGTCCACGCCGTAGCCCAGCCCCCATTTGTGCGGCTCGTCAACCTTCAGCGGTCGCTCCACAGCTCCACGCAGGTAGCCGTTGAACTCATCCATGGAGCTCAGTCCGTATTTGTTGGCGTTGAGCCACAGCGGAGTCTTGTCGCCCGAGGCACTGAGTTGCATCTCCACCTTATACTCCACCCCCTCATAGGGTTTCTTCTTTGCAGGCTCCCAGTCGTCGTCAAACTGCGCAAAACCATTCATAGCCACCATCAAGGCAGCCACTGCAAGTAGTTTTTTCTTCATCTATTATATATATGTACATACATTATTATAATATAACAACGCTGTTGACTGCATATTATTGCATTGCATGTTGATTTTTCACCATTGTCAGCTTACTGGAAACACGCATGATGGCATGGCACATGCACCAAGATAGTCATGGAGGAAAGATACCTTTAGGGATTTTCCCCTACCGGTATAGGGAAAATCCTTTTCAGGTGTATAATATTATTCGCAACTTTGCAACGTGAACAAGTGAAACAATAAACCATCTAACACCATAAGATTATGAAAAAGCTGATGATAACCCTAACGGCAATGCTGATGATGGCAGTCAGCGCCAATGCCATGAGCTACGAGCAGGCACGCACCCAGGCTCTGTTTCTCACCGACAAGATGGCTTACGAACTGAACCTCACCGAGGAACAGTATGAAGCAGCCTACGAGGTGAACCTCGACTATCTCATGAGCGTCAACACCCAGGACGACCTCTATGGAGTTTACTGGACCCACCGCAACCTCGACCTGAGCTACATACTCTTTGACTGGCAGTATCGCGCTTTCTGCGCTGCCACATATTTCTATCGTCCCCTCTACTGGGATGCTGGATACTGGCACTTCGGAATATATGCACGCTACCCGCACCGCACATACTACTACTTCGGATATCCCCGCTTCTGGACAGTATATCGCGGAGGTCACTCATGGCACCACAATGGCGGACGCTCATGGTATCACGGGCGTGACTTCGGTCATCACCACGGCGGTCACGGCGACAAGTATTTCGGAATGCGCGACGGTCACAAGCGCGGTGACTACAAGCACGGCTTCGACAACGGAAGAAACAGAGGCGGTCATGGAGGCAGTCCTGACGGCAATAGAAACTACGGTGGAAACTACAATGGGAACCACGGTGGAAACAATCATACAGGCAACGACATGCAGGGCACCAACAGCCGTGCCACCTCTTCCAACCGCACCAGCTTCGGCGGCACACGCAACATACCTGGACGCGAGAGTTCAACACGCACCACTGTCACACGACCCAACAACCGTACTACAGTGGGAGGCACACGCAGCATCGGCAGCAACCGCCGTTCAATAGACGGTGCATCGTCAATGCGTCAGTCAAGCAGCAGCCGCTTCGGATCTGCATCATCGTCAAGTCGCAGCACACGCAGCATGTCGACGATGCAACGCCCATCAGGCAGCAACTTCGGTTCCTCACGTTCAATGGGTAGCCGCTCTATAAGCTCCGGCAGTCGGTCAATGAGCTCCGGCAGTCGCTCGATGGGTGGCAGCAGCAGTCGCGGTGGAGGCCACTTCGGCGGTCGCAGGTAATCAGACACACCCGTTCAAACAACCAGACAGGCAAGAACTCATACAAACAATATATATCATAATCCCTAAATACAAAAAGATTGTTTCTCAGGATAACCAGATAAAAGAATAAATAGGCAAGTTTTAAAGTGGACAAGTTGTTACTCTCGTAACAACAACGTGGAGTGGCAGGACACCACTCCCACAAACTAAAAATAGCTGTTTTTGAGAAAAAACAGCTATTTTTAGTATACTAACATATAGTTTGCAGTAATGAGGCTGCACAGAAGCCTCTACCCTATCTCCATAATCCTTACCTCGGCATTCACCATGCGCTGCACCTGGTTCATGGGCTTGGAATAGAACACCGACTGTATGGCTTTGTTCACTATACCGTGCCCCACGGCAAGAATGCGTTTGTCGGGATAGTTCACACGAAGGAAATCAAGAAACTTACCGGCACGAGCCTTCAGCGTCTCAAGAGGTTCCACATCGTCGGGCCATACCGCATGTTCAAGGTCGGGAATGTATCTTCCGGTGAAGCTGCCCCAGTCGCGCTCGCGCAGCAGCGGCGTGGTGATTACCTGCCCCCCGTGTGGCTCAGCAATGATGCTGCAAGTGTCTATGGCACGCTTCAGGTCGCTCGCCACAAACACATCTATGGGTTCGTCAGCCAGCTGTCTGCTCAGCTGCCTTGCCTGCTCCACCCCTTTCGGGTTTAGCTCTCCCTGAACCTGTCCCTGCATTATCTGCCGTTCATTGTCGAATGTTTCGCCGTGTCTTACCAAATAAAGTGTTGTCATGGGTGCAAAGGTAGCAAAAAAAACGTATCTTTGCAAAGCAATCATATTCAACAAGACAAAACACCAATAGATATGCGAATAATACAGAGTTCACTTTTCCGCGCCATCGTGGCAATAGCAGTGGGAGTGCTGCTGGTGAAATACCGCGAAGATACCATGAAATGGCTCACCATTGTCATAGGACTGTTGTTCTTTCTCTCGGGAGCCATCACCCTGATAGTTTACTACTACGAGCGTCAGCGACTGCAACGGTATACAAACGACATCACCGAAGATGACTTCAGCCATGACAGCTACCCATCGGACGACGGCATTGAGGATGCCGTAATAGTGGAAGACGACAGCGACGACAGCACTGCCACACAAGCCAGTACGGAAAAGCAGCAGGACATTTCGGCACAGACGGCTGCGAAGCGTAAACCCATGTTCCCCTTTGCGGGTCTTGGCAGCACCATACTCGGAGTGATACTCGCCGTGATGCCCGTAGATTTCATCATTGGTGTGACCTATGTGCTGGCAGCACTGCTCATCATCGGAGCCATACAACAGATTGTGAGTCTACTCCTGGCACGCCGCTTCGCATCCATACCATTGCTTTTCTGGTTCTTCCCCGTGGTCACCCTCGTAGTGGGCATACTCGTGGTGGCACACCCCATGGACACCGCCACGCTACCGCTGAAGGTCATAGGTTGGGCTATGATGTTCTACGGTGTGGTGGAATGTATCAATACTGTGAAAATTCACCTTGCAAGGAAAAAATACATTGAAGCCCAAAAGGCAAAGATAGTAAAGGGACAGCTTCTGTAAGAATAGTTTTTTTTGAAGGATGGGAAAGCCACAAAGCCACTGTCATCAAGCGGTTTTCATTGTTTCCCACTCATGTCTTCGCAGTATGGGCTCAGTATTGTACGGAGAATACTCCAGTATCGTGCCCAAAATACTCGAGTATTGAGCCCAAAATACTCGAGTATTGTACGAAGAATACTGGCGCAGTGTAGCAACAGTATAAAAAAAAGAAAAAGTAGTGAGGTCAGAAAGGCGCTGTTTCTGCAAAAGACAAGGTCTTCGTCATTCCACCGGCACGAGTCCCTCTATATACTTGCATAGAATTGCTATGCCGCGTTTGTTCTCGCCTCCCTGTGGTATTATGAGGTCGGCATAGCGCTTTGTTGGCTCGATGAACTGCTCGTGCATGGGTTTGAGCACATTGAGATAGCGTTCAACCACCATCGACACCGTTCGTCCACGGTCGATGGTGTCACGCTGTATGTTGCGTATGAGACGCTCATCAGGGTCGGTGTCCACAAAAATCTTCAGGTCCATGAGGTCGCGCAGCTTCTTGTTGATGAGGGTCATGATACCTTCTATTATTATCACGGGCTTTGGTTCCACATGTATGGTCTCCGGTAGCCGGTTGCTGAGTATATAGGAATAGGTAGGCTGCTCAATGGGGTGACCGTTGCGCAGCTCGTTTACTTGCTTCTGCAAGAGCTTCCAGTCGAAGGCATCGGGATGGTCGAAGTTTATTGCCTTGCGTTCCTCATCGGTGAGCTCAGTGGTGTCGTTGTAGTAGGAGTCGAGTGGCACCACTGCCACATAGTGTGGAGGCAATGCTTCCACTATTTTCTTCACCACGGTGGTCTTTCCCGAGCCGGTTCCTCCGGCTATTCCTATAATCGTTGTCTTCATGGGGGATTGGATATTGATGGGTGGTTATTGGTTCTATTACTGGATTTTCTCCTTTACGAGGTATACGCACACTGGAAGGTGGTCGCTATAGCCGTCGAGCCACACGCCGCCAGCATGGGTTCGCTTCGGGTTTCCCTTGTAGCGTCCGGTGGTCTGGAAGAGATAGTCGCGGCGGAATATCTCGTTTTTCCAGAATTTCAGTGTGGAATAGTCTTTCACCTTATTGGTATTGAGGAGGTTTGGAGACAGTATTATCTGGTCAAACAAGTTCCATTTGCCGTCATACTTCAGTGTTCCGGTGTGTTGCTTCACAAGAGTGTTATACCAGGGATTATACATGTCGCCCTCACCCACGAGCTCTACCTCTTCCTTTGCACCGAGCACCTCGTACATGCTTTTGTTTATCGGGTCGTCGTTCATGTCGCCCATGACAAACACCTTGCATTGCGGGTCGTCGGCAAGCAGCGAGTCTTTCAAGGCTTTTATCTGACGGGCACCGAGCTCGCGATAGTATGACCCGCGGAAACGGCTGGGCAGGTGGCACACCACGGCGGTGACATGCTCGCCGGCGAGAGTGCCGCTCACGGTGAGGAAGCCACGGGTGAGCTTGGCGGTATCTTTCTCTTCCTCATAGACATAGGGCACGAGCTTAGTGTCGCGCACCTTGAAGAGCGAGGGATTATAGAGCAGTCCGCAGTCCACACCTCGTTTGTCGGGTCCCTCTATGTGACAGAACTGGAAGTTACGGCTCTTGAGCTCCGGCTCATTGCACAGGTCGGCAAGGCACCGGGCGTTCTCCACCTCTGCCACGCCTATGAAGGCACACCCAATGTTGGGCAACTTGTCGGTGCCCAGCTCCGAGAGCACCGTGGCAAGGTTGTGAAGTTTGTGAGAGTATTTGAGTTCGTTCCACTTGTTACCTCCGTCGGGAAGATACTCATGGTCGTCTTTTCCTTCATCGTGCTCGGTATCGAATAGGTTCTCAAGATTGTAGAAGCCCACAGCATATACGGAGAACGACCGCTGTGCATTGGCGGCTTGGCAGGCAAACAGCACCACTGTGAGCATGAACAGGAGTTTTTTCATCGTTATAAGGTTTAACAGGTTTTGGTTTTCATTTGCAAATATCGTTATTTTTATCGGAATTTGTTGCATCAACGGTGAAAAATTATATAAAAACATTGGCTTTTCTAAAATATTATTCGTTACTTTGCAGAAAATCTTAAACAATTTATTAACAATACTATGATGCAGACAAAGCTGAAACTTGCCGTGTTGGCCCTATGCTGCTCACCGATGACTTTTGCACAAACACCTCAAAACAACGCTACCATGCAAGAGCAGGCAGACAAACCGGTGGACGAATCGGCCTTCACATTCACAGAAGCACAGTTGGATGAAGACGAAAACATGTCGCAAAACGTGACTATTGTCGGCTCCAACAACAATGCCTATGCCAGCAGAATAGGCTTTCTATTCTCACCCATGCGCTTCCGCTACAGGGCATTAAACCAGAGATACAACGAAGTATATGTCAACGGCACGCCAATGAACGACATGGAAAACGGACAGTTCTCGTTTTCTGCCGTCGTGGGCGGACTCAACCATCAGACACGAGGCTACGAAACCTCACTGCCCTTCGAAGACAACACTTTCGCCATGTCGGGACTGGCGGGTTCGCAGAACTACAACTTCCGACCGGCAGCCATGTCAACAGGGCACCGCCTCACCCTGAGCGCAGCCAACCGCAGCTATGTGGCACGAGGCATCTACTCCTACAACTCCGGACTCAACGCCAAAGGCTGGGCATTCTCTGCCGGCGTGGGCTATCGATGGGCTAAGGAAGGCTATGTGGAAGGCACTTTCTACAACTCCTTGTCCTACTTCCTCGGCGTTCAGAAGGTGACACGCGACGGACACCACTCCATAGCACTCACCACATGGGGAAGTCCCACCGAGCGCGGACAGCAGATTGCCTCCACCGACGAGATGTACTGGATTGCCAACGACCGACAGTACAACGCCAACTGGGGATGGCAAGACGGCAAGAAACGCAACTCAAGGGTTGTTACCAACTTCACGCCAAGCGCCATACTGACATGGGACTGGAACATTGACAACACCACCAAGCTCACAACCTCGCTCTTCGGGCAGTATGGAATGGACAAACGCACCCGTCTGAACTACAACAACAGCGACAATCCTCGCCCTGACTACTACAAGATGATGCCCAGCAACTTCTACGACGTGTGGGGAGGAACAGAACGCTACCAGACCGCACAAAACAGGGAAGACTGGAACACCGCCTATGAATACCTCTCATCAGAGAAAGCACACCGGCAAATTGACTGGAACAGGCTCTATGAGGCCAACCGTGTGGCAGCATCGCAAGGTGCCGACGCAA
This sequence comes from uncultured Prevotella sp., assembly GCA_947170265.1. Lineage (GTDB taxonomy): Bacteria > Bacteroidota > Bacteroidia > Bacteroidales > Bacteroidaceae > Prevotella. The sequence continues at coordinate 25,283 of CAMVSV010000007.1, forward strand.
TGTACTACCTCCAGGCACGACGACTCGACCACCTGCGACTGTCGCTTGCCTCCACCCTCAACAAACAACTCGGAAAGAACAAGACCATGCACCTCGGCATAGTGGGAGCCACCAACCGTGCACGCCACTACCAGACCATGGAAGACTTGCTCGGAGCAACGAGTTTCCACAACGTCAACAACTACGCCATCGGACGATATGCACAAACCGACAACAGGGTGCAGTACGACTTGAATAACCCCGACAAGGCCGTGGAAGAAGGCGACGTGTTCGGATATGACTACAAGATTCTCGTGAACAAGGCACATCTCTGGAGTAGCTATGTGGAAAACATCGGGTCACTCCACTACATGCTTTCCGGACGATTGGGATATACCGACATGCAACGCGACGGAAAGATGCGCAACGGTATGGCTCCCGACAACTCCTACGGCAAAGGCGACAAGGCAAAGTTCGTTGACGGAGGAATGAAGTTTGGCTCATCGCTCAACCTGGGAGGCGGCAACACCATCACACTCGGCATTGGCTACGAGCACCGTGCACCACAGTCGCGCGATGCCTTCGTGGCACCCGAGGTCAACAACGACTTTGTAAGCGAGCTCAAAAACGAACATGTGTTCAGCAGCGAGATTGGCTACATGCTCCAGACCACAAGGCTACATGCAAACATCAACGCCTACTACAGCCGCATGACACACATATCAGAGTGGCAGAACTTCTACGACGACGATGCCAACAGCTTCACCTATGTGAGCATGAACGGCATAAAGAAACACTACTATGGCATAGAAGCCGGCGTGAAAGTGAAGGTGTTCGACTTCCTCGACGCCAAGCTCATAGGCACATTGAGCGAAGCCAAGAACATAAACAATGCCAATGTGTGGTATATGAGTTCGCAAACAGGAACATTCAACGACAACGTGCCCAACCACGAAACAGAAACAGTATATAATAAAGGTATGCACGAGGCTGGCACACCACTCACGGCAGTGTCGCTCGGACTGAGCTTCCACAAGAACGGATGGTTCATCGACCTCAACTGCAACTACTACGACCGCATCTACCTGAGCTACTCACCAGCCTACCGCTATGCCGAGACTCTCAAGAACCGTCAGGAAGTGTTTGGCGACGTGTATGACGTGGACGGAGAGATACGCCATGATGCCGTGGCACAAACCAAAGGCAAAGGCGGCTTCATGCTCGACGGAAGCATAGGCAAGAGCCTGTATCTGCGCCATGGTCACCGTCTGTCAATAAACCTCATGGTCACCAACATCCTCAACAACGAGAAGCTGTGCACCGGAGGATATGAGCAGAGCCGCTCAAGCTACTCCGCCACAAGCCTCAACGAACGAACATACAAGTTCGACCGAAACCCAATGAAGTTCTATGCCTTCGGAACCAACGGTATGCTCAACGTCACTTATAATTTCTAAACAACCCCAGATACGACTATGAAAAAACTTATATATATATCAATAGCCATGGCATGCTGCCTCAGCACAGGGTGCATGAACGACGACTGGGACACACCAACCGACCCGGTGACCATTGGCAACAACGACATCACCGAAGACAACATCGTGAGCATAGCACAGCTGAAGAGCAGCAACAGCACGGTGGTGTTCAGCAGCACTGATACCTACACACAGTTCACCGAAGACATAAAGATAAAGGGACGCGTCACGGGCAACGACGTGGGAGGCAACGTATACAGCGAGGTTGCCATCGACGACGGCACTGGAGCCATCCTCGTATGTATCTCCGAAGGCGGACTCTTCTCCTACCTCCCATTAGGTCAGGAGATACTCATAAGCCTCAAGGACCTGTATATAGGCGGCTATGGACAACAGCCCGAGATAGGCACACCCTATGTCAACAAGAACGAACGCTCATACATCAGCCGCATGAACCGCATGCTATGGCAGCAGCACTTCAAGCTCATTGGCACTCCAGACCCGACGAAGGTCATTGCCGAAGAGTTTGACAAAAGCAAGGTGAAGAACGAAAACTACCTGCGCGCAAATGCCGGCAAGCTCATGACAATAAAGAACGTCACATTCAAGAAAGGCGACGGCACCACAACCTTCGCACCCGAAGAAGAGAAAGATGCAGGCAACAGCGTGAACCGCGGACTGAAGGGCATAGACGATGCAAGTCTCGTGGTGCGCACCAGCACCTATGCCGACTTTGCCGGCGATGCCCTACCCACCACGCCTGTCAACCTCACAGGCATCTTCACACGCTACAAGAACACATGGCAGATACTACTGCGCACAGCTGACGACATTCAGCCAGCCGACAACCCACAACAGTAAAAACAACAAAAAACATATAACGACATGAAAAAGTTAGTATATTCAATAATGGCACTGGCTATGACTGCCATGACATTCACCAGTTGCGAGGACGTGCCCATGCCCTACAACGACCCGAACAACTACCAAGACCCCGAAGAAATACTCCCCGAAGGTACATACATGGAAGAATCCTTCTCAAAAGACTTCGGAGCTTTCCAGGTAAAGACAATAAAAGGCACACCGTGGATCATAAGCTACAGCACTGCCACGGCAACAGGCTACAACTCGTCTGACAAGACAAACACCGAGTCGGAGAGTTATCTCGTATCACCGGAAATCGACCTCACCGGTGCCACCGAAGCCTATCTCACCTTTGAATATATACTAAGGTATGTATCCAACGACGGAGAAAACAGCGTGCTCATTACCGACGAGTACAACGGCGACCCGGAAACCACCGACTGGGAAGACATCACAGGAGAGCTCACCGAAGGCTCCGACTGGAACACCTTCGCCACCTATGCCCGACAGATTGACCGAAAATATCTCGGCAAGAGCATACGCGTGGCTCTCTACTATAACGCCTCAGCCAATGGCTCACGCACATGGGAAGTGAAGAACATAGCCATTCGCGAAGGTAAAGCCGAAGAAGCCGGCAACGACGACCCCATTGCTCCCACCGAGGGAAAAGGATCCGGCACCAAGGAAGACCCATACAACGTTGCAGCAGCACTGAGCGTGATCGAGCAGACGGGCGAGAAAGCCACTGGCGAGGTATATGTGAAGGGTGTCGTTTCTGAGATAGAGGCCATAGAGACAGAGTTCGGCAATGCCACATACTACATCTCCGACGATGGTGCCACAGGCAAGCAGCTCTACATCTACCGCAGCTCGGGATTAGGTGGCGAGAGCATCAAGAAAGACGACTACCTGAAAAAGAAAGACGAAGTGATAGTATGCGGAAAGCTCGTGAACTTCAAGGGCAACACACCCGAGATGACACAGGGCGGATACATATACTCGCTCAACGGCAAGGAAGCCGCAAAAGACGAGCCCCAGGACATCACCGGAGAGAGCAAGGGCAACGGCACCAAGGCATCACCCTACAACGTGCCCGCAGCACTGCGCTTCATACAGACACTCGGAAGCAGCGAGAGCAGCGAGGTGTATGTGGAAGGCATCATCTCAAAGATCGACGACGTGGAAACCAAGGAATATGGCAATGCCACCTTCTACATTTCGGAAGACGGCAATACAAGCTCATCGCAGCTGCAGATTTTCCGCGCAAAGTATCTCGAGAACAAGCAGTTCACCTCTGCCTCGCAAATAAAGAAAGGCGACAAGGTGGTGGTCTACGGCAAACTCGTGAACTTCAAGGGCAACACACCCGAGATGACACAGGGCGGATACATATACTCGCTCAACGGCGAGACCAAGCCTAAACAGGAAGAGAAAGATACAGAAGACGGGAAAAAGGCCGGAACACTCGACGGCAAGGTTCTTACCGTGTATTCCTCTGACTTCGGTTTCAGCGGAACGACATACGTTGGCACCCTCACACTCGTTGACGGTACAACCATCTCCTTCTCGCAAAACGAAGGCAAAGACGCTCCCAAATACATGAGCAGCGGCAAATACATAAGACTCAACTCCTACAACTCCATGACCATCAATGCCGGGAAAAAGACCATAAGCCGCGTAACCATCTTCTGTGTAGCAAACAACTCTGAAGTATACAACGCTGAAGGCGAAGTTGAAGTAAGCTCGGGAGACTCCAGCTTCCAGAACGACATTTACATCTACGGAATAGACGCCGGCACCTTGACCGCCACCAATGCCAACACAACCACAGGAGCACGCGGTCAGCTGCGCATATTGGGACTCGAGATAGTCTACCAATAAGAGCCGGTAACGTCGTTACCCCACTGTCTTTCATGACTGTTCCAAGAACATAAAAGAACAGGCAGATGGAGAAAAACAATAAAAATAATTTGGCAGGGTGCAGAATTCTTCGTAATTTTGCACCCTGCTAAGCGTATAAGCGAATTTACATTAATCAAATAAACATAATAAACGAAATGAAAAAAGGTATTCACCCAGAAAACTATCGCCCCGTCGTATTCAAAGATATGTCCAACGGCGATATGTTCCTTACAAGGTCTACGGCTAAAACCAACGACACCGTGGAATTTGAAGGCGAAACTTACCCTGTGGTAAAAGTCGAAATCTCAAACACCTCTCACCCGTTCTACACTGGTAAGAGCACGCTCGTCGACACAGCTGGTCGCGTTGACCGCTTCATGAGCCGCTACGGTAAGCTGAAGAAATAACACATATATCTTCATTACCCCAACACTAAGTGCTGTCTTGCGTAGTTGCATATGCGCCAGATAGCACTTTTTCTATTTATGAAACACACAAACACCACAACAATGAAACACCTGAAAACAATGGTATGGGTCATGGCTGCGGCACTGACACTCACTGCCTGCGGTTCCGACGATGATGACATCAACGGCGGAAACGCAAGCAGCGACAATGCCAACGCCAACACCATAAGCCTCATACCCGAACTGGGAAGACTGGAGTTCCCACATGTGAAAAACGGCAACAGCATAGTGCTCGTGCACAAGACCTCCGACCACTCCTTCGATACCGACGGAGTGAACATCTGCATTGAATGGGACACACAGAAGAAGTCGCAGCGGTGGACATGCTACCAGATGCACTCCGGCTACGGCGGCAACTCCGGACGCTCCGACAACTACATTGAAGACCCTGACCTACCGGCAAGCTCACGCGTGTCTGACTCCCGGAGCATGTACAGCGGTTCAGGCTTCACGCGAGGACACATCTGCCCCTCTGCCGACCGCACCTTCTCTACCGAAGCCAACCGCCAGACGTTCTACTACACCAACATGCAGCCGCAATACTATGCCTTCAACAGCGGCGGAAACTACAATGGCGTGTGGTTCCTGATGGAAGACAAGGTAAGAAAATGGACCAACCAGCGCACCACCGACGTGCTCTATGTATGCAAGGGCGGCACCATCGACAGCAACGACATGCTCCTCCCGTCCATCAAGAGCAACGGCGAAGAGCTCCTCGTTCCCAAATATTTCTTCATGGCACTGCTCTGCAAGACCAACAAAGGCGAATACAAGGCCATGGCGTTCTGGAGCAAGCACATCAACTATGTGCCCAGCAACACCAACCTTCGCGACTACGTCATCTCCATTGACGAGCTTGAGGAACTCACAGGCATAGACTTCTTCTGCAATCTCCCCGACGACATTGAGAACTCGGTGGAAAGTCGCACAAAAGACAAGATAATAAACGCCTGGGGACTGTAGAAAGCAGCATTATTCTCGCAAGACATATAAAGCATACAACAGCAATACACTAAAAAACGACGGTTCTTCTCGCACTTGAAAAGAGCCGTCGTTTTTTTGTTTCTTCACACCAACCGCTTAGTTGGCGTTCTTTCCTCCGAAAATCTTCACCTCATGGTTTCTTGCCGGAGCATTACGTCCAAAGGACGATCGCGAAAGGGTGAACACATCGGTCTCCTCAATGTTCACACCCTCCATCACTCCTGTAAACTGAATTGCGGTGAGCGTCATCTCGTCGTAGACTATCGTCATCTCCACGCCATCGTCATACACCATGCTGATGTCGCCATCACGCTCTATCGACCATGAGAAAAACCTCACCCCGTGCTCCTCGCCACCAACGAATGTCGTCTCCTGTCCGCGTCCGTGAGTAGCATCCGCCGACTCCTGGTCAAACTCCCAGTCAATGTCAAAACGGTCTTCAACGTCATTGCCGTCCTCATCGGCATACAACGCAGTGAGGGTGCCCGACCAATGGGCATTTAGATACTGTGCCATCATCACCATGTCATCGTCCGACATCATGCCGTCACCATGGTGATAGCCATCATACGGATGGTAGTCATAGTAGTGCCAATCGTCCCAGTAACGATAATCATCGTGGTCACAACCGGTCAATATCAGCGAAGCGGCAACCACTGTCATGGCTGCCGCATGGGAGAACAATGCCTTCTTTCTCATTTTCTCACTTTATTTATTGTCATCTACGGCCTTGAAATGGCGCTTGTAAACCTCCTGCTTGGGCAGCGTGGCACCATTGCGTGCAGGTGCGTAATAGTAATCGTAGTCATACACACCGCGGTCGTAGTAGTAATAGTCATCCCAATAAGGATCGGTGTCAAGCTTGTACATACTGAACGAAATGTCCTTATATACCGTATTGCCATGACCATCTACTTCAGCCACATGTATCTCACCCTTGAACCGGTTGTTGCTGATGCTGTAGTCGCGTATTTCAATGTCGTAGTCGTCTTCACGGAAGTGCACCTTTATAACACCGTTGTCCACTCTCCAGCGTATGTGGCTCGCAATATATTGGGTGCCCCACCCAAAATCGCGGCGATAGAAGTCTACCCAGTAGCCGTCGCCGCGCGTGACACGGAACGGATCGGTGCCAAACGTCATCTGCGTGCGCACAGACTCATAGCTTGTGCCTTCCTCGTCTTCAACATACACGCCCATCTTTCCTTCCCATGAGCCTTCGAGCATCATGCCCACCTCCTGGTCTTCGCTGCAGCTGCTCACAGCCATCATCGCAACCAATGCCATACACATCATTGCGACTTTTCTTGTAATAGTTTTCATATTCATTGTTTTTTTATGTTTGTTTTTCATGTTGTAGGAAAATAACGTTGCCATTCCTCCATTCAGAGTGCAACTAATTGCAAATGTACGAACATTTTGGTAATTGCACACACGTTTCTCTGTTTTTTTACATTCTCCCAATCATCATGCCTGCATAGCTATGCTCGGAAGCAACACTTATTCACCTGCAATACAACATTTTGCGGACACAAACACGCAAAAGCCATAACAACATGACAGCATATAAGGCTATTTTAGTATCATTTTGCTAAATAATCAGCGCCAAATGCTTGCACATTCACAAATAATTCGTACCTTTGCAGTCTCAAATTGTAAAAAGAAGACTTAGGAAATGAGCTATCTTATAAAACCAAAAAACTACAAGGCGCTGCTCGACATGCGACAAACCGAGCAGGGTATAAAGCTGATAAAAGAGTTTTTTCAGGTTAATCTATCCACGGAGCTACGTCTGCGCCGCGTCACGGCACCATTGTTCGTACTCCAGGGACTGGGCATCAACGACGACCTCAACGGTGTGGAGCGTGCGGTGACCTTCCCCATCAAAGACCTAAACGATGCAAAGGCTGAAGTGGTTCACTCACTTGCCAAATGGAAGCGGCTCACTCTCGCCGAATACTCCATAGACCCAGGCTACGGCATATATACCGACATGAATGCCATACGCGCCGACGAGGAGCTCGACAACCTGCACTCACTCTATGTAGACCAGTGGGACTGGGAAGCAGTCATCACCAAGGACCAGCGCACCATGGCATTCCTGAAGAACATTGTGGAGCGCATCTATGCCTCCATTCGCCGCACAGAATATCTAACCTGCGAGACCTATCCCAACATCAAGCCCTTCCTGCCCGAGAAGATACACTTCATCCACAGCGAAGACCTACTCAAGATGTACCCCGACATGACTCCCAAGGAGCGCGAGGATGCCATCTGCAAAGCCTATGGAGCGGTGTTCATCATCGGCATCGGTGGTAAGTTGTCAAACGGCGAGAAGCACGACGGCCGTGCCCCCGACTACGACGACTGGTCCACGGTGGCAGAAACGGGACAAGCCGGTCTCAATGGCGACATTCTTATATGGTATCCCGTGCTTGAACGCTCGTTTGAGCTCTCGTCCATGGGCATACGCGTAGACAAGGAGTCGCTTCTGCGTCAGCTCGCCCTCGAAGGCAAGGAAGACCGCAAGCAGCTCTATTTCCATCAGCAGCTACTCAACGACAAGCTGCCCCTGAGCATAGGTGGCGGCATCGGACAGAGCCGTCTGTGCATGGTGCTTCTCCACAAAGCCCACATAGGAGAGATACAAGCCAGCATCTGGCCCGACAGCATGCGCAAGGAATGTGAGGAGTGTGGCATGCCCCTCATCTGAGAAACGGAACAGAATAAGAATGCTTACCCTCTCCTTCCCAGAGAGGGTCGACAATGATAAAAGGCAACAGCCGCTTGTGAGAATGTCGCAAGCGGCTGTTGCCTTTTGTCGTCATGTCATTCTGTCGTTTTCCCAAGCAAGGTCTACACCAGGCTCAGCCCGAGCGTCTCCACCAGTTTCATCACTGCATCGTTGTCCTTCACCACCGTGTCAAACAGCTCCTGCCTGCTCATTTTCGGCTTTATCTCCTGCTGCTCGGCGAGGCGTAGGTCTATCACGATGTTGGCATTGTGCAGCTCCTGAGCCAAGGTCACTCTTATGCGGTTCTTTATCCTCTCCATCTCGTCAAGCATCATAGAGCTTATTGCCACTACTTCGATATGCGGAAACGTGGTGATGGAAGGCGTGATGTTCTTCATCCGCGATGCCAGAGCCTGGTGCTGCGGGCTGTTGCCCATGCGGTTGCACATGGCTCGCCACTGTCTGAGCAGGTCGTCTTCTGAGAACCGGTTGTCCTCGTCTTTGTTTTTCAGTTCCGGCTCCTTATAGTATGAAGGCTTTTCCTTGGCAGCCTTCATCAGGTTGCCAAACGACACTCCCAGCGAGCCTATGTTCACCTTTGGCTGATGCACTTGCTGCTTGGCAGCAGCTGTCTTCACGGTGTCATTGCTTGTCTTGTCGTTGTCTGTCGGCACAGTGCCCACCACCTCCTGCTGCGCTTTAGAGTGTGCCGCGCGCTGCAGTGGCTGCTCAGCCTGGGCCACCTGTGCTGCCTTTGCGAGCTGAGCGTTGTGAGCTAATCGTCTGAACAGGGATTTCAATCGTTTAGGGCTGCGCCCCGCGACCGTCCCGTCGTCGTCGGCTTGTGTTATCTGTGCTATCTGTATGAGCGTTATCTCTGCAAGCAGTCGTTTGTTGCTTGACTGCCGGTAGTTCACGTCACAGTTGTTGGCAATCTTCAGAGCCTTATACAGGAACTTCGTGTCACAGCGTTGCGCCTGCTGTGAATAGCGTTGCCGCTGCTGCTCACTCACCTCGAGCAAGGGCAGCGTCTGCGCATCTTTCGCCATGAGCACGTTGCGCATGTGAGATGCCAATCCGTTTATGAGCAGTCCCGGGTCGAAGCCGTTGTTTATGCAGTCGTTGAGCAGCACCATCACCTCGGGCACCTTGTTCTCTACCGACAGGTCCACGATGCGGAAATAGTTCTCGGCATCAAGCACGTTGAGGTCTTCTATCACCTTCTGATAGGTTATGTTTCCCTGTGAGAAACTGGCTGCCTGGTCGAAGATGCTCAGTGCGTCGCGCATACCGCCATCGGCTTTCTCGGCAATCACGGCGAGGGCTTCCTCCTCATAGGCTATACCCTCCTTCTCTGCCACCATCTTCAGGTGGTTTATGGTGTTTGCCACCGTCATGCGCTCAAAGTCGTATATCTGGCAACGGCTGAGAATGGTTGGCAGAATCTTGTGCTTCTCCGTTGTGGCGAGTATGAATATCACATACGATGGCGGCTCCTCGAGTGTCTTGAGGAAAGCATTGAAGGCTGCCGTGGAGAGCATGTGCACCTCATCTATGATAAACACCTTGTATTTTCCCACCTGTGGCGGTATGCGTGTCTGGTCCATGAGCGACTTTATGTTCTCCACCGAGTTGTTCGATGCAGCGTCGAGCTCAAAAATGTTATACGAGCGTTGCTCGCTGAAGGCCTCACAGCTCTCGCAGTGCCCACATGCCTCGCCGTCATCGGTGGGCGATGAGCAGTTTATAGCCTTCGCAAAGATGCGCGCGCAGGTCGTCTTGCCCACACCTCGCGGTCCGCAGAACAGGTATGCGTGCGCGAGCTTCCCGCTCTTCACGGCATTCTTCAGCGTAGTGGTGAGAGCCGACTGCCCCACCACCGAATCGAAGCTCATAGGGCGGTATTTCCGTGCTGATACTATGTATTCCATAAGGTTGTTGTTGTTGTTCATGCAAAAGTAAATAAAAACAACGACATTACGACCGCCAAGTAGCAAAAATGTTGCGGCATCTGGTGGAATACCGACTGCTTGAACCGCCTGTACCTTTTCAGAAAGCAGAATTATGCAAAAATGATTATCCGCAATCGTACCACCAAACTTTTGTCATCGGCTGTTGGTGGCTTGCTGGAAAGTTAGTACCTTTGCATCCGTATTTATAAAATAGCAGGACATGGATAAGACAGAGCTTCGCAAACAGGTGATAGATTTCATCGTTGTCTACCTCCATCCAAAAGGAGAAATGATTGGCAGGAGTGAACTGAGCGGACAGGTAAAGAAACGGTTTGGTGACGGTTTCGCAAGCGATCCGCAATGGAACAGATTCTACGACTCGGTAATAGCCGACATCACTTCGACCGCTAACGATGTGATACTGATAACCGAGGGGAATCTCATTGGGCTCTCCGACCTCGGACGCACGATGGGCGATGCAGGCGGCTATACAGCCTATCGGTCGAAGGAACGATAAGCAGGGCGGCAAGCCGTTGCCTGTTGACTGTCTACTATCTTACTGCTATTATTGCGGCACTGGTTTCTGCCGGTAATATTCATTTCTACAAGAACCATGACGTTGCTGTTCCTTCTGTTGGCTTTGCCCTCTTCTTGGTTGTTACAGGTGGACTCGTAAGAGACATAATCCCACGGGTATCAAGACTGACAGCGCAATTATTTCAGCGTAAAGTGTGAGGTGGGGTTTCACCGTCTGCCACACGAGTTTTCTTTCTTCTTTTGTCATTGTCGTTTTGTTTATTTGTAATGCTGACAAAGATACAAAATGTTCCCGAAACAAATGTGACAACAAAAAAAGGCAGCCCGAGAAAAGACTGCCCTTCGTTGCATTTATAAAATAGCGGACGCCTCACGCGCCCTTCAGCGACATTGCGCTGAGTTCGGCTGCAAAGGTACGCAATTTTTCGTTAATACGCGCAACGGTGCGCGGACTAATTTGCTTCAGCCCTGCCTTGTATTGCAGCATCTGGCTCTCGTTGATGCCGCAGATGCGGGCCAGCGAACGGGCCGATATGTAGGGCGCGAGTGCATCCAGCAGCTCGGCCACGGTCTGATATTCACGGTTCTGCTCCATTGCCATTCTACTTTATGTTTGACGGATGCCATAGCAGCAGTCCTGTTTCAACCATCCGCCTGATAATCTTTTCTGCTAACACGTCCATAGCAGTGAAATAGCGGTCGAATATCGGCCAATATGTTTCGCTCGTCAATTTGCGAACGTTTACACTGCTAAATCCGAGAACGCCTTTTTGTGTCTTGACACGAGTCATACGACGGTCGTTGGCCGTATCAAGATGCTGGTAGCCCGCAGCGTCCTTCTCCATAATAGCATTCTTGATGTCATAGAAGCTATCGTTCCAGTCGCGTTCTGATGCGTATGCCGGATGCGTATGATAATAGCGGGCAATATCCAGTGCAGCGTCATATACGGCTTTTGCCTCTTCTGACATATCAATATCCTTCATCCATTCACGGAAGTTGAAAGGTCTGGAGTCTTCTGTACCGTCAGGGAATGGGATGGAGTATTCGCTTTTGGGGAACAATTCGTTCAGTTCGTTGCTCCCGCATCCCAGTTCATCAGCCGTAAACGGCATCAGGTAGTTCTTCTGCCCCTCTTTGTTGGAAAAAGCATTACCCTTGTAGAACAGGGCATAGACAATAGCATCGTTCTCCACGTCTGTTGTCACGTCGCCCACCTTTCCTCTGTATATATACTGTTGCGTCTCGTAATACTTTGGGTGAGTGTTAAAGTTTATGCCTTTCAGCACAAGCACGTCGCGCAGGTTTTTGGTCGTAATATATCTGTTGCTGTCGTTACGATTGCTTATCATTATACAGTAGTGGTCAACCGTGTACTGTCCGAGCAGCAGCCCGTAGGCTTTGTTCTCTATGTCTTCTCGGTATGCTTTCACTAATTCGGGTCTCTTGCTGTCGTAGTCGTAGTCACCCTTATATTCCATGAGGCCATTTGTCAGTTCGTAGCGTTGCACATGTGTATGCCCAAAGACAATATCCTGTCCTTGCTCACGGTCGAAAATAACCAGCGAGATGGGCCATGCCGACAGTTTGAATGTTGTCTTGGCATTACTGATTACATGTTCCCGTATCTTGTAGCCGGAGTCTGCAAAGACTTTGCACGTCTCTTGTCTAAAGAAGAACTCCGTTTTGCAGTAGTACACTATCACATCAGGGTTTAGCATTGTGACCTTACGGAAAAACTCTATGCAGCGGTCGTACCTAAAGCCATCGCTGGGGCGGATGAACGGCGGGTTCATGACCACCATCAGCCGCTTACCTTCCAGCCTTGCTATCTCTCCAACATCTTTCTTTTCTCCTTTATATGGGAATAGGGGCTGTAGCTTTGGCTCAGTAAACCACGTTTTCAAGTAGTCGTACTGAATGGAGTTGTTGAACTTCTTGAACTTGCACTGATCCACGTCGTTCTCCAGTAAGGTAGAAAGATAGCATCTGTCACGGTAATCGCGTCCGAAGTCTATTTCCAGGTTGCCTACACCAGCACACGGGTCAAAAACGACGAAATCCTTCATATCATAATGGCGTGCTATCAGTTCGTTTTGCAGCTTAACAAATGCTGAAGGTGTATATTCTCCACCTGTACTGCTACGGAACTTCTCAGAATATAGCTCGTTGCTGTGCTCCATGATTTTCAGAAACTCATCCTCCACAGGCGGGCGGAAATATCGCCGCCAAAAGGCATCATGCGCCTTGCGGTCGGCAAAGGCAAACCACTCCGACTTATCTTTGCTGCTGTAACCGATGCCGTCAGGTTGTGCAGTATAGCAGTTAAGATTTGTTCCCTCTCTGATAAGAGGTACGTTAAACATACCCTCGCGCCTTGAGTATTTTACTTTATTGAGCATATCAGCCAGAAACAGGTTGACGAGTTCCTGTTCATTGATACCTTTCTTAGTAAACGACACTTCTGACCTCCACTGACTATATACCAGTCTGCAGTTCTTGTATGTAATCTTGATGGTTGTTTGCTTTGATTTCTTGTACTCTCGCCAAAACGCCATTATCTCGTCCTCTCCCTTGTACGATATAATCCTTTCGGCTACGCGATTGTTCAAGTGGTACACAGCGTCGTCCGACGGGTCGCTGGGCTTTTCTGAGTCCCATTTGACCTCTGGGGCAAACATGACGCTGTTGTCCTCGCAATCTATTAGCTCCAGCATATCGCGTTCGTATTTTGTATCGAAATACAGGATGGCCACCTTGCCGAGCATTCTCTCTTGCTTCTTGTTGGTAAGTAGAGCCTGGGCAATGGCCTTTCGCCGTTCCTCGCTGTCGCTGCTGATACGTTCTTTTGACTCAATATAGAGTAGCGGACGCCCAGATTGTGTATGCAGCAGCACATCAACTCTGTTCAGTGTCTCTATCTTCCATCCTGTCTTCCCGAAATATTTCAGGCAGAACTTTACACGATAGTCAAACTCTTCTTTCTTCATACGCTCCTATATATATTAAAGGTATTGCTTTTATGCCGTCTTTCTATACGCCCTGTGCTGGAAGTCCGTGCGGTATGTCGCGCTAATCATCACCAGGCGGTCAAACAAGTCCTCGCCGAAATAGCGGCGGTTGAACTTGTAGCAGAACTCGTCCCGCTCTATGCTGCCTTTCAGCGTGTACTTGTCATCACGCTTACCCATCATCGAACGCAGCTTGTGCAGCAACTCCCATACGGGCTGATAACGGTTGTGCCCCAACTGCCGCTGCAACTCAGCCGCCGATATACTCTTCTTCGTAGCCGTCAGCAGGTGCATAGCCACAAACCAGTACAAAAAGGCAGCTTCGAGCCGTGCATCACCGTGCCGCTTCTGAGCGTAGTCCTGTGCCGGCAATGCTTGCACTGATATTGCTGCTTGCTCTCCAGCCAAACCACATCGTGCGAGCCGCAATGCTGACACGTCACGCCCTCCTTGTCTCGCCATTCCCTGAACCGCCGCCGACAGGCCGCTTCGTCAGGAAAATACTTGTTAAACTCGTAAATCTTCATGTTACTTTCTATTTTATAAATGCAGAGACAAAGGTAATCATTTTGATTATAACCACCAAATATTTTCCCGATTATTTTTATCTAAGGTTCAAAAAAATCGGCCTACCCGTCAGGATAAGCCGAAAACCATTGGTGGTACGATAGCGAATAATCATTTATGCAAATGTTCCACGTTAACATTTGTTTACAAAAGTGTTAAAAGAAAATTCCGACTTCAACTCGCATTCTGGAGAAAGCGTTAACATTTGTTTGGCATATTCATACAATATAGTTGCAGAAAAGACTCATTTCCTGTCAAGAAAAAGGAAAAATCGCTTGCGAAAGAGGCTCTTTCACCGATCAAAAGTGCCACTTTCGCATGATGAAAGAGCCTCTTTCGCATCCAAATGTAGCGTTTTTGAGTATTTTTCGGGCAATATTCATTGCACATACTTAATGTTTTCTCTGTTACCATTTGGTTGTCAAGACATTATTCTTGCACACGAATGCTTAAAGAATTTCGGACAAATTATTTTGAGGTGCAAAATTCTTGAGTATTTGTGTTAAAAAATCGTCACTAAAATGTTAAAAACAGGTGATTTCTGCATAATTCCAGTAAACATATACAAATTGTTTCACAGAAATCATGTCCTAAACACCAGGGTAGGAAGCATGTTCTGCAGTTTGAATACTCTCATGACGTGCTTCAGCAAACCACTAAAATATGGGGCATTACCCGTAAAAATGAGCCGATTTTCTTTGCCATGCCCCCACTTAATCGTATCTTTGCAGGGTAAAGCCATGAAAGAGGCTTTGACACACCTTATACATTATAATATTATCGTGACACAACAATGAGCAAGATTAGCAGTATAGTCTGGCGCATGATAAGCCAGTTCAAATATGTCATAGTGACCGTGCTGGGGTTGCTGTGGGTGGGCGTGGTTGACGACAACAGTCTGCGCCAATGCCTCAAATACGACCTGCAGATAGAAGAGCTGAAAGAAGAAATCAGCAAATACACCCAGCGCTACGAGGCCGACTCCAAACGCCTCAAGGATCTCAACCGTGACCCCAGCGCCATAGCGAAGATTGCCAGGGAGAGATATTTCATGAAAGCCGACGATGAGGACATCTTCGTGCTGAGCGACGATGAACGTAATACCAACAGTTTGAAATCCGATGAAAAAGCTGAATAAGATCCAAAGCATTGTATTTGCCCTCGGAGGGGTGATGATGACCATTGGAGCAGGCTGCTATGCCTTCCTGCTGATGCAAGACGTGGCATCGCTGCTGTGCCTCGCCGGAGCAGTGGCGTTCGCCTCCATGCAGATGATGCAGAGCTACGAAGGCACCAGCATCACCGTTCGCCGCCTGCGCAAGATCATGACCTTTGCCGACGTGCTGTTCATCCTTGCCGGGCTACTCATGGCAGAAGAGCGGTATGGAATGATAGCATCGCTGCTCGGAAGCAATGCCAACGCCTATGTCACCTTCGTCACTGCCACCTATGGCAAATGGGTAGTGGTGCTGCTCATTGCAGCCATACTGGAGCTCTACACCATACACCGCATATCATCGGAGCTGGAGAAGGAGAGCCGCAGTGAAAACTGAAAAAATGCTAAATACTATAAGATTGTTTTAAATAGCGCGATTTTATTTCCATACATCAATTATTGATTGTACTTTTGTGGTTCAGAAACCGCAACGCCCCGCCTTGGGCAAGAATGACAGTATATGAATAAACAACTACTCTACACGCTACTCGCCGTACTGGCACTCACGTCATGTGCCGGTTCATACAACATACAAGGAACATCCAACGTGGCAACGCTCGACGGTCACAAGCTATACCTGAAAGTGCTCGGCGAGGATGCCGTGAAGAACATCGACTCATGCGACATAGTGCATGGGCAGTTCGCCTTCATCGGCACGCTCGACTCCACACAGATGGCAAACCTCTACATGGACCAGATGAGCCTCCTACCCGTGGTGCTCGAAGACGGAGAGATAACCATTAGGCTCAACAACACCCAGCAGTCCATCGGCGGCACACCACTCAACGACAAACTCTATGAATTCCTCAAGAGCTTCGACCAACTGCAGAACGAAGCCATGGAGCTCGTACACAAGCACGACCAAGCCATCATGGACGGACTCGACATGGAAACCGTCAACCGCCAGCTCGCCTCAAAAGACCAGCAGATAAACCAGAAGATTGACAAGCTCATCACCTCGTTCGTCACTGAGAACTTCGACAACGTGCTCGGTCCCGGAGTGTTCATGATGGTCACTGCCGACTATGAGATGCCCGTGTTCACACCATGGATAGAAGACATCATGAGCAAAGCCACGGCACGCTTCAAGAACGATGCCTATGTGAAGCAGTATATCGAAGCGGCACAACACAACCAAGACATCATGAACGGCATGGCAGACACACAGATGCCCATGCCGCCTGCCGCTGGAACAATCAACGGTGCACCACCGGCACCACCCACACCCAACCAGCTTGCCGGCGACACCGCAGCCCACAAGCACTAAAGCCGGAATGGAGAAACAGTCTCTGGCAACAACATCGACTCAACACACATGAAAACACTCATAAAAGGCGGCACTATTGTGAACGAAGGACGATGCTACCGCGCATCGATAGTCATCAACAATGACCGCATTGCAGACATCATAGAGCAAGACGAGACACCCCGTGACAGCTACGACAACATAGTAGATGCCACGGGGTGTTTTGTTTTGCCCGGAGTAATTGACAGCCATGTGCACTTCCGCGAGCCAGGCATGACCGACAAAGCCGACATTGCCCACGAGAGCCGTGCAGCAGCATGCGGAGGAGTGACATCCTACCTGGAGATGCCAAACACCGTGCCGCAGACAACCACCCTCCAAGCCCTGAGCGACAAGATGCAACGTGCTGGGAGAGACAGCATGGTGAACTATTCGTTCTTCTTTGGTGCCACCAACGACAACAGCCACCTCTTCAAACAGCTCGACAGCCATGCCATACCAGGCATAAAGCTCTTCATGGGCTCGTCGACAGGCAACATGCTCGTTGACGGCGACGACTCCCTCATGTCTGTGTTCAGCAAGGCAGCAGAAGCACAGCTGCCGGTGATGACCCACTGCGAGGATACCGACATAATAAACCGCAACATGGCTGAAGCCAAGAAGCAACATGGCGACGACCCCGACATAAGCCTCCACCCCACCATACGCAGCGAGGAAGCATGTTACAAGTCCACACAGCACGCCATCGCCATGGCACGCCAATGCCATGCACAGCTGCATGTGGCTCACCTCTCCACGGCACGCGAGCTCACGCTCTTCAACAACCAACATCCCGGCGACCCGCTGATGACCTTCGAGATATGCGTGCCCCACCTCACCTTCACCCTTGACGACTATGCCACCAAGGGAGCACTGATAAAATGCAACCCTGCAGTGAAGACCGTCGGCGACAGAACAGCATTGAGAGAGGCGGCATGCAACGCCATTAAATACCCACACATGACCATCGCCACCGACCATGCGCCCCACCTCCTAAGCCAGAAGCAGGGAGGATGCGCAAAGGCTGTGAGCGGCATGCCCATGGTGCAGTTCTCGCTCGTGACAATGCTCCAGCAGGTGGTGCCACAAAGCCAGGAAGGACTCCACCTTGAACGTCTGGTGGCACTCATGTGCCATAACCCCGCCACACTGTTCCACATCAACGATAGGGGATTTCTCAGGAAAGGCTACAAAGCCGACATCGCCATAGTGAGCAACACGCCGTGGACCCTCACACCCGAGATGATTGAAAGCAAATGCGGATGGAGCCCCCTCACCGGCACCACGTTCCGTTGGCGGGTGGAACACACCTTCTGCAACGGCGTACACATATATAATAAAAGTGTGGTAGACGACAGCTACAGAGGCGAAGCCCTGAGCTTTCGCTGAGCAGCAGTCCCGAAAAGGAGGATAACTTGAAAAACTACTGTGGTAACCATTAGCCATGAACCATAAATAATGATAGCACGACACATCATATTGTTTGTACTTCTCATCACGCTTCCGTTTCTATATATAGACTACCGGTTTATGAAAAGCAGAAGGAAACGTATTGCCGTGAAGCTGCTGTGGTGGATGCCGTGGCTTATGATGATGGTCTACACCGCGGCAATGGCAGCCTCGCACGACTTCGTGCCCCTGAACCACACATACACGGAGGTATATATGCTGCTACTCGGTGTGGTGGCAGCACCACTGCTGGTGTTCAGCACATGCTCACTGCTCGGATGGGCACACAACCGCTACCACCACACTCGCCAGCAATGGGGAGAACGCATTGGCGCTGTGCTCGCTGCTGCCACCGCCGCAACATTCATCTATGGCTTCACCATAGGGTTTAACCAAGTGACGGTGAGACATGCCGACCTGACGTTCAACAACCTGCCCGACGCCTTCGACGGCTACCGCATAGCACATGTGTCCGACCTCCATGTGGGTACCTACGGAGGATGGCGCAAGGAAGTGCTCGCTGCCGTCATCGACAGCCTCAAGCAGGAGCAGCCCGACATTATATGCTTCACCGGCGACCTGCAGAACACCCGTCCGCATGAGGTTGAGAAAGTCAGCCAGTTGCTGAGGCAGTTGCCAGGCACATACTCCGTGCTTGGCAACCACGACCATGGCGAATATGCCGGTGGCACCAACAAGGAGAAACAAGACGTGGAACAGCAGCTCATAGCCACCCAGAGAAGACTCGGATGGAACCTGCTGATAAACCAAGCCAGCATAATAACCCGACAACGAACACTCAACGACGGCACAACCACAGCCGACAGCATAGCCATAGTGGGCACCGACAACGACGGCATGCCGCCATTCCCGTCGCTCGCCCGCTACGACAAGGCCATGGGCAGCATAGCCGGAAAGAACATCTTCACCATCATGCTGCAACACGACCCCTCGGCGTGGAAGAGAAACATAGTTGACAAGACACAAGCCGACCTCACACTCAGCGGACACACCCATGGCGGACAGATGCAGGCGTTAAGCCTCAGACCCACGATGCTCACCTGCCATGAGGACTACGGACACTACACAGCAGGCAAATGTCAGCTCATGGTGAGTGCCGGTGCCGGTGCCCTGGTGCCCTTCCGCATAGGAATGGCTAACGAAATAACGATAATAACCCTTCATACCGCCAAGCACTGACAAAAGAAAGTATATATATGAAAGGAAACAACATAATGAAAGCCATTGCAGCAATACCTTACATCATCTACCAACTGGTGATAGCACTGCCACTGATAGTGCTGGCATCGCTCATCACATCGATAACGACCATCGTGGGATGCTTCGTGGGCGACGGACATTTCTGGGGCTACTACCCCGGGAAGCTGTGGTCACGCTTCATCTGCTTCATTCTGCTGCTGCCGGTGAAGGTGGAAGGCAGGGAAAACCTCGCCAAGGGACAGAGCTATGTGTTCGTGGCAAACCACCAGGGAGCATTCGACATATTCCTGATCTACGGATACCTGTGCCGAAACTTCAAATGGATGATGAAGCATCAGCTAAGGAAGATGCCGCTGGTGGGACCGGCATGTGCCGCTGCCAAGCATATCTTCGTGGACAAGCGGGGACCGAAAAAGATAAAAGAGACCTACGACAAGGCACGCGACACACTGAGAGACGGCATGTCGCTCGTGGTGTTTCCCGAGGGAGCACGCACCTTTACAGGACACATGGCACACTTCCGGCGCGGTGCCTTCATGCTCGCCGACGAGCTGCAGCTACCCGTGGTGCCGCTGACCATCAACGGCTCGTTCGACGTGTTCCCACGAACAGCCCACAGGGTGACATGGCATCCGATGAAGCTCACCATACACAAACCCATACCTCCAGAAGGCTCGGGACCGGAGAGCGAGAAAGAAACCATGGAGAAAGCCTATGAGGCCATAATGCAGAGCCTCGACAAGAAATATCAGGGCTATGAAGACAATCCCGACCAGTGATGCAACAAACCAGCAAAGGCAAGTCTCCACGGCAATAGGAAAATAAAGTTAGTCTTTCTTTTTGTTATTCGCACGCTTAGTCTTATCTTTGTAGGTGTTTTAATTTGAGCAGCCATGAACAGCAACAGTGATTCAATAATTATCATTCCCACATACAACGAGAAGGAGAACATGGAGAAAATCATCCGTGCAGTGTTCTCGTTGGAGAAATGTTTCCACATTCTCGTAATCGACGACGGCAGTCCCGACGGCACCGCAGCAATAGTGAAGCGGCTGATGGCAGATGAGTTTGCCGAAAGGCTGTTTCTCATAGAACGGCAGGGCAAGCTCGGGCTCGGCACCGCCTACATCACCGGTTTCAAATGGGCGTTGGAGCACGGCTACGACTATATCTTCGAGATGGATGCCGACTTCTCACACGACCCCAAGGACTTGCCGCGCCTCTATTCGGCATGCGCCGACGAGGGCTACGATGTGGCTATAGGGTCGCGCTATGTGAGCGGTGTGAATGTGGTAAACTGGCCAATAGGCAGAGTGCTCATGAGCTATTTTGCATCGAAATACGTGAGAATGATAACAGGATTTCATGTTCACGACACCACCGCTGGTTTCAAATGCTACAAACGACGTGTGTTGAGCACCATTGAGCTCGACAAGATCCGCTTCAAGGGTTACGCCTTCCAGATAGAGATGAAATATACCGCCCATAAGATTGGTTTCAAGATAAAGGAAGTGCCGGTGGTGTTTGTGAACCGTCGCGAAGGAGTATCAAAGATGAGCGGAGGCATCTTCAGCGAGGCGTTGTTCGGAGTGATGCGCCTGCGCTGGGACGGATGGTTCAGGAAGTATCCTGCCATGCCAGCTGAATAAATATGGAAATAACAGAACTTCAACGAAAGTATGGCTCCATGCCCCAGGCTGGAGCCTTTTTGGACTTACAGGGAAAGAAGTCGGTAAAGACCATTTTCCTGCAGGGACTGTTGGCATCGTCGGCACCACTGTTCTTCAGTGGACTTCATCACAGATGGACCAAGCGCACGCAGGACGTGCCGCCGGTGGTGCTGTTTGTCACCAATGATGCCGACAGTGCCGGATATTTCTATCACGACCTCACACAGGTGATGGGCAACGACCAAGTGATGTTCTTTCCGTCAGGCTATCGCCGCCAAGTGAAATACGGTCAGCGCGATGCAGCCAACGACATTCTGCGCACCGAGGTGCTCACGTCACTCTCGACAGAGGCCACCTTACAGAAGCCACTATTCATTGTAAGCCACCCGGAGGCACTGGCAGAACTTGTGATTTCCCAGCAGAAACTCAACGAGCGCACCATGCGTCTCACCGTGGGTGAGAGCTACGACATCATGAAGGTTGTCAGCACCCTGCGTGAATATGGCTTTCTGGAAACCGACTATGTGTATGAGCCGGGACAGTTTGCCGCGCGTGGAAGCATTCTCGACGTCTATTCATTCAGCTGCGAGCAGCCTTTCCGCATTGACTTCTTCGGAGACGAGATTGACACCATACGCGTCTTTGAAGTTGAAAATCAGCTGTCGAGCCAGCAACGCACAAGCGTTGAGCTGGTGCCCGACATCTCGGCAAGGACTGAAAAGAAGATATCGTTCATGGAACTGCTGCCCGAAGGGTCGCTGCTCGTGGTGAGAGACTACACCTTCCTGTGTGACCGCATAGCACAGATTTACCAAGAAGGCTTCTCGCAGCAAGCCCTCACCGAACGCATGGAGGGCAAGACAGAGGTGGAACAGCAGCAGATAGCCATGCAGATGCAGAGGGAGAGTCAGATAGTGAGCGGTACCCGGTTTGCCGGTGATGCCGCCAGGCTCAGGAGAATAGAGATTGGCAGCAAACCTACTGGCTCCCCTGATGCCACCATCACGTTCAAGATTTCGCCACAACCACTGTTCCACAAGAACTTCGACATGCTTACCCGCTCGCTTGACGACTATCTGCTGCAAGGCTACAAGCTATACATCCTTGCCGACAGTGCCAAACAGCAACAGCGATTGCGGGACATCTTTGACGAGAGAGGCGAAAAGAGCGACATGCCCACCGACACCCGTCTGCAGTTCACACCCATTGACCACACCATACACGAAGGGTTCGTAGATCATCAGCTGAAGGCATGTCTCTTCACCGACCACCAGATTTTCGACAGGTTCCATAAGTTCAACCTAAAGTCCGACAAGGCACGCTCCGGCAAGATGGCACTCACCTTGAAAGAGCTGCAGGAAATGGAGCCCGGCGACTTCATTGTACATGTGGACTTCGGTATAGGCAAGTTTGCAGGACTGGTGCGAGTGCCGCTGCCAGCCCGTCAGGGCGCCACCAACGGCAACGCCGGCTATCAGGAAATGATACGTCTGGTATACCAGCGAGGCGACATCGTTGACGTGAGCATACATTCACTCTACAAGATTTCAAAATACCGGAGCAACGACGGTGAGAAAGAGCCACGACTCTCCACACTCGGCACAGGAGCATGGGAGCGCATGAAGGAACGCACCAAGAAACGCATAAAAGACATTGCACGCGACCTCATACAGCTCTATGCCCGCAGAAAGAAAGAGAAAGGCTTCGCCTACAGCCCCGACACCTATCTGCAGCACGAGCTTGAGGCTTCGTTCCTGTATGAAGACACACCCGACCAACAGAAAGCCACCGCAGAGGTGAAGCTCGACATGGAGAGCCAACGACCCATGGACCGTCTCGTATGCGGTGACGTGGGATTCGGAAAGACCGAAGTGGCTGTAAGGGCAGCCTTCAAGGCGGCATGCGACTCCAAGCAAGTGGCTGTGATGGTGCCCACCACCGTACTTGCCTTCCAACATTTCCAGACCTTCCGCGACCGACTGCGCCATCTGCCGGTGAGGGTGGACTACCTCTCTCGGGCACGCACCGCCAAACAGACACGTCAGGTGATGGAAGACCTCAAGGCCGGACGCATAGACATACTCATAGGCACACAGAAAATGATTGGCAAGAGCGTGGAATGGAAAGACCTCGGACTGCTCATCATCGACGAGGAACAGAAGTTCGGAGTGTCGACAAAGGAAAAGCTGCGACAGATGAAGACAAACGTGGACACACTGACCATGTCGGCAACACCCATTCCAAGAACCCTGCAGTTCTCACTCATGGGTGCACGCGACATGAGCATCATGCGCACACCACCACCCAACCGATACCCCATACACACCGAGCTTGCATCGTTTGGAGGCGAAGTGATTGCCGATGCCATAAACTTCGAGATGAGCAGAAACGGACAGGTGTTTTTCGTCAACGACAACATACGAGGTCTTGACCATATTGCCTCAGTAATAAAGAAATATGTGCCAGACTGCCGCATAGCCATAGGACACGGGCAGATGAAACCCGAACAGCTCGAAGAAATAATAATGGGATTTATCAACCACGACTACGACGTGCTGCTCTCTACAACGATAGTGGAAAACGGCGTAGATATTCCCAATGCCAACACCATAATAATAAACGATGCCCATCGTTTCGGACTATCCGACCTCCATCAGATGCGTGGCAGGGTTGGAAGAAGCAACCGCAAGGCATTCTGCTACCTGCTCTCTCCTCCTCTGTCGGCACTGAGCAATGATGCGCGTCGACGACTGGAAGCCCTGGAGAGCTTCTCCGAGCTTGGCAGCGGCTTCAACCTCGCCATGCAAGACCTTGACATTCGCGGTGCCGGCAACCTCTTGGGAGCCGAACAGAGCGGCTTCATGGAAGACCTCGGCTATGAGACCTACCTGAAAATACTCAAGGAGGCAATGGCTGAGCTGAGAAATGAAGCACCCATACCACATCCCACGACCGAAGGGGAACATGAAGCTAAGCCCTATGTTCCCACGCCACATGACGGCGGCATGGAGGATGAAGCTTCAATCTATGTTGCCGACTGCGCCCTGGAGTCCGACCTTGAGATGTATTTCCCCGACAACTATGTGCCAGGTAGCAGCGAACGCATGCTCCTCTATCGTGAGCTGGACAATATTGAGAGCGACCAAGAGCTCGAGGCTTACCGCAAGCGTCTGGAAGACCGATTTGGAAAGATACCCCGCGAGGGACAGGAGCTGATGCAGGTGGTGACGCTCAGACGCATTGGCAAAAACCTCGGATGCGAGAAGATAATACTTAGAAGCGGAAAGATGCAGATGCAGTTCGTAAGCAATGTGGATAGTCCTTTCTACCGAAGTTCCGTGTTCGGGAAAATAATAAACTTCGCAGCTGCCAACCCACGGCTTTGCCTGCTCAAGGAAAACCACGGGAAGCGTTTCCTCGCCGTCAACGACATTGCCACCGTTGGCAAAGCCGTCGACGTGATGAGGAAAATGGAATGAGCCACATGCAAGAAAAACAGAAAAGCAGAACCACATCAACTCTGGGTGGTTCGGCTTTTCTGTTGCTAATAAGTCTGGGGTTAAGTTCTTCTTTATTTAAGAATAAGCCCTGACGGGATGTTGTTCAGTCCATCAATATGCTTGTTCGTGCACTCCCTTCACGGCACGTCCCGACGGGTCGTTCATGTTCTTGAAGGCAGCGTCCCACTCCAGCGCGATGGCAGTGGAACAGGCAACCGATGCTTCCTGGTTCACGCTACGCGCTGCCGACTCACTCGGGAAGTGTTCTTCAAATATGCTGCGGTAGTAATACTCCTCCTTGTTGAGTGGCGGATTGACAGGGAAGCGCTCAGCAGCGTGAGCCATCTGCTCATCGGTGACAGCCTCCGAGGTGATGCGTTTCAAGGTGTCTATCCATGAGTAGCCCACACCGTCGCTGAACTGCTCTTTCTGTCGCCATGCCACTTCCTCGGGAAGCATGTCGGAGAAGGCTTGTCGCAGGATTTTCTTCTCCATCGTGGTGCCTGGACACATCTTTGCCGAAGGATTGGTACGCATTGCCACATCGAGAAACTCCTTGTCGAGGAATGGCACCCTACCCTCTACGCCCCAAGCCGAGAGACTCTTGTTGGCACGCAGACAGTCGTAGTAGTGCAGCTTTGAAAGCTTGCGCACTGTCTCTTCGTGGAAAGCCTGTGGTGATGGTGCCTTGTGGAAATAGAGGTATCCTCCGAATATCTCATCGGCTCCCTCGCCCGAGAGCACCATCTTGATGCCCATGGACTTTATTACCCTTGCCAGGAGATACATTGGAGTGGATGCCCGCACGGTGGTCACGTCGTAGGTCTCGATGAAATAGATAACGTCGCGTATGGCATCGAGCCCCTCCTGTATGGTATAGTTTATTTCATGGTGAACGGTACCTATATGGTCGGCTACGAGACGTGCCTTGGCAAGGTCGGGTGCTCCCTTGAGTCCCACGGCAAAGGAGTGGAGTCGCGGCCAATAGGCTTTTGAACGAGAGTCGTCCTCTATGCGCATCTCCGAATATTTCTGTGCTATGGCAGAGATGATGCTGGAGTCAAGACCACCACTGAGCAACACTCCATAGGGCACATCGCTCATCAGTTGTCGCTTCACGGCATCCTCCAGAGCATCGTGTATGGCGATGGCAGAGGCAGCGTTGTCTTTCACCTCAGAGTAGTTGAACCAGTCGCGCTTGTAGTATCTCTTCATTCCCGGCTCCCTGCTCCAGTAGTAATGTCCCGGTAGGAAGGACTCATAGCGGTCGCAATGCCCTTCGAGAGCCTTCAGCTCCGATGCTACATATACTGTTCCGTCGTTGTCGTAGCCGATGTAGAGGGGTATTACGCCTATCGGGTCACGGGCAATGAGGAACTCGTCCTTCTGCTCATCGTAAAGCACGAAGGCAAAGATGCCATTGAGGTCTTCAAGGAAGCTGATGCCTTTTTCCCTGTAGAGTGCCAGTATCACCTCACAGTCGGAACCAGTCTGGAATTCATACCTGCCGGCATAGAGTCGGCGTATCTGCTGATGGTTGTATATCTCGCCGTTCACTGCCAACACCTGTTTGCGGTCAGGCGAATAGAGGGGCTGTCCACCACTCTCCGGGTCTACGATGCTCAATCTCTCATGGGCGAGAATGGCAGAGCTTCCACTGTATATTCCGCTCCAGTCGGGTCCGCGGTGGCGTATTTTCTGACTCATCTTCAGAGCCTTCTCGCGCAAAGCCTTTGATTGCTCCTTGGTGTTCAATATTGCAACTATTCCACACATAATGATATTCTTTTATAGGTAAGACAAATACAAGTAGTTGGTTTGGGCTGGATATTCAGCTGCAAGGGTATCAATGTGGTTTACCACGGGTGTGATGCCCAGCGTCTTGCGCCACTTGCGCACAGTGAGACCAGCCTTCTCCATTTTCATTCTGCTTTCCAGTCCCATGGCGCGTGCAATCTGGAAATCGGAGAAACCATAGACCTTGGCATCGTGAAGCAGTGTTGCCACTTCAGGTGAATGGAGATATTCGGCAAACTCTGAAGGTTCCATATATTCAGAGATGTCGGAAAGATAGGCAAGTTCCATGAGTTGGGAGTTGATGTCAACGATGTGCTTCAGCTTCTGCAAGAACCAACGGTCAATCATCGTGAGCTGATGAATCTGTTCTATACTGTAGCCAATGCTCAATGCTTTGGAAACTACAAAGATGCGTTTGTCGGTAGGTTCGTGCATGGCGGTATTGATGTTATCTATCTTTATCTCATGGTTGCCCACAAAGCCGTGCATGCCCTGACCTATCATCCTCAATCCTTTCTGCAATGCCTCCTCAAAAGTGCGACCTATTGCCATCACCTCGCCAACGCTTTTCATCGATGAGCCTAACTGTCTATTCACCCCTTGGAACTTGGCAAGGTCCCAACGTGGAATCTTCACCACCACATAGTCGAGAGCTGGCTCGAAGAAGGCACTCGTGGTCTTCGTAACCGAGTTTTTCAAGTCAAAGAGTCCATATCCGAGACCGAGCTTGGCAGCGACGAACGCCAATGGATAGCCCGTGGCTTTAGATGCCAATGCCGAGGAACGCGACAATCGGGCATTGACCTCTATCACCCTATAGTCTTCGCTCTGCGGGTCAAGGGCATACTGCACGTTGCACTCTCCCACTATGCCTATATGTCGTATAATCTTTATGGCAAGCTCACGCAGTTTGTGATACTCCTTGTTGGAGAGTGTCTGCGAGGGTGCTACCACTATCGACTCACCCGTATGGATGCCCAGTGGGTCGAAGTTCTCCATATTACATACGGTGATGCAGTTGTCATAACGGTCGCGCACCACCTCATATTCTATCTCTTTCCAGCCCTTCAGCGACTTTTCCACCAGCACCTGAGGGGAGAACGAGAATGCCTCTTCAGCCTGGGCAAGCAATTCCTCTTCGTTGTCGCAGAAACCGGAACCCAGACCACCGAGGGCATAGGCGGCACGCAGTATCACGGGAAAGCCCAATGCCTGTGCAGCCTTCTTTACTTCTTCCACATCAGAGCAAGCCTCGCTCTTGATGGTCTTCACTCCTATCTCGTCAAGACGGCTCACAAACTTGTCGCGGTCTTCGGTATCGATGATGGCTTGCACTGGAGTGCCGAGCACCTCCACCCCATATTTCTCCAATATGCCTTTCTCATAAAGCTCCACGCCGCAGTTCAGTGCGGTCTGTCCTCCGAAGCTCAGGAGTATGCCGTCGGGTCTCTCTTTGGCAATGATGCGTTCCACGAACTCTGCCGTTACTGGTTGGAAATACACGGTGTCGGCAGCAGCCTGCAAGAACTTCGCCGTTTCATCTTTCTGCGAAGTCTGCACGGTGGCTATGTTGGGATTTATGAGCACCGTGTGTATACCCTCTTCCTTCAGTGCCTTGAGTGCCTGCGCACCACTGTAGTCAAACTCGCCTGCCTGTCCAATCTTCAGGGCTCCGCTGCCAAGCAGCAACACCTTTTTTATGTCTTTTCTCTCCATCATCCTAACATCTTTATAAATTCATCAAACAAAAACTCTGTGTCCACCGGACCCGAGCATGCCTCGGGGTGGAACTGTGCCGACATCCAAGGGTTGGTCTTGTGGTGTATGCCCTCGTTTGAGCCGTCGTTCATGTTTACGAACAGCGGCTCCCATCCATCGGGCAACGTTGTGTCGTCAACGGCATATCCATGGTTTTGCGAGGTGATAAAGCAGCGCGTCGTACCCACCTGCATCACCGGTTGGTTGTGGGAGCGATGACCGTATTTCAGTTTATATGTCTTCGCACCGGCAGCTCTTGCCAGTAACTGGTTGCCGAGACAGATGCCCATGCACGGTCGCACCTTCCCGTTGTTGAGGAAGCCTCGGATGTGCTCCACCGTAGTCTCGCAGCGCTCCGGGTCGCCGGGACCGTTGGCAAGGAAGAGTGCGTCGAAGTCAAGCACGTTGAAGTCATAGTTCCACGGCACTCTCACCACTTCCACGCCTCGCTTTATGAGGCAGCGTATGATGTTTGCCTTCACGCCGCAGTCCACGAGCACCACTCTTTTTCCTGCTCCCTTGTTATAGGTGACCACCTCCTTGCAGCTTACTTTCTCCACCCAGTTCACGCTTCCATAGTCTTGGTGGCTGTTGTTCTGTTCTTTCGCGATGCCGGTACCTATTTCTATTCTTCCCATCATCACTCCATGCTCCCTGAGCACCATGGTCAGCCTTCGGGTGTCTATGCCAGTTATTGCAGGCACCTTCTCTCTCTGGAGCCATGAGGCGAGCGACTCCTTGGCATTCCAGTGTGAATACTGCTCGCTGTAGTCAGCCACCACAAGCGCCTTGACATGTATCTTCTCGCTCTCCATGAACAAGGGCAGCCCACTGTCGGCCATTCCAGTGTCGGGCACACCATAGTTGCCTATCAGCGGAAAGGTCGTAACCAGTATCTGTCCGGCATAGCTGGGGTCGGTAAGGCTCTCGGGATAGCCCGTCATAGCCGTGTTAAACACCACCTCTCCTGCCGTGTCGGCATCATAGCCGAACGATTTGCCAACGAACACAGTGCCGTCGTTGAGTATCAATCTTGCTTCTCTCATTATTATAATTGCATCTTTAATATCTGTTCTACATAATTCACAAATGCCATGTTCACCATACGAATGCCGCCGGGAGTGGGATAACGACCGGTGAAATACCAGTCGCCGGGGTGGTTCGGACAGGCTTCGTGCAGTCCTTCTATGCTCTGGAACACCAGCTCTATTGGTGCCTGCATACCTTCAGGACATAGCATCTGCACTATCTTCTCATTGATTTCCTCCACGGTGAACGGTTCATATATGGCTCTCACATGATTGTCAGCCATGGGGGCTGTCTTGCATCTCCGGTACACGTCGGCCATGAGCTGCTGCATGCCCTTCTCCTTTATCAGCGCTATGGCGGCACGGAAGGCGCAAAGCTCCTCAAGCCTCGACATGTCAATGCCATAGTAGTCGGGATAGCGTATCTGCGGAGAGCTCGACACCATGACAATCTTCTTCGGGTGCAGCCGGTCGAGTATCTTGAATATGCTCTCCTTGAGTGTCGTGCCACGCACTATGGAGTCGTCAATGATCACGAGGTTATCCTCGTATGGCACGAGCGAGCCGTAGGTTATGTCATATACATGTGCAGCAAGGTCGTTGCGCTCGCTGCCGTCACTGATGAAGGTGCGCAGCTTTATGTCTTTCCACACCACCTTCTCTATCCTCACGTCATGATTAAGCTTGCGTATGCCGTCGGTCATGCCGTAGAATGCCACCTCGGCGGTGTTGGGAATGTATGAGAACACCGTGTTTGCCACGTCGCCGCCAATGGCTTTCATTATGGCAGGGGTGAGTTGCTCGCCCAGTCGCTTGCGTTCCAGGTAAATGTCTCTGTCGGAACCTCGGCTGAAATATATTCGTTCAAATGAACATGCCGACATTCTCTTTGCTTCGAGTATCTGCTCCAGACAGCTCTCGCCGCTCTTCCTCACGATGAGCGACTGTCCGGGCTTCAGCTCCCTAATGTCCTCGGCTTTCAGGTCGAAGGTGGTCTGTATTACCGGACGCTCGGATGCCAGCACCACCACCTCGTCGTCCTGATACCAGAAGGCGGGACGTATGCCCCACGGGTCGCGCACTGCAAACATCTCGCCCGACCCTGTGAGCCCGCACATGACATATCCACCGTCGAAATGCGGCATGGTGGTGGTCAGCACATTTGCCATCTCCACATTATCGTCGATATATCGTGTGATGGCTGTTCCCTCAAGTCCCTCGCTGCGTGCCTGGGCATAGAGACGTTCCACCTCACGGTCGAGCCTGTGTCCCATAAGCTCAAGGGTGATATATGAGTCGCCATAGATGCGTGGCGACTGTCCCTGTGCCGTAAGGAACTCAAACACTTCGTCAATGTTGGTCATGTTGAAGTTGCCGCACAGACACAGGTTCTTTGCTCTCCAGTTGTTGCGGCGAAGGAACGGATGCACATATTGCAGCCCTTTCTTCCCCGTGGTGGAATAGCGCAGATGTCCCATGTAGAGCTGTCCGGCAAACGACCCGTCTATGCGCTTGAAAATCTCGGTGATGGCATCCTTACCCTCAGCCTTCTCGCGGAACATATATTCCTCGCCGGGCTCGGCATCCATGTTGACACATGCCACGCCGGCGCCCTCCTGACCACGGTTGTGCTGTTTCTCCATCATCAGATATAGTTTGTTGAGTCCGTAGCGCCATGTGCCGTACTTGTGTTCATAATAACTCAGCGGCTTCAGCAAGCGAATCATCGCCACACCGCACTCATGCTTCAGCTGTTCCATCTTCACATGCTTTTATAAACGACATAAACAACGGATGGGGATGAAGCACCGTTGATGAATATTCCGGATGAAACTGAGTGCCAATGTACCAGCGCAGACTGGGCACCTCCACAATCTCCACGAGGTCGGCATCGGGGTTTACACCCACGCAAGCCATGCCCTTGGCTTCATACTCAGCCTTATAGCGGTTGTTGAATTCATAGCGGTGGCGGTGGCGCTCGCTGATGTGTGACGTGCCGCCATAAGCCGCAAAGGCAAGAGAGCCTTCGCGCAGCACGCAGTCATAGGCTCCCAGCCTCATGGTGCCACCCATCTGTGTTATGCTCTTCTGTTCCTCCATCATGTCAATCACGTTGTGGGGTGTCTCACCATCCATCTCGCTGCTGTTGGCATCCTTATATCCCAGCACGTTTCTTGCAAACTCTATCACCATCATCTGCATGCCCAGACAAATGCCGAAGGTTGGAATGTCGTTGGTCCTGCCGTATTCTGCTGCAATGACCTTGCCTTCAACACCTCTGCTGCCGAAACCCGGACATATCACCATGCCCGCCATGCCGTTGAGCTTGGATGCAACGTTTTGGGTTGTTATCTCCTCGCTGTTGACGAAGCATATCTTCACCTTCACATTATTATATATACCTGCAAGGTTTAGGCTCTCGCGTATGCTCTTGTAGGCATCCTGAAGGTCGTACTTGCCTACAAGGGCCACCTGCACCTCGCGCGTGGCATGGCGTTGTTTCTCCAGAAAAGCGTTCCAGGGCTTCATTGGCGGTGTCTCGCCCACGGGTATGCCAATCTTCCGGAGTATGGCAGCATCGAGCCCCTGCCGCTGCATGCTCACCGGTACTTCATAGATTGACGGCATGTCCTCACTCTGGACCACACACTCCAGGTCTACATTACAAAACGATGCCACCTTCATGCGCAGCGCATTGTCAAGGTGGCGTTCTGTTCTCAGTACCAGTATGTCGGGCTGTATGCCCATGCCCTGAAGCTCCTTCACAGAGTGCTGGGTAGGCTTGGTCTTCAGTTCACCGGCAGCTCGCAGATAAGGAACATAGGTGAGGTGCACACACACGGCATCGCGTCCCAGCTGCCAGCGCAGCTGACGTATGGCTTCCATGAATGGCGCACTCTCAATGTCGCCTATCGTGCCGCCCACCTCGGTAATCACGAAGTCAAGGTCTTCGTCGAGTCCCTCGCGCAGCATGCGGCGCTTGATCTCGTCGGTCACATGGGGCACCACCTGAATGGTCTTGCCGAGATAGTCGCCACGACGCTCGCGGTCTATCACTGTCTTGTATATGCGTCCTGTGGTTATTGAGTTGTTGCGGGTGGTGTGAATGCCGGTAAACCGCTCATAGTGACCAAGGTCAAGGTCTGTCTCCATGCCATCCACCGTTACATAGCACTCGCCATGCTCATAGGGATTGAGAGTTCCCGGGTCAATGTTGATGTAAGGGTCAAACTTCTGTATCGTTACCTTATAGCCTCGGGCCTGCAACAGCTTACCTATCGAGGCAGAGATAATGCCCTTGCCCAACGACGAAACTACGCCTCCCGTAACGAAAATATATTTTTTATCCATAAAACAACTGTATTTATGGACTGCAAAATTACGACATTTTGCTAAACATTACAAACTTTTACTTACTTTTTTATAAAAATATTTATCTCAAACTTTCTTTTGTAAAGTTTTATTACACATTTTCTTTCCTTTTGTTTACACTTCTGTCATAAAGACAACCTTTTCCTGTCATTTTGTAAACAATCCAATTTTTCCAAATTGCATTTCCTTGGTTTCGCTTGGGCAAATTAGTTGTGGCGGACTTGCAAACATGCCACAACTGCGTGGCATGAGAACCCCCATCTTCGTAAAATTTCAATTCCGTGAAACAGTTAACAAATGTGAACGAAAAATATTCTCCGCACACTCGGAAAACGAAAGTGCCACTTTCACGCTGCGAAAGAGGCTCTTTTACCTTCCAAAAGAGGCTCTTTTGCACGCTAAAAGAGGCTCTTTTAAAATGCCCCTTCCAACAATTTAACAATCAATGAGTTACAGAGGCTGTTCACAGAGCCTTCCTAAGTCTTCAAATGTTAAAGAAACTGTCCAAAAATTTATATCCTTTTACATTTGTTTACAAAATGTTTCACGGAAAATTTGTAACACTCCCCATCCTTGTTGGCCATGCAGGATAGCACTAATATGTCTGCCACTAAAAAAGTATGGCTTTTTCTTTGCCGTTTTGCTTGTTTATCAGTACCTTTGCCTATAATAAACAATATTTGCTATGGCACTAATCACTTGTCCCGAATGCGGAAACACCGTTTCCGACCAAGCTACTTCATGTCCCCACTGCGGAAAACCACTGAACGCTTTCAGTCAGACCGGCAACTACAACTCAGCTGGCACCAACAACTCATACAGAGGCACACCGTCGGGCAAAGACAGAGTCACTGCGGGCATACTCGCAATACTCATCGGCAGTCTCGGCGTACACTATTTCTATCTTGGCAAGACCATGCCGGGAATAGTATTCCTGCTATTTTGTTGCACGGGTATTCCTTCAGTGCTTGCACTCATTCAAGGCATACTGATGCTCACCATGACTGACGAGCAGTTTGACCAGAAATATGTGAGCACCGAGTCATCGTTCCCGTTGTTCTAACTAAAACAAGGTGGGAGACAGAGTAATGTGCCTTCCACCTTATTTATATATAAGAAGTGAGTTTGTTTTCTTTTGAGAACAAGCACACTTTGTTTTTTTCACTCGCTTTTCCACAACTCTACAGGCAATATGGAACATCAGGTGCTGACACTTTTTCAGCTGAATGCCCTTGTGA
This sequence comes from uncultured Prevotella sp., assembly GCA_947170265.1. GTDB lineage: Bacteria > Bacteroidota > Bacteroidia > Bacteroidales > Bacteroidaceae > Prevotella. The sequence goes on from CAMVSV010000007.1 coordinate 59,292, forward strand.
GCGACATACTTGAGCAGGGTATGCCATACAGCTATTGGGTGGAAGCCGAGCTTGCAGAGATACACGAAAGCCGCGGACATGCCTACCTGGATCTCATACAGACCGACGGCAACGGCACCCAGGGTGCTCCCGTGGCTCGTGCCCAGGCTCGGTGCTGGCGCAACGTGTGGCTTCAGCTCAACCCCTATTTCCAACGCATAACAAGCCAGCCGCTCCATGCAGGCATGAAGCTCATGCTTCAGGTGCATCCGCAGTTTCATCCCCTCTATGGCTTCTCGTGGATAGTGACCGACATCAATCCCGAGTACACCCTGGGCGACATGGCCCGCAAACGCATGGCCATAATTCAGCAGCTCAAGGACGAGGGCGTATACGACCTGCAGAAAGAACTCCCGCTGCCACTCTTCACCCAACGCATAGCAATAGTATCGGCAGCGGGTGCCGCCGGATATGGCGACTTCTGCCGGCAGCTCCATGACAACACATACGGCTTCGCCTTCACCACCGAGCTCTTTGAAGCCACCATGCAGGGTGAACAGGTAGAGAGCACCGTAATCGACGCATTGAACCGCATAAACCTCCGCATCGACGAATTTGACGTGGTGGTGATCATTCGTGGTGGTGGCGCCACTGCCGACCTCAGCGGCTTCGACACCCTGCTGCTTGCCGAAAACGTGGCAAACTTTCCGCTGCCGGTAATCACCGGCATAGGTCACGACCGCGACGAGAGCATACTCGACATGATCGCCCATACCAGGGTTAAGACACCTACTGCCGCAGCAGCCTTCCTCATTGACCACCTCAGAGAGGTTGACGAGCGCATAGACTATGCGCGGCAAGCCATAGCGGCATACATAGACAACCGCATGCAGCGGGAGAAGCAACGCTTGGCACAGCTCACACAGCTCATACCGTTGCTGCCGCAACAGCGGCTTCTGCGTGCACGCCACCATATAGACCTGTGCAGTCAGCGCATCAATGCTGCCCTTCGCCAGATAATAGACAGCAGGCAACACAGGCTCAGCACCATAGAGGTGCAGCTCAAAGGCTACGACCCCACCCTCCTGCTCAGGCGAGGCTACAGCATTACCCTGAAAAACGGCAAGGCGGTGACACACGTCTCGCAGCTTGACAGCGGCGACACCATAGAGACACGGTTGCTTGGCGGAACGGCACTCTCCACGGTGACACATCTCACCCCCGACAACGAACAAAAGAAACGCAAAAAACAAACAAAGTCATGAAATACGAAGAAGCCATACAACAGCTCGAGACCATCGTGAGCAACATGGAAAACGACAGCTACGACATTGACCAGCTCTCGGCAAAGCTCAAGGAAGCACAGAAACTCATAAAGACTTGCCGCGACAAGCTCAGAGCCACAGAAGACGAGCTCAAGAAGGCTGCCGAGAAATGACGATGATGTATGAAAACATCATCAAAAAAGCCTTTTTCCTTAAAAATAAACAAGAATAATTGCACTACTGCGTTAAAATGTATAATTTTGCACGCAGTTATAAAACATAATGACAGAATAAGATGAAGAATATTGATTGGGCAAACCTGTCGTTCGGATACATGCCGACCGACTACAATGTTCGCTGTTACTATCGTGACGGCAAGTGGGGAGAAATAGAAGTTAGCTCCGACGAATACCTCAAGATGCACATGGCTGCCACCTGTCTGCACTACGGACAGGAAGCCTTTGAAGGACTCAAGGCCTACCGCTGCCCCGACGGTAAGGTGAGACTCTTCCGTGTGAAAGACAATGCGGCACGCCTGCAGAGCACCTGCCGCGGAATAATGATGCCCGAGGTGCCCACAGAGCTCTTCGAGGAGATGGCAAAGAAGGTGGTAAGACTCAATCAGGACTATATCCCTACCTATGAGAGCGGCGCTACGCTCTACCTGCGTCCACTGATGATTGGTACGAGCGCACAGGTGGGAGTACACCCCTCAAAGGAATATCTGTTCATGATATTCGTCACACCCGTGGGACCATACTTCAAGGGCGGCTTCTCAAGCAACCCGTATGTGATCATACGCGACTACGACCGCTCGGCACCACTCGGCACCGGTATCTACAAGGTGGGCGGCAACTATGCTGCATCGCTCAAGGCCAACCACATAGCCCACGAGAAAGGCTATGCCTGCGAGTTCTATCTTGACGCAAAGGAAAAGAAATACATTGACGAGTGTGGCGCAGCCAACTTCTTCGGCATCAAGGACAACACCTATGTGACACCGAAGTCAACAAGCATACTGCCCAGCATCACCAACAAGAGCCTCATGCAGGTGGCTGAAGACCTGGGACTGAAGGTAGAACGCCGACCCATTCCCGAGGAAGAACTCACCACATTCCAGGAAGCAGGTGCCTGCGGCACCGCTGCCGTGATTTCGCCTATATCATATATCGACGACCTCGACACCGGCAAACGCTATAACTTCGGAGCCGAGCCTGGTCCGGTGAGCCGCAAGCTCTACGATACACTGCGCGGCATACAGTATGGCACCATTGAAGACAAGCACGGCTGGACAACAGTGGTCATAGAGTAAACCTCCCTGACCAACAACGACAGTGAACCTATGGATACAACAGGCAACTACAAAGACAGAGCCTTGAGCGTGCTTGAAGGCAACTGGCGCACCATGGTGCTTCTCACATTTCTCTATATCGTGATAGCTGAGGGAGTGTTCAGAGCGCTGACCTTAACCTGCCAGCTGCTGTGGCACGCACCAGAGGCAAAGCTGGCGGGCTCGCTGCTGAGCATACCAATAACATTGGTGCTGCTGCCCGTGCAGTGGAGCTATGTCGCGAGCTTTCTCAGGCTCAGAAACGGCGAGCAAGTCAAGGTGAACAATCTCTTTGACTGTTTCAAGGACTACACACGAATATTTGTCACCAAGCTGTTGCAATTCATCTACACCATGCTGTGGACGATGCTGTTCATAGTGCCGGGAGTGATGAAGTCATACTCGTATGCCATGACCGACTTCATACTGCTTGATGACCCCACCATCAGCGACGACAAGGCCATAGACAAGAGCATGAAGATGATGGAAGGTCACCGCATGGAGCTGTTCATGCTCGACCTGAGCTTCATAGGATGGGCATTGCTCGCCATCCTTACCTGCGGTCTGGGCTTCCTGCTGCTCAGTCCATACGTCTATGCTGCGCACGCAGAGTTCTATGAAGACCTGAAGCAACAGGGCAACAGTCTCGAAGACATCACAAACCTCTGACACACCATAGCCATAACAGCGAGGAACGGCACATGGGGACATCACATGTTCCACAGCCATTCCTCGCTGTTTGCCGTTTATAACGTAATATCAACAAGAATCTTTAAAGCAAGAATACAACACCATGAGCAAAGGTAAGCTACAGAAATTTGCTGAGATGGAGACCTTCAGCAACGTGTTCCAATACCCATACTCAGTGATTGACCAAGTGCCGTTCGAGATGAAAGGACACTGGAGAGAGCAGTATTTCCACAACGACAACCCCATAGTGCTTGAGCTCGGCTGCGGCAAGGGCGAATATACCGTTGGACTCGCAAAAATCTATCCCGACATGAACTTCATTGGGGTGGACATAAAGGGTGCGCGCATGCACAAAGGTGCCAAGGAAGCACTCGACAAGGGGCTTGCCAATGTGGCATTCCTGCGTACAAACATAGAGATTATTGACCGGTTCTTCGCCCAGGACGAGGTGCAGCAGATTTGGCTCACATTCAGCGACCCGCAGATGAAGAATCCCAGGAAGCGACTCTCCTCAACATTCTTCATGGAGAGATACCGGAGGTTTCTGGAAGACAAGGGAATGATACACCTGAAGACTGATTCCAACTTCCTGTTCACCTACACCACCGAGATGGTCAGCCACAACCAGCTGCCCTTGGTGTTCAGGACTGAAGACCTCTATCACGACCCACGTCTCACCCTTTCGGCAGACAGCCGCCACTTCGCCACCGATGACGACAAGTTCTTCCTGCCAAACTTCCAGACCTACTATGAGTCGCAATGGATAGAGCGCGGTCTCAACATCAAATACATGCGTTTCATCCTTCCTGCCAATGGAGAGCTTGCCGAACCCGACATAGAGATAGAGCTCGACGACTACCGCTCATACAAGCGCGTGAGCAGGAGCAGCGTGGCAAAAAGGAAATGATGCAATGCTACTATCCGTCACAGACAAAATAAAAAGGTAAAGGGGCTCTCCGCCATCACGGCGTTGAGCCCCTTTCAGATTTCAGGCAAAGGTTGAAGAAGTGTAACCTTTCCAAAATCCGGTGGTCGCATGACCACTATTTAGACACCCCGCCAGGAACGACGGGGCTTTGGCAAAAGCCAAAGGACAGGATATCCTATCTTATGAACAGTAATTCTCTGTATTTGGGCAACGGCCAAAGACTGTCGTCAACAATAAGCTCCAGCTTGTCAATCTCGTAGCGAATGGCATCGAGCTTAGGCTCCACGGTGTCGTGATAGGCAATGGCTTTCTCGTGCTCTCCGGCAATCTTATTGGCAGCCTTGCGGGCATTGACGAGGTCTTCCACGCCTTTCTCTATGGCACTGGTGCGCTCGGCTATCTCCTCGATGATCTTCTTGTTGCGAGCAGAGAGTTTGTCGGCAGTGCCAAGCGGGAACACCACAGCCATGTTGCACACGTTTTGCAGCAACGCACTCTGATAGCGGGTGGCTACGGGTATGATATGGTTCATGGAGATGTCGCCCAGGACGCGGGCTTCAATCTGTATCTTCTTTGTGTAGGTTTCCCATTTCACCTCGTTTCTTGCCTCCAGCTCCTTCTTCGTCATCACTCCCAGACTCTCGAACATCTCTATGCTCTGGGCATCGAGATAGCGCTCGAATATTTTAGGACAAGACTTCTCTACGTCAAGACCGCGTTTCTCTGCTTCTATAACCCACTCGTCGGAATAGCCGTTGCCATCGAAGCGTATGGGTTTGCAGGTCTTGATGTCCTCACGCAGTACGTCGATAATGGCGTGGTACTTGCCGGTGTGGCCCGTTCCTTCGTATTTCTCGGCATATTCGGGAATGAGAGCGTCAACGCGTTTCTTGAACGATGTCAGAGCCTCAGCCACAGCCGAGTTGAGGGCAATCATTGCCGAGGCACAGTTGGCTTCGCTGCCAACGGCACGGAACTCGAACCTGTTGCCGGTGAAGGCGAAAGGCGACGTGCGGTTACGGTCGGTATTGTCGATGAACAGCTCGGGAATTTCGGGAATGTCCATCTTCATGCCCTGTTTGCCGTCCATGGTGAACAGGTCTTCCTTGTCGGCTTTCTCAATGTGGTCGAGAAGTTCCGAGAGTTGCTTGCCGAGGAACGACGAGATGATGGCAGGCGGTGCCTCGTTGGCTCCCAGTCGGTGGGCATTGGTGGCACTCATGATGCTGGCTTTGAGCAGTCCGTTGTGGCGATAGACACCCATGAGTGTCTCGACGATGAACACGGCGAAGCGCAGGTTCTGCTCGGGAGTCTTGCCGGGAGCATGCAGCAGTATGCCGTTGTCGGTGGAGAGACTCCAGTTGTTGTGCTTTCCAGAGCCGTTGATGCCTGCAAAGGGTTTTTCGTGGAGCAACACACGGAAGCCGTGGTGGCGTGCCACTCGCTTCATGAGCGACATGAGGAGCATGTTGTGGTCTACCGCCAGATTGGTCTCCTCGAAGATGGGAGCCAACTCAAACTGGTTGGGTGCCACTTCGTTGTGGCGTGTCTTGCAGGGAATGCCGAGCTCCAGAGCATGTATCTCCAGGTCACGCATGAAGGCTGCCACACGTTCGGGTATGGCTCCGAAGTAATGATCGTCCATCTGCTGGTTCTTTGCCGAATCGTGACCCATGAGGGTGCGCCCGGTGAGCAGTAGGTCGGGACGAGCGGCATAGAGTCCCTCGTCAACAAGGAAGTATTCCTGTTCCCATCCGAGGTTTGACGTTACCTTCTTCACGCTGGGATCGAAGTAGTGGCATACGTCGGTGGCAGCCGTGTTGACAGCCTTGAGCGCACGCAGCAGTGGTGCCTTGTAGTCAAGAGCCTCACCGCTGTAGCTTATGAATACGGTGGGTATGCACAGAGTGTCGTCGATGATGAACACGGGCGATGTGGGGTCCCATGCCGAGTAGCCACGCGCCTCGAAGGTGGAGCGTATGCCTCCGCTGGGAAAGGAACTTGCATCGGGTTCCTGCTGTACGAGCAGCTTGCCCGAGAATTCTTCAATCATTCCTCCTTTGCCGTCGTGCTCCAAGAAGGAGTCGTGCTTCTCGGCTGTTCCTTCCGTCAGGGGCTGGAACCAGTGGGTGTAATGGGTCACTCCCTGTTCCTTTGCCCACTGCATGATGCCTGCAGCCACATGGTCGGCTATATGACGGTCGAGCCGGGCACCGTTGTCAATCACGTCGACCATCTGCTCATACACGTCCTTGGGAAGGTACTTATACATCTTCTCACGGTTGAAAACCTTGCGTCCGAAGTATTCGTAAGGACGCTCACTTGGTGCTTCTACGTCGAGCGGCTTCTTTCTGAAAGCCTCGCCTACAACTTGAAATCTTAATGTTTCCATATATATCAATTTCTTACTGTTTGAATATTCTGTTGTTTTTTAAAAAGTGTTCACCTGTTGTTTCCTATATCATTGCCTTTTCTTTTCCTTTATGTGCTCCTCATACTCCGCTATCTCACGCTCGCCGATATGGGCAAGCCCATAGTGCTCGTCATGCTGAGAGAAGTCAAGTCCCACCTTCTCGCTGTATTCCGACACACGCATGGGAATGAGACTGTCAATGAGCTTGTAGCCTATCCAGCTCATCACGAAGGTGTAGACAAACACGATGGCTATTGACAGCAGGTGGTAGAGGAAGATCACGAAGCCATCCCATGTACCGGCAATGAGACCTTCCTCGATGAAGATGCCGGTGAGCACCGTACCGAAGATACCGCCCGTACCATGGGTGGGGAATACATCGAGCGCATCGTCAATGCTTGTGTGTGAGCGCCAGTATACGGCGATGTTGCATATCATCGTTATCACAAAAGCAATGAAGATGCTTTGCCCCACCGTGACATAGCCTGCCGACGGTGTTATTGCCACCAAGCCTACGACGCATCCCACTGCCGCACCCATCGCCGACGGCTTACGGCCTCGCAGGCAATCGAAGAAAATCCACGTCATCATGGCTGTAGCCGAAGCGGTGTTGGTATTGAGGAAGGCTTTCACTGCCATACCGTCGGCGTGGAGAGAGGAACCCGCATTGAAGCCGAACCATCCGAGCCATAGCAGAGCGGCACCAAGCAACACGAACGGGATGTTGGCAGGCTCGCTCTTCTCAGTGCTTCGCCGCCCGAGGAAGATGGCACCGGCAAGTGCCGCCACACCACTGGAGGCATGTACCACTATGCCGCCCGCAAAGTCTACTACGCCCCAGCGCATGAACAGTCCCTCGGGATGCCACGTCATGTGTGCCAGTGGACAGTAAATGATGAAGAAGAAAAACATCATGAAGAACATATAGGCGGAAAACCTCACACGCTCGGCAAACGACCCGGTGATGAGCGACGGCGTGATGATGGCAAACTTCATCTGGAACAATGCATAGAGAGCCAAGGGTATGGTGGCACCACCCAGAACATTGCCCGCCGGAGTGGTGTAGACCTCACCGCCTACATTCTGAAACATAAGAAACGTGAGCGGATTGCCAATCACGCCGCCAATGTCGTCGCCAAAGCACAGCGAGAAACCAACCACCACCCACAGCACCGAGATGAGTCCCATGGCTATGAATGACTGAAGCATGGTGGAAATGACGTTCCTTGCACCAACCATGCCACCATAGAAAAACGACAGTCCGGGAGTCATCATCAGCACAAATATTGTTGCAGTGATGAGCCAGGCCACATCGGCACCGGAAATCATCGACCAGTCACACTCGAACGACGGCTCCTTGACCATCAGTCCGGCAACAGCAATCAGTGTGATTGCCGCCATAAGAATAATCCATCTTTTCTTTACCTTTTCCATTCTCTTTACCTTAATATAAATGTTATCACTAAGTCCTTTCAGACTTCAATTTGTCTTAATGACACTGCAAAGTTAAATCATTTTGTAATTATAATTAAAATACAAATATCTTTTTGTTTATTGAAACTTATTAGAAGTTTCTTTTTGTAAAGTTTGCGATTTATTTGGCTTTCATTTTGTTTACACTTATTCTTATTTTCCACCAAATCGATTGCAAAACGTCAACACTACCTTTTCCATTTTCTCAACTTCCTCGCAGTCCGATGATCCCCAACCCTCTTTCTTTATCCAAGCAACACAAACGAAACGGGCGGAGATCGCTCCTGACCTCCGCCCTGTAAAGGGTTGGAAAAAAAATATATTCTCAGCGTTTGCTCCACTCGGCAATACGGCGCAGTGCCTCGTCGGTGTTTTCACGGCTTCCGAAGGCGGTGAAACGCACATAGCCTTCGCCCGAGGGACCGAAGCCCACACCAGGTGTGCATACCACGTTGGCACCATAGAGCAGCGACTCGAAGAATTCCCATGAGCCTTGACCGCCCGGCGTGCGCATCCATATATATGGTGCGTTCTCGCCGCCGTAGCATTCATATCCCAAGGAGCGCAAGGTGGTGAGCATCTTACGGGCGTTGTCCATATAGTAGTTGATTGTTTCCTTTACCTGTGCTTTTCCTTCAGGCGAATAGATGGCTTCGGCGGCTCGCTGCGATATGTAGCTTGTACCATTGAACTTGGTGGTTTGTCGGCGCAGCCACAGCTGGTTGAGCGATATGCGTTCACCTTCGAAGGTCGACACCGTCACCTCTTTCGGCACTATGGTATATCCGCAGCGCACACCCGTGAAGCCAGCCGTCTTTGAGAATGACCTGAACTCCACTGCGCACTTCCTTGCTCCGCGTATCTCATAGATGGAATGTGGAATGTCGGGGTCTTGTATGTATGCCTGATATGCTGCATCGAAGAGTATGAGTGCATCGTTCTTCAGAGCATAGTTGACCCATCGGCGCAGCTCCTGCTTGGTGGCAACGGTGCCTGTGGGGTTGTTTGGGAAACACAGGTAGATTACATCCACTGGTCTTCCTGTTGGTATTGGTGGTACGAAGCCGTTATCCGCCGTTGTGGGCATGTAGCGCACGTTGCTCCATCGTCCGTCGCGGAAGGTTCCGCAGCGACCAATCATCACGTTCGAGTCGATATATACGGGATAGATGGGGTCGGTCACTCCAATGAAGTTGTCCCAGTGGAGCAGCTCCTGGAAGTTGCCGGTGTCAGACTTCGCGCCATCGTTAACGAATACCTCGTCAATGCCCAGATGGATGCCTCTTGGCAGAAAATCGTTCTTCAGGATGGCTTCACGCAGGAAGGGATAGCCTTGTTCGGGACCGTAGCCGTGAAACCCTTCTGCTGTAGCCATCTCGTCAACAGCCTTGTGCAACGCCTCTATGACAGCGGGACAGAGCGGTTGCGTCACGTCGCCTATGCCCAGCGATATGACGTCAGACTTCGGGTGGGTAACCTTGAAGGCGTTTACCTTCTTTGCTATGTCGGCAAACAAATAGTTGTTTTGCAGATTGAGAAAATGAATGTTTACTAATGCCATATATGTCTGATTGATGAATTATTGATAATTAAGCTTCTGCCTCGCCGTCGAAGACGAAATCTGCAGGTCCGGTCATATAGACATGATTGTCTGCCTCCCGCCACTCAATGTCGAGCGTTCCGCCGTCCATCGCTATACGCTTGTTTCTGCCGGCATGTCCTGCGAGCACTGCTGCCACAGCCGTGGCGCATGCTCCCGTGCCACACGCCTGAGTTATGCCGCTACCACGTTCCCATACCCGTGTGCGTATGCTTCCGTCGGGTTCTATATGTGCAAACTCAATGTTACATCGCTGCGGGAAGACCGGATGACGTTCAAGGAGGCGTCCTGTGTCGCCCACCTGGTCTACATCATCCGTGAAGACAACGTAGTGAGGGTTTCCCATCGACACGAAGCGCCCTTCCATCAACTTTCCTCCGTCATGTATGGAACCAGAAAACCCTTTTGCATTGTCAGGACGGAAGAGACTCTCGTCAGCCAATACCGGCTCACCCATGTCAACCGTCACGCTCTCCACTTTGTTGTCGGCTATGTGGAGGTGGAGAACCTTTATGCCCGAAAGCGTGAGCAGCCTTATGCGTGCCTCCTGACAGCCATTGCCGTCTGCCACTGGCGTGACACATACGTTTGTCTTCTCATATATATACTTGCCTATGCAGCGGCTGGCATTGCCGCACATCATTGCCTCGCTGCCATCGGCATTGAAGATGCGCATGGAGAAGTCTGCCTCGGCAATGGGGCTCTTGTCTATGAGCACCAGCCCATCAGAGCCTATGCCCTTGTGTCTGTCACTCCATTTCACAGCCGTGGCGGCAGGGTCGGCGAGCTGCTGCTCCATCATGTTCACATAGACATAGTCGTTGCCGCAGCCGTGCATCTTGGTGAATCTTACCTTGCTCATTTGCTTAGATATTGGTCTACAGTGGTTGCGGTATGGATGCCGCTTGCCAAGGCACGCACCACGAGGGAGGCACCATTGGCGGCATCACCGCAGATGAATACGTTTTCTGGATACTCCGGGTGCTCCGGCTTGAGGAAACCCATGGCGAGCAACACAAGCTCAGCCTTTATTGTCTCGGGCTCTCCGGCTTCCACCATCAGCGGTCTGCCACCCTCGGGGTTTGGCTTCCAGTCTATGGGTTGTATGCGCACTCCGGTAACGCTGCCATACTCACCGAGAAACTCCAGGGTGTTGATGTTCCAGCGGCGTGTACAGCCTTCTTTGTGCGACGAGGTGGTCTTGAGTGTGCGCGGCCAGTTGGGCCATGGGTTCTGTGGGTCGTCGGGACCGTCCACCGGTCGCGGCATTATCTCTATCTGGGTGATGCTCAGCGCTCCCTGCCGGTGGGCGGTACCAATGCAGTCGGAGCCTGTGTCGCCTCCTCCTATCACCAGCACATCCTTGCCTTTGGCTGTAATGCGACTGTCCTTGTCAAATTCCATGCCTGCAAGCACGCGGTTCTGTTGCGACAGCAGCTCAAGAGCATAGTGCACTCCCTTGAGCTCACGACCGGGAGCGTTGAGGTTGCGTGCTGTGGGTGTGCCTGTGGCAATCACCACGGCATCATAGTCGGCATATTGGGAAATGTCTGAGAACTCATGGTTGTATTGGAACACTATGCCTTCCTGTTCCAGTAGCTTGATGCGCCGGTCAATTACAGCCTTGTTGAGCTTGAAGTTTGGTATGCCGTAGCGCAGGAGTCCTCCTGCTGCTTCGTTCTTTTCAAACACTGTCACGCCGTAGCCCCTGAGGTTAAGGGCGTTGGCTGCTGCGAGACCGGCTGGTCCTGCACCGATGACAGCCACCCTTTTGCCTTTTCTTTCAATGTTGGCATGAGGTATGATGAAACCCTCCTGAAACGCCATCTCAATGATGGCACACTCGTCTTCCCTGTTGGTTGTCGGCTCATGGTTGAAACGGTTGAGCACGCATGCCTTCTCGCACAGCGCCGGACAGATGCGTCCTGTGAACTCAGGGAAAGGATTGGTGGCTGTGAGCAAGTAGTAAGCCCTCTCCCAGTCGCCGTTGCTCAATGCTTCGTTCCATTCGGGAGCCTTGTTGCCCAGCGGACAAGCCCAGTGGCAGAACGGCACTCCACAGTCCATGCAGCGTGATGCCTGAGCCCTTCTTTCGCGTGTGGAGAGTGTCTGTTCCACCTCTCCGAAGTCGTGTATGCGGTCGTGTATGGGTCGGTAGCCAGCTTCCTGACGTCCAATCTCCAAAAATGCTTTTATATTTCCCATTGTCAGTGTCTTTTCTCTTTTTCTTTTACCATTAGTAGTCTCTCTGAATATCGGCAATCTTTTCGTGCAGACGTGCCATCTTTTCTTCTTCCAACACCCGTTTGTATTCTATTGGCACCACCTGGATGAAGTCGTCAATGTACCGGTGCCAGTCGTCGAGCATGCGTCCGGCAATTTCCGAGCCTGTGTGCAGGTAGTGCTGCCTTATGAGTTCGAGCAGCTCCTTGCGCGACACGCTGTCTTCTACCAGCGAGAGTTCAACCATGTCCATGTTGCAAAAGTAGTCAAAGGTGTGGTTGGGGTCATAGACGTATGCCACTCCACCGCTCATTCCGGCAGCGAAGTTGCGTCCGGTCTTGCCCAGCACCACCACGCGACCGTTGGTCATGTATTCGCAGCAGTGGTCGCCGGCACCTTCAACGACAGCGATGGCACCCGAATTGCGCACGGCGAAGCGTTCGCCCACCTGTCCGTTCACATAGAGTTCACCGCCTGTAGCGCCATAGAGGCCCGTGTTTCCGGCTATGATGTTGTCTTCGGCTTTGAAGTCTTCGCCCCGGCGTACCGGAGGCAGTATGGATATGCGTCCGCCCGAGAGCCCTTTACCAAAATAGTCGTTGGCTTCGCCTTCGAGGCGCAGGTCCAGTCCCTTCACGGCAAAGGCTCCGAAGCTCTGTCCCGCCGACCCTTTGAACTTAATCCTTATGGTAGACTCGGGCAGTCCAGCCTCGCCATATCTCTTGGCAATGACACCCGAGAGCATGGTGCCTACGGCGCGGTCGGTGTTCTTTATGGCATAGTCGAGCGTTATTTCTTCTCCGTGGTCTATGGCCTTCTGTGCCGATGTTATTATCTCCTCGTCCTTCACTCCGCTTACCTTTGTAAATTCTCCTCGGTCCCAATAGAGGGCTTTCTCGGTGTCGGGCTTGTGCAGCAGCCTGCCAAAGTCTATCGTCTTCTGCTTCTCGGTGGCTTCTGTGGTGTTCACCTCAATGAGTTCGGTGTGTCCGATAATCTCTTTCAGGCTTCTCACTCCAATCTCGCTCAGGTACTCGCGCACCTGCTGTGCGAGGAATGTGAAGAAATTGACCACATAGTCTGCCTTTCCTTCAAAGTGCTTGCGCAGCTCTGGGTCTTGCGTAGCCACACCCATGGGACAGGTGTTGGTGTTGCATTTCCTCATCATCACACAGCCCAGGACAATCAGCGGAAGGGTACCGAAAGAGAATTCGTCGGCTCCGAGCATTGCCATGATGACTATATCCTTGGCGGTTTTTATCTGTCCGTCGGTCTGCAGTCTCACTTGGTTGCGCAGTCCGTTGCGCACCAGTGTCTGTTGTGTCTCAGCCAGTCCTATCTCGGGTGATATGCCGGCAAAGCGCATGCTTGATACGGGGCTGGCACCCGTGCCGCCCTCGGCACCGCTTATCACTATGAGGTCGGCTTTGGCCTTGGCCACTCCAGCGGCAATCGTTCCTACTCCGCTCTCTGCCACGAGTTTCACGCTCACGGCAGCCGTAGGATTGATGTTCTTCAGGTCGAAGATGAGCTGTGCCAGGTCTTCTATGCTGTAGATGTCGTGGTGAGGTGGTGGTGAGATGAGGCTGATGCCCGGAATGGCGTTGCGTGTCTTGGCAATGATGTCGTTGACCTTGAAGCCGGGCAGCTGTCCGCCTTCACCGGGCTTGGCTCCCTGTGCCACCTTTATCTGTATCTCTTCGGCGTTGACAAGATATTCGGCAGTAACTCCGAAACGTCCGCTGGCAACCTGCTTGGTCTTGCTTGAGAGCGATATGCCGTCAACGGCGGAGTGGTAGCGGGCGTTGTCTTCACCGCCCTCGCCGGTATTGCTGCGGGTGCCGAGCCTGTTCATGGCAAGAGCCAGTGCCTCGTGGGCTTCAATGCTCAGTGCTCCGAACGACATTGCTCCTGTCACGAAGTGCTTCACGATGCTCTCCACGGGCTCCACCTCGTCGAGGGGTACGGGAACTCCGCCAGTCTTGAACGTCAGGAAGTCTCTCAGGAAGATTGGTTTGTCTTTCTCGTCAGAGAGTCGTGCCCATTCCTTGAACTTCTCGTAGTTGCCGGTGCGACATGCCAGTTGCAGCTTGGCAATGGTTTCCGGGTTCCATGCGTGCTTTATGCCGTCTTTCCTCCACGAGAAGAGTCCGTGGTTCTTCAGCACCTTGGCGCTGTCTGTCACCTGTGAGGAGCCAGCGGTGAGGCTTTCTTCCTGCATCCTGAGGGCATCCCTTGCTATTTCCTTCAGTCCTATGCCGCCAATGGTGCTTGTCTCTGTGCCGAAATACCTGCGCAGCAGGTCTTCGCCCAGCCCAATGCTTTCAAAAATCTTCGCACCGCGATAGGATCGTATGGTTGAAATGCCCATCTTCGACATTATCTTCTTCAGTCCCTTGTCCACGGCTTTTATGTAGTTCTTCTCAGCAGTGGCATATTCCTCCTGTATCTTTCCACGCTTAACAAGGTCGTCCAACACGGCAAAGGTCATGTAGGGGCAGAGCGCCGATGCTCCATAGCCCAGCAACAGGGCGGCATGCATCACCTCGCGAATCTCGCCGCTCTCCACGATGAGTGCCGTCTGCACGCGCTTGCCCACGCTGATGAGGTGGTGGTGGACGGCAGATACTGCCAGCAGTGAAGGAATGAAGAACGTGCCGGGCTCTTCGTGGGTCAGTTTGTCGGTCAGGATGATGTAGTTATAGCCGTCTTCAACAGCCGTCTCGGCATCCCTACAGAGCTTGTCAAGGGCATCTCTCAGGGCTTCTTCCGCACCGTAAATACCGTCGCTACCTTTCTTCACTTCAGAGTCATGCAGCTGCGCAGTCATTGACAGCTTAATGGTCTTGAAACCTTTGTACTTGATGTTACATAATATATCGAGTTGTGTGTTGGTCAGTATGGGTTGCGGCAGGCGCACCATCTTGCAGTTTGAGGCATCGGGGGTGAGTATGTTGGTTCCCACGGCACCTATATACTCCGTGAGGCTCATCACGAGTTCCTCGCGTATGGGGTCGATGGCGGGGTTGGTAACCTGTGCAAACTGCTGTCGGAAATAGTTGAAGAACACCTGTGGACGGTCGCTCACAACAGCCAGCGGAGTGTCGTTGCCCATGGCTGCCACGGGTTCCTGTCCTGCCGTGGCCATGGGCACTATTATTCTCTGGATGTCTTCCTGTCCGAAACCAAATCTCACAAGCTTGCTCTCCAGGTCTGCCACACCGTTGTCAACCTTCCTGCCGCTCTTGAGGTTTTCCAGTTGCACGCGATTCTCGCTCAGCCATTCGCGATAGGGATGGGCCTTGGCAAGCTTCTCCTTGATTTCGCCGTCATAGTACACCTTGCCTTCCCTGGTGTCAATGAGCAGAATCTTGCCGGGCTGCAGCCTGCCTTTCTCCACCACGTCGCCGGGTTCAATGTCCATCACGCCCACTTCGCTTGCCACCACCATCATGCCTTGCTTGGTGATGGTGTAGCGGCTGGGGCGCAGTCCGTTTCTGTCGAGCATGCCGCCGGCATAGCGCCCGTCGGTGAACAGCAGTGCGGCAGGTCCGTCCCATGGCTCCATTAGTATGGAGTGGTACTCATAGAAGGCCTTGAGGTCTTCGCTTATGGGATTTTTGTCGTTGAAGCTCTCTGGCACGAGTATGGCCATGGCTTGCGGCAGCGACAGCCCGCTCATGATGAGAAACTCAAACACGTTGTCGAGGCTTGCCGAGTCGCTCATGGCATCCTGCACAATGGGTCGCAGGTCGCTGATGTCGCCCAGTGCCTTGCTGTTGAGCACGCTCTCGCGTGCTTTCATCCATGCCCTGTTGCCGCGAATGGTGTTTATCTCACCGTTGTGTGCCAGCAGTCGGAATGGCTGAGCGAGGCTCCATGTGGGGAATGTGTTGGTTGAGAAGCGTGAATGTACGAGCGCCAGTCCGCTGGTAAAATACTCGTTTGACAGGTCGGGAAAATAGCGCCGGAGCTGTCCACTGGTGAGCATGCCTTTGTAGACTATGTTCTTGCTCGACAGCGAACATATATATGCCTCAGCCACTCCTTTGCCTGCAGTGGGTTGAGCGGTCAGCTTTGCCAACCGGTTTTCTATTCTTTTCCTTATCTTGTAAAGTGCACGGTCAAACTCGCTCACGTCGCCCAGATAGTAGTCGCTGCCTTCGCCGCTTGCCGTGGGGGCGGCATTGAGGCTCTTCACGAAAATCTGCTTGATGTCGGGCTCCACCTCACGGGCAGCCTTTCCCAGCGCCTCACTGCATGTGGGCACCGTTCTCATGTGCATGAGCGTGAGGCCCTCGCGCTCTATCTCTTCTATCATCACACTCAGTATCTCCTGCTGCGACTGCTCGTCCTTGGGCAGAAACACAAGACCGGTGCCATACTTCCCTTTCTCCGGCACAGGAATGCCCTGCAGGAGGATGAACTCATGAGGAATCTGCACCAGTATGCCGGCACCGTCGCCTGTCTTGTCGCGCGTCTCGGCACCGCGATGCTCCATGTTCTCAAGCACCCGCAGCGCATTGTCAACCAACTCATGGCTCTTTCCACCGTGAATGTTTACCACCATGCCCACACCACAAGCATCATGCTCGTAGCCAGGCTGGTAAAGACCTTCGTAGATCCCTCTTCCTTTTTGTGGGTTATTCTGAGTTTGAAATCTGCACTTTGTCATATTATCCTTACTTTTACTAACGTATTGTCAAAACTTGGGTGCAAAGTTATTTCAAAATGTTGCATCTTCCAAACTTTTACTTACATTTGTCTTTATAATTTTAGATATTATGACACAATGTTCACAAATTAGCTTGTTTCATTTCTTTTTGACAATAGTTTAAAGATCTATTTATTCTATTTGTTTACAATTTGTCATTTATACTTAAAAACAAGGTTTCATTGAAGCTCCAGTAAAACCTGTTTTCCCTCATCTGTGGCAGCCACCATTAACTGGCATGACGTTCATATATAATAATGTTCGCGCGAAGATGCAAAAATCGGCGTGAAACATTTTATAAACGAATGTAAAAGGATGTAAAATTTTGGCCAATTTCTTTAACATTTAATACTTAGGAAGGCTCTAAAAACCACCTCTGTAACTCATTGATTTTCAAATGTTTGAAAGGGGTTTTTCAAAAGAGCCTCTTTTAGCGTGCAAAAGAGCCTCTTTTGGAAGGTAAAAGAGCCTCTTTCGCAACACGAAAGTGGCTCTTTCGTATTCTCACTGTGCGGAGAATATTTTTCATTCACATTTGTTAACTGTTTCACGGAATTGAAAAACCACGTGGAAAGGGTGTTTTTTATAAGAAAATCGTATAAATTTGCACTTGTTTGTTGAGTTCGCGATTACATAGACTTTCTGCGTACCCGCAAACAGTTAGGTGGTATTGCTTTTAAGATTTAATAAGCAAATATATGGAAGAGAACAAAATCGTAATATATCAGACTCAGGACGGACAGACACAGATAGATGTTCGTCTTGAGAATGACACCGTGTGGCTGACACAGGCTCAGATGGCTGAACTTTTTCAGAAAGATCAGTCCGTCATTGCCCGCCACATCAATAATGCCATAAAAGAAGGTGAATTGGAAGAAAAAAGTAATATGCATTATTTGCATAATACTCATTATAAATATCGCCCAACCAAAATATATGATCTTGATGCCATCATTTGTGTTGGCTACAGAGTTCATAGCAAACGGGGCACAGCTTTTCGCATCTGGGCACGAAAGGTATTGAAGGAGTATCTTGTCAAAGGCTACGCTGTCAGTCAGCGCATACACAGCGAACAGATTGCCGAGCTACGACAACTGGTGAGGATGTTGGGACGTACTATCCAGAACCAATCGCTGCTCTCCAACGACGAGACAAATGCCTTATTCAGGGTGGTGACCGACTACACATACGCCCTCGACACCCTCGACAACTATGATTATGAACGTCTGACCATCGACAAGACCACGAAAGAGGAACCCTTCCACGCCACATACGCCAATGCAATGGAGGCCATCAATGCCCTTCGCAAGAAATTCGGAGGCAGCACACTCTTCGGCAATGAGAAAGATGAGTCATTCAAAAGCAGCATCGGACAGATATACCAGACCTTTGGCGGAGAAGAACTCTATCCCAGCGTGGAAGAGAAAGCCGCCATGCTGCTATATCTCGTTACGAAGAACCATTCCTTCAGCGACGGCAACAAACGCATTGCCGCCACTCTGTTCCTCTGGTTTCTCAACAACAACCACATTCTCTATCACCCCGACGGCAGCAAACGAATAGCCGACAACACCCTTGTTGCCCTCACGCTGATGATTGCCGAAAGCCGAACTGAGGAAAAGGATGTAATGGTGAAAGTGGTGGTGAACCTTATTAATCAGCAAAACTAAATTCCAATTTTCAGAGTATTACATAACTTAATAAAGCATGAGGCAATAATAGAAATGAAAATAGAGAAATTCACGAATGATGACTTTGCTAAAGCAGCGCCACTGGCTGCTGGTGCATGGGGCGATTTTTATGCCGACGAACGGCAGTGGTTTATCGATGCAGTGGCAGAGTATATCCTTCGCTATAACTA
Source organism: uncultured Prevotella sp. (assembly GCA_947170265.1). Classification (GTDB taxonomy): domain Bacteria; phylum Bacteroidota; class Bacteroidia; order Bacteroidales; family Bacteroidaceae; genus Prevotella. Next base: position 77,768 of record CAMVSV010000007.1, read on the forward strand.
TAGCAATCCCTCGCTTGCCTTGAAGGCCGTGGGCGATGATGGCGTGATTCATGGGGTGCTGTTTGCCAACTTCCATGACGACAAGGCAGATGTCAGCCAATGGCGCGAGAACATTGAGTCACAGATGACCGACCATGAGCTTGAACGTTTCCGTCTATTGGCCGACTATATGCTGGAGGTTGACGGAAAAACGGTGCAGTGCATGAGTGACGGCGAAGTGAAACTATCGCTCTTCATCAGCAATCAGAAAGGCTGTGGGAAACTGTTGCTGCAGGAAATGATGGATGAGTTCCTGCACAGAGACCTGAGGCATCTATACCTTTGGACCGACACCAGTTGCACCCACGAATATTACCCACAACATGGTTTCACACTGGTAGGTCAGTTCCTCAGCGAGGTCTATGACTCCTACGCTCCTGGCTATACCACGTATATCTATAAGAAGGGCATATCATCAGAGAGCAAATGAAAGAATGGCTGTTTCTGATAGGTGCCATTGTCTTAGAGACATTTGCTACCACGATGCTGAAGTATTCGGAGCAGTTTACAAAACTTTTGCCAACAATCGGAATGTTAGCAGGTTATCTGCTCTCGTTTTACTGTTTAAGCCATGCCCTACGCACACTGCCCATCGGCATAGCATACGCTATTTGGAGTGCTCTTGGAATTGTGCTGATTACTCTTATAGGTGTTCTCGCTTTCAAACAAGTACCAGACGTTCCTGCTTACATTGGACTGTCGTTAATAATTGCAGGCGTTATCGTAATCAACCTGTTTTCAAAAATAGAAGTACATTAAGATAAATCGGAATTTAGCGTTATGAAAAAGATCTTAATATGTATTCAAATTCTGTTATTAACGACTGTTGCTTATGCGACTGGTCAAGACAGTGATGTTATTTATATTAATGGTACTCGTTGGGCGTTGTTGGACAGGCCTGTATGCAGAGATTCTTTGTTGTACCATCACTTGAAGGCTGTGCTACCTGCAGAACGCCATATTTCTACAGCCAACTGGGATGGATTCACCTCATATTGGAGCATTGAGGAGGACGTATTCTACCTCGACAGTATACGATGTGAACACTATGATACAAATAGTCGCAAAATTATAGGTGAGCGCATTCCAAACGACACATTGCTTCGTGTATTCAAGAATTTTGTCGAAGGAGAGCGTATTGTGGCCAGTTGGCTGACGGACGACATTCGTGTGGCTACGGGGAAAATGATTTACTATCAGCACATGGGGTTTGAACGAAACTATGAACACGAACAAATCTTTACAATCCGTGAGGGAAAGGTCGTTGGAAAAAAAGATTATCACAACTATGTTGTTGACGGTTTCGCATTCGATAAAGTCAAGAGCAATTCTGACATACGGAAGTTATTTCCTTTGAAAACAGAAAAGTATCCCGAACTCGCCAATGTCAAACGCATCATATTCAATATCCGACAAGCACGAGTTGATATGCACGGTAATCTTGTAGAATGTGAAGTTAAGGTCCTCAAGCCCGGCGGCAATCAGCAACTTGCCGAAGAAATGACTCGGCTGTTGAAGGCTTATCATCCTTGGAAAGTATATTTTATCAATGGTGAATTTCGCGCTTTGGGTATTGAACATCATACTTTCCCCTATCCGCTTGACCAATAAATTCCAATTTATCAAACAGAAATGACATGGCAAAGAAACAAGCACAAGACCTATAAAAACGTTAGTTTCTCATACCACAACCTGCCCCGAAATTCGCTTCAGAAATATCTTTTGATGGTTAAGGGGAATAGCGCTCTTCAATATGATTTTACAGAGCAAATGAGACAAAAGGATTAATATTATTACAATAAATGCTATTTTATTAGAAAAAGTTTGGTATTTTCGTGGAATATGTTTATTTTTGCAAGCAGTTACAACAGTAAAGAAAAAAGAATGGAAGCGATGACTCATACATATTGGTGGCGTGACTCAGGCAGGTAATCGTCGTGAGTAGAGTGCCCTATGTGGAGTTTTAAGATACACAAGAAGGTCTGCCGTACTTACGACAGGCCTTTTTCTTTTAAAAGCAAAATCAGTCTATTTATATATTTAATAAGGTGTAAATAATAAGAAAACATAAACGTTATGAAACAGAAGAAATTCATCCTTCAGGAACATGAAATTCCTACACAGTGGTATAACATTCAGGCCGACATGCCAAACAAGCCAATGCCACCGCTCAACCCAAAGACACACGAGCCACTTGGTGTTGACGACCTCGCACACATCTTCCCACGCGAATGCTGCGTGCAGGAGCTCGACACCGAGCACTCATGGATAGACATTCCCGAGGAGGTGCTTGAGAAATACCGTTTCTACCGTTCCACCCCATTGGTGCGTGCCTATGCGCTGGAGGAAGCCCTGGGCACTCCCGCACACATCTACTTCAAGAACGAGAGCACCAACCCGCTGGGTTCCCACAAAATCAACTCCGCCATACCACAGTGCTACTATGCCAAGCAGGAAGGCACTACCAACGTCACCACAGAGACAGGTGCCGGACAATGGGGCATGGCACTCTCATACGCTGCCAAGCTCTATGGCTTGGATGCCGCCGTATATCAGGTGAAGATAACCATGCAGCAGAAACCCTACCGCTCAAGCGTGATGCGCACCTTCGGTGCTGCCGTGGTGGGTTCGCCGTCAATGTCTACGCGTGCCGGAAAAGACATCATCACCCGCGACCCCATGCATCCGGGCTCACTGGGCACCGCCATCTCAGAGGCTGTAGAGCTTGCCACCACCACCCCCAACTGTAAGTACACGCTGGGCTCGGTGCTCAATCATGTGGCACTCCATCAGAGCATCATCGGACTGGAGGCAGAGAAACAGATGGCTATGGCTGGCGAATATCCCGACACGGTGATAGCCTGCTTCGGTGGCGGCAGCAACTTCGGAGGACTGGCATTCCCCTTCATGCGCCACAACATCCTTGACGGAAAGACCACCGAGTTTATCGCCGCCGAGCCGGCAAGCTGTCCGAAGCTCACCCGCGGAAAGTTTGAATATGACTTCGGCGATGAAGCCGGCTACACTCCCCTGCTCCCAATGTTCACCCTCGGTCACGACTTCAAGCCTGCCAACATACATGCCGGTGGACTGCGCTACCACGGTGCCGGAATGATTGTGAGCCAGCTCGTCAAGGACGGACTGATGCACGGCGTTGACATTCAGCAGCTCGAAACCTTTGAAGCAGGCATGCTCTTCGCACGCACCGAAGGCATCATACCAGCCCCGGAAAGCACCCACGCCATTGCCGCCACCATACGCGAGGCAAAGAAATGCAAGGAGACGGGCGAGGAAAAAGTCATACTCTTCGGCCTGTCAGGTCACGGACTCATTGACATGCCGAGCTATGAGGCATATATCAACGGCGACCTGCGCAACTATGAGCTCACCGACGCCGACCTGCAGCAAAGCATGTCGCGAGTGCCAAAGCTCATCAACGACTAACACTTTGACAGCAACCCATACCATGCCACACACCATGGCCACCACATAAGGAGCCATGGTGTGTGGCTGACGTTTCTCCATGCTTATATTATTAGTCATACTCGCATACTTCGGGCTGCTGTGGCTCATGGGGCGCTTCACGAGACGCCATAGCAACAGCAACGAAACCTTCTATCGCGGCAACCGACAGTCGCCATGGTACATGGTGGCATTTGGCATGGTGGGCGCAAGCATCTCGGGAGTGACCTTCGTGTCGGTGCCCGGCATGGTCATGGTGAGCGACATGACATACATACAGACCTGTCTGGGCTTCATCATAGGCTACTTTATCGTGGCTTGGGTACTGCTGCCCACATTCTACCGTCTGAACCTCACCACCATCTACACGCTACTCAAGGAAAGGGTGGGAATGAGGGCCTACAAGACGGGAGCATCGTTCTTCCTACTGTCGAAGATGACGGGAGCAGCCGTGAGGTTCTACCTCGCAAGCATCATACTCCAGACCTTCGTGCTCGATGCCATGGGAGTGCCCTTTGAAGTCACCGTGGTGGCAATGGTGCTGCTCATATGGCTCTACACACGTCGCTCGGGCATAGCCACGCTCGTATGGACCGACACCTTCCAGACGGTGGTCATGCTCACCGCTCTCCTGCTCATCATTCACAACGTGACTGACGAGCTGGGACTGAGCCTTGCCGATGCCGTGGATGCCGTGGCAGAGAACAGCCACAGCCGTATGTTTGTCACAGATGACTGGATGTCGAAGCAGAATTTCTGGAAACAGTTTCTCAGCGGCATATTCATAGTGGTGGTGATGACAGGTCTTGACCAGGACATGATGCAGAAAAACCTCACATGCAAGACTCTGGGCGATGCAAAGAAAGACATGTGCACCTATGGCTTTGCCTTCGCACCGGTAAACCTGCTATTCATGTCGCTCGGAGTGCTGATCATAATGCTCGTGCAGAAGCAGGGAGGAACCCTGCCGGAAGCCCCAGACCAACTGCTGCCCATGTTTGTGCAGGGAGAATGGTCTGCCGTTGACACCCCGCTGTCAATAATCTTTGTGCTCGGCATAGTGGCGGCATGTTTTTCAAGTGCCGACTCTGCCCTCACGGCAATGACCACAAGCTTCTGCGTGGATATATGCGGCAGGAAAGACGACGAGGTGCTGCGCCGTCGCACCCATATTGCCATGGCTGTGATGTTCGTGGCATTTGTACTACTGTTCCGTGTGATAAACTCCACGAGTGTGATAGATGCCATCTATGTAATGTGCAGCTACACCTATGGTCCACTGCTCGGACTTTTCGCCTATGCGTTCATCGCTGGAAGGAACACCGACAGGCATCATGCAGCAGACGCACTCGCTCCATACATAGCCATAGCATCGCCACTGCTCTGCTTCGCCATTGACAGCCTCACAAATCATTTCACAGGCTATCGCTTTGGCTACGAGCTTCTCATGCTCAATGGACTGATAACCCTTGCAGGACTATTTGCAGCCCGCAGGATTAGGAAATGAACAAACAAAACAAGAAAGAAAATAAAAATGAACAGAAAAAGAACTACTGCCATATTTGCATTGATGCTCATGATGCTTGCAACGAACATCACGGCAACGGCTGACAACAGCCTTGACAACGACACCACTTCCGTATCGCAGGAAGTGAAGAAACGCTATGCAGAGAAACAACATCCCACACCCAACATCAAGGAGGGAGCCATAAACGACGTGTGGGGAGTGGTTTTGCACCATACCGCCGAGCCTACCGTGGAACGCTCGCTGCAGATACTATCATCACCAGCAAAGAAAGTGGGTACCCATGTGGTGATTGACACCGACGGCACACGATACATCATGGCAGACCCAACGGTAGTGACCTTCCATGCCGGACGGTCAGTGCTCAACGGTCGTGAAGGCTGCAACAACTTCACCGTGGGCATAGAATTTCAGGGCAATACCCTTGAGTCTCCCCTCACCAATGACCAGATACAGAGCGGTGTGGAATATCTGTTGCCCATCATTGCACAATACCATATTCCCATTGAGAACATTGTTACACACGAGATGGTGAGAGATGCCTACAAACGGCTACATCCCAACAAACAATGCTACGGTAAGGTTGACATTACCCCCACGGAATATGCCCGGTTTATGGAGGCGCTTCGCAAAGCACTGCATGAACAGAAATATGGAAGGGGGCAATATTAAATAAGGTATAGGCTGAAACAAAAAAGCTGCGTCCATGGCATGAAGTCATGGACGCAGCTTTTTTATATTGACTGAAGATAACGCTCTGCTTCAAGTGCAGCCTTACAGCCGCTGCCTGCAGCCACTATGGCTTGGCGGTAGGTGGGGTCGGCACAATCACCGGCAGCAAACACTCCGGGTACAACCTCATTGTGGTTGGCAGTCGACAGCACCTTGGGACTGTCGCCCTGAGTAAGGATATACCCCGTCTCGTCGGTGGCAACCCACTCGCGGAAGATGTCGGTGTTGGGCTTATGACCAATGGCAAGGAAGAAACCGTCAATGGGTAGGTCGTAGCGTTGTTCGTCGGCTTCGCCCTTGCGTTTCACGAGATGAGCTCCTTCCACCCCGTCGTTGCCATAGAGTCCAAGGGTGTTGTGCTCATAGAGTATTTCTATTTTCTCGTTGTCTTCCACTCGCTTCTTCATGATGTCGGACGCACGGAGGTAGGGTTTCCTCACAATCATATATACTTTCTTGCAGAGCTGTGCAAGATAAGAGGCTTCCTCACAGGCGGTGTCGCCGCCACCCACCACAGCCACGGTTTTCTTTCTATAGAAGAAGCCATCGCAGGTGGCACATGCCGACACACCCATGCCGTTGTATTTCTTCTCGTCGTCGAGCCCGAGATATTTGGCTGAGGCACCGGTGGCGATGATCACCGTGTCGGCAACGAGCTCTTCACCACGGTCGGTGGTGAGACGGTAGGGGCGTTCTGAGAAGTCTACCTTGGTGATGACACCATCGCGTATGTCGGCACCGAAACGTTCTGCCTGCTGGCGTAGCTCCATCATCATCTGGTTGGCATCTACTCCATCGGGATAGCCAGGAAAGTTCTCCACTATGGTGGTCTGGGTGAGCTGTCCTCCGGGCTGCAGTCCACTGTAGACCACCGGGCTGAGGTTTGCTCTTCCGGCATAGATGGCAGCGGTATATCCCGCCGGTCCACTACCTATTATTATACAGTTCATAATAGTGCTTCTATTTGTTGCTCAATGTTTTCAATCTTCTCGGTAGGTTCAAAACGCGCCACGACCTGTCCTTTCTTGTTGATGAGGAACTTGGTGAAGTTCCATTTAATGTCGGATTTCTGCTTGTAGTCGGGGTCTGCTTCAGTGAGCATCTTGTCGAGGATGGGAGCTATGGGGTGGCTGTCGTCCCAACCGGCAAAGCCTTTCTGTTCTTGTAGGAACTTGAACAGCGGGTCGGCATCGTCGCCGTTGACCTTCACCTTCTTAAATCTTGGAAACTCGGTGCCGAAGTTCAGCTTGCAAAACTCATGTATGCTCTCATCGGTGCCGGGAGCCTGCTGTCCGAACTGGTTGCAGGGAAAGTCAAGCACCTCAAAACCCTGAGAGTGATATTTCTTATATAGTGCCTCCAGTTCGTCATATTGCGGGGTGAAGCCGCACTTCGTGGCAGTGTTCACGATGAGCAGCACCTCGTTGGCATAAGCCTTTAATGACACTGGTTTTCCTTTTCTGTCCTTTACTGTGAAATCATAAATGGTTCTCATTTGTTGTTGTGTTTGTGTTTGTTGTTTCAAATTTCAAGGGGATATCTTCATAGCCCCATTCTTCCGCAAAGATAGGAAAAAGCATCCAAACAGCCAAGAATATTCTGAGCAAAAGAAAGACAGCTTTCCTTTGCCGAAGCTGCTGACACTCGGAAGAGAAAAGAAAAACGATTTTTCTTTTGCTCTTCGCTCGTTTATTCGTAACTTTGCAAACCGAACGAAGAGGGTCCCGTAGCTTAGCTGAATAGAGCGTCAGATTCCGGTTCTGAAGGTCTTGGG
>CAMVSV010000008.1 GCA_947170265.1 uncultured Prevotella sp.
TTGGTTAGAGCACCTGACTGTTAATCAGGGGGTCGTTGGTTCAAGCCCATCCTGGAGCGCAAGAGAGAAAGAGAGTTACTCATGTAGCTCTCTTTTTTTTGTAGTCTCAACAAATATTGCTTGTTATAGAAGCCCCGGCTTGCAACCGTAGCAAGCCGGGGCTTCTATATTTTGCACATCAAAGATATGCCCGGTTAGAATATGAATGTCTTTTCCATCCAGTAGCATACCATGCCGGCAAGATAGCCAACAAAGGCAATCCAGCTGATGTGCTTCATGTACCAGCCGAAGGTGATCTTCTCCAAACCCATGACAACCACGCCTGCAGCAGACCCGATGATGAGCATGGAACCGCCTACGCCGGCACAGTAGGCCAGCAGTTGCCAGAAGATGCCGTCAACAGCCATGTCGCCAGTAGCTTCAACGGGATACATGCCCATACAGCCAGCCACCAGTGGCACGTTGTCGACAATGCTGGAGAGAACACCGATGATGCCTGTAACGAGATAGTGGTTGCCGTTGAAGGCGGTGTTCAGCCCCTCGCCCAGCATGGTCAGCACACCGATGGTCTCCAGACAGCCTACAGCCATCAGGATGCCAAGAAAGAAAAGAATGGTTGACATGTCGATGCGCGACAGCATCTGGCTGACGCGTTTCTGCATGGCACCCTTCTCCTCTTCTCCCTTCAGGTGGGCATAGAACACTTCTGTGACAGTCCACAGCACACCCAGCACCAGCAGTATGCCAACAAACGGTGGGAGATGGGTGATGCTCTTGAATATAGGAACGAAGATGAGTCCGCCCACACCAAGGAAGAATATTGTCTTGCGCTGCATGGCGGTGAGGTCACTGGCTTTCTCTACAGATTTCTGTTCGTCGGTGAGTTCCATCTTTCCGTGAAGCGTCAGCGACAGCATGTAGGTGGGGATGATGAGCGAGATGAGCGACGGTATGAGCAATTCGCTGATGACACCCGCAGCGGTGATGACACCCTTGTTCCAAAGCATGATGGTTGTCACGTCGCCAATGGGTGAGAAGGCACCGCCGGAGTTGGCGGCAATGATAACCAGCGAAGCATAGATCATACGGTCTTTACGGTCGTCAACCAGTTTGCGCAGAATCATTATCATCACAATACTGGTTGTCAGATTGTCGAGAATGGCAGACAGGAAAAACGTCATGAGTGCTATGCGCCACAACAGTTTTTTCTTGCTGCGCGTCTTGACGGCGTCGCGCACAAAGTTGAAGCCGCCGTTCTGGTCAACCAACTCAACGATGGTCATGGCTCCCATGAGGAAGAACAGGGTTGTGGATGTAGAACCCAAGTGCTTTTCTATTACCTCGCTGACAGCCGAAGGAATGTTTTCTCCAACGGCTGAAGCGATGTAGCTGCCTGGGTCCAGCATGAACAGCGTCCATGTAGCAACGAGCATCAACAAGGCAATAGCAGCCTTGTTGATTTTCGTCACACTCTCAACGGCAATGAAGAAATAGCCTATACAGAATATGATGACTATAGCCAATGTAAGTGTTGTCATGTATACAGTTAATTAAAGGTTATTGAAACAAGCTGATGATTACCTCGGCATCGATGCCCTCAAAGAAAAGCGCTTTGGTGACAGGCTCGTAGCTCATGCTGCTGAACTGCTGAAGGAGCAGTCCGGCAAACTGACCGTCGCGTGAGCTGATGGCTTCGAGCATGTAGTTGCCGTTAGCCACCTTCTTGGGATGGAAGCTGCCGATGGTTTCAGCCAGTTTTTCACGAGGTGTGGAGAGGATGCGCAACAGACGTTCGCCATCCTGCGGACTATATTCCAAGGTTTGTGCGTCAATAACACTGTTTGTGGGTTTATACACAGCTGTGGTCTTGAGACCAAACAGCGATTTGCTGATGCCGATACGGGCATCAGAGCAGATGTCGTTCCACATCTGCAAATTCTTGATATTTGCCATTTTTGTTTTGTTTTCTTTGTTAACTATGATGGATTTGCCCTCCTTTCATGCGCTGGTGGAAAGACAGACGCATGGCTAACAAAGAAGGCGTCTCAGCGCTATGACATAATAGTAGCGGGGAGACGCAGCCCTGACCTGCATGCCACAACCATTGGCATGCTGCAGGGGACGAATATTGGATTGGTGAAACGAATTGGCGACCGCCCAGCGACCTGTTGTCCTGCTCGGCTTTCCTCCATAGGTGGGGATGAACCGCGATGGACGCGAACCTACCACGCGCTCGCCGTGCTTGGCTGTTATTACGGCACCTGCCATCGGCACCTGCTGTTGCATCATATAAAGATGCAACAGGTCGTGCTTGGCAACATATTCTTCGGCTTTCTGTCCGGAGTGTGTCACGCAGATGCCATTGCAGGCTTCACTTCGCGTATCATCATACGCCTTGCCGTCCACCCCAAGGACAAGGTGGCAGAGAAGCAACAGCACAATCGCCCACAGACGACATGCCATCATCGCTATTCCGGAGTGCAAAGCAACATTATTCATGATAAATACGCATTCTGGCTGCAAAGGTAATAATAATCCGCAATACGGCACTGCGTTACTTATTTTTTATTATGAACAATTCCAAGAGCATTGGAGAAGCGGAGGCAACTTCATGAATACAAATAATGATTGAAGCCGATGAATGTTTAAAGGAGTTTAAAGGATTGTCAGCATTGTTTAAACGAGTTTAAATTCTGTGACATACTGGCTTCGTTGTTTGACAAATTGTCACTTTAATCATTGTTGGTACGCAGATTGCGGTAGTGACAGTGAAAGCTGAAGTGAATAACTTAGGCGGATTAATAACAAAATGTCAAACTAAAGTATAATTAGGAGGTAATGATTATGTTGAATGGATTAATGAAAAGCAACGGTTGGTTCCCAACAATGTTTGATGATTTCTTTAACACTGATTTCATGCCTCGTGCCAACAGTACAGCACCCGCAGTCAATGTCAAGGAGAGTGAGAAAGCCTACACGATGGAACTTGCAGCTCCAGGCATCAAGAAAGAATATTGCCGCGTAGGCATCAACGACGAGGGCAACCTCACCATCGCCATTGAGAACAAACAGGAACACAAGCATGAGGACAAGCACCATCACTATCTGCGCCGTGAGTTCAGCTACTCAAACTACGAGCAGAACTACGTGCTGCCAGACGATGTAGTGAAGGATCAGATCTCTGCCAAGGTCGAGGACGGCATCCTGACCATCACCATGCCGAAGACTGAGCCGAAGCAGAAAGTAACCAAGGCTATTGAGGTGGCATAATCCCCTCGCTGGGCTTCTGCAAATTACATTTTCTTACATAAGCTGTTTTATGGGGCAACATCCTTATGGGGTGTTGCTCTTTTTTTGTTCAGCTCATGTTACTCGCTACCTTGCTGACACTAATTGGGACGAGTGGGGGAAGAGTGAAGAGGTCATCAAAGAGAGCACAGCTCACAAAACGCTAATACAGACTGCCAAGCGTATGAAGACCGACGGTCTCTCCATCAAGCAGATTTCCCGATACACAGGTCTTACCGTCGAAGAAATAGAAGAACTGTAAGATATAATGAAAAAGCACAACGCCATGAAAGGCTACCGTTAGGTTCTGGTCTCCCATATTACCAGTTCTCTCGGCAATGTCACCACCTTTAGTCTTTCAAACCACATCTTTGATGAGCCGGCGATGTGTTTTCGCGTATGTCCGCTTATGATGTAGTAGTTGGCGGTATATTGGTCCATGAGACTGAAGAAAGCTTTCTTTATGCGCGAACACTTCTCGTTGATTGAGTTATTGAGGGGATTTACGAGCATGTCAACGCTTTCCGTTATTGTTTTCTTGTCTATGAGTCTGGCGGTTGCCATGTAGTATTTGAGCAGCTCGTCGCGATGGTCAACGAGGTGTTTGAACTCAATGCCTTCGGGATGGTTGAGAAAGAGCATGTATACAGCCTTGTGCACAGGGTTCATCTCTACCTCCTTGTTGGCGTAGTCCAAGAGAACAAACCTATAGTCCTTGGTAATAAGCAAGCGGCTCAGCCTGCTTTTGGCAACCTCTATGCGCAACTCTTCCAGTAGGGGAATGCCAATAGAGCGCAACAACAAGTCGTTGCGTCCGGCTGCGACAAGCTCCTGTACCAACAGGCTCAGCTCGGCAGCTGTCTCTTCCGGTGTGTGTATGGCATTTGACATGTTACTCTTCTGCTTCCCCAACGATGCTCGCCATGAAATCCCTTACCTTGTCCCAGACTGAATGTTGCCGGCGAGGAGGCTCCTGCTCTACTGGCGGCTCTGGTTCCGGTGCAGGCTCTACTATGAATATAGGTTCTTTGACAGGCTCTTCAGGCTCTTTCTTCATCGGTCGGTAAAGCTGTGGGATGAGACTTTCGTAGTAGGTATCATCCTTCTGCTCGTCGTCGACCACAGTTCCTTCTTCCATTCCTGTGGCCAGGATGGTTACCTTGGCATCCTCACCTATGCCGTTGTCGGTAGAGATACCCCAAATAACCTCAATGCTGGGGTTCAGACTGTCGAAGAATTCGTCTATCTCTAGCATCTCCGGCACCATGATGGGCGCTTCGTCGCTGGAATAGATATTGAACAATATGCGCTTAGCCTTGCTTATGTCGCTGCCATGGATGAGTGGGGAATGAAGGGCGTTCTGTATGGCGTGTTCCACGCGTCGCTCGCCCTTAGCCCTGCCCATGGCCATGATGGCACCGCCTCCGTCGCGCATGGTGGTCTCCACATCGCGGAAGTCCAGGTCTATGCCCCCGTTGCTGTTCACCGTTATAAGTTCGGAGATGCCTGTCACGGCATCTTTGAGAATGTTGTCAGCTCTTGCAAACGACTCTTTTACCGATATGGGCGAGTCGGCATATACGTCACAAAGGCGCTCATTGTTGATAATCAGTAGGGCATCCACACTCTTGCGCATCTCGTCAACGCCTTTCAGCGCACGGATAATCTTCTGCTTCTTCTCGAAATAGAACGGTATGGTGACAATGCCAATGGTGAGCATTCCCATCTCTTTTGCCACCCTTGCCACCACTGGTGCCGAGCCTGTGCCTGTGCCACCGCCCATGCTGGCAGTGATGAACACCATCTTGGTGCCGTCGCTCAGCAGCTTCTCGATGTCTTCTATGTTCTTTTCTGCTTCTGAACGTCCGATTTCCGGTTTTCCTCCGGCACCAAGTCCTTCTCCGAGCAATATTTTTACCGGCACGGGCGATGGTGCCAGCGATTTGCTATCAGTGTTGCACACCGCAAACGTCACGCCGGGAATATGCTCGTCGTTCATGTTGCGAACGGCATTGCATCCTCCTCCGCCAACGCCAATCACCTTGATGATGCCTTGCATCTTGTCCTCTACCGGACCGAAATCCAATATGCGTTCACCCATATTTTGCAATCTGTTTATGTTCTTGCTGCAAAATTACATAATTCTTCCGTGCCATACAATTTGCTGCAAGCCTTGCAGCTCGTTTTTGCAAAGAAAGCCCCGGCTTGCAGGTGTATGCATGCCGGGGCTTTTGCGTTCCATGTAGTTCTTTTTTTTATGTCGTTTCTGTCGTAAGGGAGCTGTATGGTCAGTCTTCCCACAGGTTGAAGTGCTTCATTCCAGTCAGTTTTTCTTCGTCGTCAGCAGCTTCTTCATCCCAGACGTTGCCGGTCATCGTAGCTTGCTTGGCATCGCCCAGTCCGCCATTGATGCCGCTGACGTAGATGATGAGGTCGTCAAGGATGTTGTGTCTTCCGCTCACCGCTATGAGCTCTGTCGATGGGGTGGTATATGTTTTCTTGTTCATTGTCTGAAAAAGTGTTTTGTGAGGTTATTTTACTGCAATCTTCTTGCCGTCAACGATGTATATGCCGCCGGTGGGGTGGCTCATCTGCTGTCCCTGCATGTTATACCACTGCTGCTTGCCTTTCTGCTGCTGTCTGTCAGTGGCAGTGATGGCGGTGGTCTCGTCGCTGTCTGGCTGGGTGTCGTCGTCGGGTGTCGGTTCTACGGCAGGCTGTGGCTCTCCCTCGGTGAGGCTCATGGAGAGCATCTTGGCACCGGCACTGCCGTCGGAGGCTCGCAGGTAGGCGCGGAAGGGCGATGTCAGTGCTTCCTCGGTGAGCCAGAACTTATTGTCCTTGAAGAAATATGACCCATCGGGAATGGACTGGTACTCAGCCACGCCCACCATCTCTATGTATTTCTCAGGGTGGTTGCTGTCGTAGATGCGGGTGGTAGCTTCAAAGTCTTCGTCGGCAATGGTAGCCACTGCAATGTTGTGGCTCTCCTCGTTTGTGGTGAAGCCCGGAAGCTCGTTGATGTCGGCACTGGGAATGAAGAGATATGGTTGGTTTGGCGTGGTGGTGGCTGCTGTCACCGATGAGAATACGAGTGTGCTTTCCTCGCTGTCGTAGCTCTTCAGGGTATAGAAGGTGCCGTATGCCTGTGCGTCAACGGCGAAGGGCAGACATAGGGTGTATTTCTTTCCGGCGGTGAAGTCGCGCTTCAGTCCTGCCGTCTTGGCTCTGAAGGCATGGGGTATGGCATAGTATTCGCGTTTGTATATATGGTTGCCTTCGTAGGGACCGTACATGTAGTCGTAGATTTCCAGACGCTCGCAGGTGCTGTTGCCCTCGGTGTCGGTGTTGATGTTGTTCACGCCTGTGCTGGCGAGGTCGCCTTTGGGCAGATAGAGCAGCGTTGGCTTTGCCCTATAGATTACTATATTTCCGTCTTCCATGTATCCCTCCACGTTTTCAGCGTCAATGTCATACATGTCGAGGTATGCCAGCGAGTAGTTGTCCATGGCAAAGCTCCTGTTGATGCTCGTAACACTCTCGGGCAGACGCATGCGGCGCAGCTTGTACATGTTGTAGAAGCACAGTCCCGGCATGTTGGTCAGGCTTGTGCTCTGGCTGAGATCGATCGATTCCAGACTGTGACAGTCGAAGAAACACTCTGCTCCAAGTGTCGTGAGCGATGACGAAAAGCTCAGGTTGCCTGCCATGTTGGTACAGAACCAGAAAGCACGCGAACCGATGCTCTTCAGTGCCGTGGCATTCTCCAGATTGATGTGGGTGAGTCCTGAGCAGCCACCGAAGGCATTGCTGCCTATTGTCTCCAGGCTGGTGGCGTCGTTGAAATCGAGAGAGGCGAGCCCAGTACAGCCCTCAAATGCCGAACCGCCGATGGTCTTCAGCGAGCTGTAGAATGTGAGGTCGCCAGTCATGTCGGTGCAGTTCTTGAAGGCGTATTCTCCAATGGTCTCCAGAATGGTGGCTTCTGCGAAGTCTACGCTCTTGAGGGGTACTCCGTTGAATGCCCATCCGCCAATGGTCTTCAGCTTTGATGAGAACACGAGGTCGGCTTCCAGTGAGCTGCACCCGTTGAAGGCGCTGTTGCCTATGCTCTCAAGGTTGGTGGCTTGGCTGAAGTCGAGGTCGGTGATTGACGCGCAGTTCTCAAAGGCGTTGCTTTCTATGCTCTTCAGCGAGGGATAGAACATGAGTGTGCCAGCCATGTTGCCGTTACCCTTGAAGCATGAGGCCTTGATAGTCTCCAGCGAGGTGGCTTGGCTGAAGTCCACTGCGTCGAGATTGCAGCCGTTGAACACCGACACGCCGAGTGTGGTCAGCGTGGCTGGGAAGTTAAGGGTGCCAGTGAGCTCTTCGCAGCCCCTGAAGGCAGAATTGTTGATTGTTGTAAGTGCCGTGGCGTGGTCAAGCGTTATGCTGTTGAGCTTCTTGTCGTTCTCAAAGGCACTGAAGCCAATCTCCGTCAGTGCCGCCTGAAAGTCAAGGTCGCCCGTCATTGAACTGCAGTTGTGGAACGCCAGATAACCTATTTTCGTGAGGTTTACGGTGTTGCTGAAGCTTATTGATGATATTGACGAACAGCTTTCAAATGCCGAGATTCCAATGGTAGTGATGCTGTTGGGAAAGCGCAGGTCGCTCTCTATGGCAGCATCACCACTGAAGGCCTGGTCGCCAATGTTGGTGAGTGCAGTGGCTTTGTCAATGTTGATGCTTCTGAGCGAGGTGCAGTTCTTGAATGCGAGGTTGCCAATCTCGGTAAGGGCTGTGGTAAGGCTGAAGTCTGCAACATCCAACGCCGTGCAACCATTGAAGGCATATCTCTTTATGGTCTGCAATGTTGGGGGGAATACTAATGTGCCGTCGAGCTGAGTGCAGTTTTGGAAGGCATTCTCGCCGATGGTTGTGAGCGAGGTTGTGTTGGTGAAGTCTATGGAAGAGTAGCCGGTAGACCGGAATGAGAAATTGCCTGTGGTGGTGAGCGTGGAGGGTAGCGAAAGAGTGTTTGTCAGGCTGCTGCAGCCGTCAAAGGCATAGTTGCCAATGGTCTGCAAACCTTCGTTGAGCACTATGGCATCAATGCCGTTGCAACCATTGAAGGCACTCTCGCCGAGGGTGGTCAGCGATGTTGGGAAGGTTAAGGTGCCGTCGAGTGTGGTCACGCCGCGGAAGGCGTTGATGGCTATGGTGGTCAGCTGTGTGGCATGGCTGAAGTCAATGCTGCTGTAGGAGGTGTTGCGAAAAGCCTCACCGTCAATGGTCTTCAGTCCTTCCGGCAGGGTGAGCGTGCCGGTGAGGCCTGTGCAGTCCTTGAAGGCCTTGCTGCCAATGGTCTGCAATGCGGAGGAGAAGAAGATGAGTGAACTGGTGAGTGAGGTGCAGCCCATGAACATGGAATTGGGCAGCGAGGGCATGGTGAGGTCGCTAAGGTCGGCACCGGTGAGTGACGTGCAGTTCAGGAAACACTCCATGCCCATTGACCTCAGTGAGGCGGGTAACCATAGAGTGCCGCTGAGCGATGAACAGTTCTTGAACGCCTGAGCATCAATGTTGTTGAGGCTCGTGGCTTGGGAGAAATCCACGCCTTCGAGAGCCGTGCATCCGCTGAATGCAAACGAATAGATGCTCCTTATAGACGAAGGAAAGGTAATGGTGCCACTCAGCAGCGTGCAAGCCTCAAAGGCACTCATGTCGATGATGCTGAGGTTGGTGGCTTGACTGAGGTCTACCTTTCTCAGCGTGGTGCTTGACTTGAATGCTTTGCTGCCAATGCCGGTCACATTGTAGACGGCGTCGTTGTAGGTGATTGTTGCCGGAACATAGAGTTCCTCAATGTCGGTGCCGCCCAACAGGGTGGCAGTGGTTCCCGACGCATTGAAACTAAGGGTATTCGTAACCCCTCCCATGGTCACTTCCACGGAAATGTCGGCAGCTTTAACAGCCCATGGACACACCATGAGCAGGCATAATAGGATAGTCTTATTCATGTCAGGTTAAATTATGGTATAGTTATTCTGCTGTGCAAAGTTAAGAAAATCTTCTTTTTCTCATGGAAAACATTTGTTTTTTATTCCATAAGTCCAATGTCATTGTTATAAGCCGATGTGTTAATCGTTGAATGCTTATCTAATTTCCCGCAGAAATCTTATCGGAAAAGATTATTCATGTTTCACGGAATTGAAAATCGCGCAATTCCGTGGCTACCTATGGAAGTCTATGTAGGGTTTCAGACGGTTGATGTCGTTGGGAGTAAACTCCTTGAGTAGTCGGAGCTGGTCGAGGCTGGTGATGGGACCTTTCAGTCGCCGGTAGTCGGTGATGGCTCGTGCCTGATAGAAGTTTATGTATGGGTGCTTCTTTAGCTGGTTGAGGCTGAGGGTGTTGATGTCAATTTTGCGTGTGGCGACATTGGCAATGACGAAATAAGGTATAGCCTCTTTGGGAAAGTCCTCCAGCTCAAGCAGCTGACTGGTGCTGGTATAGCCACCGAGACGCTTGCCATAGGCGATGATGCGCCGTGCCCATGCACTGCCTATTCCCGGCACGCGCCGCAGCATGGATGTGTCGGCATGGTTGAGGGTTATGTGCTCACCGGCTTTGATTTTCACGGGATAGCGCAGGGTGTCGCGCTCGTTGGGGGCGTATTGCTTACGTTCTCCCACAAGGAGACTTGCCGGCTGGTAGTCGCTGGAGATGCGTATGTATGGTTCGAGCTCTCGGTATTGCTTCTGTGTGATGCCATAGATGCGTGCAAAGTCGTCGGGACGGCGAAAGGTGCCACCCTTTGCCCGGTACTTGTAGATGTTTCTCACCTGCCATGGCGAGAGTCCTATCTGAAGCAGTGTGGTGCTGTCGGCAGTGTTGGGGTCGAAGGTGGTGAGCTGCGGCTTGAATGTCGTGGGTTGGCGGTAGTAGCTGTTGCTGCGGTGATGCCGTGGGTAGCGTTGGTAGTGTCGTGATGAGGTGTTGCTGAATATGCTGTCGGAAGCCATCAGCTCGGTGGTGTTGCTTTCCGGCGAGCTCATGTGGACTATTGCCACAGCCACGGCAGCTGCCAACAGCAGGAAGAGCAGTGCCTTGCGGTCGCTCCTGATGGTATAGAACGGCATTCTCATATCCAGCCGAGTTTATGTAGGAAGATGGCGATGATGGCTGTGGGACACACATAGCGCACGGCGAAGAGCCATAGGCGGAAGAAGGTGGATGCCAGGGTGTGGTGGTTGGTGAACTCATCGTGGAGGATATGTCTGGGCACAAACCAACCCAGCAGCACACAAGTGAGTATGCTTCCCAACGGCAGCAGCACATTGGCTGTGAGCAGGTCGCAGAAGTCCATGATGTTGAAGCCCATGAGGCGCAGCCCGGGCACGGCACCGATAGACAGCGAGCACGCCGTGGCTATGGCGAGGCACAGCAGGGTGACGATGGTGGCTGCCGTGGAGCGTCTCACCTTCTGTTCCTCGGCAAAGAATGCCGTTCCAATCTCGTGCATGGAGATGGTGGAGGTGAGGGCGGCGAGCGATAGCAGGGCATAGAACAGCACCGATACAGTTCTGCCCACCCACGGCATGGTGGAGAAAGCCTGCTGAAACACGTTGGGCAGGGTGATGAAGATGAGTGACGGTCCGCTGTCGGCACTCACTCCCACCGATGCCGCCGCCGGGAAAATCATCAGTCCGGCGAGAATGGCTATCAAACAGTCGATGCTTGCTATTTGAAGGGCAGACTTCAGCAGGTTGGTGGTGGAACTGAAATATGACGCATAGGTGCAGAGGCAGGCGGTGCCGAGGCTCAGCGAGAAGAAAGCCTGACCGAGGGCATCGAGTATGACGCGGCTGTTGATGTGGGAGAAGTCGGGCTTGAACAGGTATTCCACACCTGCCATGGCTCCCGGGAGCATGCACGATGCCACTACTATCACTATGAGCAGTACGAAGAGCGTGGGCATGAGCAGCTTGGATGCCCGTTCAATGCCATTGCGCACACCGCGGGTTATCACCACATGGGTGAGAAGCAGGAAGACACCTGCCCACACCACCGGCATCACGGCACTCGAGGAGAACTCCTGGAAGTAAGCCTCCACATAGGAGGCATCGCCGCGCAGGCTGCCAGCCACCGAGGCATAGACATACTGGAGGCACCAGCCGCTCACCACTGCATAGAAGCCGAGGATGATGATGGCGGTGATCACTCCGAGATAGCCTATAGTGCCCCAGTTCCTGCTGCCCCCTACACGTCGGTATGCACGCGCAGCGTTGGCGGCACCACGGCGCCCAACAATGAATTCGGCAACCATGCCTGGTATGCCGAGCATGAACACACATGCAAGGTAGACAAGGATGAAGGCGGCACCACCGTTCTGTCCCGTCATATAGGGGAAACGCCAGATGTTGCCGAGTCCCACGGCTGAGCCTGCCGTGGCGAGTATCACTCCGAGCTGACCGAAATGTGTGCGTTGCTGCTGCATATACTATATATATAATAAGGTGGGATTACAAGATGTTGAACTGATGGAGGAATATGGCGATGATGGCAAGCGGACAGATGAACCTCACGAGGAAATACCACATGCCGAAGAGGGAGCCACGCAGGGTGCCCCAGTTGGTGAACTCGTCGCTGACCACCTTACGGGGAACATACCATCCGATGAACAGGCAGGTGAGCAAACCGCCGATGGGGAGGAACACCTGTCCGGTAACGAAGTCGAAGATGCTGAACAGTGTCATGTCGCCGAAGGTGAGCTTGTCGGTGGCACCGAGCGACAGTGAGCACAGCGTGCCCATGACGATGCATGCCACCGACATGATGGTGGCACCACAGGTGCGGCTCACATGGAGCTCTTCCTGGAAAAACGCCGTAAGCACTTCGTGGAGTGACATGAGCGACGTGAGGGCAGCGAGCGACAGCAGGGCATAGAACAGCAGAGATACCACATAGCCCACCAGCGGCATGGCACCAAAGGCTTGCTCAAACACGTTGGGCAGGGTGATGAAGATGAGCGAGGGTCCGCTGTCGGGGCTTACTCCCACTGAGAATGCCGCCGGGAAAATCATCAGTCCGGCGAGAATGGCTATGACGGTGTCGATGGTGCCAATCTGTATTGCCGACTTGCCGAGGTTGGTCTGGCGGCTGTAGTAGGAGGCATAGGTGCAGATGGCTCCCATGGCTATGCTCATGGAGTAGAACGATTGTCCGAGGGCACTCAGGAACACGTCGGAGGTGACCTTCGAGAAGTCAGGCTTGAAGATAAAGGCTATGCCCTTGCCGGCTCCGGGCAGCATACATGCCGCCACGACGATGATGAGCAAGAGTATGAACAGCACGGGCATGAAAATCTTGGAGGCTCGCTCAATGCCGTTGCGCACACCGTGGATGATGACGTAATGGCTGACGGCAATGATGGCTACAATCCATATCACCGGCTGCCAGGCACTGCCGCTGAACTCGGTGAAGAAATTGGCGAAGTAAGCCGTGTCGCCGTGCATGCTGTTGGTGGCTGCTGAGAACAGGTACTGGAGGCACCAGCCCGACACCACCACATAGTAACCGTTGATGAGAAAGGCAGTGAGCACGCCGAGGTAGCCTACCCATTTCCATGCCGTGCCTCCCGACATCTTGGTGAAGGCGCGGGCGGCATTCGACGCTGCGTGGCGCCCTATGATAAACTCGCTGACCATGCAGGGCAGCCCGAGCAAAAGCACACAGCCTATATAGATGAATATGAACACAGCACCGCCATTTTCACCACACATGTATGGGAAGCGCCACACGTTGCCCAGTCCCACGGCTCCTCCTGCCGTGGCAAGGATTATTCCGAGCTTGCTCCCAAATCCTACTCTTTCTTGTTGTGCCATTTTATGATTATTTATTGTCTGTTTTACTGTTTGTTATACGGGAAACGTTGCAAAAGTATAAAAAAAACTCTACTTTTGCATGAAAATGTAAGGTAATTATGGGTTTTATAAACAATAAACCATGTGTCAGGCTGTTTGAGTTTATGAAAAAGCACCCGGTGACAATGCTTCTGGTTGTTGTCATTTGGGTGGTGTGTATGGTGCCTGTGCCCGAGACACCGCTTAATGACGTGGCATTCGTAGACAAATGGACGCATGTGGTGATGTATATGGTGCTCAGCGCGGTGGTGGCAGTGGAACACTGGCATGTGAAGCGTCGCAGACAGGCACCCACGGGTAGAAACGACAACAGCGCCGCACCGCTGCTTTCGGCATGCGATGTGACGCTGTTGGTATGGTTGTTTCCTGTGGTGATGGGCGGAGTGATTGAACTGGTGCAGGCTTACTGCACCGGCGGCAACCGCAGCGGCGACTGGATGGACTTCCTTGCCGATGGTGCCGGTTCTACGCTCGTGGCTCTCCTCACCGGTATTCTTCTGGCAGTGTGTCGCGCCAGAGCTTGAAGGGGTTGCGGCGCATGCCTCGGTTGTAGAACCGTCGGTCGCCGGTGACCTCCTGTCCGATGAAATCGGGGATTTTGAACGGTTCGTCGGGTGACTGGAGCTCCACTTCTGCCATTACCAGTCCCTCGTTGTCGCCATGAAACTCGTCGACCTCGAAGGTGTGACCTTCGTAGCTCACAAGATAGCGGTGCTTGTCAATGACACCGGATTCGCAGAGTTGCAACAGGTGGTTGCCCTCGTCAAGGGTTATCTCTTTCTCAAACTCATAGCGTGAGAGCCCGTCGGCGGACGGTCCCTTGATGGTGAGGTAAGCCTTCTCGTCGCGTATGCGTATCCTCACGGTGTTGACAGCCGTCATGTAGCCTTGTATGATGTGGCTTGAGGCGTGGGCGCGGCTCTTCCAGTTGGTTTTCTTGTGAACGAGGAACTTGCGTTCTATCTCCAGTCCGCTCATCAGCTGAAGAACACTATTGACCAGACGGCGAAGATGAGTGCGAGCACCACCAGCACGCCGAAAATCCAGTTTACTACTTTCTTGCCTTCTGCCTCTTGCTTCTTCTGATAGGCAACTCTCTTTTGGTTTACTTTCTTGCTCATAGTTGTTTTCTTTATTTTTAGTTATTTCTTGTTTTTCAGGATGAAATTCCTCATGGGCTATTCGTTGCTCATGAGGTAGGCTTTGATGAAGCCGTCAATCTTGCCGTCCATCACTCCGTCGACATCGGAGGTCTGGTAGTTGGTGCGGTGGTCTTTCACACGGCGGTCGTCGAACACATAGGAGCGTATCTGGCTTCCCCACTCAATCTTCTTCTTAGATGCCTCAATCTTGGCTTGTTCCTCAAGGCGTTTCTTCATGGCTCTGTCGTAGAGCTGCGACTTGAGGAGTCGCATGGCGTTGTTGCGGTTCTCAAGCTGCTTGCGGCTTTCGGTGTTCTCAATGAGGATTTCTTCTTCCTCACCGGTATCGGGGTCGGTGTAGAGATAGCGCAGGCGCACACCGGTCTCCACCTTGTTGACGTTCTGACCACCGGCACCGCTGGAACGGAAGGTGTCCCACGATACCTTGGATGGGTCGACATACACCTCTATGGTGTCGTCGACGAGCGGTGACACGAATACCGAGGCAAACGATGTCATGCGCTTGCCCTGAGCATTGAACGGACTCACGCGCACCAGACGGTGCACTCCGCTCTCACTCTTGAGAAAACCGTAGGCATATTCACCGCCTTCAATCTCCATGGTCACGGTCTTTATCCCGGCTTCGTCGCCGTCCTGAAGGTTGGAGATGGTGACCTTGTGACCGTGTCTCTCGGCCCAGCGTATGTACATGCGCATGAGCATGGCAGCCCAGTCCTGACTCTCGGTGCCTCCGGCTCCGGAGTTGATTTTCAGCACGCAGTCCATGGGGTCTTCTTCCTGACGGAGCATGTTCTTCAGCTCCAGGTCTTCAATGGCACCTATGGCGAGCTGATAATCGTGGTCGACTTCTTCTTCGGTGACCATGTCTTCGTGGTAGAAGTCGAAGGCGAGCTGCAACTCGTCGGCATACTGGCGCACGAGCTTATATCCTGTGAGCCATTTCTCAATGCCCTTCACCTTTTTCATCTGTTCCTGGGCCCGGGCGGGGTCGTCCCAGAAGTCGGGGGCTTGGGTGCGAAGCTGTTCTTCTTCGAATTCTACTTGCTTTTCTTCAATGTTGAGGTATCGGCGGAGGGCGTCGGCACGCTCCATCACGTCTTTGAGTTGGTCTTGTGTGATCATGGTTTTGGATTAGTTCTCCTCATACATCTTGTCGATAACGTCCTTGTAGTTCTTGTAGACCACAGGGCGTTTGAGCTTCAGGGTGTTGGTGAGCTCTCCCTTCTCCATGGAGAGGTGATGGGCGAGGAGTGTGAATTTCTTTATTTTCTCATAGCTGGCAAGTGCCTGCGTGAGGGTGTCAATGCGCTCAGCCATCATGCGGTTAACCCTCTTGTCGGCACAGAGCTCTTCACGGTCTTTGAAGGCAATGTTGTTTTCGCGTGCCCAGTCTTCAAGGATATTGTACTCTGGCACGATGAGTGCCGACACGAACTTTCTCTGGTCGGCGATGATTGCCACTTGTTCCACGAACTTGTCGACGAGGAGCAGGCCTTCAATCATCTGCGGGGCTATGTATTTGCCGTTGGAGGTCTTGAAAAGGTCTTTGATGCGTTCCTTGAGGAAGAGTTCTCCGTTGAGCATGTAGCCGGCATCGCCGGTATGGAAGAATCCATCGGCATCGAAGGAGCGGGCGTTGGTGGTGTCGCGTTTGTAGTAGCCTCGTGTGATGGTGGGACCCTTGAGGAGTATCTCGCTGTTTTCGCCAATCTTGATTTCAATGCCTTCGATGGGTCGTCCTACGGAGCCTATGGTGTAGCCTTCGTCAAGGTGGTCGCACGACACGGTTGCGAGGCTCTCGGTGAGTCCATAGCCTACTACCATCTTCAGTCCTATGGAGTGGACGAATTCTTCAACTTCTGGAGAGACATAGGCTCCGGCAGTGGGGAAGATGTTGGGATTGGTGAGACCCAACTGCTTGCGCACGAGACTCAGCACGGTGTTGTTGAGCATCTTGTACTCCAGCTCAAGTGGCAGAGGCACACGCTTGCGCTTTGACAGATAGTCAATGTTGCGTTTCTTTCCTACGGCAAGGGCATGCTTGAAGAGACTGCGCTGCATGGGACTGGCATCGTCTATCTTTGCCTTCACGCCCACATAGAGCTTTTCCCAGAAGCGTGGTACCGATGACATACAGGTGGGGTGGGTCTCGCGCATGGACTGCTGTATCTCCTTGGGATAGGTGTTGACGATGAGCTGTGCGCCCTTGGTGAGACACAGGTACGACCATCCGCGCTCGAAGATGTGTGTTAAGGGCAGGAAGTTTATAACCCTGTCTTTCTCTCCCACAGGCACACACTTGCCGTTGGCTTCCATGGCAGCGTGGTATTGACCGTAGTGGAGCATCACGCCCTTCGACTCGCCCGTGGTGCCGCTGGTGTAGAGAATGTTGCAGAGGTCGTCGTCGTTGGCTTGTCTCCACAGCTCCTCCACCTCCGACTGGCGCGGCAGGTCTTCGCCGAGCTTCAGGAAGTCTTCATAGTATAGGGCATAGGGGTCGTGGGTACTTATCCTGACACTGGAGTCGAATACGATGATGCGTTCGAGCGTCGGACAGAGAGGAAACACCCTGTGGGCTTTGTCATACTGTTCCTGTTCGCCCACGAAAAGGAATTTCACCTTGGCATCGTTGATAATGTATTGTATCTGCTGTTCGGAGCTTGTGGCATATAGAGGAATGGACACCACCCTCACTCCGTAGGCTCCAAAGTCGGTATATAGATATTGTATGCAGTTCTGTGCAAATACCGCTATCTTTTCCTGTGGTTTCATGCCCACGTTGAGCAAGGCGTTGGATACCTGCTTTACGCGGAGCGAGAACTGGTTCCACGATACGCTCTTCCATTTCAGGCTTCCGAAGGTGCGGAAGGTGAGCACGGGGCGTGAACCGTATTTCTTCGCTTGCTCGTGTATGAGCACCGAGAGATGGCATTTAGTCTGCATAAGCTTCTTTGTTTTTTTGTTCTTCCAATATGCAAAAGTAAGCAATAAACGGCAAAGAGAGAAACATTTTGTTTAAGAAGTTTCGTTTTTTTGACGCTTGTTGCTTACTTTTGCAATATGGAAAATTATGCTAAGGAGGCTGTGGATCTGCTCAAGAGGCTCATAGCCACGCCGTCGGTGAGCAGGGAAGAGAATGCTGCTGCCGACATTATGGAGGAAGAACTTGTGGGGATGGGCTTTCAACCAATGCGTAAAGCCAACAATGTGTGGATGGTAGACCCTTGCCATGATGATGCAAAGCCTACCATTCTGCTCAATGCCCATATAGACACGGTGAAGCCTGTGGCTACATGGGTGAGAAATCCTTTTGAGGCAATAGTGGAGGGTGACCGCCTATATGGCTTGGGAAGCAACGACTGCGGTGGTGGCCTGGTGTCGCTGCTGCAGGTGTTCCGCCATCTGGTGCAGCATGATGACCGTAGCTATAATCTCGTTTATGCTGCCACGGCAGAGGAGGAGGTGTCGGGAAAGAACGGCATAAGCCTCATTCTCGGCGACCTTCCGAAAATAGATGTCGCCATTGTGGGCGAGCCTACGGGCATGCAGCCTGCAATAGCTGAGAAAGGACTAATGGTGATTGACGGCATTGCCCACGGAAAGTCGGGACATGCTGCGCGTAATGAGGGCGTAAATGCCATAACTGAGGCTCTTGGCGACCTGCAGTGGCTCTCTACCTATAAGTTTGAGAAGGTGAGTCCGTTGCTTGGACCTGTCAAGATGTCGGTGACGGTGATACATGCCGGCACACAACACAACGTGGTGCCCGACCATTGTGACTTTGTTATTGACGTGAGAACCAATGAATACTATACCAACGAGGAGGCTTTTGCCATTATTGACAGCCATACGAAGAGTGAGATGAAGGCGCGCTCTTTCCGCCTGCATTCCTCGGGTATCGCTGAAGACCATCCGTTGGTGGCACGATGTAAGGAGATGGGAATGACACCGTTTGGGTCGCCCACGCTCAGTGATCAGGCTCTCATGCCTTTCAACTCGTTCAAGCTTGGTCCCGGCAGTTCCAGTCGTAGCCATTCAGCCGATGAATACATCTGTTTCAGTGAGATAGAAAGTGCCATTGAAACATACATACGACTGATTGACAACATAAGACTTTGATTTCTTCTGTTGCGGTGGTGCGGACTCTTTCTATCGTCCGAGCCACTGTTCGGGATTGAGCTTGGCTGTCTCCCGGCGCAGCTGGAACTGAAGGATGCCGTCACGTCCTACGGTGCCGAGAGTCTGTCGCGCTCCCACTTTCTGTCCCTTGCTCACGTTGACGGTGGCGAGGTTGCAGTAGACGGAGATATAAGCACCGTGGCGAACCATCACTACTGTGGTGCCGCTGAAACCGAATACGGCGCTTACCTCACCGGCAAACACGCTGTGGACTGATGCTCCGGCGCTGCCTTTAATGTTTATACCGTTGTTGGAGAGCTGCACTCCCGAGAGTCCTTCCACATTATATTGTCCGTAGTGGCTGATAATTCGTCCGGCTATAGGCATGGGCAGACGACCGCGGTTGTTCTCGAAGCTTCCGCTGAGGGCACGGTCGGCGGTGCTGAAGCCAGTGCTCTCGCTCTCAGACCTTTTCTTTTCAGCAGCTGCCTCACGTTCTGCCCTGGCTTTGTCGGCGGCAGCCTTACGCTCGGCTGCTACACGGGCAGCCTCGGCTTCGCGTGCTGCTTGTTCGGCGCGTGCTTTCTTTTGTGCAGCCTCGGCAGCTTCGCGCTCTGCCCGTTCCTTGTTGCGCTTCTCGGCAGCTTCGGCAGCAGCTCTCTGTCGTGCTTTTTCTGCGGCTTCGGCGGCGGCACGCGCTTCGGCCTTGGCTTTCTCTTCGCGCGCCTTGGCTTCGGCTATACGTCGTGCTTGCTCGCGTGCTGCAGCTTCAGCCGCAGCTTTCTTGCGTGCTGCCTCCTCTTCGCGTTTCTTCTTTGCGGCAGCCTCGGCAGCGGCGCGCGCCTTTGCTTCTGCGGCAGCACGGTCTTTGGCTTTCTTTATCTCAATGGCAATGAGCTTGTCTATCTGTGCATTGAGGGCAGCTTGCTTCTGTCGTTGCTCGGCAAGGACTCCTTGCAGGGTTTTCTGTTCTTGCTTGAGCGACTCTACCACTTTCTGTTGCTCAGCCTGTTTGTTTTGCAGTGCGGCATGTTCCTGACGGTCTTTTGCCAACAGGTTGTTTTTCTTTCCCCTTACTTGCTGTAGCTGTTGGTGTTTGGTGTCTATCTGTTGTTGCTTCTCCTGTACGAGTTGTCCCTGTGCACGTTGGTATGTGGCATATTCCCTTACGAAGCGCAGGCGGCGGTACATCTGTGAGAGGTTCTTGGCACTGAAGATGAACATCAGCTTGTCTTGTACGCTGAGGTGGCGCGACATATATCGCATTGACTGTACGAACTTGGCTTTCCTCGCCTTGAGTTGTTCCTCGAGCGACGATAGCTGTCCCTTGAGAATATTTATGTTTCCGTCAATGTTGCGGATGTCGGATTGTATGGTGTTGATGGATTCCTGATGCTGAGAAATCTCGGTGTTTATACGCACGAGGTCGTCAAGTCGGCTCCTGACGTTGCTTTCGTTGGCTTTGAGTTCTTTTTCCTTGTTTTTTATTTCTTTCTGTATCTGGGTGCGTTGGCTTTGCAGACCTTTTATCTCGGCAGTGGTTTCATAGGCTGGTGCCTTTGCTTTGTTCTTGCCTTTGCCCTTGCCTTTGGTGTTTCCCTTGCCTTTATTGCTTGTCTTGCCTTTCTGGGCAGGTTTGTTCTTTTGTGTTGTCTTGCTGCTGGTTGTCTTTGCTGTTGCTTTTTTTGTTGGTGCGGCAGCCTTTGCGGCAGTGCCTGTCTTTTTCTGCACTGTCGTGGTTTTCTTGGTTTGGGGCGTTGCTTGCTTTTTCTGTGCGTGCAGCGTCATGGCTGTTGCCATGATGCATACTGTGAGCACGAGTGTCTTTATGTGTTGTGTCATTACAGGTTCATTAATTTCTTTAGAACTTCATCAGCTTTCACTGCTTTGTATTTTTCGCTCACGGTGGTGCGTGTGTCCCAGTTGTTGTTGGCACTCACATCATTGAGTTCAAAGGTTACCTTTATGTCCTTGGGTTGTTTTTCCATGGTGCTCTTGAAGGCAATGGTTTGCTTGTTGGGGTATTGCTTGGAGCCAAAGGCACGGAAATCGGAGTAGGTCCAGTGCAGTGTGGTGGTGCCGCTGGTGTTGCCGTTGTATGTCACGTCGACTTGTTCTATGAGTGCCTTCGCCTTGTTGGCAAGCCATTGGAATGTCAGCTTGTCTTGTTTGAGTGTGAGGCTGTTGATGTTTGTTTTTTTGTTGAACTCCACGTTAAACTTGCTGAGTTCAGCTTCTGTCACTTTCTGTGTGCCGGGTGTGAACAGCTGGTTCCAGAACATTGACTGCAACGAGTAGAAGTTTATACCTTGCTTTTTAAGGAAATCCACCTTATTGTAGTCGTCTTTGATATATTGCTTGTGTATGCGGTCAATGATGAGCACATAGTCTTTGGTGAATTCGAGCCTGCCCACCTCTGTTCCCAAGAGTGGAACGAAGAGTTGTATGCGTATAACGTCGTTTTTCCTCATGTGGATGGAGCCCGGCACCGTTATGGTTTTCTTTCCGGCATCGAGGGTGAAGCTCAGTTTTGACACGAGATTTTGCTGGTATAGTGCGTTGTCCGACACTTTTTGTGCAAACTGCAGCTGTTCCTGCGATGGCTGTCTGGTGTCCTGTGTTATTGCCGTAGCCGAGGTGTTGGCATCGGTTTGCATTTTCTTCTTTGTGGCGCACGCTGAGAGTGTCACCACCAATGCCATCATGATGTATTTCAAAGCTTTCATTTCCATTGTCTATTTCTTGGTTTCCGGTATTCTTTTTTGTTTTATCTTCTCTTGCAGGAGTGCATTCTCCGGATCTTTATCCAACGCTTTCTGCCAGTATTCGAGTGCCCGGTCGGTGTCGCCGGTCATGAAATATATGTCGCCGGCATGTCCGAGTTCTTCCTCATTTAGTGTACTGTCGTTGCGCAAGGCTTGGTCTATGTAAATCTTTGCGTCTTCGTAGCGTTGTTGGTGGAAGAGTATCCACGCGTAGGTATCGAGAAATGTGCTGTTGTCAGGCTCTGCCTGTATGGTTTTGTAGCTCATCTGCTCGGCGCGGCTGAGGTCTTTGTCCTCCTCGCTGAGATAGTATGCGTAGTTGTTGAGGCAGCCTATGTTGTCTGGCTTCCACTGCAGGCAGCTGTCGTAGGCTTCATAGGCTTCGCTGGAAAGTCCTTTCGAGTAGAGAATGTCGCCCATGATGGCATAGAAGTCGCTTACTATCTCCTTGTTGCTGTTGCTGTTGATTTGCGACACCCCCTTGCGGAAGGTCTCGAGGGCTTCGTCGCTTTGTTTTTTGTTGTAGTGTGCCAAGCCCTGGAAATAGTAGAACAGCATTTCTTCGGGATTGTATTGCTGTGCGGGCTGGCACAGTGCTATCACTCTGTCGTAGTCTTCCCTTTGCCACACGCGTTGTATGAGTTCATAGCGTGCACTGGCATTGTCGGGTTCTACGTCAATGGCTTTCTCGAGGGTTCGTTCTGCCTCGCTCTCGTGGTTGCCTATGTAATCAAGATAAGCAACTTTGAACATCAGAATGTCGGCATTGGCTTGCGGCTGTGCGAGGACTATGTCGAAGAAGGAGAACACCTTGGCGGTGTCGCCGCTGACGAAGTTGGCGTTGCGAACGGCTTGGCGCAGGAGAGTCAGCTTGGTGTCGCTGTCTGTGCGCGGGTTTTGCAGCAGACGCTGTGTCAGCTCGTCGGCTTTCTCGCTCATCTCTTCGCCGTTGTAGTAGTCGAGCATGGATAGCAGTGCACCTTCGTTGTCGGGTTCTTCCTTGAGCACGGCGTTAAGCTCTTTGACGGCGGCTTTCCTCTTGCCGCTGTTGAGCAGCCAGTTGGCGAACATCACCCTGTAGTTGAGGTCGTAGGGGTGGCTGTCTACGAGTTTCTTCAGTTCGTTGTAAACCTTCTGGTTGTCGCCGAGCTGTTCGTAGACCCCCATCTTTGTCAGTGTTGTCTGCTCGCTGGTGCCTTCTTGTGTCTCTATGCGGTTGAGGGTTTCAAGCATCTTGGGATAGTTGTTTTCCTGACCGTAGAGACGGAGCAGGAGCATGAGCACGTCGGTGCGGTCGTGGTGGCTCTGGTAGAAGCGCTCATAGCTCTCTATGGCTTTGTCGTATTGTTGCTGTGCAATGAGATACTGTCCTATGCGTTCCTGATAGGTGGCATTGTCGGGGTTGAGCTTAGCGGCTTTTTCAAAGCAATAAGCCATCATTGTGTCGTTTTTCAGGTCGGCATAGTAGTGTGCGAGTTGGAAATACACCTCAGCGGCATCGGGGTTTATGTCGCGTG
Organism: uncultured Prevotella sp.; assembly: GCA_947170265.1. GTDB lineage: Bacteria > Bacteroidota > Bacteroidia > Bacteroidales > Bacteroidaceae > Prevotella. The sequence goes on from CAMVSV010000008.1 coordinate 22,761, forward strand.
CATGGCGGAAGAGGTCGAATGCTGCCGAGAAGTTTCCTTTCTCTTGCTGGTTTATTGCTTCGAGATAGAAATATTGGTAGCGTCGGTCGCGTTCGCTCTTGCCGTCTGTCTGTGCCCATGAGGCAATTACTCCCGTAAGGAGGATTATCGTCAATGCTATGTTTCTTGTTGCCTGTCTCATCATGCTATAGCCTTGTTGCTGCCGTGGTGTGTAACTATTTCACTCCCGTGTGTCCATAGCCGCCCTCGCCGCGCTCTGTGGCATCGAGCACTTCCACACTCTTGAGCACAGCCTGCTCGCAGCGGGCTATAACCATCTGTGCTATGCGCTCGCCATCGTTCACTATGAACGTCTCGTCGGAGAGGTTCACAAGCACCACACCTACCTCGCCGCGGTAGTCGGCATCTATGGTGCCGGGAGAGTTGAGCACTGTGATGCCTCGCTTCAATGCCAGTCCGCTGCGTGGGCGCACCTGTGCCTCATATCCCTGCGGAAGGGCAATGTGCAGTCCGGTAGGAATGAGTCGTCTTTGTAGTGGGTGCAGCTCCACGGGAGCCTCGAGGTTAGCCCTGAGGTCCATTCCTGCACTTTGTTCCGTAGCATATTCCGGCAGTGGCTGGTGTCCTTTGTTTATTACTTTGATTTCTATCATGCCTTATTCTTTCTTTGCGTTGTAAAGGTGTGGTACATCTACCTTCCCACCTTATATTGTATATTTTGCACGCAAAGGTACGAATAAGCGAGAACAATGCAAAAGGAAAGCTTGCTTTTCTTTTCATTGTCGAGCGAAAGTCCCTTTTCCTTTTCCTAAATGCTTTTTTTTTGCTATTTTTGCAAACATGAAATGGCAACAACTGATATCCAGCAAGCGTCTCGGACAAGAGATACGGCATTCTGAGCGTCACGACGACCGTTCGGAGTTCAAGCGCGACTACGACAGGCTGATTTTCTCAGCGCCTTTCCGTCGTCTGCAAAACAAAACCCAGGTGTTCCCCCTTCCTGGTAGCATCTTCGTTCACAACAGGCTCACCCACTCGCTCGAAGTGTCGTCGGTAGGGAATTCCCTTGGTGCCGATGTTGCACATCTGCTCAAGAAGAAGCATCCAGAGCTTTCAGGAACCTTGTTCGAGGAGATTGGTACCATCGTATCGGCGGCATGTCTCGCTCACGACATGGGCAACCCACCGTTCGGTCACAGCGGTGAGAAAGCCATGCAGGCATATTTCACTGAGGGCGACGGCATGTACCTGCGCAATCATGTGAGCCGGCGTTTCTGGGACGACATCACCCATTTTGAGGGTAATGCCAATGCCTTCAGACTGCTCACCCATAGGTTCAAGGGACGCCGCGACGGTGGTTTCGTGATGACCTACAGCATGCTTGCCTCTATAGTGAAATATCCTTACAGTGCCTCGGCTGCCGGAAAGAAAGGCAAGTTCGGCTTCTTTACCTCCGAGGAGAATACCTACCGTCGCATTGCTTCCGAGCTGGGCATACCGCAGCTTCCTGCCGGCGATGTTCCCGGTGCCGTGGTGTTCATGCGCCATCCCCTTGTCTACCTCGTTGAGGCAGCCGACGACATCTGCTACGAAATCATGGATATAGAGGATGCCCATAAACTCAAGCTGCTCACCTATGCTGAAACCGAAGATCTGCTGCTTGGCTTCTTTGATGCCGACACACGGGAGCATATTCGTCAGCGTGTGTCTGACGAGGGCGTTACCGATGAAAACGAGAAGGTGGTATACATGCGTGCCTGCGTCATTGGCAAGCTTGAAAACGAATGTGTGCGCACCTTCGTGGAGCATGAGCAGGAAATCCTCAGCGGAACCTTCCAGGGGAGCCTCATAAAGAACATCTCGCCGCTTCAGCGCGATGCCTACAGGAAATGTACTGAAGTGTCGCTCCGAAGGATATACAACAGCAAGGTGGTGCTCGATGTGGAACTCTCCGGCTACAAGATCATGGAAACCCTCATGCGCGACCTCGTGGAAGCTGCCGTCCATCCCGACAAGTTCCACTCCCAGCAGCTCATACGCCGTTTCTCTTCGCAGTATGACATACAGAGCCCCGACCTTGAGACGCGCATCATGGCTGTGCTTGACTACATCACAGGCATGACCGACATCTATGCCCTTGACATCTACCAGAAAATCAACGGCATCTCACTGCCTGTGGTGTGAGAATGACGAAAAAGAGGCAAAGGAATGTGTCTGTTCCTTTGCCTCTTTTTTATGAAATATGGAATGTGTGGGAAGTAGGGGGCTTCATTATTTCCCCTCGTTTTCCTTATCTTTGTATATTATCTTGTTTGCACCTGAGGTTATCTTCACCGACTCGGGGTTGCTTTGTGCAAAGGAATCGATATATCTCACGCGTTTCTCTTCAAATATCTCGTCGATGGCAATGAGTATGCCAGTTTCTTCCACATCGCCGAAGCCGTAGTTTATTGCTGTGCCGAAGAGCTTCATTGTCGGCGAGAGGTTCATGTAGGCATTCACCAGTGGCGGAATGTTGTAGCCCAGCGCCCTTATCTCGCGGTTCAGGATGCGATAGTCGTCGTGGAAGTTGTCTTTGCAGAGTATGGCTTTCAATTCCTCGGGATCTTCTTCGATTTTCAGCGGTTTCATCGGAGTGATGAGGTTCTCCTTGTCGTCAAAGTATTTCTTCAGGAAATAGAGTATCATGTCTCTTCCTTTTCTTATGTACGAGGGGTACATTGTCATCTTTCCAAAGAAATATTTGATGTTTGGGTTGAGCACTACGAGGGCACCGAGTCCGTCCCACAGGTTGTCGAGTGCGAAGATGCTCTTGGTGTTGAGTCTTACGTTCTGGTAGTCAAGAGCCACGAACGACCGTCCAAGCTCCACGGTGTAGGGCATGTATTCCTTCAGGAACTTGTCGGAGAAGTGGAACATGTGGCTTGTGGCAAGCTTGGGTTGCCCGTTGCTGTCAAACTCCCAGTCCTTTCCAAACAGGTATCGGTAGCCGCCGATGATTTCTTCCTCGTCGGGGTTCCACACTATGAGTTGCTTGTAGCAGTTCTCACATGTGTCAAACTCGTCGATGTCGGCTTCCTTGCCTGTGCCTCCGCCTGCTTCTCTGAAAGCTTCCTCGCGCAGGCGTCCTATCTCCAGCATCACATTAGGTGCATTGTGTGCAGTAACCACGAAAATGTGGTTATGGCTCTTGTTGGTTATTCTTAGCCTCTTGTCGTCGGTGAGTTCTTTCTTGAGCAGTTCCCTGCTTACTGGTGGAATAATTGGCTGTTCCATATTCTCTCTTGTTTTTCCGCTGTTTGTCGTTATTCTTTCTTTTTAGTGTCGTGATATGATGGCAGTGGGTTGTTACAGCTCGTAAACCTGTTTCTTTACGAATTGTGCCCATTCCATCGCAGATTTTGATTTGTCGAATGTCTGCCATGGTATGGGTTTCCCTATCTTCACCTTGAATGTCTTGCCTATGTTCTTATACATCTCGTCAACGAGGAAAAGCATGGCAATGTTTATTTTCTTCACATACTTGTCGCTGAAGTTTGCCAGTCGGTAGAAGAACTCTGAGTTTTGTCCTCCGAAATGTATCGGCACGATGTCGCGCTGGTATTCTACGCTTTTCGTTATGAATGTCTTCTTCCATGGCAGGTCGCATATCTCTCCGTCAATGCGTCGTGAACACAGTCCTGCCGGAAACATCATCATGTGCATGTCGCTCTTGAAGCCGCTCTCCACCATTGCCGGGAAGTTCCGGCTTTGCGAACCTGTCTTGTTTATGCCTATGCAGAGCGGTGCCAGTCCCGGGAGGTTCATGAGCAGGTCGTTGACCAAGTATCTGAAGTTTCCGTCGTAGTGTCTGCCAATGATGGAACCGAGTGCCACGCCGTCAATTCCTCCGAGCGGGTGGTTTGACACGAAGGTGTAGTGCTTGCCGTCGTTCTTGTCGGGAAGGTTCTGCATGCCCTCTACTATGAGGTTCATCTTGAGATATTTCACGCATTCCTCAAGCCACTCCACACCCACTTTGTCACGTTTCTCCCACAGGAAGTCGTTCACCTGGTTCTGATGGGTTATGTGCTTGAGCCATGACTTGGCGAAGCCCGGCACATATTTCACCTTCTTGCCCATCTTGCTCTCCAGTATTTTGTCAATGTCGATGGTCTTCTCGGTTATCTTGTCCATTGGTTTTAAGCTAATAGTCTGCAAAAATAACCATTTCTTTTGAATAAAGTTATATTTTTTCTTTAAAAAGTTTCAAAAAGTAATTCCTCTTCCTCGAAATCTTATTCTTTGTCTACGTTTGGGATTGAATAGCTGTGGTTGTTGACTTCATATCCTTTCCTTGCCGAGTGCTTGTGAGTGTTATGCTCTGACGATGTTCCGGGGTGGATGCTCCACTTGTTGAATTTCGGGCATCAAAACGGCTTCTTATGGCAGCCGTGCGGGGGATGGGATTTTGTTAACATGTGTAAACAGGAAAACCATCTCCGCACAGTCGGAAAACGAAAGTGCCACTTTTGCGTTGCGAAAGAGGCTCTTTTACCTTCCAAAAGTGGCTCTTTTGCACGCTAAAAGAGGCTCTTTTGAAATGCCCCTTTCAAGCACTTGTAAATCAATGAGTTACAAGGGTGGTTTTGGGGGGCTTTTTGAGACTTTAAAACGGTTGTATTCTTAACGTTGCTTTGCAGAAATTTACATTCCCTAACATTTTGTCACTACCCGTTTTTCTCTTTCATTTCTTGCCTTTTTTGTACCTTCTTCAAGTGTTAAAAGATATAAAAAACCGTGATTTTCGTAAAAATGGTGGAGGTTTGTGGTGGAAAGTGGGGAAATTTGTGTAATTTTGACCCCGAATTATTATATAATGTGACAGGACATGAGATTTATAGGCAACATAGAAGCAAAAACCGATGCCAAAGGCAGAGCCTTTCTGCCTGCGGTTTTTCGTAAGGTTCTGTCAATTGGCGGCAGCGATGTGCTCATGCTCCGCAAGGATGTTCACCAGCCCTGTCTGGTGCTCTATCCCGAATCAGTCTGGAACGAGCAGCTTGACTTGCTTAACGAGCGTCTGAACCGCTGGAATGCCTCCCATCGTCAGGTGTTCCGTCAGTTCGTGAGCAACGTGGAGCGCATCACCCTTGATGCCAATGGCAGGTTTCTCATACCGCGCCGCTACCTTGAGATGGCAAACATCGACCAGGCTATAAAGTTCATTGGCATGGACGACACCATAGAAATCTGGAGCAACGACGGCGAAGACCGCTCGCAAATGAATCCCGAGGAGTTCTCAGCGAAGCTTGAAGAACTCATGAGCGATGCACCGTTGTCGTTCTGACGGCCTTGAAATCCATTATTGAGCTACAATACCATGACAGCAAACGGCAACTACCATATACCAGTGCTCCTGAAGGAGAGCGTCGACGGTCTTGACATCAAGCCCGATGGCGTGTATGTTGACGTTACGTTTGGTGGCGGCGGTCACAGCCGGGAGATACTATCCCGTCTGGGTGACGGCGGCAGGCTCCTGAGCTTTGACCAGGATGCCGATGCCGAGACCAACATCGACGGTGACTTCCTGGCGGAGCACACGTCGAGGGGTGCACAGTTTACCTTCGTGCGCAGCAACTTCAGGTATCTTGCCAACTGGATGCGCTACTACGACATACCCCAGATTGATGGCTTGCTTGCCGACCTCGGAGTGTCGAGCCATCATTTTGATGACGACAGCCGCGGCTTCTCCTTCCGCTTCGATGCGCCTCTTGATATGCGCATGAACAAGCGCGCAGGCATCACGGCAGCCGACATCATTGCAACCTATGACGAGCAGCAGCTCGCCGACCTGTTTTTCTACTACGGAGAACTCAAGAGCGCACGCCGCCTGGCAGCTGCAGTGGTGAAGGGTAGGGCGCAGAATGCCATTGCAACCACCGGAGCCCTCGCCGAACTCGTGAAGCCCCTTCTGCGTCGCGACCATGAGAAGAAAGACCTTGCGCGCCTGTTCCAGGCCTTGCGCATTGAGGTGAACCACGAAATGGATGCCCTGCGCGAGATGCTCCTTGCTGCCACCGCCCTGCTGAAGCCCGGCGGCAGGCTGTCGGTCATCACCTACCACTCCCTTGAAGACCGCATCGTGAAGAATATCATGAAGAGTGGCAACATTGACGGCAAGGTGGAGCAAGACTTCTTCGGACGCATAAGCTCACCACTGAAGGTCTTAGGCAAGGTGGTGACACCGAGCAACGACGAACAGCAGAGCAACCCGCGCAGCCGTAGTGCCAAACTAAGGGTGGCTGAGAAATTATGAAGCAGGACATGAAACATTAACAGTGATGGACAACGACAAGAAGATAAATAAAAGGAACGACGACATAGAGATGACGGTGGCAGTGCCCATTGGCGACGAGCTCGCCGATGCCGCTCTTCAGAACGACACCGATGCTGCCGCAGACGGAGGCCTTGCCGATGATGCAGACAAGAAAGCAGACAAGGATGGCGGCATTAAGGAGCTGAAGGAAGCCATACAGCAGCAGGCACGCGAGGACGAGCAACCCCAGTCAGCCTCGTTCACGCTGCGCAAGGTGCTCGGCGGCGACATTCTCAATGCCCGCCTCATAAGAAGCCAGATATGGCTGATGGTGCTCATCGTGTTTTTCGTGGTGTGCTACATCTCGCTGCGCTACTATGCCCAGAAAGACCTGCTTGAGATAGACCGTCTGAACACACAGCTCAAGGATGCCAAGTACAAGGCTCTGTCAAGCAGCAGCATGCTCACCGAGAAATGCAGGGAGAGCCATGTGCTCGAGCTGCTACGGCAAAACAACGACAGCACGCTGAAGATGCCGGGACATCCGCCATTTATCATTCAGGTACCCAGATAGAGAAAGGACATACATATAGATGAGTAAGCTAAACAACAAGAACATAATGCCCCGCTACAGTGTCATTGCCATAGTGATGACAGTGATTGCTGCGGCTGTGCTCATGAAAGCCTTATATACCATGACAGCCGGACGGCAATACTGGGTTGACGTGGCATCGCGTCTGAAGGTAGACAGCGTGCAGGTGAAACCCACCCGCGGCAACATCTACAGCTGCGACGGACAACTCATGGCAAGCAGCCTGCCCGAGTACAAGCTCTTCATGGACTTCAATGCCCTGCACCAGGCAGAGAACGACTCGCTGTGGGAGGCAAAGCTCGACTCCATCACGGCAGGTCTCAATGCCATCTTCCCCACAAAGTCGGCAGCGGAATTCAGGGCATGGCTCGAAGAAGGACGAGCCAAGCAGAGCAAGCACTGGGCAATATGGGAAAAGAGAGTGAACTACAGTACATATAAAGAGGTAGAGGCACTGCCGGTGTTCAACCTCTCGAAATACAAGAGTGGCTTCCATGTTGAGGAATTCAACGCCCGCCGCCGTCCCTACGGTACACTCGCCGGGCGCACCATAGGCGACATGTATGGTGCCAAAGACACTGCGCGCTGTGGTCTGGAACTGTCATACGACTCCATACTCCGTGGCACCAACGGCATAATACACCGGCGCAAGGTGCTCAATAAATATCTCAGCATCACCGACACGCCACCCATCGACGGCATGGACATAGTAACCACCATCGACGTGGGAATGCAAGACCTTGCCGAGCGCGCCGTGGTAGACGAGCTTAAGGAAATCAACGGCAATGTGGGCGTGGCTATCGTCATGGAGGTTGCTACCGGCGACATCAAGGCGATTGTCAACATGGAGAAGGTGGCTGACGGAGTGTATCGTGAGACGAAGAACCATGCCGTGAGCGACTTGCTTGAGCCGGGCTCGGTGTTCAAGACGGCAAGTCTGCTGGTAGCTCTCGACGATGAGGTTACCGATACCAACGAGATTGTGGAGACCGGCGGAGGAGTGTGGAACATGCATGGGCGCGACATGAAAGACCATAACTGGACGCGCGGAGGCTACGGCACCATGCGTCTGCCCAAAGCCCTTGAGGTGAGCTCGAACATCGGAGTGAGCCGCATAGTGGACAAATACTACGAGAAAAATCCCGAGAAGTTCGTAGACGGCATTTACCGCCTCGGACTTGCCGAAGACTTCCATTTGCCCATACCGGGATATTCGCCAGCCAAGATACGCCGTCCGAAGAAAGATGCCAAGGGCAAGCAATATGTGAACTGGAGCAAGACCGCACTGCCGTGGATGAGTATAGGCTACGAGACACAGGTGCCTCCCATCTCCACCCTTGCTTTCTACAACGCCATTGCCAACGACGGCAAGATGATGAGGCCGCGCTTCGTGAAGCAGGTGATGAAAGACGGTGAGGTGGTGATGGACTTCCCGCCAGAGGTGGTGAAAGGACATGAGCAGATAGCCAGTCCGAAAGCCATAAAATACATGCAGACCATACTGCGGCATGTGGTGAGTCAGGGACTCGGACGAAAGGCCGGCTCAAAAGACTTCCAGGTGGCAGGAAAGACCGGTACGGCACAGATGTCGAAAGGTGTGGCAGGCTACCGCAGCGGCGTGATGAGCTATCTGTTGAGCTTTGCAGGATACTTCCCTGCCGACAAGCCGCTCTACAGCTGCATAGTATGCATACAGAAAACCGGACTGCCAGCATCGGGAGGCGGCATGAGCGGAGTGGTGTTCCACCATATCTCAGAGGGCATCATGGCTCAGCGCCTCAAGTGGGACATCTCTGAAGCCCGCGACACATTGTCGGCAATGGTGCCTGCGGTGAAAAACGGAAACATACTTGCTGCCGACTATGTGCTCAAGCACTTTGACTTCAACGTGAAAAACGGATGGGGCGGTGCCTATGCCTATGGCACGCCTATATGGGGAACGGTGGAGCAGCAGGGACGCAACACCCTCGTCATGTCGAGGAAAGGAAAGCAGAAGCGCGGCACCATGCCCGACGTGAGAGGCATGGGTGCGCGTGATGCGGTCTACCTGCTTGAGAGCAGTGGCATCAAGGTGAAGCTCAGCGGCAGAGGCAAGGTGGTGGAGCAGAGCATCCCCGCCGGCAACACCATCAAGCAGGGCATGGTGTGCGGTTTGAAGCTGTCATGATGAAAACGTAACAACAATAAACAAGATATAGAGTATGATATTAAGCGATTTACTCAAAGACATAAGCCCCGAGAGGATTGTGGGTGGAACAGACATCAACATCACCGGCATCAACATTGACAGTCGGAAGATTGAAGGCAACCATATGTTTGTGGCAATGAAAGGCACGCAAACCGATGGTCACCGTTTCATAGGCAAGGCCATAGAGCTCGGTGCCAAGGCTGTGATGGTGGAAGACATGCCGGAGGAGCTTGCCGAGGGAGTGACCTACATACAGGTGAAATCCTCGGAAGACTGCGTGGGAAAGGTTGCCACAGCTTTCTATGGCTATCCTACGAGGAAGCTCAAGCTCGTGGGAGTGACGGGAACCAATGGCAAGACCACCATCGCCACATTATTATATAATATGTTCAAGGCTTTCGGCCACAAGGTGGGACTGCTCTCCACCGTATGCAACTATGTTGACGACGAGCCGGTGCCGGCCTCACATACCACCCCCGACCCCATAGAGCTCAACCAGCTGCTTGCCAGGATGGTGGAGGCAGGGTGCGACTATGCCTTCATGGAGTGCTCAAGCCATGCCATCCACCAGAAACGCATTGGTGGACTGCTGTTTGCTGGAGGAGTGTTTACCAACCTCACACGCGACCACCTCGACTATCATAAGACCTTCGAGAACTACAGGGATGCGAAAAAAATGTTTTTCGACAACCTGCCAAAGGGTGCCTTTGCCGTGGTGAATGCTGACGACAAGAACGGTATGGTGATGGTACAGAACACCAAAGCCACCGTAAAGACCTACTCCACACAGCGCAGTGCCGACTTCAAGGCACGTTTGCTGGAATGTCATTTCGAGGGAATGTATCTCGAGGTTGACGGCAAGGAGGTGGGTGTGCAGTTCATCGGTAAGTTCAATGTGAGCAACCTGCTAGCTGTCTATGGTACGGCAGTGATGCTCGGCAAGAAACCTGACGACATCTTGCTGGTGATGAGCACGCTGAAGAGCGTCAACGGTAGGCTTGACCCCATAAGCTCACCCGAGGGTTGGACGGCGATAGTAGACTATGCCCATACTCCCGATGCCCTCGACAATGTATTGCGTGCCGTTCACGAGGTACTCGGCGGCAAAGGTAGGGTCATCACCGTGTGTGGTGCCGGTGGCAACCGTGACAAGGGCAAGCGTCCTCTTATGGCTCAGGAGGCAGTGAAGCAGAGCGACAAGGTTATCATTACCAGCGATAACCCACGCTTTGAAGACCCTCAGCAGATTATCAACGACATGCTTGCCGGTCTTAACGCCCAGCAGATGAAGAAGGTGGTGAGCATAGTAGATCGTCGCGAAGCCATTCGCACCGCAGCGATGATGGCTCAGAAAGGCGACGTGATACTCATTGCCGGCAAGGGTCACGAGGACTATCAGGAGATAGAAGGCGTGAAACATCACTTTGACGACCATGAAGTAGTGAGGGAAGTGATGTGATAGAGCCAGACAGTAAATTACACATTATATAATATATATACTACATTCTATTAAATATAAGGACATGCTATACTATATCTTCAGGTTTCTCGACCAGTTTGGCATCAGTGGTTCACACATGTGGAGCTACATTTCGTTCCGATCCATTCTTGCACTGATCCTTGCACTGCTCATCTCGGCATGGTTCGGTGAGAGGTTCATAAAGTATATGAAACGCAGAAACATCGCTGAGACAGCACGCGATGTGAGCATAGACCCCTTCGGAGTGGAGAAGAAAGGCGTGCCTACCATGGGTGGAATAATAATAATAGTGTCGATACTCGTGCCTGTGCTCCTGCTCGGACGTATGCGCAACACATATCTGCTGCTGATGATTGTTACAACGGTGTGGCTGGGATTTCTCGGGTTCCTTGATGACTACATAAAGATTTTTAGGAAAAACAAGGAAGGCCTAAAGGGTAAGTACAAGATAGTGGGGCAGGTGAGCATTGGCTTCATCGTGGGCTTGGTGCTCTATCTCAGTCCCGACGTGGTGGTGAGAGAGAATGTGTCGGTGGAGAAGCAGAACCAGGAGATAGTGGTGAAACACGACACCGAAGCCAAGAAATCGTTGAAGACGACCATTCCGTTCCTGAAGAACCACAATCTGGACTATTCGGAGCTGATGTCGGTGTTCGGTGAGCACAAGACAGCAGCGGGATGGATACTCTTCGTGGTGATGACTATCGTGGTGGTTACGGCAGTGTCTAACGGTGCCAACCTCAACGACGGCATGGATGGCATGTGTGCCGGCAACTCCGCCATAATAGGTGTGGCATTGGGCATACTGGCTTATGTGTCGTCGCATATAGGCTATGCATCGTATTTCGACATAATGTATATCCCCGGGTCGCAGGAACTGGTGGTGTTCATCTGTGCATTCATCGGTGCCATGATTGGTTTCCTGTGGTATAATGCTTATCCTGCACAGGTGTTCATGGGCGATACAGGCTCGCTCACCATTGGAGGTATCATTGGCGTGTGTGCCGTGATTATCCATAAGGAGCTGCTCCTGCCCATACTCTGCGGAATATTCTTTGTGGAGAGCCTGAGCGTTATTATCCAGACACAGTGGTTTAAGCTTCAGAAGAGAAAAGGCAAGAGGGTGAGGGTGTTCAGGGCAACACCGATACACGACACTTTCCGCCGGCTCGACAGCCAACTCGACCCTACGAGCACCTATCTGCTGAAGAAATGGCCTCATCGCCCATTCCATGAGTCAAAGATTACCATTCGTTTCTGGATAGTGACCATCATTTTGGCTGCATTCACCATAATAACACTGAAAATGAGATAAGACTATGAATAAGATTGTTGTTTTAGGAGCCGGCGAGAGTGGTGCCGGTGCTGCCGTATTGGCAAAGAAAGAAGGTTTCGACGTGTTCGTTTCCGATATGTCGGCCATTAAAGACAAGTATAAGGACATGCTTGACTCCCATGGCATAGAATGGGAAGAAGGCAAGCATACAGAAGAGCGCATTCTCGATGCCGACGAGGTGATAAAGAGTCCGGGCATACCCGACAGCGCTCCCATGGTGCAGAAGCTCATTGCCAAGGGTACACATATCATTAGCGAGATAGAGTTTGCCGGACGATATACCGATGCCAAGATGATATGTATTACCGGCTCAAACGGAAAGACAACCACCACGTCGCTCATTTATCATATATTCAAGGAGGCTGGCTACGATGCAGGACTGGCTGGAAACATAGGAAACTCGCTTGCGCTGCAGGTGGCTGAGAGTCCGCATGAGTATTACATCATTGAGCTGAGTTCCTTCCAGCTTGACAACATGTATGACTTCCGCGCAGATATAGCCATCTTGCTGAATATTACTCCCGACCATCTCGACCGCTATGACAACTGCATGCAGAACTATGTGGATGCCAAGATGCGAATTATTCAGAACCAAACCCCAAACGATGCATTCATCTACTGGAACGACGACCCCATCATTAAGCGTGAGCTTGAGAAGTACAACATACAGTCGGTAAAGTATCCTTTCTCGGAGCTGAAGGAAAAAGGGTCGATAGGATATATCGAAGAGGGAGAATACACCATTGAAGTGCCCACGCCGTTTAACATGGAGCAGGAGTCGCTCTCACTGTCGGGCAAGCACAATATCTACAACTCGCTGGCTGCCGGCATTGCTTCAAACATCAGCGGCATAAAGAAAGAAAACATACGCAAGAGCCTCAGCAACTTCCCAGGAGTGGAGCACAGGCTGGAGAAGGTGTGCAAGGTTGGCGGCGTGCAGTTTATCAATGACTCAAAGGCAACCAACGTGGATGCTTGCTGGTATGCGCTGGAGAGCATGACCACACCAACCATTCTCATCATCGGAGGCAAGGACAAAGGCAACGACTATGAGCCGATTAAGGATCTGGTGAAAAAGAAATGCTGCGGCATAGTGTATCTCGGTGCTGACAACAAGAAATTGCACGACAACTTCGACAACCTCGGCATTCCGGTGCGTGATACCCATTCCATGAAAGACTGTGTGGAGGCTTGCTATGAGATGGCAAAGCCCGGTGACACGGTGCTGCTCAGCCCGTGCTGTGCTTCCTTCGACCTGTTCAAGAACATGGAAGACCGAGGAGAGCAGTTTAAGGAGCTTGTCCGCAACCTGTAAAGGTGGAAGGGGAAAGAAAAGAAAACAAAGCCATGAACAAAAAATTAGGAAACATATTCAAGGGCGACAAAGTCATCTGGATGATATTCTTCTTCCTGTGCATGATAAGCATAGTGGAGGTGTATTCGGCATCAAGCTCGCTGTCGTATAAGGGTGGAAACTACTGGAGCCCCATACTCAAGCATTCAGGAATACTTGCTTTCGGCACATTCATGATGGTGGTGGTGCTCAACGTGAAGTGTAAATATTTCAAGCTTGCAACTCCAATACTCCTGCTGTTCTCGTTTATCACTCTGCTGTGGGTGCTCGCGGCTGGTCAGTCTACCAACGGTGCAAGCAGATGGGTGAGCCTCGTGGGCATACAGTTCCAGCCATCTGAAGTAGCCAAGGGTGCACTAGTCCTCGCTGTGGCACAGATACTCAGTGCCATGCAGACCGACAAGGGCGCTGACCGTAAGGCTTTCGGTTACATACTTTTTGTAGGGGCTTTCATTGTATTCCCTATAATGTTGGAAAATCTCTCCACGGCAATGCTTATATGTGTTACCGTGGTGCTGATGATGTTTATAGGCAGGGTGCCGCTTGACCAGATTGGCAAGCTGCTTGGCATAGTGGCAATCGTGGCGGTGCTGGGAATAGCGATGATCATGCTTCTTGGAACCGACCGGTCCGGCGACACGGAAAAGCAAGTGCTCACCGAGTCGACGATAGAGAAGAAAGAGTCGCCCAGTGCCTTTGAGAAGATGTTCCACCGTGCCGATACTTGGAAGTCACGCATAATGAAGTTCATGAGCAATGAAGAGATACCGCCAGAGAAATACGACCTCGACAAAGACGCTCAGGTGGCGCATGCCAACATTGCCATAGCCACCTCGAATGTGGTGGGCAAGGGACCAGGCAATTCCAACGAGCGTGATTTCCTTTCCCAGGCTTTTTCCGATTTCATCTATGCCATAGTGATTGAAGAGATGGGAATAGTAGGGGCAGCGTTCGTGGCATTGTTGTATATCTTTCTGTTGTTCAGAACGGGACAGATAGCCAACAGGTGCGAAAATTCGTTCCCCGCATTCCTTGCCATGGGAATAGCGCTTCTGTTGGTGATACAGGCCCTGTTCAACATGCTCGTGGCAGTGGGACTCGCTCCGGTGACAGGTCAGCCTCTGCCCTTGGTAAGCAAAGGTGGAACCTCGACCATCATCAACTGCGTGTATGTCGGCGTGATACTGAGCATAAGCCGTTCAGCAAAACGAAAGAACCAAACAACCGAGAAAAGCACCCGCGCCGTAGCTTCGGTAGCCTGAACAAAGGCTCTGCCTGCGGTAGATACAATAGACTTGCGTCAAGCAAAATGTTTTAAAAGTTTAAAAGTAGAAGAAAACTACTTGATAACCGATTATTTTGAGTATATTTGCAAGTTAATACACGGTTTTGAATTACAATAAGACCATTCGGCGATAAACGAAAGAAAAACAAATGAGCGAAACACTGAAAGTGATAATCAGCGGTGGAGGCACAGGCGGACATATTTTCCCGGCTGTGTCGATAGCCAATGCCATCAAAGCAAAGAACCCCGAGGCAGAAATATTGTTCGTAGGTGCACTCGGACGAATGGAGATGCAACGTGTGCCTGCTGCCGGCTACAAGATAATAGGCTTGCCTATATGCGGCTTTGATAGGAAAAACCTGTTGAGAAACGTCTCTGTGCTGTTCAAGATATGGAAGAGCCAGCGCATGGCAAAGAAAATAATAAAGGAGTTTAAACCCATGGTGGCTGTAGGCGTGGGCGGATATGCCAGCGGACCGACTCTCAATAAAGCAGCGGCAATGGGCATACCCTGCCTCATTCAAGAGCAGAACTCCTATGCCGGTGTTACCAACAAGCTGCTGGCAAAGAAAGCCGAGAAGATTTGCGTGGCATACGATGGCATGGAACGTTTCTTTCCTGCCGACAAGATTATAATGACCGGAAACCCCGTGCGTGAGAATGTGCTTCACAGCGAGCTCTCGCAGCAGGATGCAAGATGCGAGTTCGGACTTGACCCCGACAAGAAAACCATACTCCTTGTGGGTGGCAGTCTTGGAGCACGAACCATCAACGAGAGCATACTACAGCATCTCGACATGGTAGAGAAGAGCGATGTGCAGTTTATCTGGCAAACCGGAAAATACTATCATTCGGCAATACTGGAGCAACTGAAGAAATACAAGGAGCTGCCAAACCTCAAAGTGGTAGACTTCATTGGCAACATGGGAGTGGCATACAAGGCGGCAGACCTTGTGATAAGCCGTGCCGGAGCCAGCAGCATAAGCGAATTCTGTCTCATAGGCAAGCCCGTGCTTCTTGTACCGAGTCCCAATGTGGCAGAAGACCACCAGACAAAGAATGCGATGGCTTTGGTTAACAAAGACGCAGCCATGTATGTGAAAGACTCCGAAGCACCTGCCACGTTGCTCAAGACAGCCTTGATTGTAGTCAACGACCCGCAGAAACTCGCGTCGCTGAGCAAAAACATACTGGCTCTGGGACTGAAGAATTCAGCAGAAATCATTGCCGACGAGGTGATAAAGCTGGCAAGGCGGCAGTCTGTATAGCCAATGCTGTCACGGTGATTGCCATGACAGGCACAAAACTACACGAAAAGAAAAACAAACAACATGGAACTGAAAGATATAAAAGCGGTTTATTTCGTAGGAGCAGGCGGTATAGGCATGAGCGCCATAGCCCGATATTTCATGGGAAAAGGAGCAGTGGTTGCCGGCTACGACAAGACACCGTCACAGCTCACGCGCCAATTAGAGAAAGAAGGAATGATTATCCACTATGACGAGAATGTGGAAGCAATACCACAAGCTTGCAGGAATGTGAGCCAGACACTCGTCGTATATACACCGGCAATACCGGCAGACCACAAGGAACTCGCATATTTCCGGGAGAAAGGCTTCGAGATACAAAAGAGAGCTCAGGTGCTTGGTACTCTGACACGCACTCACAAGGGATTGTGCGTTGCCGGCACTCATGGCAAGACCTCCACGTCCACAATGTGTGCACATATAATGCATCAGAGCCAGACCGACTGTAATGCTTTCCTCGGAGGCATATCAAAGAACTATGGCACCAACTACATTCTCTCAAAGTCAGACTATGTGGTGATTGAAGCCGATGAATTCGACCGCTCATTCCATTGGCTGCGTCCATGGATGACGGTTATCACCTCTACTGACCCCGATCACCTTGACATCTACGGCACCAAGGAAGCCTACCTTGAGAGCTTCCGTCACTATACCACACTCATCCAGCCCGGCGGTGCACTCATCATACACAAGAACCTGGAGATGAAAGCCGACACGCAAGATGGCGTGAGAGTATATGAATACAGCCGCGACGAAGGAGACTTCCACGCTGAAAACATCAAGATAGACAACGGAGAGATAACCTTCGACTTCATATCGCCAATAGAAAACGTGAAAGGCATAAAACTCGGACAACCCATACCCATCAATATAGAGAATGGTGTGGCAGCCATGGCAATGGCACAACTCAACGGATGCACCGCTGAGGAGCTGCGCTACGGCATGAAGACCTATGAAGGCGTGGACCGTCGCTTCGACTTCAAGGTGAAGACTCCAAACCATGTGTTCCTCTCCGACTATGCCCATCACCCACAGGAAATCTACCAGAGTGCGAAAAGCATGCGCGAGCTCTATAAGGACAGGAAGATAACAGCCATTTTCCAGCCGCACCTCTATACCCGTACCCGCGATTTCTATAAGGATTTCGCAAAGGCGTTGAGCCAGCTCGACGAGGTGATACTCACTGAAATCTATCCTGCACGCGAACAACCGATAGAGGGAGTGAGCTCGCAGCTCATCTACGACAACCTTGCAGAGGGTGTGGAGAAGAGTATCATACACAAAGACGACGTGCTCAATCTCGTAAAGGAGCGCGACTTTGATGTGCTCATAGTGCTCGGTGCCGGTGACCTTGACAACTACACACCTCAGATAGCAGAGATTATAAAGGCTAAATGATTATAAACTGGAAGAAAACAGCATTCTGTGCCATCGACGCAGCACTCGCCGTGTATCTCGTAGTGGCAGCAACCTCGTTTGACAAACCAAACGGGGAACAACGCTCATGCGGTAAAGTGGAGATAAACATTTCCGACTCCAACAATGCTGGCTTCCTCAGTGCCAATGAAATAAAAACGATACTCCAGCGTAAAAACGTTTATCCCCTGAACAAGCCGCTCAGAGACGTGAATCCTCGGAGCATAGAAGAGCTGCTCACTGCCAGTCCCTTTGTCAATTCCGCCGAATGCTTCAAGACCAACGACGGTAACGTGTGCATCAATGTCACACAGCGTATGCCCATCATACGGATAATAAACAATAAGGGCAACGACTATTACCTTGACGAGAAGGGCGGAACACTGCCAAACTCCAAATATACCAGCGACTTGATAATAGCCACAGGCAACATCAACGGATGGTTCGCAAAATACTACATAGCTCCCGTAGCCAACTATCTCATGGATTCTGAGCTGTGGAGCAACCAGATTGAGCAAATCAATGTGCTCTCCGACCGCGGAATAGAACTTGTGCCGCGCGTGGGAGATCATGTGGTATTCATAGGATACCTGCCTCAAGAGAGAAACAATAAGCTCAGGGAAAAGAAAATATCAGACTTCCTGAACAAGAAACTCACGCGACTGGAGAAATTCTACCGTTACGGACTCTCCACGGCGGGATGGAACAAATACGAATACATAAACATGGAGTTTGACAACCAGATAATTTGCAGGCGGCACAACGCTGGCAAGACATCATAGATTATCATTTAGCAACAACAAAGAAACAAAATATAATACATCATACGCGTATGGCAGCAAAAGAATTCATCGTAGCCATAGAACTTGGCTCAACAAAAATCACAGGTATTGCCGGAAGAAAAAATCTCGACGGCAGCATCTCTGTGCTCGCTGTGGTGAAAGAAGACGCCACACAATGCATAAGAAAAGGTGTCGTCTACAACATAGACAAGACGGCACAGTGCCTCACCAACATCATTGCTAAGCTGAAAAACCAGCTTAAAAGTGAGATAGCCCATGTATATGTGGGAGTGGGGGGACAGTCCATACGAAGCGTGAGAAACGTCATTGTGAAGGAGTTGCCAGAGGAAACGATAATCACCTCGGAGATGGTCAACGAACTCATGGACACCAACCGCAACATGTCATATCCCGACCAGGAGATACTCGATGCGGCAACACAGGAATATAAGGTTGACAATCAATACCAGATTGACCCGGTGGGCATCAAGGCAGACCGCCTTGAGGGCAATTTCATGAACATACTTTGGAGAAAGTCGTTCTACAACAACCTCAACAACTGTTTCGACAAGGCTGGAATAGCCATACAGGAGATGTTCCTCGCACCTCTGGCACTTGCCAACAGCGTGCTCAATGAGGCTGAACGCAGAGGAGGATGCGTGCTCGTTGACCTCGGCAGCGACACAACCACGGTGAGCGTCTATTTCAAGAACGTGTTGCGCCACCTCGTTGTCATTCCCCTTGGAGGCAACAACATTACCAAGGATATCGCCTCCTTGCAGATGGAGGAGAGCGAAGCAGAGAAGATGAAGCTCAGATATGCCAGCGCCTACACCGACAGCAACGACATTGACAGCAATGCCACCTATCCCATCGACAACGAACGGTCGGTTGAAAGTCGCAAGTTCGTGGAGATTGTTGAAGCGCGCGTCAATGAAATCATTGAAAACGTGTGGTTCCAGGTTCCATCCGAGTATGTTGACAAGCTGCTTGGTGGAATAATCCTAACTGGTGGCGGCTCAAACATGAAGAACATTGAGAAAGCCTTCCGTCTGCACACACAGATAGAGAAGGTGAGAACAGCCAAGTTCGTAAACCATACCATTACGTCAAGCAACCCTGACATCAATGCCCACAACGGCACCATGAACACCGTGCTCGGACTCCTTGCCAAGGGCGACACCAACTGTGCCGGACAGGAAGTAAACACCACGCGCGACATGTTTAACCCCGACAAACCGTCAACCGACCCAGCCACGACGGCAGACCTCCACGACCGTCCTCGCACAGCAGGCGAGATTGCCGACAAGGGAGTGGTGCTCACCATGGCAGAGAAGCAGAAAGCCGAGGAAGAAAAACGGAAGAAAGAGGAAGAGGAACAACAACGGATAAAGGAAGAAGCCGAGCGCTTGAAGAAAGAAGAGGAAGAACGCCGCAAGAACAGCTTCTGGAATAAGACATGGAGCAAGATCAGTCACTTCGGTACGGTAATAATGGGTCCCGACGAAGAATAGTCACCAACACCCGGCAATATCTATAAATATCAAAAGCAAAGAAATATGGATAAAAGAATATTGGATTTCGACGTGCCCGATAAGAGCAACAGCATAATAAAGGTTATAGGAGTAGGCGGAGGCGGCGGCAATGCCGTGAACCACATGTATCGTGAAGGCATACACGACGTGTCGTTTGTGATATGCAACACCGACAACCAGGCACTCAACGACTCGCCGGTGCCTGTTCACCTGCAACTCGGAAGCGAGGGACTCGGAGCCGGAAACAAACCCGACAAGGCACGTCAGGCTGCAGAAGAAACCATCGACGACATCCAGAACATGCTCAACGACGGCACCAGAATGACTTTCATCACCGCCGGCATGGGTGGTGGTACGGGAACGGGTGCCGCCCCGGTGATAGCCCGTGTGTCGAAGGAACTCGGCATACTCACCGTGGGCATCGTAACAATACCCTTCCGTTTCGAGGGCGACAGAAAGATAGACCAGGCTCTCGATGGAGTGGAGGAGATGTCAAAGCATGTTGATGCGCTGCTCGTGATCAACAACGAGCGCCTTCGTGAGATATATCCCGAGCTCACCGTGCTTGATGCCTTTGGAAAAGCAGACGATACCCTGAGCATTGCAGCAAAGTCAATAGCTGAAATCATAACAGTCCACGGACTCATCAACCTTGACTTCAACGACGTGAAGACGGTGCTCAAAGACGGTGGCGTGGCAATCATGTCTACAGGCTATGGCGAAGGCGAGGGCCGCGTGAAACACGCCATAGAGGATGCACTCAACTCTCCGTTGCTCAACGACAACGACATCTATAACTCAAAGAAAATTCTCCTCTCCATAGCCTTCAGCAATGAGAAAGACGAGAGCCAGACGCTCACCATGGACGAGATGAACGATGTCAACGACTTTATGGACCGTTTCGGTTCTGGTTTTGAACTCAAGTGGGGACTTGCCGTTGATCCTGAGCTCGGAAAGAAAGTCAAGGTGACCATTCTTGCCACAGGCTTCGGTATCGACGATGTCGACGGAATGAGCAAGCACCTGCGCAAGCACACCGAAGAGGAAGCACGGCGCATTGCTGAAGAGGAGGAGCGCGCAGCAGAGCGTCGTGACCGCCGTGACCGTTTCTATGGCAACAGCAACAGCAACTTGCATTTCAAGCGTCGTCCCCAAATCTTCCGTTTCCGCAATGAAGACCTCGACAATGAAGACGTGATAATCGCAGTGGAAAACACACCCACCTACAAGCGAACAAAGCAAGCCCTCAAGGAAATACAGTCAATAAGCACCGGCTCTTCTCAGGAAGAAACCGATACTCCAAGGGAAGACATCTCGGGAAAGATAAGCTTCGTATAAACATATATATATAATAAGGAGAAAAAGAAATGACACTCTTCGACAAAGTAAACGACGACATAAAAGCGGCAATGAAGGCACGCGACAAAGTGCGCCTTGAGACGCTGAGAAACATCAAGAAGGTTTTTCTTGAAGCAAAGACAGCTCCGGGAGCCAACGACGAGCTCTCCGACGAAGCTGCCTTGAAAATCATTCAAAAGCTTGCCAAGCAAGGTAAGGAAACGGCACAGACCTATGTGGACAACAACCGTCAGGACCTTGCCGACGACGAGCTTGCACAGGTGGCAGTGCTTGAGGAATATCTTCCCAAACCTCTCACCGCTGAGGAGATAGAAGCCGTTGTAGCTGAGATTATTTCTCAGACCGGTGCATCTTCGATGAAAGACATGGGAAAAGTGATGGGCATTGCCACCAAGCAGATGGCAGGCAAGGCAGAAGGTGGAACCATTTCAGCCATAGTCAAGAAGCTCCTTGCATGATTTTCCTAAAAATAAGAATAAATATAAGAACAGTGCAGTTAGCCATGGCTTCCATGGCGGCTGCACTGTTTCCGTTTTATGCCGTTGCCTCTACCGCGCAGGAACAGGCAGCATACAGCGTCTCCTCTTCCGTACAGTCTCTTGAGGCTTATGAAGACACCATGCCACAGTCGCTGCCTTCTTCCATGGAAATCTCTCCTGTGAAGAATAAGCAGGGACACTGGAGTCTTTCCTTAAATCTCAACGAGAGCTACCTTTCTGGCAACGACGAATATGCCTCGGAGACCATCCACAGCCGGTGTGTGGGTTACTATGATTTCCGCATGTCATGGCAGGCAAACCCGGAAACCACACTCGCTTACGACCAGGCTCTGAAACGTCCTAAATTCATGATGGGTTTGCTTTATGCCGACTTCGACCATCTGCACATCTATAAGGAAGACAAGCCTTTTGAGTCGAAGATAGGACAAATCTATACGGCTTTCATTGGTATGAACTTGGCGCTCGTGCGCAAGGGGCGGTGGACGGCATCGGCTGAAATACTCAATGGCGTGGGCTACTGTCCCAATTCCTACGATGAAAACTACAACCAGGATCAGGAACTCATAGGTTCTCCCTTCTCAATATTTGTGGGTGGTGGAGTGAATGCGGCTTTTCGACTGTCGCCGCGCTGGAGTGTCGCATTAGGCATCGATTTCAAACACTACAGCAATGCCACTCTCGACCGTCCCAACCGTGGAGTGAACACCATGGGAGGCACCGTGTCGCTGAGCTACGACCTTGAGCCACAGCCACTCCGTCACAAGGAACTCTCCGATCTTCCGCAGGCGGATGAACCTGAACCATATCCAAAGAATTTCTATGTGGAAGGAGTGGTAGGCGTGGCTGGCAAGGCCCTCTTCGACCGTTTTGAAATCTATGGAGAGAAACATAATCCCATCTATGGGTCTTTCACGACGATGTTATCCGCCATGTGGCGTTGGCATCTGGTCAATGCCAGCGGTGTAGGCCTCGACTACACCTATGCCGACTACGTCTACCGCATACGCGACTACGACCTCATGCGCGAAAAGACAGGATACAAGTATTCCCCGCATATTATGGGACTGAGCCTGCGCCACGAATGGTTCTACCACCACATGTCGTTGAACGTTGGTCTGGGTGTGTATCTCAAGAAGCAGTCAGGCTATACTGCCTCCTTGAGGGAAAGTCGCATTTACCAGACAGTGTCCTTGCGCTATTCCATTCCCTACACCCACGACCGCCTATTCCTTGGCTACACCATCAAGGCGCACAAGTTCTCAAGGGTCGACAATGCACAAATCATACTGGGATGCCGTATCAACTGATGAGGTCCTGAGGCTGCATGTTGGCGGCTGTCAGCTGAAAACGCTCCTCACCACGCTCAACGACTGCATGTCGGGCATCTGCGGCAGGTGCAGCCGGTAGTACCACAGCACAATGTCGGTTATGCGGTTGCGCTCGTCGTGCGACATGCGGAAGAGATGCATCGTGTCAAACGTCATGCGCATGAGCGTTACTATGCGCGATGCCTCCACAGGCTCGAGCACGTCGGCGTGAATAGGAGCCATATTCACGAACTGGGCACTGCGCAGGTCAAACCAGCATCCGTCCTCATAGTCGTCTACGTTTGGCAGGAACCCCACGAAGCGCGACATCCTTATCATGAAGACCAAATGAAAGTTGGCAAAGTCTGACTCCGAGGCATCATACCAACGTAGCGCTGTCTCTATATATTCAAACAACCCGTCGTTACGTTGCTCGCCTCGTGTGGCATGATAGAGAAACTCAGCGAGAAACAATGCCACCGACAGCTTGGACCCATCAAAGGGAATGCTCGTGTAGGGCTGAAGCAGCCTCACGTCGCGCAGACGCTGCAACTCCATCTTCTGTCGATAGTCAAACTCAATCTCCAGGAGTGACAACGGCTGAAAGAGCTGACGTTTGAGCTTGCCCTTCTGGGTCTTCGGCATGCGCATGGCAAACGAAAGCCTGCCGTGGCTCTCGGTAAGCATGTCGACAATCATTCCCGAGTCGCCATACTTCAGCATGTGCAGCACTATGGCTCGCGATTTCTCTAACATATTCAAATAATAAGAAAACATTCCGCAGCGTGCAGAAAGTAATGCAAAAGTACAAAAACACACCCTTTTGCGAAAATTATTCAGCAAAAATTTGCAGGAACAAAAGGAAATACATACCTTTGCACCGCTAAAAAGCGAAGTAGCAATGCAAGGCATGATGCCCGGCACTACAAGCTAAAGGCAATGGTCCCTTCGTCTATCGGCTAGGACGAGAGATTTTCATTCTCTAAAGAGGAGTTCGACTCTCCTAGGGACTACCATCATGAATCCGCCATCTGCGCAGCGATGCGCTACCAGTAGCAATGCTGGGACAAGGGTGACGGAAAATTTTGTAGAAAGAGGTAAACGCTTCTTCTGCGGAATTTGCCCAGGGCGGTCGTAGACGCAAGACCCACAGGCTTCGATTAATCAACAATTTATTAAAAAAACAACAAAAAACAATGGCAAATCACAAATCATCTCTGAAGAGAATTCGTCAGACCAAGACAAGAAACGAGCACAACCGCTACTATGCTAAGACCATGCGCAACGCAGTGCGCAAGCTCCGTGCAACAAAAGACAAGGACGAGGCAGTGAAACTCTATCCCCTCGTGCAGAAGATGCTCGACAAACTGGCTAAGACAAACATTATCCACAAGAACAAGGCTGCAAACCTCAAGTCAAGTCTTTGCGCACATATCGCAAAGCTGGGATAATGCCGGCAAGACAACGAATTTATTCAAAACAAACTACATTCTATATTCTAAAGAGTCACAATCGCAAGGTTGTGGCTCTTTTTTTTGTTCTTTGCTGGAGGCTGTGGAAGTTTGAAAATATGGGTTTGAAATATCAAAAATCAAAGTTTCACACCCCCGTTTTTCAAAAGAGCCACTTTCGCGTTTCAAAAGAGCCACTTTTACACTCCAAAAGAGCCTCTTTCGCACTCCAAAAGAGCCTCTTTTGGAAAGCAAAAGTGCCACCTTTGCAACTCTCTGAGCCACAGATATTTACAAAGGGTTTGAAAACACCTTCCAGGGTGTGGCTTTTCCGTATCAAAAATCAAAGTAATCTTTCGTTTTTTCAAGCGAAAAATATTTCGTCGTTTCATGGATTTTTCGTAAATTTGCATGTTAATTTTTTGCAAGAATAATCTCAATTATGCAGAACGAACAGAATAACTATTCCGCCAGTAACATTCAGGTGCTCGAAGGTCTGGAAGCAGTGCGCAAGCGCCCGGCTATGTATATTGGCGACATTAGCGAGAAGGGTCTTCACCACCTCGTTAACGAAACCGTAGACAACTCTATTGACGAAGCCATGGCTGGCTATTGCACACACATAGAGGTGACAATCAACGAAGACAACTCCATAACAGTGGAAGACAACGGTCGAGGCATACCCGTTGACGAGCATGAGAAACTGCACAAGAGCGCCCTCGAAGTGGTGATGACAGTGCTCCATGCCGGCGGAAAGTTCGACAAAGGCTCCTACAAGGTCAGCGGAGGCTTGCACGGTGTTGGTGTGTCGTGTGTGAATGCACTCTCCACCCACATGCTCTCTCAGGTCTATCGCGACGGAAAGATATATCAGCAGGAATACGAGCGAGGCATACCCCTCTATCCCGTGAAGGTGGTGGGCGACACCGACAAGCGAGGCACCCGTCAGCAGTTCTGGCCCGACGGCACCATTTTCACCACCACTGAATACAAGTACGACATCATTGCGCGCCGTATGCGCGAGCTTGCCTTCCTCAATGCCGGCATAACCATCACGCTTACCGACCTCCGTCCCGACGAGGATGGCAACGTGAGGAAGCCCGAGGTGTTCCATGCAAAGGAAGGTCTCAAGGAGTTTGTGCGCTATGTAGACCGTCACCGCACATCCATCATAGGCGAGCCCATCTGCCTGAAGACCGAGAAAGATGGAGTGCCCATCGAAATTGCGCTGCTCTACAACAGCGACTACAGCGAGAACATCCATTCCTATGTCAACAACATCAACACAATAGAAGGCGGTACCCACCTTACCGGTTTCCGCATAGCCCTCGCCCGCACGTTGAAGAAATATGCCGACGAAGACGACTCTCTGCGCAAGCAGATAGAGAAAGCCAAGATTGAAGTGGCACAAGATGACTTCCGCGAGGGACTCACTGCCATCATCTCGGTGAAGGTAGCCGAACCGCAGTTTGAAGGACAGACCAAGACCAAGCTTGGCAACAGCGAGGTGAACGGAGCCGTTCAGAAAGCCGTGGGAGAAGCCATGACCAACTATCTCGAAGAGCATCCCAAGGAAGCAAAGATGATTTGCGAAAAGGTGATACTTGCAGCCATAGCACGCGTGGCAGCACGCAAGGCACGGGAGAGTGTTCAGCGCAAGAACGTGATGAGTGGCGGTGGACTGCCCGGCAAGCTTGCCGACTGTTCGAACAAAGACCCCAAGCAGTGTGAGATATTCCTCGTGGAGGGTGACTCTGCCGGTGGTTCTGCCAAGCAAGGCCGCGACCGCTATACGCAAGCCATACTGCCGCTCCGAGGAAAAATCCTCAACGTGGAGAAAGTGCAGTGGCACCGAGTGTTTGAAGCCGAGAGCGTGATGAACATCATACAGAGCATAGGTGTGCGCTTCGGTGTGGATGGTGAAGACGACCGTCAGGCCAATATCGAGAAGCTTCGCTACGACAAGATAATAATCATGACCGATGCCGATGTCGATGGCTCTCACATCGACACCCTCATCATGACACTCTTCTACCGCTTCATGCCGAAGGTTATAGAAGACGGGCACCTGTATATAGCTACTCCGCCGCTCTATAAGTGTACCTACAAGAAGAACTCGGAATACTGCTACACCGAGCAGCAGCGACAGGCATTCATCGACAAGTATGTAGCAGGCGACGAGAATGCTGCAGCTCTCCACACACAGCGCTACAAAGGTCTCGGTGAGATGAACCCTGAGCAGCTCTGGGAAACTACGATGGATCCCTCCTCACGCCTTCTCAAGCAGGTAACGATAGAGAATGCTGCCGAAGCCGACGAGATTTTCTCAATGCTCATGGGCGACGATGTGGAGCCACGCCGCGAATTTATCGAGAAGCACGCCACATACGCCAACATTGATGCGTAACAAAACGACCCCAGTGGGTTAAAGACATAAAAAAAACAGCCGCTTGCGACAGTTCGCAAGCGGCTGTTTTTTATATATAGTTGCCTATTCTTCTCCATTCTTTTCCCTTTCCTCCAGACAGGCAGCGGTGAGGCTGAGCTCCTCATACCACTCTTTGCCGAAACGGCGGATGAGAGGCTCTTTCAGGAACTGCCATACCGGCATGTTGAGCTTCTTGCCAAGCGCACGGGCATCCTTGCACACGTCCCACTGATGGTAGTTGAGAGCCACCATGCCGTTGCTCAGCCGTTTCTCGCGAATGGGGTAGAGGGCACACGAGATGGGCTTTATGAAGGAGGTCTTGCCGCTGCGGCATGCTTTCTCCAGCGCACACAGGCACTTGTCGCCGTCGTAGCAGGTGAAAACGCAGTCCTTGCCGGCAACGATGCTTGTCACGAGGTCACCGTCGCGGTCGCTGTAAGCTACACCCTGACGGTCTATCACCGATTGTGCCGATGCCGAGAGGTCGCTCCACACTTCGCCAAGCGACTCTTCTATCGATGCAATCTCGTCCAAGGTGACGGGTGCGCCTGCATCGCCTTCAATGCAGCATATGCCTTTGCACTTTTCGTAGTCGCAGCAGAAGTGCTCGGTAAAGATGTCGGGCGAGAGCAGAACGTCGCCCACTTGTATTATCGGCAGCATGTGTCTTACCATTCTATAGGTGTTTGATTGTGACTTTCAAGATAGGCGTTGCAGCGAGAAAACTGATGCTGCCCGAACCATCCGCCTCGGTTGGCAGAGAGAGGTGAGGGATGCACGGACTCAATCACGAGGTGTTTCTCAGCCGGTATCATGCTTTTCTTGCTGCGGGCAAAGCCGCCCCAGAGCATGAACACCAGATGGCTGCGCTCGGAGGCGAGACGGCTGATGGCGGCATCGGTGAACTGTTGCCACCCTATGGCGGCATGGCTGTTGGCTTGATGGGCTCTCACGGTGAGTGTGGCATTGAGCAGCAGCACCCCCTGCTGTGCCCATCGCGTGAGGTTTCCGCTCATGGGAATGTCGGTGCCGAGGTCTGCATGTATCTCCTTGAAAATGTTCTGCAGCGATGGTGGGAATGCCACACCGTCGCACACTGAGAAGCTCAGTCCGTGGGCCTGTGACGGCTCATGGTAGGGGTCTTGACCTATGATTACTACCTTCACCTTGTCAAACGGACACAGGTTGAAGGCGTTGAAGATGAGTCTTCCCGGTGGATAGCAGGTGTAGGTGGCATATTCCCTGCGCACCGTCTCGGTGAGTTTCTGGAAGTAGGGCTTGTCAAACTCACTGCTCAGCTGTTGCTTCCAGCTGTCTTCTATGTCTACATTCATGATTGTCTGAGTTGTGGAAATTTAAGGTAAAGGCATCAGTGACATTGTCTGGCATGCCACAGCAATGTCAGAGCAGACCCGCGGGAATGACGGTGGTGAGGGTCTGTGTGTCGGGGTTGATGTCGGTGATGAGCTCCTCTGATGCGGGTATGAGCAGCTCGGTGCCATCTTCACCTTTTACCTCGAAGAGAGTGTTGATGGTGGAGTCGTCGATGGCGGTGATTGTCCCCACGGTGTTGCCTGTGCCGGCATCCATGAGCTTGAACCCGATTATTTGCGAGAGTGAGATGTCTTCCGACGTGTCGGCGGCAATGCTCCGTGGAAAGAACACGTTGCAGTCGGTGAGTGTCTGTGCCTTTTGCGGCGTGTCAATGTCGGTGAATTTCATTATTGCCACGGAATCGTTCTTGAAGCGGTATTCGTCGATGAAGAACGGCACGAGAATGCCGTCGATGTCGAGCACGAGATAGTCGGCATCGGCAGTGTCGAAGATGTCGTCGGTGAACTGCATGGTCACCTCGCCTCTCACTCCGTGGGTCTTTCCTATCCGTCCGATTTTATATACGTCGCTGGGTCTTATCATGGTGGGGGTGATGGGAGTTGTGGTATTAAAGTTCCTTGCGGGTTATCCTTGCACCGAGGGCATTTAGCCTGTGCTCTATGTCTTCATATCCGCGGTCTATCTGCGCAATGTTGTCAATGCGCGATGTGCCGTTGGCACTCATGGCGGCTATGAGCAGGGCTATGCCGGCACGGATGTCGGGACTCGTCATGCGTCCGGCGCGGAGCCGGCGTGAGTGGTCGTTGCCCACCACTACGGCGCGGTGTGGGTCGCAGAGTATGATTTGTGCTCCCATGTCGGTGAGCTTGTCAGTGAAGAACAGTCGGCTCTCAAACATTTTCTGATGGAAGAGCACGCTGCCCCGTGCCTGTGTGGCTACCACGATGAGCACCGAGAGAAGGTCGGGTGTCAGTCCGGGCCAAGGTGCATCGGCAAGGGTCATTATAGAGCCGTCGATGAACGAATCTACCTCGTAGTGTTCCTGTCGTGGTATGAACAGGTCGTCACCGTCGACCTCGATTTTCACTCCCAGCCTTCTGAACGCATCGGGTATGATTCCGAGGTTTTCTATTGATACGTCTTTTATTCTCACTCCGTCGCCCACCATGGCTGCCATGCCGATGAACGAGCCTACTTCAATCATGTCGGGCAGCAGTGTGTGTGTGGTGCCGTGAAGCTGCTCCACTCCTTCTATGGTGAGCAGGTTGGATGAGATGCCGCTGATGCGTGCTCCCATGCTGTTGAGCATCTTGCAGAGTTGTTGTATGTATGGCTCGCAGGCAGCATTGTAGATGGTTGTGGTGCCTTTGGCAAGCACTGCCGCCATTATGATGTTGGCGGTGCCGGTGACAGATGCTTCGTCGAGCACCATGTAGGTTCCTTGAAGCTGGGGTGAGGAAATCTCGTAGACGTTGCGCCCTTCAACGTGGTGGAAGGTGGCACCGAGGTTATGGAGTCCGAGGAAGTGGGTGTCAAGGCGGCGACGTCCAATCTTGTCGCCTCCGGGCTTTGCCACCGTGGCCTTGCCATAGCGTCCGAGCAGCGGACCTATGGTGAGCACGCTTCCGCGGAGCGATGAGCATTTCTTTACGAACTCGTCGCTGGAGAGATAGTCAAGATTGAGGTTGTCGGCGGTGAAGGCATAGCATCCCTTGGAGTGGCGTTCCACTTTCACTCCCATCTCCTCGAGCAGGTGTATGAGGTTCTTCACGTCGAGGATTTCCGGAATGTTGCTTATCGTCACGGTCTCGCTGGTGAGCAGCGTGGCGCATATCACCTGCAGCGACTCGTTCTTTGCGCCTTGCGGTGTGATGGTTCCCTTGAGCAGGTGCCCTCCTTCAATGATAAATGATTCCATAAAATAGGCTTTGGTTGGTGGTTAGCGCTTGTTCTTCTTCTTGTTGTTGTCGCTAACCTCACGCATGTTTATCTTTTCAAACTTGAAAGTGCCGAGGTCGAGCTGTATGCGGCCGTCGGTGTAGCGTGCCAGGTCGTCGGCTACTTTCTCGTCGGCAGCCGAGCCGTGGCTCCACTGCATCAGTGAGCGTTTCATCTGGTTGGCGGTCATGCACACGAGTGCGTCGCGTTCTTTTCCCGGCTCCATGGTCTTGAGCTTCTCAAAGAGCTCGAAAATCATCCTGCCGTAGTGTCTCACGGGTATATGCTGTGTGGGATAACCCAGTGGCTGTGGCTTGGTAGCCATGGTCAGTGCCTGATTGATGTCGTAGGGATAGTCGATGTCGAGCTGGAAACGGCTCATGATAGCCAGATGGTCCCACAGCTTGTGCTTGTAGTCTACGCTCTCCCGCTGTTGGGGATACATCCGGTCCATGATGCCGATGATAGTCTCGGCACATCGCTGACGCTGCTCCTTGGTGGGAAGCGTGATGGCGTGGTCAACCATTTTCTGTACCTCTCTGCCATATTCGGGCAAAGCGAGTTTCTCTCTTTGTGTGTTATAGTCTAATCCTTCTATGTTCATTATTTCTGTCTTAATGGACTCAATGGGTTGTTAGTGTTGCCTAAAGCAGTTTCTTTGGTGTCTTGGCTACGAAATCCTTGAGATAGAATGGCACAAAGTAAGCCACATCTTCAAATCTCTCATCAAAGAAACGACGCTCTGCCAGCGGCAGCATGTGCTTGGCAAGGGGCTCTATACCTTCTATATAGTGGGCATTGGGGTGGTTTATGGCTTCCATACATTTGCCGGCACCATTGCCAAAGAAATAAACGGGCTGCTTGTCAAGGTATTCGCGATAGGTATCGCTATCGACAACGTCTGCCTGTATGGGGCGCACCTCATGCAACGAGCGGTCGAACAGCTGGGCATAGACCTCCATCCTGCGCGCATCGATCATGGGACAGAGTAGTGCATCGGGCTCAATCTCCTCATGGTTGAGCAATACTGGCACGCACAGCAGCTCGAGTGTGGGCACGGCAATGAGCTTGAGGTCTCTGCCATAGCATACTCCCTTTGCCGTGGACACGCCTATGCGCAGTCCGGTGTAGCTTCCCGGGCCGCTGCTCACCGCCACGGCATCAAAGGGTATGGCATGGTTGTCGGTAAACGACATTGCCTCATCGACGAATACTCCCAGGTTAACGGCATGGTTGGGACCCTCGTGGTCTTCCTTTGAGAATATACATGCGCCATCCTGAGTCACAGCCACGGAACAAACGTCCGTACTTGTCTCTATATGTAGAATGCAGGACATAAATCTTTCAACCTATATTTAGATTTGCAAAATTATGCTTTTTTCGTGTAAAAATTGTACTTTTGCAGAAATTTAACGCATAAACACTATGATACAGTCAATGACGGGCTACGGAAAGGTAGTCGTGAGCTATAAGGAGAAGAAAATTAACGTAGAGATAAAATCGCTCAACAGCAAAGCACTTGACCTGTCTACACGCATAGCACCGCTTTACAGGGAGAAAGAGATGGAGATACGACAGATGATATCCAAAGCGCTTGAGAGGGGAAAAGTGGACTTTGCCATCTGGATAGAGAAGGAAGAGGGTGCCGATGCAGCACCCATCAATGCTGCCCTCGTGGCAAACTACTATAACCAAATAAGGGAGATAAGCCGGCAGACGGGTATTCCAGAGCCTACCGACTGGTATTCCACACTGCTCAGACTGCCCGACGTGACTATGCGCACCGATGTGGAAGTGCTCAGTGATGACGAATGGGAAGCCGCCACCAAGGCAATACTACTGGCTCTTTCGCAACTCCAGGAGTTCAGAATGCAGGAGGGTGCCGCGCTTGAAAAGAAATTCACGGAGAAAATCAACAATATTTCTTCACTGTTAAAGAGCATCGAACCGTTTGAAGCCGAACGAGTGCCGAAAATCAGACAACGCATAGTGGAGGGACTGAAAAACATTCCCGAAGCCGAATACGACAAGAACCGTCTCGAGCAGGAGCTCATCTACTACATTGAAAAACTCGACATTAGCGAAGAGAAACAGCGACTTGCCAACCATCTGAAGTATTTCATGGAAACAATGACAGATGGACACGCACAAGGAAAGAAGCTTGGATTTATTGCCCAGGAGATGGGACGAGAGATAAACACCACCGGCTCGAAGAGCAATATGGCTGAGATGCAAAACATCGTGGTGAAGATGAAAGACGAACTTGAACAGATAAAGGAGCAGGTGCTCAACGTGCTCTAACCCTACATCATGGAAAGACAATCAGAACCAAAGCCCTTGGACTGCAACCAGCCTCTGCAGCCACGTGGAAAACTGCTCATCTTCTCTGCACCGTCGGGGTCGGGCAAGAGCACCATCGTGAACTGGCTGATGGAAGAGCATCCCGAACTCAACCTCTATTTCTCAATAAGCTGCACAAGCAGGAACCCCCGGGGAAAGGAACAGCATGGAGTGGAATATTTCTTTCTCACACCCGAGGAGTTCCGACAGCGTATCAGCAATGACGAGTTCCTTGAATATGAAGAGGTGTATGAGAACCGCTTCTATGGAACACTGAAAAAACAGGTGGAGACACAGCGCCGGGACGGACAAAACGTGGTGTTCGACGTTGATGTGAAAGGGGGAGTGAACATAAAGAAATACTATGGCGACAATGCCATGAGCATATTCATTAAACCTCCATCGGTGGAAGAGCTCCGGAAAAGACTCCTGCAAAGGGCTACCGATAGCCCGGAGGCAATAGAGAACCGACTCGCCAAGGCTGAATATGAGCTTACCTTCGCACCTCAGTTTGACCATATCGTGGAAAACGACGACCTCGACACAGCCAAGGCCCAGACTCTTGCTCTCGTGAAGGCGTTTCTCAGTGAATAAGGTAGTGGGGGAATTGGACTAATAGTTATTAGGCTACATAAATAAAAGGGAAAACACTTTGGGGCAAAACGGATGGTTTTGACCCCATAAGGAAATGTGACCAATGGACAATGGACTAAAAATAGGAATCTACGGAGGGTCGTTCAATCCGATACACAACGGACACATAGCTCTGGCGAGGCAGTTCCTGCTGTCGCTTTCACTTGGTGAGGTGTGGTTCATTGTATCACCTCAGAACCCTCTGAAGAGAAACAACGAGCTGCTGTCCGACAGCATGAGGTTCAGACTCACAGAAAAAGCTCTCTGCAATGAACCGAGCATGAAAGCCTCTGACGTGGAGTTCCTGTTGCCGAAGCCATCGTACACATGGAACACTCTGGAGAAACTCTCCCACGACAATCCTGATGCAACGTTCACACTGCTCATTGGCGGTGACAACTGGAAGGTGTTCAACCGTTGGTATCGCTCAGACGACATTCTCAACAACTATGCCGTGGCGATATATCCGCGCCCAGGCAGCACGATTGATCCGTCGTCGCTACCCGGCAATGTTACACTCATCGACGCTCAGCTCTTGGACATAAGCAGCACGGATATACGCCGGCGCGTGGCGCGTGGAATGAGTATAGAAGGGATGGTGCCCGACAGCGTGCTTGATGATATAAGGAATATTGATTTCCGGAACATTTCCATTTGAACAGAAGGAATGAAGAGCATGAAAGAAATACTGATGAAAGCCCTCGGATGGGCATTTATGCCGATACAGCGTAATGCGAGGTTCTTCGTGTTCATGTATCTGTTGGGGGTGGTGGTGAGCTATGCCACGTTGCCAGATGCTCCCAAGGCTACCGTTTACGGAAATCTATGGCTTGAACTCTTCATCGATGTCTTTCTTCTGTGCATCGTGCTTGCCGTATTGCCGCGAAGAGTGAGACGCTGGGTGAGACTGTTGTTTGCTATGGTGGCTTATGTGGTGGCAGTGGTTGACGTGTTCTGTTTTGTACGTTTCAAGGCAACGCTCAATCCCACAATGCTTCTGCTTGTGGGAGAGACCGACAGCAGGGAGGCTGGCGAGTTCCTGTCGTCGTATGTTCAGCCCGACATACTGTTGAGTGGCGTGGGGGCGGTGTTGTTGGTGGCTATAGCTCATGGGCTGTCGCTGCTGTTGCCGCGGCTGATGAAGCGTTTGCCCGTGGCATGGCGTGCGGTACTGGAACGTGTAGGCGACCTGTTGCCGAAACTTGTGCCTCTGGCTGGCATCGCTACCGTTGCACTCACTGTATGGGCTGTAGCGGCATCGTGGGAAAACAAATGTGCCATGCACACCATGTTTTCGAAAACCGACATGGGACAGGTGGAACACGAACTGACGAAACCTGACCATGCAGTATTCTATCAACCCATATACCGGTTGGTATTCAGCATCTTCTCAAACCATCTTGCTGCAAAACAGATTGAGAAGCTCATAGTGGCGAAGGACAGGGTAGAGGTGGACAGCTGTAGCTTCCGTTCACCAACAATCGTGCTCATCATTGGTGAGAGCTATAACAAATACCACTCGCAACTCTACGGATATGAAAAAGCCACGTCGCCGAGGCTGCTCAAACGACAGAAGAATGGAAGACTGGTGACCTTCTCCGATGTGGTGGCACCGTGGAACCTCACGAGCTTTGTTTTCAAGAATGTTTTTTCTATGCATGTGGTGGGACAACAGGGGGAGTGGTGCGACTACCCGCTCTTTCCTGAGGTGTTTCGCAAAGCTGGCTACAAGGTGGCATTCATTACCAACCAGTTCCTTCCAAAGGCAAAGGAGGCTGTCTATGATTTCAGCGGAGGGTTCTTCCTGAACAATACCGAGCTGAGCGAGTCACAGTTTGACGTAAGAAACGACAAGGTGCATGTGCTTGACGAAGGCATACTTTCGGACTATGATGCCATGGTGAAGCAACAACGCATCGACAGCAATGCCAACAACCTTATTATATTCCATGTGATGGGACAGCATGTGAACTACAACGCACGCTATCCCAAGCGCCAGCGAAGGTGGCATGGCGACGACTACGACCGTCCAGACCTCACGGCGCGCGACCGGGATTTCCTTTCCCACTACGACAATGCCACCCTCTACAACGACTCCATAGCCGACCAGATAATCTCACGCTTTGAAGACAAGAACGCCATAGTGATTTATTTCTCCGACCATGGTGAGGAATGTTTTGACGATGGATTCAAGCATTTCGGACGAAACCACAGCGCCGAGATCACGCCACGACTGGCTCACCAGGAGTTTGACGTGCCGTTTTGGGTGTGGTGTTCGCATGACTATGCGGTGAAGCATCCAGACATCTTCCAGCAAGTGCTGCAGTCGAAAGACCGACGTCTCATGACCGACGCTTTGCCTCACATGTTGCTCTATCTGGCAGGTATCTCGTCGAAAGACTATAACGAAGCCTACAACATTCTCTCGCCCCACTACAACGAACAGCGTCCGAGGGTCATAAAGAACGGCGTGGACTATGACAAACTAATGAAAAAAGCAAAGCAATGAACGATAAGCTGCTCTCACGCAATGAATGTAATGCCCTCAGGGGCATTGCCATCATTGGCATATTCCTTCACAACTATTGCCACTGGCTCAGAGGCATAGTGAGGGAGAATGAATACCAGTATTTCCAGCACAACGTAGACTCGCTGCTTGGTGCAGTAGGCAATCCTGACTGGAACCTTCCTATTCACATAGTTTCGTTTTTCGGACATTACGGCGTGCCGGTGTTCCTGTTCCTTAGTGCCTATGGGCTGGTGAGGAAATATGAGTCGTCAGGAAGGAGCGCGTCAGAATCTACTGACGGTGGCGCATGGCATTTCATCAGAGTGCACTTCCTGAAGCTTTTCAAGATGATGATAGTGGGATATGTGGCTTTCACCATGGTTGACGTCGTCACTCCAGGCACTCATCACTATCATGTGGCATACGTCTTGGCTCAGCTCGGATTGGTAAACAACCTGCTGCCTAACCCCGACGACATCATCTGGCCTGGTCCCTACTGGTTTTTCGGGCTGATGTTGCAGCTCTATGTGGTCTACAGACTGGTGCTCCACCGCCGGAGCTCACTCAATGTAGTGATACTCATGGTGGCATGCACGGCTTTGCAGGCTGTCTTCGGTCCCGAGAGCAGCGAGCTCAACTATCTGCGTTATAACTTCATCGGCGGTATGCTGCCCTTTGGAATGGGAATGCTCTATGCCCGCTACGGCAGGGACATGTCGCGTCAGCATTATGCCTGTGTGCTGGCTGTGGGAGTGCTGATGCTCGTGCTTTGCTCCTTGAACTACTATGCGTGGTTCTTTGCTCCCGTAGCTGTGATTGCGTCAACAGCGGCGTTGGTGAAGCTGCTGCCCGCCAGTGTCAATGGTGTGCTTACATGGATGGGAAGTATATCGGCGGCACTCTTCGTTTGTCACCCTCTTACACGAAAGATATTCATTCCGTTGAGCCATCGAGGTGACATATATACAGGTCTTGTGCTCTACATTCTCGCCTCCATAGCTTTGGCATGGCTGTTCCGCGAGCTCTTGAAGCGCATTCCCAATCCGAGATGACATTATTCTTACCTTGAACAAACAGAAAAACGCTGCGTCATGAAGCTGAAAGACATACAACTATCCAATCTGAGTACCTATCGCGGAGAGCTGATGGGACTGGCAATGATATTCATCATATTCTTCCATGTGGGAGTGCCCCGTGCGAGTAGCTTCTATGGGTTGTGCCGTATGGGCAACGTGGGAGTTGACATGTTCTTCTTCCTCAGTGGCATAGGACTTTGGTACTCGTGGATGAAAAGCGTGGGAAAGGCTTCATTCCCCAACAATTGGATGAAGTTCTACATCCGTAGGCTGTGGAGGGTATATCCAGCATGGCTCATTGTGGCTCTGG
Source organism: uncultured Prevotella sp. (assembly GCA_947170265.1). Taxonomy (GTDB): domain Bacteria; phylum Bacteroidota; class Bacteroidia; order Bacteroidales; family Bacteroidaceae; genus Prevotella. The sequence continues at coordinate 59,520 of CAMVSV010000008.1, forward strand.
CATTCTATGTGCCCGACTATCTCGGTGAGCGCAATTTCTCAAAGAACGTGACCGACCTCATAGGCGACGTTGCCATAAACTGGGATTTCTGGATGAACGACGAACTCACCTTCTGGTATATACCTGCCACGATGATGCTCTATTTGTTTGCTCCACCGTATATGGAGCTTATTCGCCGGCATCCGTCCTATCGCTGGCTGCCGGTGGCGATGGTGGCATGGTGCACGGTGGTGCAGTGGGTGGCTCCGGTTCATCAGGCTGTAGGACACATAGAGATATTCTGGAGTAGAGTGCCCATATTCTTCATTGGCATAAACATGGCTGAGGCTGTGCGCAGGAAGTCAACGATGGAGGGTGCCGCTATAGGACTGTTGCTGATAATGTTCATTCTGCCGTTGGCATCAAGCATGTGGCTTGAGCAGTATCGCCACGGCAAGTTCCCGTTGTATACAGAGAGGATGCTCTATATACCGCTCACAGTGTCGGCACTACTGCTGTTTACCATGGCTCTCCGTCATGCTCCGCAATGGCTCAACCGCTCGCTGCGTTTTGTGGGAACCATAAGTCTGGAAATCTATCTGCTTCACGTCCATTTCATATTGCGCCATTTCCAGGGACCGGGCTGGAACTTCTGGACCAGGGCCTTGGCATGTATAGCCATAGTATTGCCTGCGGCGTGGGTGCTGCATAAGATAATAGAATATGTGGTAAACAAACTCAATCCTTCAAGATGAAAAACCTTCTGAAACTAATACGTCCCAAGCAGTGGATAAAAAACATGTTTGTGTTTGCACCAATGCTCTTCGGAGGCAGCTTGCTCAACTCCGATGCCATCGGTGCATGTGTGGTGACATTCTTTGCTTTCAGTTTCGCGGCATCAAGCATATACTGTTTCAATGACCTCGTGGATGTGGAGGCTGACCGACGCCATCCGGTGAAATGCAAGCGACCGGTGGCAAGTGGTGCCGTGAGCATAAGACAAGCCTACATGCTCATGGCTCTGATGATGGTTCTTGCCATTGCCACGCTGCTGTTGCTTGGCGATGGGGGCATGTCTGACTACGGAGACGATACCTTCCTGTCGTCTCACATGCTACGCGTTGGTGCGGTGATTGTATTCTATTGGTTGCTCAACCTCGCCTATTGTGCATGGCTGAAGCATTATGCCATAGTGGACGTGTGTGTGGTGGCTTTCGGCTTCGTACTTAGAATTCTCGCAGGAGGTTTCGCCGCTGGGGTTTCGCCGAGCAAATGGATAGTGCTCATGACGTTCCTTCTCACGCTCTTCCTCTCGTTTGCCAAGCGTCGCGACGATGTCATCAGGATGAACGAGACAGGTGAGGCACCGCGCAAGAACACCAGCCGATATAACCTAACCTTCATCAATGAAGCCATCACCATCACGGCATCGGTGACCCTCGTGTGCTATATCATGTATACGGTGTCGCCGGAAGTTGTCGCAAACTTCCATACCGACCATCTCTATCTCACTTGTGTTTTCGTGCTTCTGGGATTGTTGCGCTACATACAGATTACTGTGGTCGACAAGAAGAGCGGTGACCCTACGAAGGTAATCCTTCGCGACCACTTCACGCAGCTCATAGTCGTGGCGTGGGGAGTAAGCTTCATGGTTATAATTTACCTTCTGTAGGCGTAAAGATGGTGTGTGAATGAGACTAAACTTCTTGCCATCTGATTTGCTTTAGGGACATTCAAAACAAAAAAGCCCTGCAACCATTGCGGTTGCAGGGCTTTTTGTATTTTGTAACTTAGCTTACTCTGCTGCGAGAGTGAAACGCTTGAAGTCTACAATCTTCAGTTCTGCGTTCTGAGCCTTGAGCCACTGTGATACGGTAGCTTTGTCGCCGTCGCCGAACTGGAACTCCTGGTCTACGAGGCAGTTTTCCTTGAGGAACTTCTGCACACGACCTTTGGCGATGTTCTCAATCATCTGGGCAGGCAGGTTCTTGGCTTTCTCCTCAGCCACTTCAACCTTGATGCGGCGGATGTCGTCAGCCTGTGCCTCGGTGATGTTGCCTTTGGCGATGCCTTCAGCAAGGTGCTCCTCGTTTTCAGCGATGTAGAGGTTGTAGCCAGCCTTCTTCAGAGCAGCCTCCACGGCTTTCTGGCACTGCTCGAGTTTGGTCTTCTCCACGGCAGTCTTGTATTCGTTGTCGAGAACTTCCTGGGGTACACTCTCGGCGTTGAGAGCCACGGGCTTCATGGCAGCCACCTGCATGGCAACCTTGTGACCTTCCTCTGCTGCTTCAATGTTTGTCTGAACCATTGTGGCGAGGGTGTGCTTGCCCATGTGGTCGTAGATCTCGATGTTGGCACCTTCAAGGGTCATGTATCCGTCGAGTTCCATCTTCTCACCGGTGATACCGGAGCGCTGTGTAACGGCATCCTGAACCTTCTGTCCGTCGGCGAGTGTGAGTTCCTTCACTTCGTCGAGGCTCTTTGCCTTGGCTGCTATGGCAGCATTGAGGATGTTTTCGGTGAGAGCAATGAAGTCAGCACCGTTGGCAACGAAGTCAGTTTCGCACTTCAGGGCGATGATGGCAGCGAAGTCGCCTACTTTCTTGGTGAGCACGCAGCCGTTTGATGTCTCACGGTCGGAACGCTTTGCAGCGATGGCGAGTCCGCGCTCGCGGAGCAGTTCCTTGGCACGGTCGAAGTCGCCTTCAGCTTCGGTGAGTGCCTTCTTTACGTCGGCAAGTCCTGCGCCGGTCATAGCGCGCAGTTTCTTGATATCGTCAATTGATATAGCCATAATATTCTTTGGTTTGATGGTTTTGTTGTGAATGATGTGGGGTTGAAAAGAAAAAGGGGGCTGTCGGAGCTCTCCGTCAGTCCCCTTTGTTATTATTCAGCTGCGGGAGCTTCTTCTTCAGCTGCGGGAGCTTCGGCTGCTTCCTCTGCGGGAGTTTCGGCCTTAGGCTCTTCCTTGCGTGCCTTGCGGGTGCGCTTTGGCTTTGCCTCAGCAGCTTCTTCAGCCTGCTCGGCAGCAGCTTTCTCGTCGGCTTTCTCTGCCTTGCGCTCCTCGAGACCTTCTGCTATGGCGTTGCAGCATGCGGTGAGGATCACGTCGATAGAGTCCTTGGCATCGTCGTTGGCTGGTATCACGAAGTCTACGTTCTTCGGGTCGCTGTTGGTGTCGACGATTGCAAACACGGGAATGCCGAGGCGCTGAGCCTCCTTGATGGCGATGTGTTCTTTCATCACGTCGATAACAAACAGTGCCGATGGCAGACGTGTGAGGTCAGCTATTGAGCCGAGGTTCTTCTCGAGCTTGGCGCGCTGGCGTGTAATCTGGAGCAACTCTCTCTTAGACAGGTTTGAGAAGGTGCCGTCTTCCATCATCTTGTCAATACTCGTCATTTTCTTCACAGCCTTGCGTATTGTGGGGAAGTTGGTGAGCATACCGCCTGGCCAACGCTCAATAACGTAGGGCATGTTTACCGATGCAGCTTTCTCTGCAACGATTTCCTTAGCTTGTTTTTTAGTAGCGACGAAAAGTATTTTCTTTCCTGACTTTGCAATCTGCTTGAGTGCATCGGCAGCTTCGTCAATCTTTGCTACCGTTTTGTGCAGGTCGATGATGTGGATGCCGTTGCGCTCCATGAATATGTAGGGAGCCATGGCGGGGTTCCATTTGCGGCGGAGGTGTCCGAAGTGACATCCTGCCTCGAGGAGTTGGTCAAAATTTGTTCTTGCCATTGTTGTTTGTTTCTTTTTGTTGTTTACTTTCTTTTTAATTCTATTCTCTTGTTAGAATCAGCCGGAGGGTAATCGGCATCGCCTTTCGCCATTGTGGGTGAAGACTGATTGCCAAGTCCACCCGGTTTAGATGCTAAACTGTATCAGCTTTTCCGGGCTTCCATGCCGCCTCAGGCAGCATGGAGGCTGTGGCGTATTAACGCTTGCTGAACTGGAAGTGACGACGAGCCTTTGGCTGTCCCGGTTTCTTACGCTCAACCTCACGAGAGTCGCGGGTGAGGAAGCCTTCCTTCTTCAGGGCTTTCTTGTCCTCGGCGTTGATCTTCACCAGTGCGCGGGCTATTGCCATGCGCAGTGCCTGGCTCTGACCGGTGAAACCACCACCGTCGAGATTTGCCTTGATGTCGTACTTTCCTTCAACCTCAAGCAGTGCCAGCGGCTGCTTCACCACATACTGAAGTATTGCAGAGGGGAAATACTTTTCCAGTTCTACCTTATTTATTACAATCTTGCCGGTACCTTCTGTGAGGTATACACGAGCCACTGAGCTCTTGCGGCGTCCAATTGCGTGAATCTGTTCCATTTGTTTCTTACTTTTTAATTATCACCAATGGTTTATTTGTACTGATTGATGTCTATAGCCTTCGGCTTCTGAGCCTCGTGCTTGTGCTCGGTGCCATCGTAGATATAGAGGTTCTTCAACAGGCTTCTGCCGAGGGGACCCTTTGGAAGCATGCCTTTCACTGCATGACGGATGATGCGGTCCATGCCATCGGGACGGCGACGCAGCTCCTCAGGAGTGTTGAAACGCTGACCACCGGGATAGCCTGTGTAGCGTGTGTAAACCTTATCGGTCTCTTTCTTGCCTGTGAAGTAGGCTTTGCGGGCATTGATGATAATCACATTGTCACCACAGTCTACGTGCGGTGTGAAGTTTGGTTTGTACTTTCCGCGTATCAGCTTGGCTACCTTAGATGCGAGGCGACCAACAACCTGGTCGGTGGCGTCAACTACCACCCACTCCTTGTTCACTGTCTCCTTGTTTGCGGAAATCGTCTTGTAACTTAAAGTGTTCATTTTTAATTTTAAATTTACTACTAAAAAACTCTTATTCCTTTCCACCTTATTATATATAGGCACACAACAGCACTCTGCGGCTATGTACCACAATATCCTAAGGGGTGCACGAGAGATTCTCTAACCACGATGCGCGGCCAAACACACCGCTATTAACACGCTCATGCTGGGGATTCTAAGGATTATCCCCGATAAATAATCGGACTGCAAAGGTACATATTTATATTATAACAGCGCATGTGTTGAAGTCTTGAAACGCCTGCAATTAAAATATTTTAACTCTTTTATTCTTATTTAACTCCATTTTCCGTTCTTTCTGCTCCCGTTTTTGCTTCCCTTCTTGTGCGGTTTTTAGTGGCTCGCCAGTATTCTTCGTACAATACTGGAGTATTTTGGGCTCAATACTGGAGTATTTTGGGCACAATACTGGAGTATTCTCCGCACAAATACTGAAGCGTCTTCGCACGGTGATGTTCCCGGAGTGCTACTTTGATAGTGTGAAAGTGCCGAAATGGGCGGATAAGGGTGTTTCTTTCGTATGTTTAGGATGGTGAAAATGGCATATAATGAAAAAGGATGCATCTCACGACGCATCCTTTACCCTAATTCAAACATACAATTAACTCAAAGATTAAATCTTTCACTAAAACTTCTGCTTCAAACAAAATGTAAAAACTCACATGCAAACCTAACTTTTATTCATGCTAAAATTTTAAAGAGAGTAGGTAAAATTCGTTTATCTCATGCCAACGCTTCGGCAACAGGAATTCATGCTTATGTATATCTTCGTTAGATAGTTGTTATCTCGTTGATGTTTTGTTTCTGAACTTTCACGATGCAAAGATACGCTCATATTTCACTGGTTACAACACCATATAAAACAAAAGTGGAATGTTTTTTCGTAGTGTTTATTTCTATTTTACTGAAAAACAGAATGTTACATGCGATTGATTTAAATCAAAATGTGGATTTGATATAATCTGATTTCTTGTAATAGTGAACGATTTTCTGTCAATTTACGAATTTAATGGGTTGATTTCTTTGAGATTGTTCTTTGAAATAATGGGAATGTTGCATCTCTTTCCATATAACTGCGTTTTTTTATCTTTTAAATGTCTTTCGTGTTGCTTCATTTTTTTTAATTAGGTGATTGTCATTGAGCTTTGGTTGCTGCCATTGATATTCTTTATTGTTGTCTGAAATGCTGCAAATCGTCAGGAAATCCCCATTTTATCGCAAATATTTGTATATAAAAATGGGCTGCATCAATGACGATGCAGCCCGTTTGGATAATCAATTCAATCTATTCAATATACATTTCTTCCTTTCATTAGCCAATCTCTATCTGGCGGGCAGGCTTCTTTTGTGCAGCGGCAGTCTTGGGAAGGTCTATGGTGAGCACTCCGTTTTCCACCTTTGCTGCAATGAGCTCCTTCTCTACATCGTCAGGGAGTATCAGTGTCTGCTCATACTTGGAATAAGAGAACTCCCTGCGCAGGTAGTGGCGACTCTTGTCTTCGTTCTTGTTGTCAGCTTGCTGTTCCATCTTTATTACCAGGTTGCCCTCGTCGTTGATGTTAACCTTGAAGTCGTCTTTCTTCAGTCCGGGAGCAGCGAGCTCCACTGTGTAGTTGCTGTCGCTCTCTATCACGTTGATAGCCGGTGCCGTGCATGCTGTCTTCCTTACGAAGTCTGAACCAAACAAATCGTTGAACACTGTTGGTAACCACTGGTTTCTGTACATTTCTGGTCTCATAGTCATTTCCTCCATTTATTTCTTTTGTTTTACTTTTTGTTATTTCGTTTTTCGGCGGAAGCTCTCGCTGAGGTTTCTTGCGAGGTTCCTGCCTTCACCTGTATTTTTGCAACATCCATACCATTGTTGCTTGATGCGACATGATGACATTCTTATGTGACACAATGACATATGTTGAGTTGTCTTTTTACCTTTTGTGATTTCATAAATATACATTCCGAAAGTTTGTTATAACCTGCGAAATCATTAACTTTGCATCGTAGACGCTCTGAGACGGAGCTTCCGGAAGATATTGATAATTATCTACGAAACCATATTACTAACAATCAACACAACTATGACGAAAATCAAAATGAGCATCTTAGCTGCAACGGCGGCTTTTGCTATGACGATGAATGCGCAGGAAACAGTGCATCTCAACACCGGCGACATTGTGTCTCCCGAGATACATGCCGACAATACAGTGACCTTCCGCTTGCTTGCACCCCAGGCCAAGACAGTGGAGCTTGAAGGCAGCTTCCTTCCAAAGCAGAAAGTGCAGACTCCATTAGGCGAAGTGGAGCAAGCCACCCGCGCCAAACTGACTAACGACGGCAAGGGGCTGTGGAGCTACACCTCTTCAGTGCTTTCTCCCGAGCTTCATACCTATTCCTTCTTTGTCGATGGCATGCGCATCAACGATCCGAGCAATGTGTATATGCTTCGCGACATCGCCACCTATCAGAACTACTTCCTCATTGATGGCGAGCTTTCTGCAAACTATTTCGTGCGCGAGGTGCCCCATGGCACCATTGAGAAGGTGTGGTATCCCTCTCCCACGCTCGGCATGAGCCAGCGTCGTGCCACTGTCTACCTGCCGGCATGCTACGATGCGCGCGATGCCCGCAGTTTCCCCGTGCTCTATCTGCTTCATGGCTCCGGCGGCGACGAGAATGCGTGGATGGAGCTGGGACGTGCCTCACAGATTTTAGACAACCTCATAGCTCAGGGCAAGTGCCGTCCTATGATTGTGGTGATGCCCAACGGCAACGGTGCCCAGCAAGCCATGCCCGGTGAATATCCCAATTCCATGTATAAACCCATGTTCATCAATCCCAAGTGCATGGAGGGAAGCATTGAGGCAGCCTTCGTGAAAGACCTCGTGAGCTATATCGACGGTCACTACAACACCATTCGCAACAGCGACTACCGTGCCGTGGCAGGTCTGTCCATGGGTGGCTTCCATTCGCTCTATATCTCTGCCAACCACCCCAACTACTTCGGTTATGTGGGACTGTTCTCCGCTGCTGTTAGCCGTCAGGGCAAGGGCGAGAACGACTGGATCTATTCCGACCTCGACCAGAAGCTGAAGAACCAGTTCAAGCTCAACCCCAAGCTCTACTATATTGCCATAGGCACTGCCGACTTCCTCTACAACGACAATGTGGCTTTCCGCAAGAAGCTCGATGAGATTGGTGCCAAATATGAATATGTGGAGACTGACGGAGGCCATGAGTGGCGTAACTGGAGGAAATATCTCAACTGGTTCCTGCCCAAACTGTTTTAGTAAACTCCATTCCTGTCAAGGCATGGTAGGAGAGAAATGACAAACAGCCGTTTGCAACATTCTGCAAACGGCTGTTTGTTTATTTGTTCCTCAGCATCGCGCCGGCTTTTTCCACCTTATTATATATATACTCTCTGAAGTCCTCGTTGCCAAGTATCTCTATGTCTTCGAGCAAACCAAGCACAAAGCGTCCGATGCCGCGAAAGTCGCACACCTCGAAGTCTGCAATCCAGTGGTTGTCGTCTTCGGCGGTGATATGCTCCTTTATGGCTGGATATTCCTCTGTGAATACGTTCTTTGAGAGCTGCCCCATGCGTAGGCGTATGGGCTTCTTGCTGTCGCTGCTGAACATGAATATGTCGGTGAACACCTGCGTGTGCTTGTTCTCGTCGCTCCATCTGAGGTCTAATGCCACCACCTTCTCCATGCGCGACACCCTGAACGTCTTACACTGGTCGGTGAGAGGCTCGTAGCACCTCACATCGTTGTTGTTGTTCATCAGCATGTAAGGCTCTACATATCTGTCGCGCACAGTGAGACTGTGGGGCGACGAGTAGCCCTCAATCTTCACCACACACTTGTTTTTTATTGCCTCATAGATGGTGTTCACTTTCTCGGCGGCTTTCTTTCGCGACTCCACGTCGGAGAGAATGTCGAAGTCGTAGAACCTGTCGAGCTTGGCTCTGAGGTGGTTTACTATGGGGTTGTTGCCGCCAATCATGTCGAGAGCCTTCCTCATGGTTGTAGCTTCCTCTTCGGTGAACTGCAGAAGGTCGAGCAGCTTGTTGAGAAATGGCGAGCGACGGTCAATGTGGTAGCATTTGTTGCGCTTGAACAGTATGAAACCGCTCTCTTTGAAGAACTGCAGATAGTAGTACAGGTTGCGGCGGGAGAGGTTTGTACGCCTGCATATCTCGTCAACGCTGAGGTCTTCGTAGGATGCGAGCATGCGTATTATCTCAAGTTCTTTTCCCAGTTTGTCGTGGCGCATGGTGATAGATGTTTTTTTTGTCAGTAGTTGTTCATGCAGAGACAGCTTCAGAAGTCAAACGACAGCTGTGAGTCGCCCAGCAGGTTGTAGCTTTTCCGGTGAAATGGTGTTATTCCGTATTGCTTTATAGCTTCGCGATGGCGCTTGGTGGGATAGCCTTTGTTGCTTGCCCAGTCGTAGTCGGGATATTCCTTTGCGAGCGCATCCATGTAGTCGTCGCGATAGGTCTTGGCGAGTATCGAGGCTGCCGCAATGGAAAGATACTTGCCGTCGCCTTTCACAATGCAAGTGTGTGGAATGCCGGGAGCATAGGGTTTAAACCTGTTCCCGTCGACGATGATGGCCTGCGGACGTATGGAGAGCGAGTCAAGAGCACGGTGCATGGCGAGTATAGAGGCGTTGAGAATGTTTATCTTGTCAATCTCCTCTGGAGTGACAATGCCCACAGCCCACGCCAGGGCATCGTGTTCAATCTGTAGACGCAGCTCATAGCGCTTGCGTGGAGACAGCTGCTTGGAGTCGTTGAGGGCTTCGTTCTCATAGTCCGGCGGCAATATCACCGCAGCGGCATACACACTGCCTGCCAGACAGCCGCGACCAGCCTCGTCACACCCAGCTTCTATGAGTCCTTCGTAGAAATGGTTTTTCAGCATATCAGTCTTTTCTTATTCTTTTCTTTCCGGAAAATCGGCTTACAAAAATAAACAAAAGATTGGAAAACAATGCCATCTGAGGAGTTAATATGTAAACTTTGCAGGCTAAAATTTTGCCAGTTTGATGGAATTGCATAACTTTGCGGAAAACTAACATAACCGAAGCAGAAGTAGCAAAGAAGACTGAGCCGACGTTTTACACACTTTCCTAATTCGATTATACACTAACTGCATGCGTTTATTCCACGTTATAATGGCGTTGCTGTGCTCCGTAGTGGTATGTGCACAAGACGATGCCGCATTGAAGAAACAGTTTGAAGAGCTTGACCATGCCATTGATCACGCCGATGAGTATGTGGCAGTGCGCAGGCGCAACATTGCCAAGCTCTACGAGCTATACCAGCAAAGCACATCACCGTCGGCGAGGTATGAACTCTCCTATAAGCTTTACGAGAGCTACAAACCCTATCGCAGCGATTCTGCCTATCTTTATATCAATAAATGTCTGGAACTGGCAGAGACCCTCGGCAACTACGACTACGAGGTGCTGTGCCGCTCGCGCAAGGCGCATCTCTGCTCCACTATAGGCATGTTTGTAGAAGCCCTCAACGCCCTTGAAGGCATTGACGAGAGCAGGGTGAGTCCTGCCACACTCAGCGTGTACTATACAGCGCGCCACCATATCTACACCAACATCGCATATCACAGCATGGCTGCCGACTCGCAGAACCAGTACTACAAGCTTGCCGGCGAATATGAAGGCAAGATACTCTCTTCTCCCGACCATTCATCCTTCGACTATATTGAAAGGCTGGAGATGAACCAGCTCCTTTCCAAGAAACTCGATGCATCGCTGAAGACCAGCGACGAGTGGATGAAACGTGTGAAGAAACGTTCGCATCCCTATGCCGTGATGGCATTCTACCGCTATCTTGAGTACAAGGAGCGCAACGACTCGCTGAAAATGTTGTATTGGGTTACCGAGTCTGCCATCACCGACGTTACCAACGGAGTGTTTGACCAGGGAGCGATGTGGGAGCTTGCCAACCAGCTGCTCTACCGTGGCGACATGGACAGAGCCTATCGCTACATCAGCTATGCTGCCGATTGCGCCAGCAAGTTCGGCACTCGCCTCAGGAGCTGGCAGATAATGCCGCTTGAGACAGTGATAGAACAGAACTATCTGAAGGAAAAGGAGCACAGCCACAAGCAGCTGCTTATAATGCTGGGACTGATAAGTGCTCTCGCGTTGTTCATGATTGGACTGGCTGTGTATGTGGCATCGCAGCGCAAGCGACTGGCGTTGCTCACCCGTCAGCTGCTCGACAAGAACAAGGAGATGGAAAACGTGAACACACAGCTTTCCGACTCAAACTTCCAGTTGCGCCAGCTCAACGGCGACCTCAAGGAACTCAATGCCCAGCTCACCGAAGCCAACAAGGTGAAAGAGGAATATGTGGGGCGTTTCATACGTCTTTGCTCCGTATATATCGACAAGATCGACGGTATGCGCAAGCGAGTCAACAAGATGGTGAAGAACCACGAATACGACGAGCTCTACCAAATGACACGCTCACAGAGCTTCACCGAGAAAGAGCTTGACGAGCTCTATGGCAACTTCGACATGGCATTCCTGCATCTCTTTCCCAACTTCGTTGATGATTTCAACAGCCTGCTGAAGCCCGAGGAGCGCATAATCCCCGAGGACAGCGATCGTCTGAACACCTCGTTGCGCATATTCGCACTCATACGTCTCGGCATTGAAGACAGCTCGAAGATTGCCGAGTTCCTGCACTATTCGGTTAACACCATATATAACTATCGTGCACGGATAAAGAACAATGCGCTTGACGACCGCAGTAATTTCGAGCAGAACGTCAAACGCATCGGTATGATTTAATTTAACCGTAATAAACGCATTGGTACCATAAAAAATCCTCCCACTCGTTTTTTTGAGGGGAAGGATTTTTTTTGTTTTGTTCAGAAACCGGTGCCGCCCATTGAGCTCACCTTCTCCAGTTGGTTTTGTCTTTCCATCACATCGTCGGAAGTCCTGGCGCGGTTGTCGGCTCCCTTCACCTTGGAGTTTCCGAAGCTCCACGACAGTGTCAGTGCAATGTTTGCTATTGGTATGCTCATTGTCTGATGGTTCACGAAGTCGCTGCCGCGGCTGTAGTTCTCAATGTTCAGCCTTCCTTTCTTCCTCAAGCCTGTGAAAGCCTGCACTCCAATGTTCAGTTTGTCGTTAAACAGCAGCTTGTTGAGCGAGAATGATAACATGCTGAAGCCTGACGACCAGCCTTGCAGCGTGTAGTTCTTGCTGTTGACAATGAAGAATGTGCCAAGCTCAATCTTCCATGGCAGTGTCTGGTTCAGTCCCGCCATCATGTTGGCTTGCCATCCGTGGTTGCGGGCACTCAGCTCGTTGCTGCGCACGTCTACATAGCTCACACCTCCGTTCATGAATATGCGCGATGTCTTTGCGAGCATGAGGCTTGCCCAGACGTTTGCTCCTGTGGAATTTTTCTTCACTATGTTGCCGTAGGTGGTGTTGAGCAGCCCGTCGTTGCCGAAAAACGAATATTCCGACATGCCGTTGTTGGTGAAGTTGTGGTGCAGGTTCACGTTTGCCATGAACTTGCTGGTATACAGGTTGAATACCATTCCTATGTTATGGTTTTTCTCCACCTCAAGCTCTGGGTTGCCATAGGTCACGGCAGTGTTTGACGAGCGGTCGACATAGGGGTTGAGGTAGCTTATTCCCGGTCGTGAGATGCGGAAGTTGTAGGTCATTCCGATGTTGGCGTTTTGCGACATCTGCCATGATAGGCTTGCCGTGGGCACCAGATTGCCGTAGTCTTTCTTGAAGTTCTCGCCGTTTCCCAGCTCATAGGTCACATCCTGCCATGTGTGCTCATAGCGCAGTCCAGCCTTGCCTCCGAACTTTCCGAACTTCCCTTCATATTCAGCATATCCGGCAAGAATCCTGTCCTGATGTTTGTAGCGCATGCTCAGTTCGGGAATGTATGTCTGTTGCTCGTCGCCGTCAAGCTGATAGTAGCGTGAGTCACTGCTGTTGTTGCGCAGGGTGAGCTTTGCTCCGGCGTTGAGTTTGTGGTTTTCTGCCAGTGGGGTGGTGTAGTCGGTCTGTATGACGTGTTCGTCAGACTTCTCCTTGGAGTGGGAGTAGCGGTCGGAAAGGTCCAGATCCACCATCGGGGTGTCGCCGTCCATATCATTGAAAAGCGCCATTTCATCGCCGTTAGGTGTGAACAAACCTTCCGAACGGCTCCTGTTGTCGTTGGTGGTGGGGTTGTGCCCATATTGATAGAGCAGTGTTATGCTGCTTGTCTTTGCCCGGTTGAGGAAGCGCTGGTAGTCGGCGGTGAAGTCCAGTGACCTGCGTTTGTTCTCCGTGCTCGTGCTTTGCTGGTAGCCGAAGCCTCCGCCGTTGTCCATGGTGAAGGTCGTTGTGGGATGCCCGCTGTTTTTCATGCTGAAGCTGTTCATTCCGAATGTCACATGAGCCGACGACATCGAGTCTAACTCATAGCCGAGGCTTACGTCAGTCATGACTATGGGCACGCGTGTGGTGCCCTTCATCTCGTAGCGCATGGTTGAGCCGTCGCCAATGTTCTCTCGCTCTATGCTCATCTCAGTGCCAGAGGTCTTTCCGTAGTTGGCAATGGCGTTCACCGAGAACGAGAGCTTTCCGTATTGTCCGTTGATGAATGCCGACAGGTTCTTAATCTTCTCTCCGTATGTGGCACGCAGGTTTCCATTCACCCCGTTTAGCTCGGCTTGCTGTCCGCCCTGTCCTGCCATCTCAATGTTGAGCACGCCGCCCGTACCTTCGGCATCATACTTGGCTCCGGGATTGGTTATCACCTCAATTTTCTTTACCATCGATGCCGGCATCGACTTGAACACCTGTGCGGGGTTTGACTGGAACATGATGTTTGGCTTGCCGTTGACATATACCTTGAACGACGATGAACCGTTGACGGTGATGTTGTCCTGTCCGTCGACGGTAACCATGGGCACCTTTCTGAGCATGTCGAGCACGGTGGCAGTCTTCGAGTCCTTGTCATCCTCAACGTTGTAGGTCATCTTGTCGGTTTCCATCTTCACCAGAGGCTTCTGTGCCACCACCTCCACTCCTTGCAGCTGGTGGGCATCGTCGATGAAGAGCAGTGTGCCGAGGTCTATGGTAGTCTTTCCGTCAACCGTTACCGTGCGGCTTATCTCCTTCCTTCCCACTGCATTGACGGTCACCACATAGGTGCCTTTGCCGTTTATGGTCTGCGAGAATTTTCCGTCAATGTCGCTAACCGACATTGCCACAGGCTCTTTGGTGTTTTTCTGTCTGAACACTCTCACGGTGGCATAAGGCTCGCCTTCGTTCGTGAGCGAGTCCACCACCTGTCCCTTAATCGTAGACTGTGCGCTTGCGTGGGTTATTGCAAGCACCAACATCAACAATACCGATAATCTCTTTACCACTATTCTTTCCTACATCAATCCAATCCACCTCAGCACATCGTTGAGGTTGGCAACAAACATCAGTGCAATGAGCAGTATGAAGCCCACATACTCGGCTTTCTCAAGGAACTTGTCGCTGGGTTTGCGTCGTGTGATTATCTCGTAGAGCAGGAACAGCACATGTCCGCCGTCAAGAGCGGGTATGGGCAGTATGTTCATGAAGGCGAGGATTATGCTCAGCCATGCCGTCATGAGCCAGAAGGCATGCCAGTCCCATGTCGGAGGGAAGAGGCTGCCGATTGCTCCGAAGCCTCCGAGCGATTTTGCACCGTCGGCACTGAAGAGGTATTTCAGGTCGCCCACATATCCGCGGAGCTGGTTCCATCCATAGCCCACACCTGCCGGTATGCTCTCAAGTAAACCGTAGTCGCGGTGGGTTATCTTGCTGTATGCCGTGTATGACTTGGCATAGAAGCCCAGCTGCATCTCCGAGGTGAGTGTCACGGGCTTGGTAATCACCGTGGTGTCGCCTTCGTGGAGGAATGACACGGTGGTGGTGCGTATGCGCAGGCTGTCGTCGTGGGTCTTTGCCTCGGTGAGCATGTCCTTCAGACGACCCACCTCGTTGGTGAACTCGTTGTAGGAGTCAACTTTCTTGCCAGCCACTGCCACCATGGTATCACCCTTGCGCAGTCCTATCTGTGAGGCTGGGCTGCCTTCCATCACGCTGTCAACGTCGGCTGGTGTGAACGGTGCCAGGAACTGTGGTGTCTGCTTGAGCATCTCCAGGAGGTTGAGCGGCTCTTTTATATCAATGGTCACAGGCTTGCCCTGACGGAGCACCTTCACCTGCTTGGCTTCTGCGAGGCTTCTGAACACATCAATGTTGTAAGCCTTGAAGTCGCCCTTGTCGGTACCTACGAGTATGTCGTGGTCTTTGAAGCCGAGAGCCTTGGCTTCGCTGTTGGCTTTCATTCCGAGCGTCATGTCGGTGGTCTTCACATAGTCGTCGCCCCATGCAAAAAGCACCATGGCATAGATGAACAGGGCGAGGAAGAAGTTGACCATCACACCGCCGAGCATTATCAGCAGCCGTTGCCATGCCGGCTTGGCGCGAAACTCCCAAGGCTGTTCTGGTTGTTTCATCTGTTCGGTGTCGAAGCTCTCGTCAATCATTCCCGCAATCTTCACATATCCTCCCAGTGGCACCCATCCTATGCCGTAGGCTGTGTCGCTGTTTTTCGGTTTCCATTCAAAGAGGTGAAACCATGGGTCGAAGAAAAGGTAGAATTTCTCTACTCTTACTCCAAAGAGTTTTGCAAAGAAGAAGTGTCCGCCTTCGTGCAGGATCACGAGCAGCGATATTGCCAACAGGAATTGTAGCAGTCTAATCAGAAATATTTCCATTTTTTGTAATTCTTAATTCTTAAATGTTTTGTGTTTCGTTATCTCTTTGTCTCCTTCGTGACATGCCGCATTCCTCCTGTAGTGAAGAGTGAGGCAGGCTTATGGTATAAGTCATGCAGGCTGGTTGAGCATTTCTTCCGCTATATGGCGTGCCTCATGGTCGGTCTGGAAATAGGTGTCGAGCGCCGGTGAGGCATCGAAGGTGGCTTTCTGCATGGTCTTCTCAATGATGTCAGCCATTTGCAGGAAGGTACATCTGCCTTGGCGGAACGCCAGGTTCACCACCTCGTTGGCTGCGTTGACTATGCATGGCATGTTTCCTCCGCGGCTTATCGACTCGAAGGCGAGAGCCAGGCAGCGGAATTTCTCCATGTCAGGCTCGAAGAACTCCAGCGAGTGGCTGCTGAACAGGTCGAGACGGTCGCCGTTGAGTTTCAGGCGTTCTGGAAACGAGAAGGCATACTGTATGGGCAGCCGCATGTCGGGCACTCCGAGCTGTGCCTTCACCGAACCGTCGCAGAACTGCACCGCCGAGTGCACTATGCTCTGTGGGTGGATGAGCACCTGGATTTTCTCTGCCGGCACGCCGAAGAGCCATTTTGCTTCAATCACCTCAAAGCCTTTGTTCATGAGCGATGCCGAGTCAATGGTAATCTTTGCACCCATGTCCCATGTGGGATGCTTGAGTGCGTCGGCAGCCGTCACCGTGGCAAGCTCCTCGCGGCTCATCTTGCGGAACGGACCGCCCGAACATGTGAGCAAAATCTTCTCTATGGCGTTGTCGCCCTCGCCCACTATGCTCTGGAATATGGCTGAGTGCTCGCTGTCGACGGGAAGAATGGGTACATGATACTGTTCTGCCAGACTGCATATCAGCTCGCCGGCAACCACAAGGGTCTCCTTGTTGGCAAGGCATATCTTCTTTCTTGCGCGTATGGCATGAACCGTGGGCGACAAACCGGCAAAGCCCACCATGGCGGTGAGCACCATGTCTATGGGGTCGGCTTTCACTATCTGGTCTATGGCATCGCTGCCGGCATATACTTTTATGTCGGGCAGGTCGCCCAGTGCATCGCTCAGCTCACGGTAGTGGCTCTCGTCGGCAATGACCACTGCTGCGGGACGATACTTGTGTGCCTGCTCAGCCAATAGTTGCCATCGGCTGTTGGCAGTGAGGGCATAAACCTCATATCGGTCTTCGTGCTGGGAAATCACGTCAAGGGCTTGTGTGCCTATCGAACCCGTGGAACCGAGTATGCAAATTTGTTGCTTCTTCATGTGCTTCCTATGATTGTTGAGCTGCAAAGGTAAGTAAAAAACCACATACGCGCGTACATTTTCAATACATTAACACAGAACTGGCACTCTGAAGCCACTTTTTCCAGTTTGGAAAAGACTATGGATGTCTGAGAAAAATATTTTGAAAACTTTAATTTCTGACATTTTTCAAAATGCATATATATACGGTTTTGGAATGCTGAAAAATACCGAAAAATCGCCGTTGTAACCATTTGATAATCAAAGGTTTGGGAGGGGCTTTTTAAAAGAGCCTCTTTTAGCGTGCAAAAGAGCCTCTTTTGGAAGGTAAAAGAGCCTCTTTCGCAACGCGAAAGTGGCACTTTTGTTTTCTGAGTGTGCGAAGAATGGAAAATGGGGGTGCGAAAGCGTATAAATATACGTTCGGAACTTATATTTTTGATACGGCTTTATTGTCGGTTTGTTCCACACCGCCGCGATAGGTATAGTATTGCATCACGGGATAGAGCAGGGCGCGGAGCCTCTTCGCCATGCCATCGCCGGACGTATGGAAAAGGCGTGGGGCAGCATTCACGAAGCACCGTTGCAGACGCAGGAAATTCAGTGCGCCATGGGTGAGCTCAAGATTCAGCATGGTTATGGCCTCGCGGCTCGCGTCGGTGTCGGCACCAAGCTGTTGAAGGAATGTGAGGCGAGCATGTAGATATGGCTCTGCCACGCGCTGCAATGCGCGGTAGTGTCTCAGGGTGAACAGCAGCTGGTGTATGGCGTTGGCTGCACCGGGCAGACTTTTCCTGAAGTTGTTGTAGGTGCGTGCGTCGGCATGACGGCGGAAGTCCACGAGGGGCTCATCGACATAGGCAATGCTCTCGTAGGCTGCTGCTGCAATGCACAGGGCGGCATCGTAGAACGACACCTCGTACATCTCGCTCTTCTCAGGCATGAGGGTGGTGAGCAGCGTGCGCCTAAACAGGAAGGTATGCCCCGGGAGGTTTACGAAGAGCATTCTGGGCAGGCTGGTATTGGGTCTCCGGCTGTCGTAGTAGGCAAAGGAGCCATCGTTTGAGAACGGTCGCGAATGGCAGCTGCACAGCAGTTTGCTGCCTATGGCGCTGAGCTGGAGCTCCAGCTTGTTTGGTTGCCAGATGTCGTCCTGATCGCTTACTGCAATGAATGTGCCTTGTGCCCTGCGCATGGCACTGAAGAAGTTGCCATTGATGCCATGCTCTGCCTCATTGCGGTAGAGCTTTATTGTGTCATTGCGGCTGGCATAGAGGGTGAGTATGTCCCAGGTGTTGTCGGTGGAGCCGTCGTCCTGAATTATTATCTCGTCGGCGGGACGGGTCTGTGAGAGTATGGAGTCAAGTTGCTGGCTAACATATCTCCCACCGTTGTAGGTACACATCACTACCGATACCGTTTCGTGGTTTTTTGCGATGAAATCGGTGCTTTCTGACGTTTTTCTCATTTTGGCAGGAGTTTGTAGGGTATTGACAGATAGTCTACTATGAGACTGCCGTTGTATGCCAGCAACCATACCGCCGTCAGAGCCACCACGGTTCTCAGTGCCCATCGGCCTTTCTTTGTCAGTGAGCCCATGAGCGAAGCTATGGCAATGGGTATGATGAATATCCAGTCGGCTGTCATGATATACACCTCGTTGATGCCGAAGCCCAGCACGAGGTGTAGCATTATGTCGACGGCAAACCACGACATGCACATCAGCATGAAGCGGTTGCGCCGTCCAGCAAACAGTCCGGCAGCCAGCATTAGCACCATCAGTGCCTCGATAACATAGTGTCCCGCCCATCGGTATTTCACCACTACGGGTCGCGTGTGCGACATGTCTTGCAGCAGGTAGTCTCTGTGCAGCTGTATGCTCTCGCCAAAGAAGTTCTCAATGACTACGGGCAGTCGCGGTGTGGTGACATCGGTCATGGAGAGCAGTGGCAGGTCGCTCACCGGCTCGCCGCTGTGCTCCTTCATCCATTGTCCGCGCTCAGCCACATGTCGGTCGAAGTCGTTGCCTTTCTTCTTGCGCAGGTTCTCCTCTATGCGTTGTGTGGTGCGCTGCTGGGGCACCTCCAAAGTGTCATACTGCCACCACCACAAGCAGGCGAGCACCAATAATGGCACCATCACCGCACCGGTGATGTAGTGCCAGTTCAGCACACGCCGACGCTCGCAGAAGCATGCTGCCAGCATGGTCTTTGCTCCGTTGGTGAGCGTTATGCCGGCGGTGAGGAAAAGCATGAGTGCCCACTGCAGCAACGGCAGCCGTCTTCCTTCCTTCATGGCGTTGCCTGTAATCCAGAGTGTCATGGTGAGGAGGAACAGTGAAAGCACGAAATGGTCGGGCACTATCATTGCCACTGCCACATGTGCAAAAGAGAAGAACAGAAGGGTGAGGAGTATGGCATCAATTCGGCTCATGTCCATGACCTTTCGGAACACCCGGTGGAGAAATACCATGGAGTATGTTCCGCAAAACATTGTCAGTACTGACATGATATGCACGGCGCAGTTCACTCCCGTTACGTCCATGAGCCACTTGTTGAGGTAGTGCAGTGGCCACAGCAGCGAGAGGAACAGCGGATGGCGTGGTGTCTCGAAGTGTATGCGAAGGTTGGAGAGGGTGATATACGACCAGCAGTCGTAGCCCGACATGCGGAAATTCTTTGAGAACACCGACCAGTAGCCCACCTTGCCACACTTGAGAAACAAGGGGGAATACTGATTTATGAGCATGGCATTGAGTACCAGCAGCACAATTAACGCCACCAGTGCTATCCACCTTTCCTCCTTGTTTAATGCAAACAGTGATTTCATCTTTTCTTTTCCAGATTTCTTGTTTGTTGTTGTGCCCGAAGTATTCAGGGGCTTTAGCGTATTCTGAGGCTTTTTCTCACAAAGCCATGTAGCTCAATATGTAATAGCCGTTATGTGCAAACAGGTAGATGGCAAGCACTGCCACCACCATGCGCAACGAGCAAAGCACCTTGCCGCCGGCACCACGCAGCAGATAGGCTATGGCTATGGGGAAGGCGAACATCCAGTGGGGGCTCATGATGTAGATTTCGTTGATGCCGAAGCCCGCACCGAGATGCAGAAGCATGTCGAACCCGAAGAACGACAGTGCCATCCACATGAAACGACTCCGTCTGCCCATCCAGATGCCACACAGGATGAGCAGCGACAGCATGCCCTCGGCAATGTAGTTCCATATATGGCGATAATGAACGATGACAGGACGTCCGCGCAGCGTGTCGCCGAGGAGCCACCGCTGGTGCAGCTGTATGGACTCTCCCATGAGGTTCTCCACCACGGTGAGCCACCGCGACGTGGTTGCGTCGGTCCAGTCCCAGAACTCTCCCCGCTTGATGGGTTTGCCCTGGTGAGCCACCGATGGTTTCTTTGCCCTTTTCTTTTCCTTCTCGGCAGCCTCTTGCTTGAGTATGCGGTTTGCTGCGGCATTGATGCTCTCTACAGGAGCCAGCGGCATGGTGTCGGCAACAGCCTTCATCACCTTTTCCCTGTGGGCTGCTGCCCGGTTCTTCTTTGCTGTCTGACGTGCTTTCCAGTTGGGATATTCATAGATGTGGTATTCCTGTCGGGCCACGAACCATATCAGTGCCGATGGGAAGACCACCGTGAGCAGGAGCCTGCCGGGGCTGAAGAACTTCCTTCTGTTGGTGAACAGTGCTGCCAGGAATGTCTTTATGCCGTTGTTGAGCGATATGCCGGCGGTGAGAAAGAAGAAAACTATTTGCTGCCAGCGGGTGAGCAGCTTGCCGCGTTTCATCTTCTTGCCGCACACATACAAGGTGAGCACCAGCATGAACATTGACATCACGAAATGGTCGGGAGCCATGGAGGCAACCATTACATAGGCAAACGACAGATGGAGGAACGACAGGATGAAGGCATCAATGGCTTTCACCTCGATGACTTCGCGCATGATGCGATAGAGGAACACGAAAGAGTAGAATGAGCAGAACGCCAACATCGCTGCCACTACAAACTGAACGCAGTTGATGCCGGTGAGCTGCATGAGGACATGGTTGAACTGATAGGGCACATACATCATCCATGCGAGCAGCGGATGGCGGTAGATGTTGTAGACCATGGTCCAGTTTGATACCACCGAATAGGTGAGGGGGTCGTAGCCCGAGAGATGGAAGTTGTCGACAAAAAGGCGGAAATACCTGTCTGTTATAACCTTGAACTTATCGTAGTATGCCATGATGGTAATGGCATTGAGAGCCATCACTACAATCAGCGCAATGAGTGCCGGCAGCCGCTCTTCTCTCTTTATCTTGAATATTCCGAAAATATATTTCATCTCTGTCTGTCACTTTTGGTTTTGTCTTTCGTAAGGAAAAATCTTACAAGGATAAAGTTCACCGGCACGCAGATGGCAAACATGGGCAGCTGAGCCAGACGCTCGTTCCATCCTATATGTATGAACAGGGCGAGCACCACGGTTTGCAACAGATAGTTCACCACATGGGCAAAGGTGAAACCCAATCCGCGTCGTGTAGTGGACTTAACCTTGAAGGTGAACCTCGTGGAGGCAAAATAGTTGAAGATGAAGCTCAGCAGGTAGGCAATGGTGTTTGCCAGTGCAAAGTTCATGAAACCTACGAGCAGGTTGTATATGCCAATCTGAAGAAGGGTGGCGGCAATGCCCACCAATGCAAAACGCAGCACTTCGCCAAAGAACGACTGGTGCCCGCTGGCGAGGCTCTTCATGCTCATGTCGGCATCGATGTCGGCACCACCGCTGGTGTCGATGTTCTCGAGGGAAGGGATGTTTTTCCCGCGCCACACCTTCACGTCGGCATAGTCGAGCATGGCTTTGTCGCCAGAGCTGTCGCCGAAGGCGGTGAGCTCATAGGTACCGCGGTGTGGAAAGGCACGGTCTATGCGTTTTACCTTTTCCTTGCCATAGCAATTCTTGGTAAGGAACTTTCCCGTGATTTTTCCATCGCGCACATCGATGCGTGTGCACGACACCTGCACCTTGTCGCCATAGCGGGAGAAGAACGGCTTCACCCAGTTTTCTATGCTCGCACTGACAATGATGACCTTCACTCCGGCACGCAGGGCTTCTTCGAGGACATCCACTATTTTCCTGCGGAGCAGTTTGCGGTTTGCCACGGCAAACTCCCTGCAATGGTTGTTGAAATCCTCAATCTCCATGCCGCGGAAGAACCACGAGAACATCTGCTGCTTGGCTTTCCAGTTGGGATAGAGCCTGAGTTTCATGAGAATGAGTATGGGCGAAAACAAGAGAAATGCCCATGCCGTGCGCCTTGTGCCGGCAGTGAAACGCAGAAATTCAACGAAGGTGTCGCGTTTGGTTATCGTTCCGTCGAAATCGAAAGCATATACCTTTTGTTTCATGACTGCAAAATTAGGAAAAATAGATGTCACACGATGCATGTCCGGGTGATTTTTTGGTGGAGGGGATGAACTAAAAAAGCTGCTTGCAACGATTGCAAGCAGCTTTTCTTGGTTATGGTCTGATATCTGGTGGGTTCTGTCTATTGCCACCTTAGCATTCGTTAGTCGCAGATGAGGTTCTCGCCAGTCATGTCTTCGGGTTGCTCCAGACCCATGATGTGGAGTATGGAGGGTGCCACGTCGGCAAGACGTCCGTTCTTGACAGTCGCGCTGTTGTTGTCGGTGACATAGATAAACGGCACGGGGTTGAGCGAGTGGGCAGTGTTGGGTGTGCCGTCGGGGTTGATGGCGTTGTCGGCATTGCCGTGGTCGGCAATGATTATTGCCTCGTAGCCTGTGGCTTTGGCTGCTTCTATCACCTCGCGCACGCAGTTGTCTACTGCCCATACGGCTTTGGCTATGGCGTTGTAGACACCGGTGTGTCCCA
Organism: uncultured Prevotella sp.; assembly: GCA_947170265.1. Classification (GTDB taxonomy): domain Bacteria; phylum Bacteroidota; class Bacteroidia; order Bacteroidales; family Bacteroidaceae; genus Prevotella. The sequence continues at coordinate 82,302 of CAMVSV010000008.1, forward strand.
CCATGTCGCCGTTGGCGAAGTTAACCACGATGAAGTCGTATTTGTCTTCCTTGATGGCTGCCACGAGCTTGTCTTTCACCTCGTAGGCGCTCATCT
>CAMVSV010000009.1 GCA_947170265.1 uncultured Prevotella sp.
GCATCGGTCTCCAAAACCGAGGGTCGTGGGTTCGAGTCCTCCTTCCCGTGCAAGAAAAGAAATATAATATGTTTAAGAAGTTTGTAAATTATTGCAAGGCATGTTACGACGAACTTGCGCATAAGACCACATGGCCTACCGGACGCGAACTTACCCACAGTGCAATGGTTGTTTTATCTGCTTCCCTTATCATTGCAGTAGTGGTAGCTCTGATGGACTTTGTGTTCCAGCATGTTATGTTGTTAGTTTATCCAGGTTAAATCATTAATTAAGAATGGCTGATACAGAAAAGAAATGGTATGTACTTCGCGCTGTCAGCGGAAAGGAAGCCAAGGTAAAGGAATATATCGAGGCTGAACTGAAGCACAACGAGAAGCTTGCATCGTGTGTATCGCAGGTACTCTTGCCTGTTGAGAAACACGCTTCTTTGCGTAATGGCAAGCGTGTGGTGAAGGAGAAGCTTAGTCTCCCAGGCTATGTGCTCGTTGAAGCTGATCTGAAAGGTGATATAGCCTCCACACTGAGGTTTATGCCCAATGTGCTGGGCTTCCTTGGGGGAATGAGTACACCTACGCCTGTTCGCCAGGCTGACGTGAACCGTCTCTTGGGTAATGCCGAGGAGTCAGAGATAGAGGACTTCACTGATATTCCATACACTGTTGGCGAAACGGTGAAGGTAACAGATGGTCCCTTCAATGGTTTCCATGGCGTTATTGAGGAAGTGCAGGCAGACAAGCACAAGCTGAAGGTGATGGTTATGATATTCGGACGACAGAACCCGTTGGAGCTTAGTTTTATGCAAGTATCAAAGGAAGATTGACGTAGTGTTACGGACGTAAATCTTTTCTTATATAATCAATTTTAAATATTAACAAAGAAATGGCTAAAGAAGTTGCTGGATTAATCAAACTACAGATTAAAGGTGGCGCTGCAAATCCTTCCCCACCAGTGGGTCCTGCTCTTGGTTCCAAGGGTATAAACATTATGGGATTCTGCAAGGAGTTCAACGCCCGTACCCAGGATAAGGCTGGCAAAGTATTGCCGGTTGTTATCACTTACTATACCGACAAGTCATTTAGCTTCATCATCAAGACTCCTCCTGCCGCTGTACAGCTCATGGAGGCTGCCAAGGTGAAGGGCGGTTCGGGTGAACCTAACCGTAAGAAGGTTGCAAGCGTGACTTGGGATCAGGTAAAAGCCATAGCCGAAGATAAGATGGCTGACTTGAACTGTTTCACTGTTGAGTCTGCAATGAAGCTTATCGCTGGTACGGCGCGTAGTATGGGTATTACAGTTAAAGGGGACTTCCCTGGTGAATAATTAAATCTTCAATTAAAATGAGTAAACTGACAAAAAATCAAAAATCAGTAGCTGAGAAGGTTGAAGCAGGGAAGGCATACACATTGAAGGAAGCTGCCGAGCTGGTGAAGGAGATTACCACCACCAAGTTTGACGCTTCTGTAGATATTGATGTGCGCTTGGGCGTAGACCCTCGTAAGGCTAACCAGATGGTTCGTGGCGTGGTTTCACTGCCTAACGGAACCGGTAAGGTTACACGCGTTCTCGCTCTCTGTACACCCGATCAGGAAGAGGCTGCAAAGGAAGCAGGTGCTGACTATGTGGGTCTCGATGAATATGTTGAGAAAATCAAAGGAGGTTGGACTGATATTGATGTCATCATCACTATGCCATCGTGCATGGGTAAGATAGGTCCTCTGGGTCGTGTTCTCGGTCCGAGAGGTCTGATGCCTAACCCAAAGAGTGGCACTGTGACAATGGATGTTGCCAAGGCAGTTAAAGAGGTGAAGCAAGGTAAGATTGACTTCAAGGTTGACAAAGCCGGTATTATTCATACCTCAATAGGTAAGGTGAGCATGAGTCCTGAGGCAATCTACGGAAATGCCAAGGAGTTTATTGCTACCGTTATCAAGCTGAAACCTGCTGCTGCTAAAGGTACATACGTTAAGAGTATCTTTATTTCGAGCACAATGAGTAAGGGTATCAAGGTTGATCCAAAATCAGTTGAGTAACTCTAAAAGATTGTAAACAATGAAGAAAGAAGTTAAAGATACAATCATTGCCGAACTTGGACAGAAGTTGAAGGAATATCCGCATTTCTATCTGGTTGACGTTACCGGACTGAATGCTGAGAAGACCAGTGACCTTCGTCGCAAGTGCTTCAAGAAGGAAATAAAGATGGTCGTTGTGAAGAATACCCTTCTTCATAAGACCTTAGAGGCTTCGGAGATTGACTTCGAACCCCTGTATGACTCCTTGAAAGGCAATACTGCTGTTCTGTTCTGTCAGACAGCTAACGTTCCCGCTAAGCTCCTGAAGGAATACAAGAAAGAAGGTATTCCCGCACTGAAGGCTGCTTATGCTGAGGAGAGCATCTTTGTAGGAGCTGACAAACTTGACGAGCTTGCAGCACTGAAGAGTAAGAACGAGCTTATTGCCGACGTTATTACACTGCTGCAGTCGCCTATCAAGAATGTCGTTTCCGGTCTGAACGCCGGTGGAAAGATCCATGGGCTGCTTGACGCTATCGCTGAGCGTAACAATTAAGCGAGATAAACAGTTATTAAAAAACAATTAAAATTTTAAAATAAAATGGCAGATATTAAAGCTATTGCTGAAGAGTTAGTAAACCTTACAGTAAAAGAAGTAAATGAGTTGGCAACAGTCCTGAAGGACGAGTATGGTATCGAGCCTGCTGCTGCAGCTGTAGCTGTAGCTGCTGGTCCCGCAGCTGGCGGTGCTGATGCTGCTGCAGAGGAGAAGACATCTTTCGATGTTGTTCTCGCTGAGGTAGGCGCAGCTAAACTGCAGGTTGTAAAGGCAGTTAAGGAAGCTTGCGGTCTTGGTCTGAAAGAGGCAAAGGAGCTTGTTGACGGTGCTCCCGCTACCATCAAGGAAGGTCTCTCTAAGGACGAGGCTGAGAACCTTAAGAAGGCTATCGAAGAGGCTGGTGCTAAGGTAGAGCTGAAATAATTGAGCTATAACATCTTTTAAATATGGTTAGGATTTGCTAAGTAGGTGAATCCTAACCTTTTTGTGTCTTTTGACAGTAGGAGTAATCGGATTTGTCCGATGAATCCGATTTCCCGATTATAACCAAATTAATAATGGCTACAAAAATTGTTGATAACAGAGTAAACTTTGCAAGCGTTAAGAATCCTTTGGCATACCCGGATTTTCTTGACGTGCAGCTGAAGTCTTTCAGGGACTTCTTACAGTTAGACACTCCGCCTGAGGAACGCAAGAATGACGGTCTTTATAAGGTGTTCGCAGAGAATTTCCCTATAACCGATACAAGAAACAATTTCGTTCTCGAGTTCCTGGATTACTATATTGACCCTCCTCGCTACACCATAGACGAGTGTCTGGAGCGTGGACTGACATATAGCGTACCCTTGAAGGCTAAGATGAAGCTGTATTGTACAGACCCTGACCATGAGGATTTCGGCACATTCATACAAGATGTGTTTCTGGGTACCATACCTTACATGACTCAGAATGGTACCTTTATTATCAACGGTGCCGAGCGCGTGGTGGTATCACAGCTTCACCGTTCACCCGGCGTGTTCTTCGGACAGGGACAGCATGCCAACGGAACGATGCTCTATAGTGCCCGTATCATCCCATTCAAGGGCTCATGGATAGAGTTTGCCACTGACATCAACAATGTGATGTATGCCTATATAGATAGAAAGAAGAAACTACCTGTTACTACACTTCTTCGTGCTATCGGTTTTGAAAGCGATAAGGATATTCTTCAGATTTTCGATCTTTGCGAAGAGGTGAAGGTCAACAAGAAGAACCTTAAGGCTGTCATCGGAAAGAGACTTGCCGGTAATGTGATGAAGTCATGGAATGAGGACTTCGTAGACGAGGATACCGGTGAGGTTGTATCTATTGAAAGAAACGAGGTTGTATTGGAGCGTGAGACAGATATCACCTCCGACAACATCGACGACATATTGGACAGCGGTGCTGCTTCCATCCTTGTACATAAGGATGAAGAGATGGCAAGCAAGTATGCAACAATCTTCGAGACCCTTGCAAAAGACCCGAGCCACTCAGAGAAAGAAGCCGTGCTATACATCTATCGTCAGTTGCGTAATGCTGACCCTGCTGATGATGCAAGTGCACGCGAGGTGTTCCAAAACCTGTTCTTCTCTGACAAACGCTATGACCTCGGTGAGGTGGGACGCTACCGTCTCAACAAGAAGCTGGGTCTTGACACTGACTCTGACATCCGTGTACTTACCAAGGATGACATCATTGAGATTATCAAATATCTCATACAGCTGGTCAACTCTAATGCTACCGTCGACGACATCGACCACCTCAGCAACCGTCGCGTGAGAACTGTTGGTGAGCAGCTCAGCAACCAGTTCTCCATTGGTCTGGCGCGTATGAGCCGTACCATACGCGAACGTATGAACGTCAGGGACAATGAGGTATTCCAGCCAACCGACCTCATCAATGCCAAGACAATTTCAAGTGTTATAAATTCATTCTTCGGTACTAACCCGTTGAGCCAGTTCATGGATCAGACCAACCCTCTGGCAGAGGTGACACACAAGCGCCGTCTGTCGGCTCTCGGTCCCGGCGGTCTGTCGCGTGAGCGTGCTGGTTTTGAGGTGCGTGACGTTCACTATACTCACTACGGACGTCTTTGTCCTATTGAGAGTCCTGAAGGTCCGAATATCGGTCTTATATCTTCTCTCTGCGTATATGCAAAGATCAACGACCTTGGCTTTATTGTCACCCCATACCGCAAGGTGAAGGATGCAAAGGTTGACATGGACAACGATCATATAGTCTATCTCACCGCTGAAGAGGAAGAAGACCAGATTATAGGTCAGGGTAACGCACCGTTGAATTCCGATGGAACATTTATTCGCAAGACGGTGAAGTGTCGTCAGGATGCCGATTACCCTGTCGTAGCTCCCGATCAGGTAGACATGGTGGATGTGTCGCCGCAGCAGATAGCATCGGTGTCGGCAGGTCTCATTCCCTTCTTGGAGCATGACGACGGTCACCGTGCCCTCATGGGATGTAACATGATGCGTCAGGCTGTGCCTCTGCTTCACAACGATGCCCCAATCGTTGGTACCGGACTGGAGAAACAAGTGTGTGAAGACTCTCGCACAATGATTGTTGCAGAAGGTGATGGCGTTGTAGAATATGTTGATGCCACAACCATACGAATTCTCTATGACCGTACAGATGACGAGGAGTTCGTAAGTTTTGAGCCTGCACTGAAAGAATATCGTATACCTAAGTTCCGCCGCACCAACCAGAACATGGTTGTGGACCTCCGCCCTATTTGTGACAAGGGTCAGAGAGTGACCAAGGGTGACATCCTCACCGAGGGTTATGCCACTGAGAACGGAGAGCTTGCCCTGGGTAGGAACCTCCTCGTGGCTTACATGCCTTGGAAGGGATATAACTATGAGGATGCCATCGTGCTCAGCGAGCGCATCGTTCGTGACGACGTGCTCACTTCCGTACATGTTGACGAGTTCTCACTTGATGTCAGGGAGACCAAGCGTGGTATGGAAGAGTTTACCAGCGATATTCCAAACGTAAGCGAAGAGGCAACTAAAGACCTCGATGAGAATGGTATCATCAGAGTAGGTGCTCGAGTAGAGCCAGGTGACATCCTCATCGGTAAGATTTCTCCTAAGGGAGAGAGTGATCCTTCTCCAGAAGAGAAACTGCTCCGTGCAATATTCGGTGACAAGGCCGGCGATGTGAAAGATTCTTCACTGAAGGCCAATCCATCACTCAGCGGAGTAATCATCGACAAGAAACTGTTCTCGCGTTCGGTGAAGACGCGTGAAAGCAAGAAGCAAGACAAAATCTTGCTGGCTAAGATAGATGAGGAATATGAAGCAAAGAATGACGACCTGAAAGATATCCTCGTAGAGAAGCTGATGACTCTCACCAAGGGTAAGACCTCTTTGGGTATTTGCGACTATTCCGGTGCAGAAATAATCACCAAGGGCAGCAAGTTTACCGTTGCCATGCTCAAGAACCTTGACTATGAAGGCATACAGTCGAGCAACTGGACGGGTGATGAGCACGATGACGCACTCATACAGCGTCTTATCATGAACTACATTCGCAAGTATAAGCAGATGGATGCCGAGCTGAAGCGTCGCAAACTCGCCATAACCATTGGTGACGAGCTTCCTTCTGGTATTCTTCAGATGGCAAAGGTGTATGTAGCAAAGAAACGCAAGATTGGAGTGGGTGACAAACTCGCCGGACGCCATGGAAACAAAGGTATTGTTTCTAAGGTCGTTCGTATGGAGGACATGCCATTCCTGGAGGACGGACGTCCTGTAGACCTTGTGCTGAACCCGCTGGGTGTGCCTTCGCGTATGAACCTGGGACAGATATTTGAAGCTATCCTTGGTGCCGCAGGAAAGCGTCTTGGAGTGAAGTTTGCTACACCTATATTTGATGGTGCCAAACTTGATGACTTGTCGGAGTGGACAGATAAGGCAGGACTGCCACGCCTGTGCTCAACCCATCTATACGACGGTGAGACAGGAGAGATGTTCGACCAGCCTGCAACGGTGGGTATAACATACTTCCTTAAGCTGGGACACATGGTTGAAGACAAGATGCACGCCCGTTCAATCGGTCCGTACAGCCTTATCACTCAGCAGCCACTTGGCGGTAAGGCTCAGTTTGGTGGTCAGCGTTTCGGAGAAATGGAGGTCTGGGCACTTGAGGCATTCGGTGCCAGCCATGTACTTCAAGAGATACTGACAATCAAGTCTGACGATGTCGTAGGTCGTTCAAAGGCATATGAGGCAATCGTCAAGGGTGAGCCGATGCCTACTCCAGGCATCCCAGAGTCTCTCAACGTTTTGCTCCATGAGCTTCGCGGACTTGGTTTGAGCATCAAGATGGACTAAGATGCGTTGTGATAATAAACAGAAACATAATAGAATAAAGAATATAAAGCATGGCTTTTAAGAAAGATAATAAAGTAAAGAGTAATTTTTCAAAGATTACCATAGGCCTCGCTTCACCCGAGGAGATTCTTGAGAACTCTTTCGGCGAGGTTACCAAGCCAGAGACCATCAATTATCGTACATATAAGCCCGAACGCGACGGTCTCTTCTGTGAGCGCATCTTTGGTCCTACTAAAGACTATGAGTGTGCCTGCGGTAAATATAAGCGCATACGCTACAAAGGCATTGTGTGCGACCGATGCGGTGTTGAGGTCACAGAGAAGAAAGTACGTCGTGAGCGCAGCGGCCACATTGAATTGGTTGTTCCTGTTGCACATATATGGTACTTCCGTTCTCTTCCTAACAAGATAGGTTATCTGCTCGGACTTCCCACAAAGAAGCTCGATACGGTTATTTACTATGAGCGCTACATTGTAATCCAGCCGGGTGTGATGGAAGGCAGACAGGATGGAGAAGGCAATAAGGTTAACGGCTCGGAGAAGTTCGACCTCCTGACCGAGGAAGAATATCTTGACATCCTCGACAATCAACTGCCCGATGGCAATGAGCGTCTTGACGACAGCGACCCCAATAAGTTTATTGCCAAGATGGGTGCTGAGGCTATCTATGACCTTTTGGCAGGTCTTGACCTTGACCGTTTGGCAGGAGAGCTGCGCGACCGTGCAACAACAGACAACAGCCAGCAGCGCAAGACAGAAGCGCTCAAGCGTTTGCAGGTAGTGGAGGCATTCCGTACATCAAAGGACATAAATCATCCTGAGTGGATGATAATGAAGATTATCCCCGTGACACCGCCAGAGCTGCGTCCTCTCGTACCGCTCGATGGTGGTAGGTTTGCCACATCTGACCTCAACGACCTCTATCGTAGGGTTATAATTCGTAACAATCGTTTGAAGAGACTTGTTGAGATCAAGGCTCCCGAGGTTATTCTCCGCAATGAGAAACGTATGCTTCAGGAAGCTGTTGACTCTCTCTTCGACAACTCTCGCAAGTCTTCAGCAGTGAAGAGTGAGAGCAACCGTCCGCTGAAGTCACTTTCCGACTCACTCAAAGGTAAGCAGGGACGTTTCCGTCAGAACCTGCTCGGTAAGCGTGTTGACTATTCTGCACGTTCGGTTATCGTTGTTGGTCCAGAGCTGAAGATGGGTGAATGTGGTCTTCCAAAACTCATGGCAGCCGAACTGTATAAGCCGTTCATCATTCGCAAGCTCATTGAGCGTGGCATCGTGAAGACGGTTAAGAGTGCAAAGAAGATTGTAGACCGTCGTGAACCCATCATTTGGGATATCCTTGAGAATGTAATGAAGGGTCACCCTGTGCTTCTCAACCGTGCTCCTACACTTCACCGTCTCGGTATACAGGCATTCCAGCCCAAGCTCATCGAGGGTAAGGCCATCCAGCTTCATCCTCTGGCTTGTACCGCCTTCAATGCCGACTTCGACGGTGACCAGATGGCTGTTCACCTCCCATTGAGCAATGAGGCTATTCTCGAGGCTCAGGTGCTGATGCTTCAGAGCCACAATATCCTCAATCCTGCAAATGGTGCTCCTATCACCGTTCCGTCGCAAGACATGGTGCTCGGATTGTATTACATCACCAAGATACGTCCGGGAGCAAAGGGTGAAGGACTGACCTTCTATGGACCGGAAGAAGCTATCATTGCCTACAACGAAGGCAAGTGCGACCTCCACGCATCGGTAAAAGTTATTGTCAACGATCTCGTTGATGGCAAATACCAGAAGCGCATGGTGGAGACATCTGTTGGACGTGTCATCGTGAATGGTATCGTGCCCGATGAGGTTGGTTACTTCAATGACATCATTTCTAAGAAAACCCTGCGCGGCATCATCGCTGATGTAATCAAGATGGTGGGTATGGCTCGTGCATGCGAGTTCCTCGATGGCATCAAGAACCTCGGATACCGCATGGCTTACACCGCAGGTCTGTCGTTCAACCTTGACGATATTATCATACCAAAGGAGAAGGCAGAGATTGTTGACCGTGGACAGCGTGAGGTAGATGAAATAACCAATAACTACAATATGGGTTTCATCACCGACAACGAGCGTTACAATCAGGTTATCGATACCTGGACCCATGTGAACAACGACCTCGGTAACGTGCTTCTCAAGCAGATGACCGAAGCCGACCAGGGCTTCAATGCTGTATATATGATGCTTGACTCAGGAGCCCGTGGTTCTAAAGATCAGATTAAGCAGCTCTCTGGTATGCGTGGTCTGATGGGTAAGCCTCAGAAAGCCGGTGCCGACACCCGTACCACCATTGAGAATCCTATTATCTCTAACTTCAAGGAGGGTATGTCGGTGCTTGAATACTTCATTTCTTCCCACGGTGCCCGTAAGGGTCTTGCCGATACCGCCATGAAGACTGCCGATGCCGGTTACCTCACACGTCGTCTTGTTGATGTGTCTCACGATGTGATTATCACCGAAGAGGACTGCGGCACTCTGCGCGGACTCAACTGTACGGCTCTCAAGAGTGGTGACGAAGTGATATCCACACTCTATGAGCGCATACTCGGACGTGTATCTGTTCACGACATCGTTAATCCCACAACGGGCGAAACCATTGTGAAAGCCGGTGAGGAGATAACCGAGCCCAAGGCTGCTGCAATAGAGGACTCACCCATTGAAAGCGTTGAGATACGTTCGGTACTCACCTGTGAAAGCAAGAAGGGTGTATGTATGAAATGTTACGGTCGCAACCTCGCAACCGCTCGTATGGTTCAGCTTGGTGAGGCTGTGGGTGTGATTGCTGCCCAGGCCATTGGTGAGCCTGGTACCCAGCTTACCCTTCGTACATTCCACGCCGGTGGTGTGGCAGGCAATGCCGCTGCCAATGCGAGCATTGTGGCAAAGAACGATTCCAAGATTGAATTTGATGAGTTGCGTACCGTGCCATTCGTTGAGCGTCAAGCTGACGAGTCTGAGCTCAACTGTGAGATGGTGGTAAGCCGTCTTGCCGAGGTGCGCTTCATCGATCCCAACACCGACATCGTGCTTTCTGTGATGAACGTGCCCTATGGTAGCACGCTCTACTTCAAGAATGGCGACAAGGTGAAGAAAGGCGACCTCATTGCCAAGTGGGATCCATTCAATGCCGTTATCGTGAGTGAATATGCCGGTGTGGTTAAGTTCCACGATGTCGTGGAAGGTATCACCTACCGTGCAGAAACCGACGATGCTACAGGTCTTGAAGAGCGTATCATAACCGATACAAAAGACCGTAACCGAGTTCCTACCTGCGACATCGTTCGTCCGGGAGCAAAGAAGAACAAGGATGGCCGCTTCAGTCCAGAAGACATTCTCGGAACATATATCTTCCCCGTGGGAGGTCATATAGAGCAACGTATACAAGACGGTACTAAGATTACCACTGGTACCACCCTCGTCAAGATTCCTCGTACCATGGGAGGTGCAGGCGATATCACCGGTGGTCTGCCTCGTGTGACCGAGCTCTTCGAAGCGCGCAACCCGTCCAACCCTGCCGTCGTAAGTGAAATCGACGGTGAGGTGACACTCGGAAAGCTCAAGCGTGGTAACCGCGAGATAACAGTGACATCGAAGACAGGTGAACAACGCAAGTATCTTGTGCCACTGTCAAAGCAGATACTCGTACAGGAACACGATGCCGTGCGTGCAGGATATCCTCTCTCCGATGGTTCCATCACTCCCGCTGACATCCTTGCCATCAAAGGTCCCACGGCTGTTCAGGAGTATATCGTGAACGAAGTTCAGGACGTTTATCGTCTGCAGGGTGTAAAGATCAACGACAAACACTTTGAGATCATCGTTAGACAGATGATGCGCAAGGTGCAGATCAATGATCCGGGTGACACCACCTTCCTTGAGCAGGAGATTGTTGACAAGCTTGACTTTGCTGAAGAGAACGACCGTATCTGGGGAAAGAAAGTCGTAGTTGATGCCGGAGACTCTGAGAATTGCTACAAGGGTATGATTATCTCTGCCCGCAAGCTCCGTGACGAGAACTCAAGTCTGAAGCGCCGCGACCTCCGTCCTGTTCAAGTACGCGATGCCGTACCTGCAACATCAACCCAGATACTGCAAGGTATCACACGCGCAGCCCTGCAAACCAAGAGCTTCATGTCGGCAGCATCGTTCCAGGAAACCACCAAGGTGCTCAACGAAGCAGCCATACGTGGAAAGGTAGACCGCCTCGAGGGTATGAAGGAGAACGTTATCTGCGGACACCTCATCCCTGCCGGTACAGGTCTGCGTCAGTGGGAGAAGATCATCGTTGGTTCGAAAGAAGACTACGACCGCGTGCAAGCCAACAAGAAGAGCGTGCTCGACTATGTAGCTCAGGAAAACGAAGCTGAATAAGACTTCATTCATATTCTAATCATATCAAATAAGAGGGACTGTTCTCGTGCGAGAACAGTCCCTCTTATTTTTATATCCTTTTTTTATCATCTTTTCTATTACCGTCCGATGCAAAAGAAATAGCGAATAGCTTTCTCTATACTGCTAAAAACCATCTGATTATTCCTTCTTTGCATTGTCATTTCCTATGTTTCCATATAATGCCTATTGTAGTTTGTGCTCAGTATTGAACTCAAACTACTGGCGCACTTGTCAACACCCGTTCAGCTATATTATACATTGACGATTACAAAGTAGTATTTCCTGCACAATAAACAGCCGCTTGCACTTATCTGCAAGCGGCTGTTTCTATTCGTTACTTCTGTTGTATCTTTTTCTAAGTTATACTCATGACATTTCGTGTCAGTCGTCCCAGATGTTGAAGTGGGGCAGTGACGCTTGTTCAAGGTCATCCTCCCAATCTTCTTCGTCATCGTCGGGGGCTGTGGTGTGTTGCTTTGCGGCTATGGGCAGCGTGCCGTCGTCGTCGCTGCCTTGTTGCGGACTTGCAGTGTAGAGCAAGCCCTCTATTCTTGGCGACACTGTTTCTGTTTCCGGTTTTCTATATGATTTCTTCATTGTCTTTCTTTTTTGTTATCCTTGGTTATTCCACTACCACTTTCTTTCCATCATGTATGTATATGCCTTTCGAGGGGTTGTTTGTCTTAACACCTTGCAGCGTGTACCATTCTCCCTGCTTGCCGGCATCGTTGTTTATGCCGAATATGGCATTTGTTATCTCTTCTGATTCTTCAAACGGTATGAGTGGTTTCTTTCCGCTTTCGTCGTTGCCCATGAGCGGCTCTTCGAAGGTTATTGCAATCTTTGAGTTCTGAATATCTTCTGTTGGCAGCTGCATGTAGGCTTTGTGAGTGGGGAATGTGCGTGCCACCGTCATCTTGTGGAGCTTGCTGTCAGTAGACATCAGGAAGTTGGTAAATGAGTCTTCTGTAGGCTGCACTATTGCAGGTCTCACCGTCACTCCCTTCATGATATTCGCCCTGGAATATTCAGCCAGGTTGTCGTCGTGTATCTGGTAGTAGTCGTTTTCGTGCCCCTCAACATCTCCTGTTGCCCGTATGAGCACCGCTGTGTTGGCAGGAATGAACGTGCCGTCGCCCTGAGCATCGCCGAGGTTTATGCTTTCCATGTGGACATATAGTACCTCGTCACCATTCTTGTCAATGTCTCTTCCATATTTTCCTGCTGTGAAGGCAATCATCTGTGGCATGCCTTCGTTGTCGGTGCTTGTGAGTTCCGAGAAGTCGGTGTCGAACTCTCGGCAGAACGTGCCATATTTAGATGTCATGGGGAATGGTATCTTATAGTCCATCTGCTCAGCATATCTCGGCATTGCCGTCTTATAGCCTTCCAGCTTTGACTTCTTCACATATATGTTCGTTGTTCCGGCTATCTCAGAGTAGTCGCTACCAGTGGCGTCAAGCTCAAAACGGGTCGTTGAAAGCATCTCTGTGCTTGGTGTGCTTCCTATGAAGAACACCCTCTCCACCGTGCTCGTGTTATTGGTGATGTCGGTGAGAAATGCCTTGGCACCAATATATTCAACATTGTCGAACAATACAACCTCTTTCACATTGCTGCTTGTGTTTCTGAATGCATAGTCGCCTACGAGTGCCACCTCATAGGTTCTTCCGTCATGGTTCACGTTGCGGGGAATGATGTATGTCTCGTCTGTCGTAGAAGTGCTTAGCAGGTCCACGGCATTGTCAGACACTGCGATATATTCCTCGCTGCCATTGGTAAACGACGTGGCTATTGACTTGAACTTCTGATAGAAAGGCTCTGCCTGGTAGTCGCCCAGCTGGCTTTCATGCACATATATGTTTATGTCTCCGCGTTTGTCCTCCGCCGTTGTCACTCCATCGTCAAAGGCAGCCTCGTTCAGTGCCGTGGCTATATTGTCCGGGCTAATCATGTCGTGACACAGAAACGTTATAGTGTTAAGGTTTGTGCATAGTCCGAAGGCGCGCTTGCCAATAGTAGTCACGAGGTTGGGTATTGTCACGTTCTTCAGGTTTTCGCAGCTATAGAAGGCATAGTCGCCAATGGTGGTTATTGACGGTGGCAGGAGGGTGAACCTGTCGTTGGCTTTTCCGGGAGGGAAGAGCATGAGCGTGCGTTTGTTTTTTGACAGCAGCACTCCGTCAACACTCGAATACTTGCCATTCTCTTTATCCACGTTGATGTTCTTCAGCTTGCTGCAGAACTTGAAAGCCTGCGGGTGTATGTTGGTTACGTTCTTGCCCACGTTTATTGACTCCAGCACATCACATTCGCGGAATGCCTCCATTTCTATCGAGGTGACACTCTCTGGAATGGTCAGGCTCACAAGACCGCTGTTTGAAAATGCCTTCGAGCCAATGGTGGTTATCACTGCATCGTCGGCAAAGGTTATGCTTGAAAGCGATTTGCATTTATAGAAAGCACTGCTACCAATGGTTGTCACCGTTGCCGGGAAATTGAATTCTTCCAGCTTTGCGCACCCGCTGAATGCTTCACTGCCTATTGTCGTGAGCGGACAGTCGCCCTCAAAGGTAAAATGCTCAATGCCTGTGCCTATGAACGCGGCACCGCCTATTGATTTGAGGGCAGACCCTTCGGGCACCACCACCTCCTTTATGCCTGATGCCTGGAACGACTGGTTGCGTATGTAGGCCACCGACTTCGGCAGTGTCAGCTCCTGTATGTGGGAGAAATAAAACACCTGCATCTTTATCTCCGTAAGCTCTGACGGCTCTTCAAAGGTTACGTTTTCAAGGTTCTGGCACCACTGGAATGCCCCTTCACCAATGTCGCTGATGGCTTTAGGTATTTCAATCTCTTTTATCTTTGCGCTGGCAAACGCCTTTCCCGCGATTGCCGTGGCTCCTTCGGCTATTACATAGGTGGCATCATTGCGTCCCATGGGGTATATAATGAGTGTCTTGCCGTCAGCCGAGTAAAGCACACCGTCAATGTCCTTATAGGTCTCGTTACCCTCGGCAACATAGTAGTTTGTCAGTTGTGAACAGGCAGCAATGGCTCCCTCCGGAATGTTCGACATGTTGCTCGGTATGGTTATCGATGTGAGGTTCGCACAGGTGTTGAAGGCTGCGTCCTTAAGTGTTTCAACCCCGTTGAGGTCCACTGTAGAGAAACGGGCGCTGGAGAATGCGTTTGACTCCACCGTCTTTATGCCGTCGGGCACCGAGTAGCTTGTAGCCGTCTTGCCGGGAGGATAGGATAGAAGAGTGGTCATCTCCTTGTCAAACACCACTCCGTCAACGTCACAATAGCTGGGGTTATCGTCGTCAACAAAAACATTCTCCAGATTGGTGCACGTTGAAACAGCATTGTAAGTCAATACCGTCTTTGGCACATAGAGCGTCTTCAGTGCCGAAATGCTGTTGAACGCCATTCCTCTTACCACCTCAACGCCTTCCGGAATGCGGAACACATTCTCTTCATCAAGGGGGCGGGAACGCGGATAGGCTACGAGCTCTTTCCCGTCCTTGCTATACAATACGTTGTCTACAGACTTGAAGTAGGGGTTGCTCTCATCAACGGTTATTTCAGCCAACTTTGACATTCCGTAGGTCAGTCCCAGTGACGAAATCTCCTTCACCGATGCCGGAATATGTATTCTGGTAATCGACGAACCGAAGAAAGCTCCTCTGTTGATGGTCTTGAGCGTGGATGGCAGGTTTACAGCTGTCACGCCGCTCCAAGCCTGCGGACTCTCGTCAAAGCCCACTCCAGTCACGGTGAACGTCACATCCTGACCGTCGAACACCGTTTCCGGTATGGTAATCTCTCCTGTCAATGTAGTGTTGATGGCTGTAACGTTATATCCACCTGTAACGTTATAGGTAATACCACCAATGGTAATCTTGTCGTTGACACTATATGCCCCTGCTTGCTGTGTCAAGCCTACAAGCATACATGCCAACATTAACATAATGTTTGCAAAACGTTTCATCCTTAGGTCTCCTTCTCTGCATCCTACTCTTTTATGGATGCTCTGTAAATACTTAAAATGTTAGTTGGTTACGTTGTATAATTATTTATTCATGCGCTTAATAATGAGATACTTGCTATCCAGTGCGCAAAGGTAATAAATAATGAATAAACAAGCAACTGTAATGATTTTTTTTTTGTCTCAATGGTTGTTTCCCATAGTTATTGTTTCACTTCAATTCTGGGCGCTTGTGTGTGTTATTCTCATACCCAGGGCGCTGCCCCGGGCTAACTGCTCACTGCCCCTTTCGGGGCGTACCAATCAGATGTCGTTATTTTACCGCATCACAGATGCTCATATTCGATGGTGTCGGATTGCAAATCCGACACAACTGAAACGCTGTCCTTATGGGCAGGAGTGAGTTGAGCAGGAGAATTGAGAAGGAGAGTGAGCAGGAGAGTTGAGAAGGAGGGTGAGCAGGAGAGTTGAGAAGGAGAGTGAGAAGGAGGGTTGAACAGGATTGTTGAGCAGGATTTGCAATCCTGCTCATCTGAATATTAGGATTTGTAATCCGACAACACAGTCATTACCTTTTTTTCCGCATCACAGATGCTCATACTCAATGGTGTCGGATTGCTCATCGACCTATGGTCGCTTGCCGGAAGCAAGAAATCCGACACAACTGTAAAACAAAGTAAAGACTTTGCTGCATCACAGATGCTCATATTCAATGGTGTCGGATTGCAAATCCGACACAACAAAAGCTTTATTTATGCCCTTACATTAACGATAATTTTTGCTATTTCTGCCCTTTGGTTTCACCGACTTTCCTCACGCTCGGCAATTCAAACAAGTTTGATTGCTCTCGCTTAATCGGAAAGTTCTGCGGGACAAGAAAAACGTCCTTTCTGCGCAAAATTTCAATTCCGTGAAACAGTTAACAAATGTGAACGGAAAATATTCTCCGCACAGTGAGAAAACGAAAGTGCCACTTTCGCATTGTGAAAGAGGCTCTTTTACCTTCCAAAAGAGGCTCTTTTGCACGCCAAAAGTGGCTCTTTTAAAATGCCCTTTTCAACCAATTGATTACCAATGAGTTACAAAGGGTAAAAAATAGCTTTTCCAAGAACTTTAAAAGTTAACGTTTCTAAAATATTCTTGTGGATTTTTACATTTGTTTGCAAAATGTTTCACGGACTTTTTGCGATGTTCTCCTATGTGGGAACAACTTTTTTTGTCTGTTTTCCATAAAATAATTATCTTTGCAGCCGAAAACAAGATATTCGGGGTGCTGAGGCATTTGCCGAGGCTGAGAATATACCCATAGAACCTGATACGGATAATGCCGTTGGAGGAATGTAATATGACAGTAATAATCAACAACAAACGTCACGAGACGCAAGCCCGCACGTTGTCGGAGCTTGCCACCCTGTTGCAACTGCCCCATGAAGGAGTGGCAGTAGCCATTGATAATCAGTTGAAGCCGCGCAGCTCTTGGATCGACACGCCTATACAGGAGGGTGCGAGCATCACTATTGTCAAAGCAGCATGTGGGGGATAGCTTCGTGGTACAGTTTATTTCCCATTACACCGAGCGTTACAGCTACCTGTCGTCTATAAGGATGGCGCTTCAGGGAGGCTGCAAGTGGATACAGCTGCGCATGAAAGGCTACAGCGACGACGAGGTGCGTCCCATTGCCATTGATGCTCAGGGGCTATGCCGTAGCTATGGTGCTACGTTTGTCATTGACGACCGGGTGGAGTTGGTCATGGAGCTTGGTGCCGACGGCGTGCATCTCGGAAAGAACGACATGCCCGTGGCTGAAGCCCGACGCATTCTGGGTAGCGGGTATATAATAGGAGCTACCGCCAATACCTTTTCTGACGTGGTAGCCAGCCATGAGGCTTCAGCCGACTACATTGGCTGTGGTCCCTTCCGTTTCACCACAACCAAGGAGAAACTCTCTCCCGTGCTGGGTCTTGAAGGCTATCGCAGCATAGTGGGCAACATGCGTGAAGCAGGCATAGACCTTCCAATCGTGGCGATAGGCGGCATCACCCGTGACGACATACCTTCGCTTATGCATACGGGCGTAAGTGGGATAGCATTGAGTGGCACCATATTGCGTGCAGTCAACCCGATAGAAGAAATGAAAAAAGTAATAGAATTAGTAAATCATGAGTAAACTATTAATTGCCGGACGGGAGTTTGGCTCCCGCCTTTTCCTCGGCACCGGAAAGTTCAACGACAATGAGCTTATGGCGCGTGCCATTGAGGCTTCAGCCACGGAGATGGTGACCGTGGCAATGAAGCGAGTGGAGCTTACAGACAAAGACGACGACCTGCTGAGGCATGTCACCGGGAACCGTAACATACAGCTCCTGCCAAACACGTCGGGTGTGCGCAATGCCGAGGAAGCTGTCTTTGCAGCACAGATGGCACGAGAGGCGTTTGGCACCAACTGGCTCAAGCTGGAGATACATCCCGACCCGCGCTACCTGCTGCCCGACTCGGTGGAGACACTCAAAGCCACAGAGCAGCTGGTGAAGCTCGGCTTCGTAGTGCTGCCATACTGTCAGGCTGACCCCACGCTGTGCAAGCGTCTGGAGGAGGCTGGCGCAGCCACGGT
Organism: uncultured Prevotella sp.; assembly: GCA_947170265.1. Taxonomy (GTDB): domain Bacteria; phylum Bacteroidota; class Bacteroidia; order Bacteroidales; family Bacteroidaceae; genus Prevotella. The sequence goes on from CAMVSV010000009.1 coordinate 17,990, forward strand.
GATGCCCCTTGCCGCTCCCATAGGAACCAATAAAGGACTGATAATGAAAGACTTCCTACAAATAATCATTGACCAAGCCACTGTGCCCGTGGTGGTTGATGCCGGTATAGGAGCGCCAAGCCATGCCGCCGAGGCTATGGAGATGGGTGCCGACTGTGTGCTGGTGAACACCGCCATAGCTGTGGCGGGCGACCCCGTAGCCATGGCCGATGCTTTCCGCATGGCTGTCATTGCCGGTCGTCAGGCTTACGAGGCTGGTCTCGGTGCAGTGTCCGACAGGGCAGAAGCTTCAAGTCCGCTCACTGCATTTCTGAATACTTAATAAAACAACACACATATTATATATATAACAGCATGATTAAAAATGATCATAAGGCCTATGCCAAGCGCGAGAAGTTCTACATGCATGGCACCATGTATCCCGACGTGCGCGTGGGAATGGTGAAAGTGAACCTCACGCCCACGGTAACCCGCGACGACAGGGGCATGCCCCATACACGCAGCAACGCTCCCGTACTGATCTATGACACCAGCGGAGCCTATTCCGACCCAGACTTTACACCCGACTTTGAAAAGGGACTGCCACCCATGAGACAACGGTGGATTGCCGACCGGGCAAGAAACCGTCAGGGCGTGACACAGATGGAATGTGCCAAGGCGGGTATCATCACTCCCGAGATGGAATATGTGGCGATACGTGAGAGCATGAACAGCGAGTCTCTTGGCATAAAGAACCATATCACTCCCGAGTTTGTGCGCAATGAGGTAGCACTGGGCAGGGCTGTCATTCCTGCCAACACCCATCATCCCGAGAGCGAGCCGATGACTATAGGGCGACATTTCGCAGTGAAGATAAACACCAACATAGGCAACTCTGCCACCACGTCGTCAATAGACGAGGAGGTAGACAAGGCGCTGTGGTCGTGCAGATGGGGAGGAGACACGCTGATGGATCTCTCCACTGGCAGCAATATACATGAGACACGCGAGAGAATACTTCGCAACTGTCCGGTACCGGTGGGAACGGTGCCCATATACCAGGCCCTGGAAAAGGTGAAGGGCAGGGTGGAAGACCTCACATGGGAGGTGTTTCGCGACACACTCGTGGAACAATGTGAGCAAGGAGTGGACTATTTTACCATACATGCCGGCATACGCCGACAGAACGTGCATCTGGCTGACAACCGCCTGTGTGGCATTGTAAGCCGTGGCGGCAGCATCATGAGCAAGTGGTGCCTCATTCACGACAGGGAGAGCTTCCTCTATGAGCATTTCGATGATATATGCGACATTGTGTATCGTTACGACACGGCATTGTCGCTGGGCGACGGTCTGCGTCCCGGATGTATTGCCGATGCCAATGATGCCGCACAGTTTGCCGAGCTCGACACCATGGGCGAACTGGTGTTGCGCGCCTGGGAGAAAAACGTTCAGGCATTTATAGAGGGTCCGGGACATGTGCCCTTGCACATGATACGCGAGAACATGGAGCGGCAGCTCGTGAAATGCCACGAGGCACCGTTCTACACCCTCGGTCCCATCGTCACCGACATTGCTCCCGGCTACGACCATATAACCAGTGCCATAGGAGCAACCCACATAGCATGGCTGGGCACGGCAATGCTCTGCTATGTCACTCCCAAGGAGCATCTCGCATTGCCTAATAAAGACGATGTGCGTGCCGGTATCATTGCATATAAGATTGCGGCACATGCCGCCGACATTGCCAAGGGACATCCTGCCGCCACCATACGCGACAATGCTCTCTCGAAGGCGCGCTTTGAGTTCAGGTGGCGCGACCAGTTCCACCTCTCTCTCGACCCGGAGCTTGCCCTGCGCTATTTCACCGAGGTAGGCCACACCGACGGGGACTATTGCACCATGTGCGGACCGGACTTCTGTGCTGCCAGACTCTCACACGACCTCAGAAAACTAAAGAAAAGACAATGATGCTATCGCAAAAGCAGCAAGACAGATATGAGCGCCACCTGATACTCAATGGTTTCGGCATGGAGGCACAGGAACGTTTGCTACAGTCAAAGGCGCTGGTGGTTGGCGCAGGCGGACTGGGTTCGCCGGTGATGCTCTATCTGGCGGCATCGGGTGTGGGCAGCATAGGCATCGTTGATGGCGACAGAGTGAGCATCAGCAACCTGCAGCGTCAGGTTATTCACAGCACCTCCGACATAGGAAGGCTGAAGGTGGAAGTGGCAAGGGAAAGGATGGTGAAGCTCAATCCCGACGTGAAGGTAGAGAGCCATGACTGCTTCCTGAGCAAGGACAATGCCGAGGATATAATATGTGACTATGATTTCGTTGTTGATGCGACAGACAACTTTAAGGCGAAGTATCTGGTGAACGATGCCTGTGTGAGGCTCGGCAAACCGTTTTCCATGGGAGGAGTGAGCCGCTATGGCGGACAGGTGATGACACATGTTCCCGGTACAGCCTGCTACCGATGCCTGTTTCCTCATGCCCCTGCTCCCGAAGACGTGGAGCTTGGGGCTGTGGTGGGTGTCCTGAGCCCATTGGTAGGTATGCTGGGCACCATTCAAGCCACGGAGTGCATAAAGTGGCTTGCAGGGGTAGGCGAATTGCTCACCAACAGCCTTCTCGTCATCGATGCACTAAGCATGAGGCACGAACGGCTGAGCTTCGAGCCTGATGCCGGCTGCGACATCTGTGGCACACGGTCGGGTGACAATAAACAGGAGGATTTTACGTTCAAACCATTTTAAACAAGAAAGAAAGCTATGTTTTCAGACATACTTGACACTATAAGCTGGGAAGAGACCACGAAACGCATAGCGGAGATGACCGATGCCGACGTGCGCAGGGCTTTGGCAAAGCACCGTTGTGACGTCAGCGACTTCATGGCGTTGCTCTCGCCTGCGGCAGAACCCTATTTGGAGACCATGGCACGGCTCTCGCGCAAGTATACCGAGGAACGCTTCGGGCGCACCATGTCGATGTTCATACCTCTGTATATAACAAACTCATGTTCCAACTCATGTGTGTATTGTGGCTTCCACAGGGAAAATCCCATGCCAAGGATAATACTTACGCCGGAACAGATTGAAAACGAATATAAAGCCATAAAAAGAATGGCTCCCTTTGAAAACATACTGCTCGTGACCGGGGAGAACATTGCCAAGGCAGGAGTGGCATATCTTGAAAAAGCAATAGAGATAGGCAAACGCTATTTCTCAAACATCAAGATTGAAGTGATGCCACTCAAGGCGGAGGAATACATGAAGCTCAAGCAGAGTGGACTCAACGGCGTGGTGTGTTTTCAGGAGACATACAACAGGGAACACTACAAGACCTATCATCCTCGCGGCATGAAGAGCCGCTTTGAGTGGCGCTGCGATGGCTTCGACCGTATGGGACAGGCTGGCATGCACTCCATAGGCATGGGGGTGCTCATAGGTCTTGAGAAAGAGTGGCGCACTGACGTGACAATGATGGCTTACCATCTGAGGTATCTGCAGAAACACTACTGGCGAACGAAGTTCAGTGTGAACTTCCCGCGAATGCGTCCGGCACAGAACGAAGGCTTCCAACCAAACTGCTTAATGACAGACAGGGAGCTGGCGCAAGCCACCTTTGCCATGCGCATCTTCGACCATGACGTGGACATTTCTTATTCCACGCGTGAACCGGCATATATACGCGACAATATGTGCACGCTGGGAGTGACAACGATGTCGGCTGGAAGCCGTGTCAACCCCGGTGGATACCACACCTATCCCATGGCTCTGGAACAGTTTACCGTTAGCGATGAGCGCACGCCTAATGAAATTGACAGCCGGTTGAAGCAGCTTGGGCGCGAACCCGTGTGGAAAGATTGGGACGCATCGTTTGACCTCATGCGGAAATGCCTATGATATTGATAATTACCAAACCAGTATTCTTTGCGGGCGAAGGCGAACGCATAGGGGATATGCTAATGGGCGATGAGGCTGACAAGATACATATACGCAAGCCCGGAGCCAGCATGAGTGAGATGGAACGACTGTTGCAGAGCATACCCTCCGAGCTCTATCCCCGGCTTGTCATGCACGATTGCTTTCGGCTTGCAGTGAGCTATGGCGTGGGGGGCATTCACCTGAACAGGAGAAACACAGTGCTGCCATGCGGATGGGAAGGGCAGGTGAGCATATCGTGTCATTCATTGGAAGAACTGGAGGAGTGCAGGAAGAAATCTTACGACTACATGAGCCTCAGTCCGATATTCGACAGCATAAGCAAGAAAGGATACCACTCAATGTTCACAAGGGAGCAGCTCATGGAAGCACGACGAAAGGGAATAATAGACCACAGGGTGATGGCACTGGGAGGAGTGACCTTTGCCAGGGTGGAGGAAGTGATGGCAATGGGCTTCGGTGGAGCAATGATACTCGGTGACGCATGGAGATAGTAATGACAATAGCCGGCAGCGACCCATCGGGTGGAGCGGGCATACAACAGGACTTGAAGACAATAACGGCGCATGGCTGCTATGGAACCACAGTGATTACTGCTCTCACCTCGCAAAACACGCTGGGGGTGGTGTCGTCAGTGGCTGTGGATGCCGATGTGGTGGCTTCACAGCTGAAGACGGTGATGGGTGACCTCGTGCCCTCGGCAGTGAAGGTGGGGATGATACCCAACCGTAAGGTGGCAGAGATTGTTGTGGAAGCGCTGAAAGACTGCGATGCGCCCGTAGTCTACGACCCTGTGATGATTTCCACCAGTGGATATGAGCTTATGGACAGCGAGGCAGTGGACTTTATAGCCGAACATCTGTTTCCACTCTGCACACTTGTAACACCAAACATTCCAGAAGCAGAAAGATTGAAGACCCATATGAAGAAAGCAACCACTGCCTTCCTCGTGAAGGGAGGACATGGTACAGGCTCGGTGTCGGTAGACAGACTGATGGCTCCCGACGGCACCGTATGGGAGTTCAGCACCGGGAAAATAGCAAGCAGTAACCTTCACGGCACGGGATGTACTCTGTCGTCGTCGATAGCCTCATGGCTGGCAAAGGGTAGCAGCCTACATGAAGCAGTTGCAAAAGCAAAGGAATATGTTACCCTTGCCATACAGAGGTCGGTAAGCCATGGCATAGGTCATGGCAACGGTCCATTGATATAATGTTTTGTCATGTTGTTAAGTGGAATATAAGGAAATAAGGGATTGATAAATTTTGCAATGAAGAAAATATAGAATACTTTTGCAAAATGAATAAGCAGAGTGACTGAGCAAAGGAGATGGACAAGGGAAAACTGAAAAAGACATTCAAGACGGTGGGAATGGCAACGCTGATGTTTGTAATTGCAAACATGCTGCTGCCTACGAAGATGCAGAACCCGGTGGAGGGATGCGGCAAGGACAACTACGACCCAGAGTCGTTCTGGCACAAATGGGGAGACCACAAGCATGGAGGCATTGACATCTTCGCACCGGAAGGCACGCCCATATATCCTGCCATTGGCGGCATAGTGGTGGAGGCACACCGTAATGCCAGGTTTGGAGGCAACTGCCTCTACATTCTCAGTTCCTCTTTCCGCATGCACTACTATGCCCACATGAAGGATATGTATGTGAAGACCGGAGATATAGTGACGAAAAACACTCTCATAGGCAGCGTGGGTGACACGGGTAATGCCAAGGGCAAGCCACACCACCTGCACTACAGCATTACGAGCATACTACCGCAGGACGATTGGCGCTTTCAACGGCAGATGAAGTATTTCCATATCAATCCTGCCAAGGAGCTGGGCTATGAATAGCTGGACGTTGACACTGGTCATGTGAACCGCAACATTGCAAATAAAAAGAGTCCATAATCCACTAACGTGAACTATGAACTCCCAATTATAGATTATAAGTGGTGCGCCTGACAGGACTCGAACCTGCACATCGCAAGACACCAGATCCTAAGTCTGGCGCGTCTACCAATTCCGCCACAGGCGCTTGTGGGGTGCAAAGTTACAAATAAAAAACGTTAACGCTTACGTTAACGCCGACTTTTTTTGCTTGCGGGCATCGTTATGCCTTGTAAGAGCTCCATGGAGAAGTCACTCCACCAGTTTCTTTCTTGCAAACTCAATGATTGTATCTATGCCTTGCAGCTCGTCGGAAGCGGCGATGCCGACTTGATGGTCAGGTTCGATGCCAAACTCGGTGGTCTGATGATTGCGATCATACATGGGACATGCAGAGAAGCGCACTCCCCAGCCCTTTGGCAGTTCACTGGAGAACGGCATGCCGGCACCTCCTCCGGTCTTGTCGCCCACTGTTATGACATTAGGGAAGCAACGCATGTATTTCACGAATTCGTTGGCAGCACTATATACTGAGCGGTTGGTGAGCACAGCCACCCGCTTCTGCCATCTCAGTCCACTGGCGGGTTTGAGCCGTTGCTCTTTCATGGCAGAGAAGTCGTTGTGCGCTTTTCCTGTCTTGTGTTGCAGATAGCCTACGAGGGTCTCTTCGTTGGTGAAACGGCTGGCAAGCTGTTCGGCGGCGGTGAGCTGTCCGCCTCCGTTGTCGCGTATGTCAATGATCAGTGCGTTGCATGGTGCGAGATATGATAGCACGTTATCGAGGTTCGACGCGCCAATGCTGCTTTGGAATGAGCCGCAGTAGATGTATCCAATGTTGTCGTCGAGAATGCGGTAGCGCAGCGAACCGGCTATCTTGTAGTCGTTGCCAAGGTAAATGCGTTGCAGTGCTTCGGAGAAGTTCTGCGGAAAATCCTCGTGCCACGACCAGTTACGTCCTACGTCGAAGGTGGAGTAGAGATTCACATGTCCGTCTCTGAGTTCGCTTATCATGTTGGCAAGCACTTCAAACTCCTGATTCTCGGTCATGTTGGGGTTGAACTGTGGCTTGTAGCGACGATACACTTCGTTCCAGTCCAGTCCGTATTCCTTTTCTTTAACATCGAAGAAGCAGTAGTGCTCGTCTATGATGCGCCACAGCGCCTCGAAGTTCCCACTTGGCGTGTCTGGGTATTCCTCTTCGTCAACACATGAGACAAGGAAGAGTAAAGGTGCAAAGAGGAATAAAGGTAGGAGGGTGACGGCATGGAATGTGCTTGTCATGCGTTGCCAAGCTCCTTTGTTCCCGTTGTTGGTATTTGTATTTCCTTCCATGTAGTCTGTTCCTTTCTGTTTACCTTGATTAAATCTTGTGAAAAGGATGCCATTGTCTTCCTACTTTCTTCTTAGGAAAGTGCTTATTCCGAGTATAAACATGTGGGAGTAATGGTGTTGCTTGAGGTTGTTGATGCGTGCCTGTTGATAATCGCCCATATAGCCTATACGCAGGAAGGTGCGGCTCCATCGTTTCCATGGTCGCAGGTCAACGGTGAGCATGTGCATGAGCGATGGTGTGGTGGCTATGGTTGTGAACACGACGTTGTGGTCGTAGTTGCCTTTGCTGAATATCTCGTAGTATGACTGTCCGTAGTTCGGTGAGAACATCACTCCGGCGAGTGGTGCCATTGCCTCGTAGCCAATAAGCAGCTCTATGGATTTTATCCTCGTGCTGTAGCTTACAGCTGCCGATGGACCGATGTTCAAGCATGCTTGTGCCTGTGCAGGGTTGTTGGAGTTGCGTGTGTTATACAGGAAGCCGAGGTGAGTGTCGATGGCTGCTCCTGCTGCCATGGCAAGCTGTGGAGTGAGCTGCCATCTGCGCCTCATGTGGTATTGCAGGTTATACTGTGCTCCGAGTTCGTTGTTGTTGTCAGCTCTGTTTTTCACCATGGTGAGTTCTCCTTGGTGCATCACAGTCTGCTCGATGTCTTTCCATCGTGTGGGGCGCGTGGAATGGTATATGTATCTCACTTCCGTGCCTTTGTATTTTTCCGGTGACAGATATGTGTCGAGCACGTTGGCTGCTCCCACGGCAATCATCCTTGACTTCATTCCGAGTGTGTCGCTTTGGGAGTGGGCTTTGGTCATGGGCATCGCCAGCATTGCCGCGATGCCCATTATCTTTGTGGCTCTACATATCTTCATCAGCAAAAAGGTTTAGCTGCCCTGTCATCTCGTCAATGATTTGTTGACGGCTTTTTCCTGCATCAGGGTCGAGGTTTTCCTCCTTTTGTGTCTCTTCAGCTGTCTGTACGTCGTTGTCTTCTCCGTTGTCTTCTCCGTTGTCTTTCTTGTTTTCTTCGTCTTCTTCTTCGGGGAAGCGTGTGGGCTCAAGCTGTTCTATCCTTTCCACGTCCCATGCCGTGATGCGTTTTCCGTGCGCTTTGTAGCCTTTCACGGCAACAAACTCTTCAATATCCACTTCAAACGGCAGTCGTCTGGCATCGTCACCTCCCGGCACCACGCTTATGCGCGGGAAGGGTTGGTCGGTGAGCAGCAGCAGCTCGCTCTTCGGATTGTCGCTTATGCAGTTCTGCTTTCTCTTTATGTTGTCTAAGCAGAAGCGTTTGGCGTAGAGTTGGTTTTTGTTGTCGGCATCGCGCAGTACCGCCGTCCATACTTTCTTGCTGTCGTATTTCTCTATTCTGAACACATTGTCCTCAAAGTGGTTGTTCACATCGATGCCTGTGAGGTAGTAGTCTCCATTGGTGAGCATCACGGCTATGTAGTCGTTTTCGGTAAATTCACCGAGGAAGGTGCCGTGTCCCTCATGGTTTATTCTGTTTACATCGGGATCAAACCATACCTTTTGTCCTCCGAGTGTGGAGTGTCCGCGGCTCTTGAGGCTTATGCGGTTCACTTGTTTCTTTGTGAGGATGTTGCCTTTCGAGGTTCGTCCCTTTATGGCAATCTCCGAGAAGTCTTTTTCCAGGAACAGCTTGGTGCGGTAGTTTACGTTGGCGTTTATTTCGAGCGTCACCTTTATCACCTCTGCTTCGCCGTTGGGGTTGGCAGAGAAGTATAGGATCTTCGAGCCCGGCTTGCCTTGTGTGATGTCGTTCTCTCTGTTCATTGACAGGTTTGACACGAAGAATCGCTTTATGTAGCTTATTCCGTTGCGTCCGTCGCGGTATACCACGTTATATGTTGTTCGCTTGTCATTTTTCTTCAGCACCTGAACGTGTATCACCTGTTTGCCAACGAAAATCTTGTCAGCCACATGCACGGCTTTATATTTTCCGTCGCGATAGAATATTATTATGTCGTCAAGGTCGGAGCAGTTGCATATAAACTCGTCTTTCTTCAGACTGGTACCTATGAAGCCCTCCTGTCGGTTTATGTACAGCTTCTGGTTGGCTTCCGCCACCTTCTGTGCCACTATCGTTTCGAAGTTCCTTATCTCAGTCTTGCGCTGATGGTCGTCGCCGTATTTGTTTTTTATGAACTCAAACCATCTTATCGTTACGATGGTCATGCGTGCGAGGTCTTTGTTGATGTCGGCTATCTCGGCTTGTATGCGTGCTATGAGTTCTTCGTTCTTGTCCTTGCTGAACTTGGCTATGCGTTGCATCTTTATTTCAAGCAGCCTTAGAATGTCTTCCTTTCTCACCTCGCGAATGAATTGCGGGTAGAAAGGTGTGAGCCGCTCGTCAATGTAGTTGCACAGCTGGTCGGTCGATGTGGCGTTCTCAAAGGGTTTGCCCTTGTATATGCGCTCCTCAATGAATATCTGTTCGAGAGATGCAAAGAACAGCTGCTCTTCAAGCTCCTGCTTGCGTATCTCGAGTTCCTTCCTGAGCAGGTTCTTGGTGTTCTCTACCGATGCTTTCAGCACGTCGCTCACGGTGAGGAACTGTGGCTTGTTGTCCTGTATCACGCAGCAGTTTGGCGATATGCTTATCTCGCAGTCGGAGAAGGCATAGAGCGCATCGAGCGTCTTGTCTGACGATACGCCAGGTGCGAGGTGCACGAGTATCTCTGCCTCTGCTGCGGTGTTGTCTTCCACTTTTCTGGCTTTTATCTTTCCTTTCTCTACAGCCTTGAGAATGGAGTCTATGAGTGTGCCTGTGTTTTTAGAGAAAGGTATCTCGCGTATGGCGAGCGTCTTGTTGTCAACTTTCTCTATTTTGGCTCTCACCTTGAGAGTGCCTCCGCGCTGTCCGTCGTTATATTTCGACACATCTATGCTTCCCCCTGTGGGGAAGTCGGGGTAGAGGTGGAACTCTTCGCCTCTGAGGTAGCTTATGGCGGCATCGCACAGCTCAATGAAGTTGTGTGGCAGGATTTTAGAGAGCAGTCCCACGGCAATGCCTTCAGCACCCTGTGCGAGCAACAGCGGGAATTTCACGGGCAGTGTTATGGGTTCTTTGTTTCTGCCGTCATACGACATCTGCCACTCTGTGGTCTTGGGGTTGAACACCGTGTCGAGTGCGAACTTCGAGAGTCGTGCCTCAATGTATCGTGGTGCTGCGGCGCGGTCGCCGGTGAGTATGTTTCCCCAGTTGCCTTGAGTGTCAATGAGCAGGTCTTTCTGTCCCATCTGCACGAGGGCATCGCCAATGGATGCGTCGCCGTGCGGATGGAACTGCATGGTGTGTCCCACTATGTTTGCCACCTTGTTATATCTGCCGTCGTCCATGCGTTTCATGGAGTGGAGTATGCGTCGCTGCACTGGCTTGAGTCCGTCTTCTATGTGTGGCACGGCACGTTCCAGTATCACATAGCTGGCATAGTCGAGAAACCAGTTCTGATACATTCCGCTCAGGTGGTGCACTGCTGCGGCATCGAAGCGGTTGGTGGGCTTGTAGCCGTTGTCTGGTGCCAACTCGTCGTTGTCAGCCTCGTTGTCGGCATCATTGTTCATGCCGTCGTTTTCTGGGTTTATGTCTTCTTGCTGTTCTTCGTTTATTCTTTCGTCGTCCATATTGTGTATTGTGTGCTTTGGGGTGCTCGGAGTTATTCTTTAAAGTTTTCTTTGAATGCTTTGTATATTCGTTTTGCGATGAGCTTCATAGCCATGTCGTTGGGGTGTCCCAGTATGCTGGGGTTGGACAGGTGGTAGGTCTTTCCGTTTGTATCGTAGTATGTGTCGTCTATAGTGGGGCAGAGATCCTCTCTTGTTTCTGTCTCAAGCGTGAGTAGCGACACAAAGGGCAGGTGTCTCCTCTCTGCAGCGTCCCTTGTTGCTTTCTCGCGTTCTTTCTCGCGGTGTATGAAGCATCCCACGAGAACCACCATCGGTGTTTGTTCCAGACACCTGTCTACCACATCGTTTATCTTTGTTTTGAACGTGGTGAGGTCAAGCACGTTTTCTCCCAACATGATCACCACGGCGTTTCTGTTGCGCAGGGTGTCGCTCAGAAGCTCATCTATGTCAATGGTGAAGTCCCTTTCCCATACCGCAATGTTGCATGGTGTGACAGATGAGCTTGGGTTGCCTGCCTTCAGCATGCCTTGCAGTTGGTGAACCACGTCGTTCTCACGCTTTGTGGCAGCCATGCCCCAGTCCGACAACCATCCAATGTCCTCCCTGTAGCTGTGCTGGGCTATGCTGTTGCCTACGAACAGCACGTTCATCGTCCTTGTTATATCCGACGGTGCATCGTCATCGTTTGAGCATGATGCCGTGAATGAGGATGCCATCAGCGCCATGAGCAACACAACAACAAAAGAGCCGCTTTTTAGTTTGAAAAAGGGCTCTTTGACAGTTCTGTATCTCCTGCATGGCTTTCTGTACATAAACCTCTTTTATTTCGTCAGAACGCTTTCTTGTACAGGACTTTCCCGAATTCCTTCATCTCACCCGGCACGCGCTCTATGAGGTGCTCAAATCGTGCCTTGCCTATGAGCTTCAGCGCCATTTTCTCGTTTATGCCCAGGTGTTGCTTCATGCCTTTAATGAGTCTGTTCTGAGTTATTTCTTCCTTCCCTGCCTCCGCAAACGTAAGCTCAATGACCTTCTTTAGTTGTTCCACGTTGTTGTGGAGTCCTGTGCGGTGGCTGTACTTGTAGAAAACCAGTCCTATTCCTACAACTAATACAATGCCTACTATTATGAGTGTACTGTGCATGGTGTAATAGATTTTTAAGATTTTATGTTGATTATGTTGCAAATATACAAAACTTTTTTGAAAATGAAACTAAGGTGTAAAAAAAAATACCTACATTTGCAAAACAAAACGATCTATTATACACCTTAAACCTTTACAGTATGGAAGAAAAAAAGACTGAAGTGGCACCCGCTGCACAGCAGGAGAGTGTCACCCAGGACAGCAAGTTTGACCGTAGACGTCGCCTGATAGGTGCCATTTGTGGTCCCATCTGTGCATTGCTGGTGTGGATAACACCTATTGAGGGACTCTCTCCTGAAGCCCATCGTCTATTGTCGGTAGTGGTGCTCGTGGCGCTATGGTGGATTACCGAGCCGCTGCCCATACCCGTTACGTCGCTCATTGGACCCACATTGTGCGTGTTGCTGGGTATTGTCAAGATGAAAGATGCCTTTGCGGCATTCTCCAATCCAATGATATTCCTGTTCATGGGAGGCTTCGTCATTGCCAAAGCCATGATGGTCAACGGTCTTGACAAGCGCATTGCCTACGGCATAATGTCGATGAAGTGGGTTGGTGACTCACCGCGTAGGATTTTCCTCGCCATCGGTCTGGCATGTATGTTGTGCTCCGGATGGATTAGCAACACTGCCACAGCTGCCATGATGTTCCCCATAGCCATCGGCTTGCTCGAAGCCATACGCGAGATGATGGCAGCGCGCGGCAAGCAGATAAACCTCCACACCTATAAGTATGCCACCGGACTGATGCTCATGACAGCCTATGCATGTTCCATCGGTGGTGTACTCACCCCCATCGGTACGCCTCCCAACATCATAATGCTTGGTTTCCTCGACGAGCTTGCAGGCATTCATGTGTCGTTTTTCCAGTGGATGGTATGGGGCTTTGTAGCCATGGTGTGCTACTTTGTCATTGCCTATGTGGTGCTGTGGAAGCTCTTCCCCGCCGACATCAACCACATTGAAGGTGCCGAGGAACTCATTGCCGAGAAAGTGAAAGGGCTTGGCAAATGGACCATAGCCCAGAAAAACACGCTGTTCGCCTTCCTCGTGGCTGTGGTGCTGTGGGTCACCCCGGGCATCATAAGCATGACGGCAGGCACGGAGAGTGAGTTACTCAAGACCTACAACCGCGTGCTTCCAGAGTCGGCTGTGGCAATGGTGGGAGCACTCCTGCTCTTCTTCCTTCCAACAAACAAGAACTTCACCAAGACTACCCTCAGCTGGCGCGAAGCCGTTGGCGGCATAGAGTGGGGCACGCTGCTCCTCTTTGGTGGTGGTCTTGCCATGGGTGGCATGATGTATAGCACAGGACTGTCGGAGTGGATAGGACAGCTCATCATCAACAGCCTTGGCGGTAATCCTCCCCAGGTGGTGTTCATAGCTGTGTTCTGCGTCATGGCACTGCTGCTCTCTGAGCTTACGAGCCATACCGCTGCCACCAACATGATTGGTCCGTTGGCAATCGGTGCTGCCGTATCGGCAGGCTTCAGCCCGGTGCCTGTAGCCGTGGGCGTGGCTCTGTCGTCATCGCTGGGCTTCATGCTGCCGGTGTCTACTCCTCCCAATGCCATCGTCTATGCCAGTGGCTACATTCCCATCACCAAGATGATAAAGACAGGAGTATATATCGACTTCATCGGCATTGCTGTCGTTACCATTCCCATAGTGCTCTACCTCGTAAATTGGGTGCTGGGTTAGGTGTCCTTCGATAGCAAAAAGCGCGTCCCAAGTTCAAGATTTGCACTTCTATCTTGAACTTGGGACATCAAAAAACGGGCGATTTCATGTCGTGAAGTCGCCCGTTTTCTTGTAGTAGCATGTAAGCTTTATACTTGCTTTAAATCTTGCTTGTTTTTTCAGATGCCTTGCATGCTTTAGCAATGTCCTGTATTACCAGTCCGGCGAGGGTGAAACCGAAGATGGCAGTTATGTGGGCAAGGCTGCCGTTGATTTGTGCTTTTGAGGTGTCCCACTGATGGTTGAGCAGTGAGGGGTCGCCCGGTCCGTCGGCTGTTTCGGTGTTGCTTGCCTGCATCGTCTCGCTGTTGGTTAGGCTGCCTTGGTTCTGCAACAGCTCGTCGCTGTATACACACATGAACTTGCGGCGGGGGAACGTCTTCCGTGACTTGAATTTCTTTCTCAGGGCACGAGCCAGCGGGTCGCCCTCCACTTTCCAGAATTCCGTCACCTTGATGCGAGTGGGGTCGAGCTTCAGGGCAGCACCCATCGATGAGAACAGCTTGGCCTCAGTGTTGCAAGCCATGAGCAGGAGCAGAGCCTTGTCCTTGAGTGAGTCTATGGCATCAACGATGTAGTCATAGCTTCCGAGATTGAAATCTTCTGCCGTTTCCTTGGTGAAGATTTTCTGCATGGGAGTGATTTCTGCCGATGGGTTTATGGCAAGAAGCCTTTCCCGCAATGCGTCAACCTTCACCTGTCCTACGGTCTTGGTCGTAGCCATGAGTTGACGGTTTACGTTGCTTATGCTCACACGGTCGGAGTCAACGATGGTAAGCTTCCTGATGCCAGAGCGTACCAGGCTCTCGGCACACCATGAGCCCACTCCGCCTACACCGAACAGTATCACTCTCTTGCCGCCCATGCTGTTCAGTACGTCGGTGCCCAACAGCAGCTCTGTTCTTTGAAATATTGCTTGCTCTGTAGCCATCATTTTCTGTTTTGAGTGCAAAGTTAGTGTTTTTTCAGCAAGAAATCCTAAAAAAAGTGGAAGAGTGTGTGGCAGCTTGACAGCCTGATGCTGTTTGACAGACAAGAAAGTGTGTCAAAGCTACGCTTTTTTGCTGAAAAAGCTGTAACTTTGCGGCAAATTTCATAAACAGAACAACATCATGGCACAACAAGAAGACGTTTTCAAGAAAATAGTAAGCCATTGCAAGGAATATGGCTTCGTTTTTCCAAGTAGTGAAATCTACGACGGTCTCGGTGCAGTCTATGACTATGCCCAGAACGGTGTGGAACTGAAAAACAACATAAAGCAATACTGGTGGCAGTCGATGGTGCTGCTCCACGAGAACATCGTGGGTATAGACTCCGCCATCTTCATGCACCCCACGATATGGAAGGCCAGCGGACATGTGGATGCCTTCAACGACCCACTCATTGACAACCGCGACTCCAAGAAACGCTATCGCGCCGACGTGCTCATTGAAGACCAGATTGCCAAATACGACGACAAGATACAAAAAGAGGTGGAGAAAGCCCGCAAGCGTTTCAAGGATGCTTTCAACGAGGAACAATATCTTGCCACATCGCCCCGTGTGATAGAGCTGAGGGAGAAACGCGATGCCTTGCATGCCCGCTATGCAGCTGCTATGCAGGGACCAGACCTTGAAGCCTTGAAGCAGATTATCCTTGACGAAGAGATAGTATGCCCCATAAGCGGAACGAGAAACTGGACCGATGTGCGTCAGTTCAACCTCATGTTCTCTACAGAGATGGGTGCCAGCGCCGACGGTGCCATGAAGGTTTATCTGCGTCCGGAAACGGCACAGGGCATATTCGTCAACTACCTCAACGTGCAGAAGACCGGACGCATGAAGATACCGTTCGGCATAGCACAGATAGGCAAGGCCTTCAGAAACGAGATTGTGGCTCGCCAGTTCATTTTCCGCATGAGGGAGTTTGAGCAGATGGAGATGCAGTTCTTCGTGGCTCCAGGCACCGAGCTCGAGTGGTTCAAGAAGTGGAAGGAGACCCGTATGCAGTGGCACCAGGCGTTGGGCTTCGGAGCCGAGAACTATCGCTTCCACGACCACGACAAGCTTGCCCACTATGCCAATGCTGCAACCGACATTGAGTTCCGCATGCCCTTCGGCTTCAAGGAGGTGGAAGGCATACACTCACGCACCAACTTCGATCTCTCGCAGCATGAGAAATACTCGGGCAAGAGCATCAAATACTTCGACCCGATGACCAACGAGAGCTACACACCGTTTGTCATAGAGACCTCCATAGGTGTTGACAGAATGTTCCTCTCCATAATGTGCCACTCATATCAGGAAGAGAAACTGGAGAACGGAGAAACACGCGTGGTGCTCCGTCTGCCCGAAGCCCTCGCACCGGTGAAGTGCGCCGTGCTGCCGTTGGTGAAGAAAGACGGTCTGCCTGAGAAAGCCCGCGAGATTGTCAACGATCTGCGTTTCCATTTCAATACCCACTACGAGGAGAAAGACTCCATTGGCAAGCGCTATCGTCGTCAGGATGCCATTGGCACTCCCTACTGCGTCACCGTAGACCACGACACACTGAAAGACGGCATGGTGACCCTGCGTCATCGCGATACCATGCAGCAGGAGCGTGTGGCAATAAGCGACCTGCGCAGCATCATTGAAGACAAGGTGAGCATCACCAGTCTGCTCAAGACGCTTCACTAAGTAATCACATTTGCAGTCCCTCTCTTGGGGCAGGGAGGGATTGCTTGTTTTCTATTTACATGTTTAGGAAAATGAAGAATAAGATATTTGTGCCGTTGCTTATGCTGATGGCAGTCGTCGTGGCAGCATGTAGCGAGAGCGATGACGATGTGGAGGAATATGTGAACTGGCAAGAGGTGAACGACAGTTACTGGAGCAACCTCTATGCCACCACCAAGCAGCGCATTGCCGATGGCGATGCCTCCTGGCTTCTCCTGCCGAAATATTCGCTCATTGACAATGGGAACATAAGCGCCGACAACTATGTCGTAGTTCACAAGCTTGAGAGTGTAGAAACGGGTGAGTCACCATTGTTCTCCGACACCGTGCTTGTTCACTATGCCGGCAGATTGCTGCCCTCCACGTCATATTCTGCTGGGTTCCGCTTCGACAGCTCCTATGGTGGAAACTACGATGCCTCAACCTCGCGACCCACAAAGTTTGCTGTGGCAACGCTCGTGGAAGGATGGCAGACGGCGCTGCAGCACATGCGGAAGGGCGAACACTGGGAGGTGTATATACCATACAACCTCGGCTATGGCACCAAACAATCGGAGTCAAGTGCCGTACCATCTTATTCTACCCTCATCTTCGACCTGAGGCTTGTGGATTTCTGGCATGCAGGCGAAGAGGTGGAACCGTTGAAATAGTGCCCCTCTGAAATCCTATATACATAATATAGTATAATGTACGCGCGAGGGGAAACAACCACAAAGGTGTTTCCCCTCGTTTGATAGAACAACAGCAATGCTCTCAAAACAGAAAACCGACAACCTGTTAGGTAAGATACGCAATGGCGTAGCCATGACCCAAGGTGAAAAGCTCAACCTCATCTGGCTGCTGAGCCTTCCGTCGATACTTGCGCAGATTACCAACGTGATGATGTTTTTCATTGATCAGGCAATGGTGGGCAGCCTCGGTGCAGAAGCACCGGCAGCAATAGGTCTGGTGGAGAGCAGCATCTGGCTGTTTGGAGGCATTGCCAGTGCCACCTCAATGGGTTTCTCTGTTCAAACCGCTCACTTCATTGGTGCCAATGACTTTGAGAAGGCCCGTAAGGTGGTGTGTCATGCCTTGGCTTTCTGCCTGCTGTTCAGTTTCATGATAGGCATGGTGGCTGTGGCTATATCCTCTCCCTTGCCCCATCTGCTTGGTGGTGGTGATGATATTGCTGCCGATGCCAGCCGCTATTTTCTCATATTCTCGTGTGCCGTGCCGCTGATGCAGATGAACAACCTTGCGTCGGCAATGCTCAAATGCGAGGGTAACATGAGGGTGGCGAGCACCATGAGCGTGGTGCTTTGTGTGCTGGATATGATATTCAATTTCTTCCTGATATTTCCAACGAGGAGCGTAACGCTTGCAGGTTTGCAGATGACCATACCTGGTGCAGGCTTGGGTGTGACAGGTGCAGCCCTTGGCACCGCTCTGGCGTTTCTTGTGGCATGTCTGTGTCAGGGATGGTTCGCCTTCTATCACTCAAAGATGCTCGGTGTGTTGCGCATGACGAAGACGCATGATGGTGCAGGCATGATGCAGCGTCTGGCATCGTTGCTGCGTAGTCCAAAGAGCCTTCTCGATGCCGTTGAGTGGCAATACATACGCAATGCCCAGAAGATTAGCATTCCTATAGCTTTCCAGTCGATGCTCATGAGTGGGGCTCAGATAGTGTCGACGATGATAGTGGCACCGCTCGGCAACTTTGCCATTGCTGCCAACACCTTCGCCATAACCGCTGAGAGCCTGTGCTACATGCCTGGCTATGGCATAGGCGAGGCTGCCACTACATTGGTAGGTCAGAGCATGGGAGCCCGCAGGGGCGAGCTGTGCAAGTCGTTTGCATGGATGACGGTTACTTCCGGTATGCTGGTGATGGCTCTGATGGGCTGCGTGATGTACTGGTCGGCACCAGAGCTGATGGGGTTGATGACACCTGTGGCAGCCATACGCGACCTCGGAGCCGAATGTCTGCGCATAGAAGCTTTTGCCGAGCCAATGTTTGCAGCATCGATAGTGGCATATCAGGTGTGCGTGGGTGCAGGTGATACGGCAAAGCCTGCTTTGATAAACCTATGCAGCATGTGGCTGGTGAGACTTACCTTGGCAGCTTTCCTTGCTCGTAGCTACGGGTTGCAGGGTGTTTGGTTTGCCATGGCTGTGGAGCTGAGCGTGAGGGGAATGTTGTTCCTCTTCCGTCTGTATCGCGGCAAGTGGCTGGCAAAAATACTATAGGCGGGGTCTTGCTGATTACCACCGTCAGCAAAGACAATGTAACGCCAGCATTGGCATGTGTGTTACTGCCTGATGGTGGTGCACAGTTGTCTCACATCGTCGTCGAATGTTTCCTTGCACCGCGCCTTGCTCTTGATCATTGACCGGTAGTTGTAGATGGTTTGTGGAGAGTAGAACAGCAGGTCGGCAATCTCGGAGCTGTCTTTCACTCCAAGTCTTACCAATGCATATATTCTGAGTTCGGTGGGAAGGGTGTTGCCTTTCTCAATGGTGAACTGTGAGTTTTCTGACATAAGGCTGTTGAACTCATCGACAAAGGTGGGGTAGAGGTCGGTGAAAGCCTTGTCGAAGCCATGGAGGAAAATGGCGGCATCCTCCTCGGATATGCGTGATGAGGAGATTGTGGTTAGCAGCTCACTGGCTTGATTGGCTTTGATTTTCCTTTTCACGAGTTTCTGGTAGCTCTTCATCCTGTCAATGTATTTGGCACAGAGGTTGATGAACAGCTGGGCGAGAATTTCCCGCTTGTGGTTGGTGTCTGCCATTATTTCGTTGGCTTCAGACAAACGGGCGTTAACGTTTTCGAGCTGTGAGGTCATGCTCTGCAGGTTCTGGTTCTTCTGCGATATGTCTTTGCGTTGTTTCCTTAGCTGTAGGTTTTTCTTGTATATGTAGTAGAGAAGTGAGATGAGGAGCATACACAAGATGATTGTTCCAATGGTGAAGTATTTGAGTCGGTAGTTTTGTGTCTTTATGGTGTCTTGATAGGCTTGCGCTATTTGTGGCATCAGCTTTGAAGCCTCGAGCATTCGCAGCTTGTTGTTGTAGAATTTGGCATCTTCGAGCGAAATCTGTATGTAGTTTTCTGCTCTTTCGTGCTGTCCTTTTTCATATAGGTATGACGCAAGATACTGAAGCGACAGGTTTTCCTTTGTCGCTGATGCCATATCGCTGATGGCTGACAGTGTGAGATACTCCACATATTTGTCGTAGTTGCCTTGTGCCGAGTAGTTGTTGGCAATGGCAAACGCAGCCATGGCATATTCCCTGGTATTCTCCTTGGTGTTGTTTAGTGCATTGAGGTAGTATTTGAGTGCGGCTTTCAAGTCGTTGTTGACATAAACTTGATATTCACCGAGCATGTAGTCGTAGTTTTGTTCGGTGCCTTTCATGAGGCTGATGGCATCGGTGAGATATTTCTTTGCTCTTTCCTTGTAGACGGGCTTGAACGTGGCATCGCCGCAATAGTCTCCCCAGTTGTTGTAGAGGGTGAACAAGGCTATGTTGTATCTTTGCTTAATCTCGGTTGATAGTTGGTCGTAGTCAATGTTCTCAATCATCTGCGATGCCTCGTGGTAAAGCCCGGCAAGGGTGAGCAGCTCAACGTTGGTGATGGTGAAGAGATTGGCATATTCGGTGTTGCTGACTTTTGATGCGAGCTCGTTGCCTTTCTTCACATATACCATGGCAGAGTCGTACTGATATACATAGTATTCATCGGTAATCTGTCTGTAGAGTCTCAGCAGATGGAGGGGCTGGCGTTCTTTAGCTGCCCTTTCTTTCAGACTTTTAAGCTGTGCTTCTTTCTTTCCGGTAGTCAGTGCCCGTTGTTTTATGATGCTGTCGAGTTTCTGTATCAGCTCGGCATTGTCGGCATGGGTGGCAATGGGCAGACACAACAATAAGACAATTGTAGCTAATGGTTTTAGTCTTGTCATGAAGTTTAGCATAGTTGTATACTTTGAGTAAGCAGTGTAATATCTATATGATGATAAATATGCTGCAAAAGTAAGAAAATATTGTTAATAAAAGGGTGTTTTGGAGGCTAAAGTATTAACAAATATTACTTTTTTGCAGTATGGTAGACATTCAGATGTTCTACTTTGAAGTAATCTTGTGTTTTGTTTAATGCTTTGTGTCTTAAGTAGTTGCGTTATGTTGGTAGATATGTTTAATCTACCGAGATGTTACGTTGGCATATAACAACATTATTTTATTAATACTTTTGCATCAGGAACGAAACAAACCTAACATTATTAATAATTAAAAATTTGGAACAATGAAGTATTTACTAACCAAACGCTTAATGGCAGTACTGGTTATGTCGGTAATGACCGCACTTGAAGTTTTCTCTCAGGCTATTCAGGTGGAAGGTGTCGTTGTTGACGAGACTGGTGAAGCTGTTATTGGAGCCACCGTAATGGAGAAGGGCAAGACCAATGGTGTTGTCACCGACATTGACGGAAGATTTTCTATCTCTGTGCCGTCTGACGGTTCTTTGTCTGTATCTTATATTGGATATGCCACACAGGATGTGGCTGTCAATGGCAAGACAAACCATCTCATCACTCTCAAGTCAGACGACCAGGTGCTGAACGAGGTAGTGGTGATTGGCTACGGCACAATGAAGAAGAGCGACCTCTCTGGAGCTGTCGGTTCTCTGGCAGCCAAAGACATGGACAAGTCGCCGGTGGCAAACCTCGGACAAGCCATTCAGGGTAAGATAGCAGGTTTGCAGGTGGTGGATGCCGGCAAGCCTGGCGACAACGTCAGCATAAAGGTGCGTGGTCTGGGTTCTATCAACAACTGCGACCCATTGGTCGTTATTGATGGTGTACCTACCGACCTTGGTCTCAATGCCATTAACATTGCCGACGTGGAGCGCCTTGATGTGCTCAAGGATGCTTCAGCCACCGCTATCTATGGCTCGCGTGGTGCCAACGGCGTGGTGATGATTACTACAAAGAAAGGTAAGGAAGGCAAGGGCACACTCTCGCTCGCTGCCAACTGGTCGATGCAGAATGCCACCAAGACCCCAAACCTTCTCAATGCCAGCCAGTATGCTGCACTGAGCAACGACATGATGGAGAATGCCGGCTATGCCATGAACCCGGAGTTTGCCGATCCCGAAGCATTGGGCAAGGGTACCGACTGGGTTGACGAGTTGCTTCGCACCGGCTACATGCAGAACTATACCGTGAGCTATTCGGGTGGTTCCGATAAGGCACACTACTATGTTTCCGGAGGTTATCTCAAACAAACCGGTACTGTGCGCAGCGTGGACTACAGCCGTTTCACCTTCCAGCTCAACAGTGATGCCCAGGTGCTGAAATGGTTGAAGTTTGCAAACAACATTACCGTGAGTGGTGACAAGAAACGTCAGGGAAGCTACGACCTGGGCAACACCTATCGCGCGTTACCTATATATAGTGTGAAAGATGAAGCAGGAGAGTGGACTGGTCCCGAGGGCAACTCACAGTGGTATGGCAGCACCCAGAACCCCATTGGTCCCACCTATACCAACAAGGAGAAAACCAAAGGCTACAACCTCCTTGGCAACCTCACAGCAGAGATAACGTTAACCAAATGGCTGAAGTTCAAGAGCACTCTCGGCATGGATGCCAAGTTCTGGTATATTGACAACTATACTCCGAAATATGACTGGAAGCCCATTCCTGTGGAGGAGAGCTCACGCAAAAAGAGCGACAACAAGTCGTTTACTTACCTTTGGGACAACTATTTCCTCTTTGACCATACCTTTGCCAAGAAACACCATGTGGGATTGATGGCTGGTACCTCAGCACAATGGAATAAGTTTGACTATCTGAATGCCCAGAAGAATGTGTTTGCATTTGAGAATGTTCACGAGATGGACAATGGACAGAAAATGTATGAGATTGGTGGCAACGAGACCGAATGGTCGCTGTTCTCTTACATGGCACGTCTGACCTACGACTACGACAACAAGTACCTGCTCACGGCAACGATACGTCGCGACGGTTCCAGCCGCTTCGGACGTGACAACCGCTATGGTACATTCCCCTCGGTGGCTGCTGCATGGCGTATCTCTGAGGAACCATGGTTCAAGAAGAACGACATACTCAGCGACCTGAAGGTGCGCATTGGCTATGGTGTCACAGGTAGCCAGGCGAGTGTGAGCAACTACGGCTATCTCGCTTCCTACGATACCAGCGTGTATCCTTTCGGATATGCAGGAACAGAGCAGAGCGCCCTCGTTTCTTCTACACTCTCCAATCCAAGCATACACTGGGAGGAAGTGGCACAGGGCAACATAGGCTTTGATGCCTCGCTGTTCAAGTCGAGAGTACATCTTACAGCCGATGCCTATATCAAGACAACAAGAGACATGTTGGTAAAAGCCTCCATACCCATCACCTCCGGTTTTGAAGACACCAGCACCACATATACCAATGCCGGACGAGTAAGAAACACTGGTTTTGAAATCTCGCTGAACACTGTTAACTTCACCGGTCCTTTCGGATGGGAGACCTCTGTGAGCTATACCTACAACAAGAATAAGATAAAGAGTCTCAACAGCAGCGTACCTTATTATCTCAACCAGATAAACAACTCGTATGTGACAATGCTTCAGAAGGGTTATCCCATCAACGTGTTCTACGGATATGTTACCGACGGTGTGTTCCAGAATCAGGAAGACGTTGACATGCACGCCATACAGCCTGGTGCCGAGCCCGGTGACATACGTTTCAGAGACCTGAACAACGATGGTATTATCAACGACGACGACAGAACGGTTATAGGCAACCCCAACCCAGTGCACATGTTCTCAATGAACAACCTCTTTACATGGAAAGGCTTTGAGCTGTCGTTCTATCTGCAAGGCGTGGCAGGAAACAAGATTTTCAATGCCAACAAGATTGACCTCGTGGGTATGTCGGCAGCCTACAACCAGATGGACGATGTGCTTGGACGCTGGAGGGGTGAAGGTACGTCAAACAGCATGCCACGCGCCGTCTTTGGCGACCCCAACCAGAACAACCGCATCAGCAACCGTTTCGTGGAAAGTGGATCATATCTCCGCCTGAAGACCATCACTCTGGCATACAACCTGCCGAGCCAGTGGCTGCGCGCTACTACCATACAGCAAGCCCGCATCACACTCTCGTGCGAGAATGTGGCTACCATCACCGGCTATTCCGGATTTGATCCAGAAGTGGGAATAAACGGCATCGACCTGTCGTCATATCCTATCTCGAGAACTTTCAACTTAGGTCTTAATATTAACTTCTAAACACCCTTTCAGACAATGAAAAAGATATATATCATGCTGCTTGCGGCACTGACATTTGCTTCATGCAGCGACGACTTCCTGGAGAAGAACCCCAAGAACACGGTAGACCCCGAGGTGAACGTAGACGATGATGTGGCAGTGTCGATGGCAAATGCCTGCTACCGCACCCTCCAGTCTTCAAATATGTATAACCAACGAATATGGACTCTTGACATTGTAGCTGGCAACAGCGTCGTTGGTGCCGGTGGTGGTACCGACGGTCTGGAAACCATACAGGCTTCCAACTTCGTGACCCAGAGCGACAACGGCATGGCTCTCTACATGTGGCGTTCGCCATGGGTGGGCATAGGCCAGTGCAACATCTTGATAAAAGCCCTTGAAGGCACCGACCTTTCAGACATTGGTCGTCGAAGCTTGGGTGAAGCCTATTTCCTGCGCTCACATTATTACTATGTGCTGGTGCGTCTCTACGGCGGTGTTCCTCTGAGACTGGAACCCTACAACCCATCCGAGTCAGCTGACATTGCCCGGGCCTCCAAGGAAGAGACCTATGAGCAGATAATAGCCGACTGCAAGCTTGCCATTGACATGCTTCCCGCCAAGAATGAGCTGAACGGCACTGATGTGGGACGGGCAACCAAGGATGCGGCACTAACCATGCTTGCAGACATTTATCTCACTCTTGCTCCCAGCAACCCTGAATACTATTCTGAGGTGGTGAAACTCTGTGATGAGGTGACAGCACTCGGCTATGACCTGTCGGCTTGCAGCTACGAGTCGAACTTCGATGCTACCATCAACAACGGTCCGGAGAGTATCTTTGAGGTGCAGTTCTCTGGAAACACCGAGTATGACTTCTGGGGCAACAATCCACAGTCAAGCTGGCTCTCTACCTTCATGGGGCCGCGCAACAGCGACTTCGTGGCAGGCAGCTATGGTTGGAACCAGCCCACTGAGGAAATGGTAAGCCAGTATGAGGAAGGCGACCTTAGAAAAGACCTTACAATATTCTATGAGGGATGTCCAGACTTCGACGGCAAGACCTACAAGAGCAGCTATTCAAATACGGGCTACAACGTAAGGAAATTCCTCGTTGCAAAGAGTATATCTCCGGAGTATAACACCAATCCTGCCAACTTCGTGGTATATCGTTATGCCGATGTGCTGCTGATGAAGGCTGAGGCTCTCAACGAGCTTGGACAGACAGCTCAGGCTGCTGCACCCCTGAACATTGTGCGCCACCGTGCCGGATTAGCTAATTACAACAGCACCAGCCAGGCAGAGATGAGAGAGAAAATCATTCATGAACGTCGCATTGAGCTTGCTTTCGAAGGACACCGTTGGTTTGACATGATACGCATTGACAACGGCAACTATGCTATCAACTTCCTCAAATCAATAGGAAAGAACAGAGTGACCAAGGAAAGACTGTTGTTCCCCATACCTCAGACTGAGATGGATGCCAACAGCTTGATGACTCAGAACCCAGGATATTAATAATGTATTAACTTTTTAAGACTATTACAGCAATGAAAAAGCATATTATAAACATGGCTGCCGTGCTGATGGGGTGTCTGTTCACTCTTGCATGCAGCGACAATGATTATGAAGAGCTTGACAAAGGAATCACCGAACTGGCGCTTTCTGTCAACCAAGCTGCCGACGAGCTCAACGAGCAGAACCATTCTGCCGAGGCTGTTACACTGAGCTGGACCACAGGACACAACTTCAAGACCGGCAACCGCCTGAGCTATGTACTTGAGCTGGCTGAGGCTGGCACTGACTTCGCCAATGCCTATACACCGGTGGAGTTTGCATCGCAGACCTATGAGTGGACAGCCACTCAGGAGGAACTCAACGACATTCTTCTCAACGAGCTCGGTGCCACTCCCGGTGAACCAATGAACATTGATGTGCGTGTGACGGCATTTCTGGAAGGATATGTTGACACTCAGACATCTGAGGCAACCTTCACGGTTACTCCCTACGAACCCGTCACGACAACGCTCTATCTCATTGGCGATGCTACACCGGCGGGATGGAGTGCCGACAATGCTTCTCCCATGACTCGCACAGACAACGGCAAGTTCACATGGGAAGGCCAGCTCACTCCGGGCTCACTGAAGTTCCTGACGACTCAGGGAGAGTTCATTCCATCATATAATAAAGGTGAAGACGGCAACCCCGTGCTGAGAAAAACCTTTGATGATCCCGACGACCAATGGCAGATAGAGGAAGCCAGCTTCTATACCATAGTAGTAGACTTGCTTGCTCCGTCAATCACCATAACACCGTCTGACGGTGAGACACCAGCCTTCGACCAGTTGTATTTCGTTGGCAACTGCACTTCATGGAACTTCGTAGAGATGCAGCGAGATGCCATCGATCCGTTCCTCTTCCGTTACGGTCGTTACTTTGAGGAAGGCAACGGAGGTGAGTTCAAGTTTGGTACCAGCAATGGTAGTTGGGAGAATATGCTTAAAGCCACACAGGCAAACGCACCATATACCGACACCTCCATGGCATTTGTCTCCGGATTTGACCCTGACAACAAGTGGTTCCTCAATGACAACGAATGTGGAAAGGCTTATAAGATATGCGTGGACATACGCAGTGGTAAAGAGCGTATGCTCATGACCGAGTTCACTCCCTATGCAATGATTTACCTCGTGGGTGATGCCACGCCAAGTGGATGGGATATAGGCAACGCCACACCGATGACTGCCACTGACGACCCGTATGTGTTCACATGGACAGGAAACCTCACCGCTGGTGAGCTGAAGTTCACCTGCGACAAGAAAGATGACTGGAACGGAGCTTGGTTCATGGCTTCCCAGACAGATGCCGCTCCAACAGGTAGCCTGGAGCACATGCTCTTCATAGACAAGAGCAGCGATGCCTGCAAGAACCAGTATCTTGACATGGCTGTGGGAGGTGTTGACCAGAAATGGAAGATAACTGATGCCGGCACCTATACTATCATTCTCAATCAGCTTGAGGAAACAATATCTATAGTGAAAAAATAGTGAATATCAACGATAATAGAAAGGAGTTATTTATGAAAATACGTTCAGTTCTTTTGATGCTCCCGATGCTTTGGATGGCATGCGGATGTAGCAGTAGCTCGGATGACAATGACATGCATCCCACACCCATCGATCCTTCGTCTGAGGAAAGCAGCCACTCTGCTTCAGGAACAGGCTTGATAGGTAACCTTATATTGAACATGAGCACAGATAAAGCCAGATATAATCCCGGTGAGACAGTACACTTCAGCGTAGAGGGCGACCTGCCCTCTAACGCTCGGGTGCGCTATCGCCAGGCTGGAACGGTGGTGGCAGACGAGGCTCTTTCCTCTGCCGAGTGGACATGGACACCACCCACTGCCGACTTCAAAGGCTATCTGGCTGACATCTACACTAAAGACGGTGAAACAGAGACAATCTATGGTACCATAGGTGTTGATGTGTCGAGCTCATGGAGTCGTTTCCCACGTTATGGCTTCGTGGCTGACTACGACAAGAGCAAGACACCGGCAACAATAGCGGAAGAGACGGCATTCCTCAATCGCTGTCACATCAACGGCATACAGTATTACGACTGGCAGAACAAACATCATTACCCATTGGGAGGCACACGCAGTTCACTGCTGGATACTTATAAGGATATTGCCAACAGAGAGGTTGTCACTCAGGTGGTGAAGGACTATATCTCTACTCATCACAGCTACGGGATGAAAACAATGTTCTACAATCTGTGCTATGGAGCTCTTGACGATGCTGCCGGTGATGGTGTCAACAGCCAGTGGCGTATCTTTACCGACCAGTCACATTCCAACCCAGACATGATGTATATGCCAAGTGGATGGAAAAGCAACATCTATCTCATGAACCCGGCAAATACCGACTGGCAGCAGTATCTCGCTGACCGCAACGATGATGTCTATGCAAACTTCGACTTTGACGGCTTCCATATCGACCAGTTGGGAAGTAGAGGAACTGTTTACGACTTCCAAGGCAATAGCGTGAACCTACCTCTGGGATTTTCTTCGTTCATTCAGTCAATGAAGACACGTCATCCCGAGAAACTTCTGGTTATGAACGCCGTATCTAATTATGCCGCAAAGAACATTGCACAGACTGGCTGCATGGAGTTCCTCTATACTGAACTCTGGAGCGGTGAGGGACAGTTTGAAGACCTTCTTAAAATTCTCAAAGCCAACAGTATATACAGCGGAGGCTCTCTTAATCAGGTTTTTGCTGCATATATGAACTACAATCAGCAAGGACAAAACTTCAATGCTCCCGGAGTGTTGCTTACCGATGCCGTGATGTTTGCCATAGGCGCGTCGCATCTGGAACTTGGCGACCACATGCTCTGTCATGAGTATTTCCCAAACAAGTCGCTCGCCATAAGCAAGCAGCTGCGTCAGTCGCTCATACACTACTATGACTTCCTTACTGCCTATGAGAATCTCCTGCGTGATGGTGGCAACGAAACGGTGAGCACTCTCACCTCCACACGCTCGGGTATCACCGTGAACGCATGGCCGCCGAAACTCAATGCCATAACCACCTACTCAAAGACCATTGGCAATACCGAGGTGGTTCATCTGCTTAACTTCAGCCAGGCAAACAGTCTGAGTTGGCGCGACCTCAACAGCGACATGCCGGAGCCGAAGCTCATCAGCAGCCTGCCACTGCGTATGCGTGCAACAGGAGTGAAACGCATCTGGGTAGCCACTCCCGATGAACTCGGAGGAGCACCGCAGGAGATAGAGTTCCACCAGTCGGGAAGTTATGTGACCTTCACGTTGCCCTCACTCAAATACTGGACAATGATAGTGATAGAGAAGTAGACCAATCGTAGAACACAACCAAACAAGTATTTATGAACAATATAAAGAAATATATCCTTACGGCACTGGCAGTCATCGGTTTGCTGCCTTTGCATGCTGCCGACGTGTCGTCGCCTTCTGGAAAACTATCTCTTCGTTTTGAGCTAAACGCTCAGGGACAGCCTACTTATCAGCTGTTTAGGGATAACACACCGGTTCTGAAGCCCAGTCGTCTGGGCTTCGAACTGGCTGATGGTACCACTCTCACTGATGGTTTTAAGCAGTTGGCAGAGGAATCGTCGTCATTTGACGAGACATGGAGTCCGGTGTGGGGTGAGTCAAGCGAGATACGCAACAATTACAATGAACTGTTGGTGAAGTTGGTGCAGCCTTCGTCAGACAGATATATGAACATACGTTTCCGCATATACGACGATGGCATGGGGCTTCGCTACGAGTTTCCGCAGGAAGGTAAGCTCAATTATTTCACAGTAAAGGAAGAAAAAACCGAATTTGCCATGACCGGTGACCATACGGCATGGTGGATTCCCGGCGATTATGACACTCAGGAGTATGAGTATACTGAGTCCAAGCTCTCTGAGATACCACGTCTGCTGCGTGGCGCTGTGTCGGGTAACCTGTCTCAGACAGTGTTCTCAGACCATGGTGTCCAGACTTCCCTACAGCTGAAAACAGCAAATGGACTCTATATGAACATTCATGAGGCAGCATTGGTGAACTATCCCGCCATGCATTTGTATGTAGACACCGCCACACTGACACTCTCTTCATGGCTCACACCCGATGCCGTGGGTATGAAAGGATACCTCCAGACACCATTCAATACCCCTTGGCGTACCGTCATGGTTAGCGATGATGCGAGAGACATACTTGCCTCAAACCTTATTCTCAATCTCAACGAACCATGCAAGATCAGTGATACCAGCTGGATACATCCCACGAAATATGTGGGAGTATGGTGGGAAATGATTTCCGGTAAGGGCGACTGGGCTTACACCTCACAATATCCCACAGTGAAGCTCGGACAAACAGATTATGAAAAGGCGGTGCCATCAGGACGCCATTCTGCCAATAACGACAATGTGCGCCGATACATAGATTTTGCTGCCGAACATGGTTTTGATGAAGTGCTCGTTGAAGGCTGGAACATAGGATGGGAAGATTGGAGTGGTAACATGAAGGAAGCTGTTTTTGATTTTCTCACTCCTTATCCCGACTTTGACATAAAGGCTCTCAACGACTATGCCCACAGCAAAGGAGTAAAGATAATGATGCACCATGAGACATCATCGTCGGTGATGAATTATGAGAAATACATGGACAGAGCATATCAGCTGATGAAAGACTATGGCTATGATGCCGTGAAGAGTGGCTATGTGGGAAATATTATACCGCGCGGTGACCACCACTACAGTCAGCTTGAGATAAACCATTACCAGCATGCCGTGGAGAGAGCTGCCGACTATCATGTCATGGTTAATGCTCACGAGGCTGTTCGCCCAACAGGACTCTGTCGCACATGGCCTAACCTTGTGGGTAACGAGAGTGCACGCGGCACCGAATACCAAGCTTTCGGAGGAACACGCCCCGGACATACAGCCATACTGCCATTCACCCGTCTGCAAGGAGGTCCAATGGACTATACTCCCGGCATTTTTGAGATGGACTGTGCCAATGGCTCGCATGTAAACAGCACCATTTGCGGACAACTTGCACTCTATGTAACCATGTATAGCCCATTGCAGATGGCTGCCGATTTCCCTGAGAACTACGAGAAGCACATGGATGCTTTCCAGTTTATCAAGGATGTGGCATGCGACTGGGAGAAGTCTGTATATCTGGAAGCTGAACCCATGCAGTTTATAACAGCAGCACGCAAGGCGAAGACCTCTGGCGAATGGTTCGTAGGTAGCGTGGCAGGTGCCAAGCCCCATGACTCTGTCTTGAAGATGGATTTCCTTGAGAAAGGAAAGAAATATGTAGCCACTGTTTATGCCGATGCTACCGATGCCGACTATAAGACTAATCCACAGGCCTACACCATCAATACCGGTTTGGTTGATGCCCGCACGGTGTTGCATCTTCACTCAGTGGCTGGTGGTGGTTATGCCATCAGTATCAAGGAGGCTACAGCCGCTGATATGAAGCAGCATAAACGTTTGAAGCTGTAATGCTTGCGCTGAGATTGTATTTGAATTTTATGTATGTTTTAGTTAAGTTTTTAAGTTTTAGTTATGTTAGTTTGAGTTTTTAGCTTAATTTTAGTAATGTATGAACCTTGAAATTCTTTTGAGGTAGAAAGATGTTTTTTAGGATGACAATTTAAAGGTAAGGGGCTGTGGCGATAGCTTCCGCCTTAAGCAGAGAACAACTATTACTCATTTAAGACATTATATTTTATTCACTAAGACCTTAAACAAATGAACAAATTGAACTCAATTCTGAAGGCAATGGTCATTGTCTTCGTGGGCGTGCTGTGCGTCTCAAAGGCGCAGGCTGCAGAAATCCGCTCGGTGAGCAGTCCTTGGTATCTGTCTACCGACAAGAGTATCTACAATCCAGGCGACAAGGTGACGCTGAGATTTAGCGGTGACATGCCCGATGGTTGCCGCATACGCATCTATCATGGCGAAGACATCGTTACCGACGATGCCATGAACACGTCAGAATATGTATGGCAGACTCCAGGCAATGACTACAAAGGCTATCTTGCAATGGTCTATGTACCTGAAGGCAACAACAACGAGACTCTTTATGGTACCATAGCCATCGATGTGTCAAGCTCATGGGGCCGCTTCCCTCGCTATGGTTTCGTTGCCACCTACGACGAATCCAAGACTCCCTCCACCATTCAGGCAGAGACAGCCTATCTGAACCGTTGTCATATCAACGGTATTCAATATTACGACTGGCAGTATCTGCATGAAATACCCTACGACAAACATAACCACCGCGACAGCTGGACTGACCTAGCCAACCGTCAGATACGCGCCGACGTTGTGAGAAACTACATCTCCGAGCACCATCGCTATGGCATGAAAGCCATGTTCTATAACCTTCTGTTTGGTGCTGACCCAGGTTCAGAGAATAATGGTGTGAACTATGGTTGGGGAATGTTCCGAGATCGCAACCACAGTGACCGCGACAATCATCCGCTTCCCGAAAACTGGAGAGGTCCCATCTATCTGTGCGACCCTTCAAACAAGGGATGGCAAGATTATCTTGCCGAGAAAAACAACGACGTATATGATGCTTTCGACTTTGACGGCTTCCATATAGACCAGCTTGGCTATCGTGGCACCGTTTACAATTATGATGGTGGAGAGATACCCCTCACATGGGCTTACTCAGACTTTATAAATGCCATGAAGGCAAAACGCCCGGACAAACTCTTGGTTATGAATGGTGTGTCAAACTATGGAGCCTCGGAGATTATATCAACAGGCAATGTGGAGTTCAGCTATACAGAGCTGTGGGGAAGCGAGGAGAGCTTCTACGACATGGAGCGCATGGTGCGTGACCATGCAGCTGTTGACGGACGTGGTACTGCATCGGTCTTTGCCGCATACATGGACTATAATCGTCGCGACAATGCCGGCGAGTATTTCAACACTCCTGGCATACTTCTCTCCGATGCCACTATCTTTGCTGTGGGTGGTTCCCACCTTGAATTGGGCGACGGTCACATGCTTTGTGCTGAATATTTCCCCAACAGTAGCCTGAGGATGAGCGATGAGCTTACATCATCGCTCACCAAGTATTACGACTTCATGACTGCCTATGAGAACTATCTGCGCGATGGCGGCTCTGTCACCGATCCTCACATCAGCTGCACCAATGGGGTGGTGAGCTTCAACAATTGGCCGCCTGCCACAGGCAAGGTTACCGCCTACAGCCGCCAACTCAACGGAAAGAAGGTAGTAAACCTGCTTAATTTCTCCAATACCCGCGATGAGAAACATACTCTCTTGCGTGATGTCGATGGTGACATGCCTGAACCGTCATTGAAGGAGAATATAGGAGTGAGGGTTCTCGCTCAGAATGCCAAGAGAGTATGGGTGGCTACGCCCGACAGAAACGATGGCGTTCCCCAGCAACTCAGCTTCACCCGCGACGGTGACTATGTGAAGTTCAATGTACCTTCTTTGAAATACTGGACAATGATTGTGATAGAGCAGGAGGGTAGTAGCACTCAGCCTATTGTCTATCCCGAAAACGATAGCTACGGCAGCCTGTATCTCGTTGGCGACAACACCCCGGGTGGATGGAAACTCTGGGAAGCTACTCCATTGGTTGCCGACAATGGCAATTCCAAAAGGTTCTCGGCTTCACTCCATCTCACCGCCAATGGTTCATTCAAGATAGCCACCGACAAAGACGGCGACTACAGTCAGAAATTCTTCTTCCGCGATGCCAACAACTATGGTAAGATAAGCGAAGATGCCACTGATGACCGCCAGTGGAGCGTAGGTGAGGATGGTGACTACACCGTGACAGTCGACATGGGCGCAATGACCATCAATATCCAGAAGCAAGGCACCCAGCCTTCGCCTCAGCCGAGCTATGACGGCTACGATGTGCTTTATCTCGTTGGTGACAACACCCCGGGACAATGGCGTCTGTGGGAAGCCACTCCACTTGTTGCCCAAAGTTCCCAGCCGGGTGTGTTCAAAGCCACTCTTCCTCTTACTGCCAGCGGCTCATTCAAGATAGCCACCGACAAAGACGGCGACTACAGTCAGAAATTCTTCTTCCGCGATGCCAACAACTATGGTAAGATAAGCGAAGATGCCACTGATGACCGCCAGTGGAGCGTAGGTGAGGATGGCTACTACACTGTCGTTGCCGACATGCTCAACATGACAATCAACATACAGCGTTCATCGTCAGCTGGTGCCAAAAGTTTTAATGAAGTTGATGCAGTAACCTCAATCTCCGCAATTTCTTCTTCCGAAGGTCCCGATGATGTTTATTACACTTTGTCTGGACTTCGTGTTACTCATCCTGCAAAAGGCATATATATAAAGAATGGTAGGAAAGTGATAGTTAAGTAATATTGATATAAGCAGATTTAAGGAACCGGCAGGAACATCGTTTCTGTCGGTTCTTTTTTGTTATGAATATCTACTGAAAGAAAGACTGCGGCTAAATCTAAAAGGCTGTAAAACAAGCTGATAAGTGGATGTTGTTTCTTCTTTTAATCTACTTTTCCTTTACTCCCTCTCACATCTTCTTATTATCCGTCATACCTTTGCAGTGCGAGATGGTTCGCAATTAACTAAAAATATTATCGTTATGAAAAAAACTACTTTTTTATCAAAAACAATCGCATTGGCAGTATTAGGATTGATGGGCGTAACAGCTATCAATGCTCAGGAAGAAACAAGTGAGGCTGTTGCCGTTACTCCCATGGTGGTAGGTCCCGGTGTATGTTGCGGATGGAGTGCATCAAGTGCACCGGTCATGCTTGCTTCAGAGACCGACGAGAACGTGTTCACCTATATCGGTTGGATTGAAGCCGACCAGGATTTCAAGTTCATAACCCACACCGATTGGTCTGGCACTCATTACATCAACTCCAACGGTGAAGATCCGCACATTATAGGCGACGGCACGCTGGCTATCCATGAGAGCGACGCAGACCCCGACACCAAGTTCCAGGTGAGTCAGAGTGGAAACTACAATGTTACCATCAATGTCAGTGAGTTGACAATCAACGTTGCTAAGGCAGAATATCAAGACAACCCTATCAACTATAATATTCTCTACCTCGTTGGAAGCAATACTCCAGGTGGATGGAGTCTCAACGATGCCACACCTTTGGTGCAGGACTCAGAAAATCCTTTCCTTTTCACAACCACAGTGCCTCTGACTGCTGACGGCTCGTTCAAGATTGCAGTAAACTGCTATGGTGATTTCTCTCAGAAAATGTTTTTCCGCGATGCTGATGACAGCGGAAAGCTTGATGAAGGTGATGAGGCAGCAACTGCTGACCTCCAGTGGAAAGTCGATGCCGATGGCAACTACGATGTAGCAGTCAACCTGCTTGAAGGTACCATCAGCATAGCTCTCCATGAGGAAGGCGGCGACATTGAAGACGCCATCAGTCAGGTAAAGGCTTCCGGCAATACTTCTGCCGATGCTTACTACACTCTCAGCGGTGTTAAAGTCAACAACCTTACAAAGGGTATCTACATCTATAAAGGCAAAAAGATTGTTAAGTTTTAAGTTAGTTAATCGTTAGTTAGTTAAAGTTTTTCACAGAAGCCGGCAGGAACATCATCCTGCCGGCTTTTTTTATTGTCATTCAGGCTATGTATTTCTACTTTAGTTATCTGCTGGTGTTGGCGTAAACCTTTGAAAAACAGTCTAATACTATATGTTGATTGTTTTTCTAATCTACCAAGCCACTACCAATGTATATATCACTATAATGTAATCGATAATTTTGCAGTGGAAATCAAAACATAATGAATTTTACACTGTTCAAACATCAATCAAAATGAAAAAACATCTATTACATCTGTTCCTTTTCGTGATGGCTCTCACACTGAGCCATACGATGGTCAGGGCTGCCGGCACGGTGACATTCGCCAATAATGGGATGGCATTGTCAACCGACAAGTGCCTCTACGCTCCGGGCGACGAGGTGACGTTTTCCTATGGAGCCTCTTTGCCCAGCGCATCACATGTGCGCTACTATCATGGCAACACCATAATTGCCGACGAAGCCCTTTCGTCGTCATCATGGACGTGGACCACACCTTCCGATGATTTCACCGGTTATCTTGCCGTGGTCTATGTGCCTCAGTCTGGCAACGACATACAGGTTCTTGCCACCATTGGCATCGACGTGTCGAGCTCGTGGTCGCGCTTTCCCCGTTATGGATTCGTAGCTACCTACGACAACACCAAGACCTCGTCGGTGATAGCTTCTGAGACAGCGTTGCAGAACCGTTGGCACATCAATGGCATACAGTATTACGACTGGCAGTATCTTCATGAGCTACCTTATGACAAGGTCAACTATCCCGACCAGTGGAAAGACTGTGCCTTGCGCACCATTCTCGGCAGTGTTGTGAGAAACTATATCTCTGAGCATCACAGATATGGCATGAAGACCATGTTCTACAACCTCCTCTTCGGTGCCGATGCCGGCTATGGCGACCGCGGCGTGAAATACGAGTGGTCGTTGCTCGACGGCGATGGAAACCAGGACTATCACCCTCTGCCCGACGGATGGGTGGGCAACATCTACCTGCGTGACCCGTCAAACACCGAGTGGCAGGATTTCATTGGTGCGAGGAACGATGATGTATATGAAGCTTTCGACTTCGATGGCTATCACATCGACCAGCTTGGCTACCGTGGCACACGCTACGATGTCAATGGCAACGTGGTTGACCTGCCACAGGCATATAAGTCGTTTATCAATGCCATGAAGGCTAAGCGTCCCGACAAGCTCTTGGTGATGAACGGTGTGTCAAACTATGGTGGTTCGGAAATCATCTCAACTGGAAAGATGGAATTCAGTTATACTGAGCTGTGGGCTGACGACGACAGCTATCAGGAGATGGAACGCCTTGTGAGGGAACATGCTGCAGTAAATAATCTCGGAACAAACTCGGTGTTTGCGGCATATATGAACTACAACCGTCGCGATGAGGCTGGAGGTTATTTCAATGCACCGGGCTTGCTGCTTACCGATGCTGCCATGTTTGCAGTGGGAGGCTCCCACCTTGAGCTGGGCGACGGTCACCTGCTCTGTGCAGAGTATTTCCCCAACAACAACCTCAGAATGAGCGATGCCTTGAAATCATCCATGACCACCTACTACGATTTCATGACAGCCTATGAGAACCTGCTTCGTGACGGTGGCACCGTGGTAGATGCAGGAGTGAGCTGCACCAATGGGGTGGTGAACGTCAACTCATGGCCGCCGGCAATAGGTCGCGTCGCTGCCTACAGCCGACAGATGGAAGACTGCAAGGTGGTGAGCCTGCTCAATTTCTCGTCAACGACCGACGGCAAGCATCTCACCTGCCGCGATGTCGACGGTGACATGCCCGAGCCCGAGCTCAAGCAGAACATTGAGGTGAGCATCTCAGCTCCCGGAGCTACCAAGGTGTGGATGGCATCACCCGACATCAACGGAGGCATGCCACAGGAACTTGACTTCGTCCAGAATGGCGACAACGTGGTTCTCACCGTGCCTTCGCTCAAATACTGGACCATGCTCGTCATAGAACAAGACGATGCCGTGGTGCTGAAGCCGGCACCGATGGTGGTTGGAGCGGCTGTTTTCTGCGGATGGAACCCGCAGAACGCAGCCATGATGGTACGCAAGGAGAACAATTCCAACGTTTTTACCTATACTGGCTGGCTCAAGGCTGACGAGGAATTTAAGTTCCTCACACAATGCAGCTGGGGTGAACCGGAATACCGCAATGCCAATACCGGGAACTCATACATCAATGGTGATGGTGAGGTGGTGCTCGTGAGCGGCGACGACAACGACTATAAGTTCAAGGTGAGTCAAAGTGGAAACTACACCATAACGCTTGACATCGACAATATGACCATCAATGTCGTAAAGGCAGACTATCAGGACAACCCCATAAGCTACAATGCCTTGTATCTCGTAGGCGACAACACACCCGGTGGATGGACACTCTCGCAGGCTACACCCATGAAGCAGTCTGCCGACAACCCCTTCGTGTTCACTTCTCAACTCCACATGACAGCACCCGAGGGTGGCTCTTTCAAGATTGCAACCAATCCCAACAGTACCTTCGACGACCAGGACTTCTTCTATCGTGACGCCACCTACAGCAACAAAATCAGTACCGATGCTACCGGCGACCGCAAATGGAGTGTGGAGAAGGAAGATGACTATCTCGTCAGGGTTGACCTCCAGGCTCAGACCATTGACATCTGGAGAGCCATAACCATAGGAACGGCAGGCGTGGCAACATATTGCATCGACCGACAACTCGACTTCACCGATGTTGAAGGGCTGAAGGCATACATCGTGGAAGGAACCACAGGCAGCGGCGAGGTGCAGGGCATGAGCTACAGCGAAGTTTCCTCGGCACCGGCAAACCAAGGACTGCTTCTCGTGGGAGCTCCCGGCAAGTATTTCGTGCCTACAACCGACAGAGCCACCGACAACTGCGCCAGCAACCTCCTGGTGGGTGTGACGGAAGACACCTATATATATAGTGAAGCCGATGGCAAGAAGAACTATATTCTCGGAAACGGCAGCCACGGAGTAGGTTTCTATCGCAGTAAGAACGGAACGCTCGGTGCCAACAAGGCTTACCTGTCACTGCCTTCATCGCATAACGCCTCAGTGCTGGTGTTTGAGTTTCCAGAGGCTACGGCAGTGAGGAACGTTGGCAAGTATAAAGCCGACGACCCCTTCTATTACACCCTCTCGGGAGTGAAGACCAGTAGTCCTGTCAGAGGCATATATGTTAAAAACGGAAAGAAAATATTGGTGAAATAATAAAAGATATGTTTAGGACTAACAACGAACGAAACTATGTCAAACCACTAATCCGTATGTGGCAAGTAGACGAGACAAAGGCTATCATGGCTGAGAGCTACATACCTGTTGACGACATAAAGGTTATTGACGACGAAGAAGAGATAGACCCCTCGGAGGCTCTGACAAAGAGTGTCAACCTGTGGGACGACAACCCTGATGATTATTGGCATGAATGATAACAATGAATATATAAACTAAAAAGCTGAAAAAATGAAACACAAGACGACTGAAAACATTAAGCAACCACTGGCGCTGAGTATCAGGATACTTACTGCTGTGCTGGCACTGCTGTGCCTGCCCATGATAGAAGCTTCGGCAAACTACTATTACAAGCTGCAGCTACTGGATGTGAAGACAGAGGGAGCCACCCCCTATTGGACAGGTTGGATCCATATGAACCAGTATTATGACTCATGGTATAACGGTTTGCGCGACTGGCTCGAGAACCGCAGGGAGGTAAGACAGATAGACATTGAGACTGGTGTGGAAGGCGATGCTCTCCCAAGCCGTTACACCACGGGACTTGGCACCGAGTATCTTTGCAACGATGCCGACGAGTCGGCTTTTGAAGACAAGATAAAGTATAAGGTGGTAGGAATAGCTTTCAAGGGAAAGGAAGAACCGGGAAACCAGGGACAGTGGTACGAGATACTTGACGGTGACGACTATTTCTATATGGACACAGAGAGTCCATACCGCTATCCCGAGGATGAAGCTCACAAGATAGAGGTGTTCAACAGGATAAAGGACGAGGTGAAGACCCTGGACCTGAGTCAGTGGGGCAAGCACTTCTGGAGGGCCGAACACTATTTTGGAGAGATGACGGC
Organism: uncultured Prevotella sp.; assembly: GCA_947170265.1. Taxonomy (GTDB): domain Bacteria; phylum Bacteroidota; class Bacteroidia; order Bacteroidales; family Bacteroidaceae; genus Prevotella. The sequence goes on from CAMVSV010000009.1 coordinate 56,886, forward strand.
AATGACCGACCTCTATCTGCCCGACAACGACTTCGCTATCTACGATCAGTATATGTTTGCCAATGCCTATAACCTCGAGACCATTCACTGGAGCTCAAACAGCTATATACGCGAGGTAGGCAAAGGAGCATTCCGTAACTGTTTCAAGTTGTCGCAGAACTGCATACAGCGCATTCTCAACGAGGTGGCAGAGCACTCGGCAGAGGGGGCTATCGGTGCCGAGGCTTTCTACAACTGCCTGCAACTGCAAGACGTAACCATTCCGGCACGCATACGATGGATTGGCAATGAGGCGTTCTGTCAGCAGGTGTATGTTCCTGCTGACCTGCCAAGTGGCTACGATACGAGCATACTGAAACCATCGCTTCAGACCGTAACCTTTGCTACTGACAATACAAAGACTGGCAGCAGCGAGTATTGGAAGAGCTGGTACTATGAAGACCCTGACGTGCCTTCTGAGTGGTATGGCTACAGCGACAGCCAAAAATGGGAGCAGCACTGGACCAGCGACTACACATGGAGCGGACTGCAGATTGACAATATCGGTGACAAGGCTTTTTCCGACTGTCAGCTGCTTGAGAATGTCATCCTCGGCAACGACATCCAGCTTAGGAACTTCGGCTACGGAGTATTTGCCAACTGTCGTTTCCTCACCAGCAGCAACATTCAGGCAATGCTCGACAACTTCTCTGTGAACGGACAGGACGGCTATGGCAACATCCAGATACCTGCCGCACTGTTCTGGGGTGTCAACGGAAAGAACCTTGACGGCACCTATGTGGCAAATCCTGCCTTCACCACGCTCACCATACCCGGCAACGTGTCGGAGATAGGTGCGGGCGCATTCGGAGTGTGGGTCGACGGCACCAATCATGACCACTCTTCAATAAAGGACATATATGTGAGCCGTGGCTGGAGACCTGATTGCAAATCCCTGTCGAGCGACCCGGGATACTCTGTTGATGGCTACTACGAGAACTTCACGGCTTTCTCCGGACTCGTGCCAAACCATGTGACCGTTCATTTCGATGGCAATGCGGCAACCTACACTTCCGGCAACACCACGGGATATACCACCTACATGACCGACAACAACGAGTTCCAGCGCCTGCTGACCAAGGATATATATTCTGCTGCATCAGCCACTGACTACGACGTGGTGCCCCAGCAGCATGCCATAGTGCGTCTGCACAGAACGATGAAGGAAGGATGGAACTCCATGTGTCTGCCTTTTGGTGCCACTGCCGCAGCCAAGGAGATACCTGTGAACTATGATGATGCGTCAGCCGAGGGAGCAACCTATGCCAACACCCGACTGTTGCAGCGTGCCCTCAATGCTAATGGTGGCGCAAACTTCATGCTTGCTGCCTACAGGGACTATATGGCTTCTTCCAACACCTTCCGCTTCCTGCATGTCACCGACTACGATGCACAGCCCCAGTCGTCGTATGTACCATTCCTCGTATACATGGATGCTGACGATATTGCCGGCGATGGCATATATACTTTCTCCAATGTTGACGTGAACTATGACTGGCATCCTGCCGACGGTGAGGAGAACACCGGCTACACTTCTTCAAACGTGACCATCACCACCGATCCCGACAACATGGATGTCGCTCCGTTCGTGGGCAAGGCTGAGACGTTTGCACCCTTCAACGATGCTGCCGGCACATATTCCGACTATGAGTTCACAGGTACCTTCCGCACCATGGTAGGAACGGTTGGCAATGGCAGCGACGATATAAACAACTTCATCACCACCAATGACTACTACATTCAGAACAACGATGGCGTTACGCGCTACTATCAGTATGAGAGTGGTAAAAAGGTAGGCATCAAAGCCTTTACCGGATGGTTCCACTATGTAGGCTCAAACGATGCCAAGCCATTGATGGTTAGCATGGATGTGCTCAGCCGTGTGCAAGAACCTGAGGTGGATTTCCCAGAGACTGTCACTTCGCTGCCACAGATAGAGATATCTTCATTGGGTGATGAACCCGTCTACGACCTGAGCGGCAGACGCGTGGCTGTCAGTGGCAAGATGATTTCCGACCTTCCCAAGGGCATCTATGTGTCAGGGGGCAGGAAGTTTGTAGTAAGATAATTTGATGAATCCAATAAAACACTATCAGTAACAATGAAGAAACCATATATATCACCCGAATGCGAGAAATACACCATCGACACGTCAGAGAACCTGTTGGGTATGTCGGTATATGACCCCGACACCACCAACCCGGTCTCTATTGCTGGCGACGGCGACGACCCTACCCAAGATGATGACGGTATCATCTGGAACGATTCCAAATGGGGACGTTCCATTGACTTGTGGGGCGAATAATATTGTTGGCAAAATAAAAAAGAAGTGCTTCCGGCAATAGCTGGGAGCACTTCTTTTTTTTTTATGTCATTGAGGTTTAGATATTGGGTTCGTCCCACACCTTGGTTTCCGTGCAGGTGGTCTTCACCTTTTGGTTGCCAACCTTGAGCACGAAGTCGCCCTCTTCAAGGGTCCATCGTCCGTCGGCACCTACAAAGGCGAGGTTCTTGGCGGGGAGAGTGAAGCTCACGGTTTTTGTCTCTCCGGGCTGAAGCTCAATCTTGGTGAAGTCGCGCAGACGGCAGTTGTCGGGAACGACAGATGCTACGAGGTCGCTGGAGTAGAGCAGCACGGGTTCCTTGCCGCTCACGCTGCCGGTGTTCTTCACGTCGATGGTGACGGTGAGCTTGTCATCGGCTGTGAACTGTGTCTTGTCTACGGTGAGGTTGGAATATTCATAGGTGGTGTAGCTCATGCCGTAGCCGAAGGGCCATTGCAGCGACACCTTGGCATCGTAGTTGTAGGCTCCTTCCATGGTGCCCACCTCTTCGCTCACCTTGTAGTCGTAGGTGTGCAGGGAGTTGATTTCTCTGGGGTAGGTGTAAGGCATCTTTGCTGAGAAGTTGGCATCGCCAGCCAGCAGGTCTGCCAGTGCATCGGCACCATAGTTGCCGGGAATGAGAATGTTGACCACGGCTTTTGCAAGGGGTTCGATGTCGGCAATGAGGCGCGGACGTCCTTCGTTGAGTATGAGCACAATAGGTTTGCCGGTCTTGGCAAGAGCCTTCACAAGGTCTCGCTGGTTTTCTGATAGCCACAGGTTGCTGAGGTTGCCCGGTGTCTCTGAATAGCTGTTCTCTCCTATTGCTGCAATGATGATGTCGGCATTGGCGGCGGCATTCACAGCCTTGTCTATCTGTGGTTCGTTCTCCTCAAAATACTGTCCGTCTTCCTTGTAGGTCACGCCTTGTTCGAGTATGATGTTCTCCTTGCCGTATTTGTTGCAAAGGGCTTCATAGATGGTGTTGTATTTCTCAGTGAGGTCTTCGGCTCTCGAGCCTTGCCATGTGTAGCTCCAGCCGCCGTGCAGACAGCGCATCTGGTTGGCGTTGGGACCGGTGAGGAGAATCTTCTTTCCCTTGGCGAGAGGCAGTATGCCATCATTTTTCAGCAGTATCTCGCTCTCCTCGGCGGCTTTGCGTGACTTCTCGGCAAACTCGTCGCTTCCGAATTTCTCATAGCCTTTGCCTCCGGTGTTGGGTTCCTTGAAGAGGTTAAGACGGTATTTCACTCTCAGTATGCGGCTCACGGCATCGTCTATTCTCGACATGGGCACCTTGCCTTCTTCCACCAGTTCCTTCAGCAGTATGCAGAAGTCCACGCTGTAGGGGTCCATGCTCATGTCTATACCGTTGTTTATGGCTATGCGTATGGCATCTTTCTTGTCTTTTGCCACTCTCTCTCGCTGATACAGGTTGTTTATGTCAGCCCAGTCGGTCACTATCATGCCGTCCCACTGAAGGTCTTCTTTCAGCCATTTCGTAAGATATTCGTAGCTTGCGTGTACAGGCACTCCGTTCACGCTTGCTGAGTTTACCATGATGGTGAGTGCTCCGGCTTGTATGGCTTGCTTGAATGGCTCGAAATATTTCTCGCGCAGCAGCTGTTGGGAGATGTATGCCGGTGTGCGGTCTTTTCCTGACCATGGGGCTCCATAGCCGAAGTAGTGTTTCATACATGTGGCAACATGAAACTTGTCTATGTTGTTGGGGTCGTCACCCTGATAGCCCTTGATTTCTGCCACTGCCATCTTGGCATTTACTATGGCATCTTCGCCGAAGCTCTCCCATACGCGTGGCCAGCGGGGGTCTCGGCTGAGGTCGGTCACGGGATTGTATACCCACGGACAGTTGGCGGCGCGGCTCTCGTAGGCGGTGATCTGGGCTCCGGAGAATGCCAGGTCGGTGTTGAACGATGCACCTATGTTTATCGGTTGTGGAAAGAGTGTTCCTGCCTGGGTGTAGGTCACACCGTGGTTGTGGTCGAGTCCGTAGATGTCGGGTATGCCGAGATACTTCATCGACTTCTCCTGTATCAGGCGGATGTACTTCTGCCAGTTCTCAACGGTCTGGGCGCGTGTGCCCGGTGCGTTGAGAATGGAACCTACCTTGTATTTGGATATGCATGTGTCGAGAATGGTCTCGTTGAGTACCCATTGGCCGGTGGCATCATAGGTGCCCATCACGTCGAAGTTGAGTTCCAGCATCTGACCGATTTTCTCTTCAAGGGTCATTTTCTTGAGGGTCTTCTCAATCTTTGCTTCAATCTCGGCATTGCGAGGAATGGCTGGCTTCACAGTCTGTGCATTAGTCGTTATTGCCGATGTTCCAATCAAAGCAATAATAATGGCTTTCGTTACTTTTGTTGTCATTGTCGTGTTGTTTTTTATAGATAAACTTAGGTCTGATTTTTGTATGATAGCTGCAAAGTTCCGAATAATTATTGTCTTTTGCAAGTTATAAGGTAAAGAAATTATTTCTGCCAGTTACCGCCTCCGTGTTATTTTTGTAAGGTTTTCATTTTATGGAACTATTTTTTTTCTTTGGAAAAACCCTGTTTTTGCAAATATTGTTCGCTTTTTGACGGTTTTGGTCTGTTTTTCCTGAAGTTCGTTTGCTGTGAATTTACGACTATGAATTTGTTTGCGGAAAATATGCAGAAATTGCCTGATTTTAACATTTCTAAGACGATTTTTTAACACAAATACTCAAGAATTTTGCACCACAAAATATTTTGTCAGAAATTTTGCAAGGATTTGTGTGCAAGGATATTTTGTTAAAAATCAATTATTTAAGGTGAAAATACTTACAAGTGTGCAATGAAAATACCACAAAAATCGGTGAAAAACGCATACTCAGGTTGCGAAAGTGGCTCTTTCATCATGCGAAAGTGGCACTTTTGAGTGGTGAAAGTGCCTCTTTTGTAACCGTTTTTTCTTTTTTCTTGACAAAAACAGGGTATTCCTGCAAGTATATTGTATGAATATGCCAAACAAATGTTAACGGCTTTTCCAGAATGCGAGTTGAAGTCGGAATTTTCTTTTAACACTTTTGTAAATAAATGTTAACAATTTTCCTCGAAGCTTAAATGTTAAAATTTTGTTTTTTTAATGCCGATTTTCTTGTATTTCAAATATATAATGTATATTTGCTTGTTGAAAACTAATAACATGCATTAAAATGAAACCGATATTACATGCGTTAAATCTGATGATTGTGGTACTGACTTCTTTTTTCAGTACCTCGGCATTGGCGCAGGATAATTCCGAATATTTCAATTTCTACGATGAAGGACGCACGATAATCTCCTCGCTTACCTATGAAGGACAGGCTGCTACGGAGCTGACCATTCCCAGTCAGGTGGTGAGGGTGGAAGAAGGTGCTTTCTATGGAGCTGTTGGTTTGAAAAGCCTCTATGTCGATGGTGCCAATCCGGTGTTTGAACCAGAGGCTCTCGCCTATGTAAAAGACAAGCTCACGCTGGTAAACACCGGCAGCAACATGTCGACGGTGAACATTCTTGCTATGCTCAACAGCTTCGGCAACGAAGAAGGTAGCTCTGTGCTGAAGACACTTGAGATAGAAGGCTATACCACGAGCGATGAGCCTACAGGCGACCTCGATGACGATAAGAAGGATAGTATAATGAACATGCAGTGGGTCGATGCTGACCTTCCGCAGCTCAGCACCAGCACCCTGAGCGTGAAGCTGCCGGCAGCCCTCGTGGGTAAGCAGACTCTTGGCGATGCCACGTTCTACGGACGCTTCAACATCACCGGTGAGCTGTCGACCTTCTGCGGAAGCGTGACCTTTGAAGATACTGACGACGGCTCCCACATGCTGTTCTATGTTCCCACTCATCTGGTGACCTCGACCAAGGAGATTTACATCAAGCGAGTGCATTATATCATAGCCGATGAGGGTGTTCTTGTTCACAACGTGACAGGCACAGCCACCTTTGCCGACCTGAAAAGGGTGGACGATAACGGTCAGAGCTACGAAGCCAACATGTTAGTAGGTGTGACGGAGCCTACAGACATCAAACCAACAGAGAACAAGGGTGGGGTAGACTATACCAATTTCATTCTCTACCAGGCTTGCTTCCATCCCACCACGGGAGGCACACTCAAAGCCAACCGAGCCTACCTGCAGATACCCACCAACGTCTGGCAGGCTCTCGGAGAGGCTAAGCTGGGCATGCACTATGAAAAGGAAGATGCCGAAAATACCGAGCCGGAAGAGGAAACTACGTCAATAGCAGTAGCCACGGCAACGAAGAAAGCACAGCCTGTGGTGGACCTCCAGACAGGAGAAATAATGAAGGCACCAATACAAAGACGAGGCATATACCTCATTGATGGACAAAAGACTTACATCAGCAAATGAAACGCCAATACACGAAACCTTGCATGGAAATAATCACCTGTGGTGCAAGGTGCATGAACGACTATAACGACGACGAGACAGGACTCATAAGCACTTCTGGTACAGGGCTGGATGCCGGCATGGGTGAGGCAAAAGCCTTTATCGTAGGGGAAGACGACGATGCTCCTGTGGAGTGTAGAATAAATAATATATGGGACGAATAATAAAGATAACTAACACAATGAATACCATGACAAACATAAGCAATTCACTACAATCAACTCAGAGACGACAGGGTCTCATGACGTGGTTCCTTACCGTAGTCATGCTCCTTGCAGCGATGCCAACGCTCGCTGCCGACTGGATGCACAGAAGCGACTTCTACACACTGACGAAGTCAGACGACCATGTGAGCTTCAGCATGATCATGGCTGACCTCGATAACAACAACACCTTCGCAGGCAAATGGGGAGGCATCATTGCAACGTGTGGAAACACAAGCGTGGAGGTACTGATAGTCTACGGCAAGGACGATAAAGGCGACGAAGCCAGCGAGTACAGTATCTACGCCCTCAACCGAAACAACCCCAACTACGGTGGAAAGGTGTATATAACCAACATACACCCCACGGGAGAGAAAGAGGTGGCTTTCGGGTCAGGCGAGGACGTGTCGTACTACACCATCAAGAAGAGCGACCACTATCCAAAGATAAAGATCGACTTCTACTGGCCCGCGTCGATGAATGGCAAGACTTGGAGCTTTAAGTATTGTTACAATCACATACGCAACAACGGCTCCGACGACGGATGGCAGGAGAAGTCACTCGGCTCAGCCTATCTCGACGCACCCAACTATGGCACCACCAAGCTGGAAGACTTCAGCTATACACGTCCACAAGCCGAAAAGATCAAGTTCTCAGTGCCGGCATTGGTCGACAACACACCATCGAAGGTCAAGGACATAAGATGGAAGGAAGGACACTATGACCTCAAGTTCAACTATGTGATGCCTTCAGGAAAGACCATTGTGTCGCAGAAGACAATAGACCTCAACGGTTCAACCCAGAACGTTGACGTGGACATTCCTGCCGATGCCCTGAAATTCAAACAGCTTAACCTGTCGGTTATAGCACATGAATACCTGAAAAACAAAGGAGGAGGAGAATACAGTCACACGTCCAGTTCGTGGACGAAAAACAACATCTTCCCCAACGGTCCGCAACCAAATTCTCTCAAGGCAGAGTTCAAGCAGTTTGACAAGAAAGCCATACTCACATGGAACAACTTTGAGGTAAACTCCAACTACATAGCCGACAGCAAGCCATACGTCTATCGTGTGGAAACCGACGAGACGGGTAACATTCTCTCGGGAAGGAGCTGGAGCAAGCGAGGCACGGCAGCGAAGGTGGAAAAGAACAATTCCGGCACATTCACCGACCAGGGAGTGGAGCAGAGCACATACTACAAGTATATGGTTGTAAGCGTGCCAACGGCATGGGAAAACAAAGGCAACGTGAACAACACCTCACTCAACAACCCCACGAAAGAACTGCTCAACACCGTGGGATATGTAGAGAGCGGAAGCATGGACACTAAACCGGTGATGAGTATCTTCGACATCAAGCAAGACACCACCGTCACCGACAAGGTGAAAATAACATGGCAATATTCGCGAGTGCCCACAACGGCACAAAAAACTACTTTCCAGGTGATGAGAAAAATCACCGCCGACGGCGAATGGCAGGACTTTGCCAAGGTGAACGGAGATAGTAACCCTGCCTCGGGAACAGAACTGTCGTTTATTGATGATGACCTGCCCGACCCGAATGCACGCTACCAGTATAAGGTGGTGGTGGAGCTCAACAACGGCAAAGACCGTTTTGAGTCTGACGCCATCACGGCAGGATTTATCAAAGGCACCATTGCCAAGGAAATAAATGCCACCAAGGGCGTTCACGAGAAAGCAGTGCGAGTGACATGGAAAGCCAAGCAGGTGGGTACAGCCGGCACAACATATTCGCTGTACCGACGCTATGCCGGAACCAACGACGACTTCCTGAAGATACACTCCGAGACAGGCACGGCAGAGCAATACACCTATGAGGACAACACCGTGCTGCCCGGACGCTACTATGAGTACCGTGTGGAGGTATATGACGGCACCGAGGACTCCGGCTACAAGCACACGCTCTCCGACGTGGGCTTCTGTCAGGCGCGTGGTGTGCTCTCTGGTATGGTGAGCTTCGGCACGGGCACTGCCGTGGAGGATGTGAGAGTAAGACTGCGTCCGTCAGACGACAATGACGACAACAGTGCCGACAACTACTCCAAATACATAGGAGGAGCATCTACAGGTATAGCATGGTATGCTGACGAGACAGAGACGAACAAACTCTTCGGCGACGGAAAGAACTACACCATGCAGATGTTTGTGCGTCCGGAAAACAATCTCGCAGAGGGAGCAGTGATAGGCTCCATACCCTACGAGGGCGACCTGATGTTCGGCAGCAAGACCGACGACGGCTATCCCCTGATGCTGGGAATACGTAAGCCTGATGCCTATGGTACAGATGCAAAGGACTATGACAATATTGCATGGAACATGGTTGACATCTCCACTCTTACCGGGGACTATACAGCTCAGAACCACGACATGCTCACTGGCACACTCCAAGGCAAGTATAAGATATCTGTTGCCAACGGTGCCACCGTGGCAATCAAGGATGTGGATATCTCTGACAAAAGTATTTTGGGATGGGCTAGCTTTGCAGGACTCAACCTTGAAGGAAACGGCACCATCTGCCTCTTTGGCGAAAATAAAGTGATGGGAGGGTACTATAACGACTATCCCGGCATTTTTGTTCCTAAAGACTATACTCTCACCATTGTCGGTAACGGTAAGCTTGATGTCTCTACCTATGGCTATTCATCAGCTATTGGTGGTAAGGCCAAAAGCGACTGTGGAAATATAGTGATTAAAGGTGGTACTATAAATGCAAAAGCATATATCGATGGTGCGGCAATAGGATCAGCTGCGAAAGGAACATGTGGTGACATAACCATATATGGAGGAAACATAACCGCCGTGGGAGACAATGGTGCCGGCATAGGTTCCGGATGGGATAACGGTTCATGTGGCAACATAACCATATATGGTGGCGAGATAACGACAACAGGAGACTCTGGAGCCGGCATAGGTTCAGGAAGATCCAGTTCCTCTTGTGGCAATATAACCATATATGATGGCGAGATAACGGCAACAGGAGACGATGGAGCCGGCATAGGTGCAGGAGCATTCAGTTCCTCTTGTGGCAATATAACCATATATGATGGTGTGATAACAGCAACAGGAGGCGGTGGACCCGGCATAGGTGGTGCTTTTTTATCCACATGTGGTGAAATAAGCATAGAAGGTGGTACTATAGTTGCAATTGGAGAAAATGAAAGTGCCGGCATTGGTGGAAGTTATATCAGCACAGTAGCAAAGATTACCATTGCAAAAACGGTAAACTCCGTAACAGCCACCAAGGGTAACTCATACTCAGGGAATGCCATAGGAGGTTGTAATAAGACACCGACAATAGTCATAGAGGGGGATATGGGCGACCTTACGCTGAACCCCTATGAATATCAGGGTATGGGAAAACCAGCAAACTATATAGGAGTGGTTGACCTTAACCAAACGATACCTGCTGACATCTATTCTCTGCTCTCGTTTACACGAAATGGCAGCAATGCCACCATTCAGGTGAACGACAGCATTGTTACAATCAATGACTTGAAGCGCGAGTCGTCGATGAATGCGTTCTCGGTAGGAGGAACAAGGGGAATAACAGCCGACAATGCATTCATTGGCAACGTTACCGAGGTGAGGGTGTTCGACCATGTGCTCACTGACAAGGAGCGTGCATCGTATGCCGACCGCATACTCAACGGACGCGAGCAGGGACTGAAACTCTACTGGCCTATGGACGAGGGCTTGGACCGCTTTGCCTTCGATGCTTCCTACTCCAACGACATGCCTAACGGCAGACACGCCACCGTGGGAGCAAACGTCGAAAACTCGGTGATAATTCCTAACGACGCACAGCTCTCGCGCTATGCTCTCACCAATGGCAACGGAGAGTATATCATTCGCGGAATACCGTTCACTGGAACTGGTTCAACCTATACCGTGACGCCTACAAAGGGCATACACACCTTCACGCCGCAGGCACGCACTGGCTTCATTGGCAGCGACAACCTCACGCTCAACAACTATGACTTCACCGACAACTCGTCGTTCCCGGTGAAGGGTGTGGTGAGATACCTCAATACCAACATTCCGGTTGACAGCGTGCAGTTTACCATTGACGGCTCGCTCGCACAAAACAGAGACGGTGTGCTGATGACAGATGCCAAAGGAGAATTTGAAATTTCCGTGCCAATAGGCAGCCACAGGATACAGGCTGTGAAACAGGGACACAAACTGACCGGCTTCCCTCGCAATGGCACAACCCATGACTTCTATCAGGCTGAGACAGTGAACTTCGTTGACTCAACGCTCGTAAACGTGACAGGACGAATTAACGGCGGATTTACTGACAAAGATGAGCCCTTGGGCTTTGGAAGAAGCGTGAACCGACTGGGACAAGCCACGATAAAACTCAGTTTGGGCAAAGATGCCGACTGTTCGTTCAACTACATCCCTGACGAGCATGGTGACGAAGACTTCGGAACGGAACCCATACCCGTGGAGAGCGCAACGGAGAATATAGAAAGCACTGCCTACCGAGGCGGAGGAAACCATGATGAGACATATTTCATATATATAACCACCGACCGAAAGACTGGAGAGTTCTCAGCAATGCTTCCACCACTGAAATACAAGGTGGAGAGCATAAACTTCGTCAACGGCAAGGACTATGACAACAAAGATGTGTTTGCACAGAACCTGCCGGTAATTGATGCCACCAATGCCATGGACGAGCGAATGATGAAGGACAGCCTTGAGGTGAATGGCGTCATGCAGTGGTATAAGTACAGTGGAAAGCTGATGCGTCAGTGGAGAAACGCTCCTACCATTGACGTTTACCAGACGGGTATGCGCAACGGTGCCTTCGGTGAGGAGAAGGTCGAGGTGGCCATGCTAGACAACTCCACTGACAGTGTTGCTGTGGTGAACTTCACCGACGATGGCTACAGCTATGTATACGATCATCCGATATTCAAGCAAAATGGATATTATGAATTCAATATAGACTTGTCGGAGAAATATCTGAACCTTGACACCAAGGAGGTATTTAACGAGGTGCCCACCGATGCTGAGGTGACCATTACCAACGATGCCAGTGCCACAACCGTGGTGTATGCCGACAAGGCTATGGTCGACGGCAAGGAGATGCAGCCTGGAGAGGAATTCAAATCAACAGTGGTGTCGATAACACCCGACTCTCTCGGACATGTGACATATCAATGGGTGGGAGGATGGCCCAACCTCGCGTCTGGCAATCTCAGACGACTGAACATCAGTGCCAACGTTGACGGACGCACAACGATGTGGAAAGCACCCGACTCCGAGACTGAAGCCCTCGACCTGCTGCTCTTCGGTGGCATCACCACCGGCACAAACTTCGTGACCGAGGCACCGGGAGCCGACCAGGTGGATATGATTCTGCGCCGACCGCCAGGAAACACGTCATCGGCTTCCTACACGTCGGAAACAGTTCATACCTACGGCTCTACCAATGCCATCACTACAAGTGACCACGGTGTGGGAGGAGGATTGTATGTGAGTCTCACTCCAACGATTGACTGGTCATGGGGTACCGACATCATGGGTATAACACTTGCATCCAACAGCAAGTTGAAGGTTATTATAAAGACCAGACAGGTGATAGACCGCAAATGGAGTGAGTGGGACGTTGACCGCACCACCGACACCTATACCGTGACGGAGAAGATGACCACGCCGAGCAAGATGGCTTTCAACCTCAGCACGAAAGACTACAGGGCTGAGGGTGGCGACACTTACATCGGACGCTCCACCAACCTGCAGTTTGGCAAGGGTAAGCGACTCGGCATCTTCCAGGAGGTAGACGGTACATACAAGATTGACACAAAGGATGCCATCACCATTGGTGAGAGCTTCGGAACGACCTTCGTCTATCCTCAGCAATACATCGAAGACTACCTCATTCCCAACTGGCAGGCGATGATTGATGCCAAGCTGCAACACGTTGATGGAAACCACTGGGATGAGAATGTGGCAAAGAGAGTGCCGGGCAAGGTGATGTACTACACCAAGTACAAGCCGGGAGACAAGGACTATGCTGTATCCAACGGTGACCGCCGCTGGTCTCTCGACGAGCTCAAGGCCACTGACAACAGCCCGAGCTACAAGATGGTGAACGGCACAGGTGAGGACGCTGTGGACTCCGTGGCTTACTTCATAAACCAGATAAGCATGTGGAAGCAGACAATGGCTCACAATGAGGAAGACAAACTAAATGCCTTCAACAACAGTGACTACCTTGATAGGAACTATTCAATATCGGGAGGTACGTCAGTGTCGCAGACAAGCAAGACATCACACACACACACCGACACCTTCAAGAAGGAATATACCTTTGCTTATAATTCAGAGACAAATATAGGTGCATTGCTCAACGAAGCAGGAGCATACGCCATAATAAAAGGTTATGATGGATATAAGCACAACGAGGACAGAGACACCACAGTGACCACGTCGTCGACGGTGGCATGGACAATGAGTGATGCCGACCCACGAACGGCATTGTCGGTTGACGTATATGACTCGCCCAACGGATGGGGACCGATATTCCGTACCCGTGGCGGACAGACCGTTGACCCATATGAGGGCGCAACCTACACGAAGTATTATCAGGAAGGTACGAAGCTCAACGAGGCTACCATGAGAGTGGAGCTGCCAGAGCTCTATGTGGAAGGAAGCACCGAGCTCACCAACGTGCCGACAGGTGGCGAGGCGAGGTTCATACTCAAGATGCGCAACGCCAGCGAGACGGGAAGCATCTGTACATATAAGCTTGAAGCTCTTGAGAACTCTAATGCCAAGGGTGCCATAATGATGATCGATGGAGCACCGCTGAGCATTGGTACCGATGGCAGACACATAAAGATGAAAGGTGGAGAAGAGGTGCTGAAGACCCTCGTGGTGAGCCAGTCAGACCGTAGCGTGACCGACTTTGAGAACATCGTGCTGCAACTCAAGTCGATAAACGACGTGTCGACGGAGAGCGAAAAGGTTTACCTGAGAGTGCACTTCGTGCCGGCATCGGCGCATGTGGACCTGAAGGTGGCACATACCGTGCTCACACAGAAGGAAAAACTCAAAGCCACACTCTACAACATTGACACACAGGACGAAGGACTCAAAGGCGTAAGACTGCAATATCGCAGGAAAGGCTACGACTCCTGGACGCTGGGCAAGCAGTGGGCCCTAAAGCAGTATATGGAATATGGTGACGAGGAACTCAAGGGCGACCTGGAGTGTGAGATTGAGTTCCTGGAGGATGGCGACTATGAGGTGCGCGGACAGTCGTTCGGAAAGTATGGTAACGAGGATGTGACCTATGAGACTCCGATAATAAACGTAACGCAGGACACACGCGGACCGAAGATCCTCGGAATGCCCAGTCCGGAGAGTGGATTGCTCACCTATAACATACGCAACAACATGCATGTGCGCTTCAATGAGACTCTCAATGGCAACGCACTGAGCAAGACCGACAACTTCCGCATATACGGTGACCTGAACAACGTAGCCCAGAAGAGCCAGTATCCCGATGTGGCTCTGCAGCTCAACGGCGACGAGGTACAGACCGAGGCGATGTATGACATATCGGAAAATGACTTTGCACTTGACCTATGGCTCTACAGACAGGCTGACGGAACCATCATCTCAATGGGAACAGAAGACAACAAGCTTGCACTCTATACTCATGATGACGGTAAGCTCGCAGCACGAGTAGGCGGCGAGGAAGATACCTATGAGACACCGACGGTGCTGCCCAAGAATAAATGGACGTATATGGCACTGAGCTACAAACGACGCGATGCCAACGATGCTCAGAACAGACTGTCGATGCTCTATGTGACTGCCGACATGAATGAACCTACTTATGTGGGAAATAACTTACCTGCCAAAGATTTCCACGCCATAGGACAACTTGCTGTAGGTGGCAACGGAATGGTTGGAAAGGTGCATGACCTCACGCTCTGGAACATTGACAAGACCGTTGATGAACTCTATGAGACGCGCGACCAGCTGAAGGCTGCCTACACCCCAGGACTCATAGGCTACTGGCGCATGAACGAAGGACATGGCACTACCGTCAGCGACAAGGCACGCTCGCGACATATAGTGATGCCTGCTGAAAGCTGGTATATAAACAACCGCAACATTGCGGCACATCTCGATGGAACAGAGCCTCTGAAGGTGGACATTTCAACATTCAATCCGCGCAAGACCGACAACTTCGCAGTGGAGATGTGGTTCCGGGCAGAAAGCAATGATGGCAACAACAAGGCTACGCTCATGGCGGTACCGGGAATGATGGGTATAGGCTTCGCCAATGGACTGCTCAGCATGGAGATGGGTGAGAACAAGTTCGTGATTAGCGATGCCAACTATATTGACAACGCATGGCACCACCTCACTCTCAACACACGACGCGGAACCAGTGCAATAGTATATGTTGACGGACAGGCTGTGAAGACCTTGCCGGAAAGCCAGATACCTGCCGTCAGCGGACACTACCTCTATGTAGGAGGCGACGATGCTGATGACAATCTCATTGGCGATGTTGACGAGATTAGAATATGGAACGCCGCACTCGCCAGCGACGTGATAGCAAACCGACGCTATGAGCGACTTAACAATGGTTATACTGGACTCTTGGGTTACTTCCCCATGGAGGACATCCACCGCGATGAGAGTGGCAACATAGTATCGGAATTTTCTGTTGAGAACAAGGGTGTTACCGACTCACAGCTGAAGATTGTAGGTAATCTCGTTGAGGCTTCCACAAGTCCAGCCCTGCTGCCGGGCTCGCAGCACATGCGTCTGGCAGACAGCGACTTCGGTTTCACGGCTTCGGCTGACGAGATATACTTCAACTTCGACGAAGACAAGCTTGCATTGATGGACGGCAACGACTTCACAGTGACAGTGGAGAATATCAAGGATGAACACGGAAACAGCTCTGAGCCTGTGGAATGGATGTTCACTGCCGACTTTGCCACCGTAAGATGGTTGCTTGATAAGGATGCCGTGATTGACAAGAAATGGGATGAAACGGTGACATTCACTGCATATCTTGTGGGTGAGTCAGACAGACTGATGACCTATGAGATTTCGGGACTGCCATCGTGGATGTCCATTGACAAGACCATAGGCGTGGCAGGAGCTCTTCAGGAGATAACCTTCACCGTGGGTCCGACGGCTCCCATTGGTCGCCACACCGAGTATATCTATGTGACCGACCATCTGGGTATGCGTCGTGTGCTCAAAGTACAGGTTGTGGTAAGAGGCAACGAACCCGACTGGAAGGTTGATCCGTCACTCTATGAGAGCAACATGACGATGACAGGACAGATATATATTGGTGACAAGATATGTGAGAACGTTGACAGCAAGGTGGCATTGTTCGATGAGATGGGCATGTGCCGCGGAGTGGGACAACCGAAATATGTCAACACGCGAGATGCCTACTATGTAGACATGATTGTTTACGGAGCATCGGCAACGGAGCTGAGTACAGGACAGCGTGACCTCAGTGTGAAAATGTATGACGCATCATCGGGCATCGTCTATCCGAGTGTCAGCGTGACACTACCCAACGGCAACACTTCCAGCATTGTGAAGTATGCTCCTGATGCCAATTACGGAAACTACGACAAACCTGTGATGTTTAGAGCCACTGACGAACTGTTGCAGACAGTGTCACTGCCAGTGGGATGGACATGGATGTCGGTATATGTAGACCAAGAGTCTACTGCCATCAATGATGTGCTGCCTCAGAGCAAGAACGAGATGAAGAAGTATAAGAACGTGAAGGGTAAGACGGCATTCGCAGCTCCAGACAAAGACTTCACAACCTTCCTCGGCTCGCTGCAGAACATTGAACCTGGAAACATGTATAAGATACAGGTGGGTTCAAGGACAACGCTCGACATCAATGGCAAGCCCATAGACGTGAGCAAAAGAAAACTCACCATCTATCCTGAATACAACTGGATAGGCAGCTATTCGCCTGCGGTGATGTCGCTCGAAGATGCTTTCGCTGAGCTGCAACCGAAGAAGGACGACATGGTGAAGACACGCACCGCCATGGCTACCTACAACGGACAGGGTGTATGGGAAGGTACTCTCAAGAACATCGTACCGGGAGAGGGATACATATATTACTCTACCGACAATGTGGAAAAATCGTTCCGCTTCCCGCATATAAGCCAGAGTGGACTACAGACAACGCAGATGCCACGCCATGAGATAAGTCCATCGCTCAACTACTATGAGCCGGAAGATGACCACCGCTTCCCCGACAACATGAATGTCATTGCTGTGATAACAAAGAACGGCTCACCGGTAGACAATGCTGAGCTGGGCGGATTTGTCAACAGCGAGTGTCGCGGTGCCACAACTGCCATCAATGGCTACTATTTCCTCACCGTCATGGGCTCGGGCGCTGATGACACTGACGAAATGGTAAGGCTGAGTGTATATGTTGACGGCATAGAGTATAACGTAGGGGCTCTGCCATTCATCAGCGATGCCTTCTACGGCACTCTTGAAGAGCCTATCGTGTTTGACCTTGACCTTACGGGTATAGACAATGTCTCTACCTATGTCATGGGCAATATCACCAGCGATGTATATGACCTCAGCGGACGATTGTTTTACTCACCCAAGGCTGACAAACGAAACAATGGATTGAAGCAATTGCCAAGAGGAGTGTATATCGTGAACGGTAGAAAGGTGGTCATAAAGTAACTGAGATTTGCACAATGACGGAATAATAAACAAATAATGAAAACGACAAGGTGGTGTGCAAGCCATCTTGTCGTTTTTTTTGATATGAGGAATGAAGATTTTAGTAGTAATAGACTCTTTCAAGGGGTGTATAACCTCGAACGAGGCAAATATGGCTGCTGCTGATGGCATCAAGGCAGCAGACAGGTTGGCAGAGGTGACTGCCGTTAACGTGAGTGACGGCGGTGAGGGATGGTTAACGGCATGGCAGGACGCATGTGGAGGAAGACTGGTGCGGGAGAATGCCGTAGATGCATTGCTCAGACCCGTCACGGGAGAGTATATCATTGATGGCAGCAGGGCTGTGATAGAAATTGCAAGGGTATGCGGACTGGCACAGCTCTCCAGGGATGAACTCCAGCCCGTGCGCGCAAGCAGCTACGGGGTGGGGCTTCTGGTGGCTGATGCCGTGAAACGGGGATGCAGGAATATAATAGTTGGTCTCGGCGGTAGTGCCACCAGCGACTGTGGCGTGGGTATGCTCAAGGCTCTCGTGGACAGCTTTGCGCCAGATGGGACGATTGACGATGCTGCTATATTAAAAGAGGTGACATTCACAATAGCAACAGATGTGGAAAATCCGCTGTGTGGAGACAGGGGAGCGGCTTATGTGTTCGCACCGCAGAAAGGTGCCTCACCATCTGAGGTTGAACAAATTGAGCGCAGGGCAGTAAGGTTTGCTAAAGTATCGGCAAATCACTTTGGATATGACAGACAGCGTATGGCAGGTGCCGGGGCTGCAGGTGGACTGGGCTATGCCTTCATGCAGTATCTCAATGCCACCAGGGTGTCAGGCGCAGAGCTTCTGCTTGATGCAGCAGGCTTCGACGAAATGCTGCAAGGAACATCGATAGTGATTACCGGTGAAGGCAGAGCCGACAGGCAGACACTCATGGGGAAACTGCCATTTGCCATCCTTCATAGATGTAAACGGAGGAATGTGCCTGTGGCGCTGCTTGCCGGGCAGGTCGCTGACAGGACTCAACTCATTGATGCAGGCTTCAGTAGGGTGGAGTGCATCAATCCTCCCACACTGTCATACGATGATGCCATGCTTCCTGACACAGCAGTGGAAAATATTCGGGAAACAGTAATGGGCATCATAAACGATTTGTGATAAAAATACGGGCAGCACTGGAAAGGGTGCTGCCCGATAGGTTAAAGTTTAGTGACGTATATGTATGTGTTATGAGTTTTTCTTTTCTGTTTCTCTCAGCTTATTCATTTCGGAGTTCATCGCGTTGTGAACCCTGAAAAACTCATTTAGCTCCAAGCGTAAATAGTTTTCTATATCCGGTATCTGAGGAATGAAGAGAATCACTGACTTGCTGTGGACATTAACCGTGCTCGACTCCTTGTCTATGGTGTAAACAGCCGTAACGCTATTGTTGAGGTTTGATTCGTTGACGGCTTTTCTCAGTCGTGAAAACTCATCTATGTCGTACATGTCAATTCGCCCCCAGTATGTGTCATACAGATGAAGGTATCTGAAATTGTTGTTTGTACGGGCTATGAAATTCTCACCCTGGTAGCCGAAGCTGATGTCACCTTTGTCGGCATCATCGCCAACAATCTCATATTGGCAGCCTATCCTAACAAGTGTTTGCAGGAAAAGGTCCCTCGTGCCTATATTCATGTTGATGCTCTTTGGTTCCATAATATTTCCCTTTTCTTCTTGAGCTTGCTCGTTGACATCTTGCATTATTTTGTCGGCAGCGTCATTACTCTCCTGTTCTTCCTTTTTCCCTTTATATCGCATCATTAGGAATAATACTATTGTAACAGCTGCAATGGCTAATACTATCTCCATGTGGTATTTGTTTAAAAGTTCCTTATGTTCAGAATTCCAGACGGAAACCTTTCTCTTTCTCCTTTATAGTTGCCTTTTACGATTTCCTCCTATCCATGCCTTTTATTTGCATCTATTCATTTGCTTGCGTAATTATTACGCTACAAATATATGTAAACAATTCCATTCCTCCAAACTAAGATGCGTATTATTGGAGAAAACAACATAAAGAATACAAAAAAAAAGGACGAGATAATCATCCCGTCCTCTCTATTATTAGTAATTACAAATAAGTTCCTTACTTTACCTCCTCAAATCTAAACACCATTGTGTATCAGACATTTACAAACGCGCGTGAACGATAAGGAGATATAATAGTGGTAGTTGTGATAAACAAGCATAGGAATCGACAAATACACTATTGGTGATTCTTGCCAAGTACTTTCTCTTCCAACTGAGGCAGATGGTCTATGATGTTTGCGTCAATTTCAATTGTATATGTGCCCGCAGTGTTGCGCAGCGTCTTTTGAATGCTTGAAGGTTCGGTGTTGCTGAACCAGGCATAAAACAGATTGAGAGCAAACAGAGCCGTTGTCTTCGGATCAATTCCATATTGGTTTGCAATGTTCCAACAGAAGTTCTTCAGGTCCGCTTGCTTCAGTCCTTTCTTCTTACTGATGGAAAGAACTTCCATTCGAGTCACGCCATTGAGTTCAACAAGAAGTTTGACAGCTTCCTCTATCTGATACAGTTCCTCATCCGTGAAACCATGAGGCATGAGAGTATAACGGGTATATTTGAGGATGGCTTCAAGTTTCCTTGCTTCGCGAGCGACTTTTGCTTCATTCATCTGCTTGCGGTCAATTTGCACTTGATTGATGAATGCCTCCAACTCGTCATGTGCCTTCTGGATGTCACGCTTCAACTGCAACTTTGCCAATGCCTCAGGAGTAACGGATACTTCTTCTGGACTATGTGATTCCACATCGCTTTCTCTCTTGGGAGTGTCATCAGCAATAGGTACAGCATTCTTTGTATTGGTGATAGTTGCCGTCTTCTCTTGTGCCTTCTTCTGTATACGACCAAGGTTTTGAGCGATGTGCTCCTCCATCTCCTCGCGGTCTGCTATACTGTTCCATTCTTTGCGATGAGACTTGAAGTAAGCGTAGAGTCCCGTCTTGATGCCATGACAGACAAGTACAAACAGAGCGTAATAGCCAATGAATATCGGTATTGTGAGCAGGAAGCACACTAACTCCTTTTCTGCACATCATTACCCACAATACACTGAGCCGTCTTAAAAGCAGCGATGATGTAGGCGATGATGAGAATGCCAAGGAACCCCTTGTCAAAGTTTCTGGCAATCCCTTCCTTCCGATGGGGTATAGGGAAAATATCGATCTCCATACTTTTACAGGTCTTTGATTTGCTCTTGGGCTACTTCAATGGCTTGCGAACTGAGTTCTTGCTCGCCATCTAACGCATCAAGCACCTTGTCTGCCAGCCAGAGGGTTAGCATTTCGTTCTCGTCCTGATTGAAGTACTCTGCAAGTTTAGTAACTTGTTCACGTTTAGCACGCCTATCTCCACGTTCAATCTTACTGAACATCGGGGTGTCTATCTCCAATAGTGCAGCCAACTGGCGTTGCAGTACGCCATTCTCATCTCTTAGTTCTCTAATCTTTTTTC
>CAMVSV010000010.1 GCA_947170265.1 uncultured Prevotella sp.
TAGAGCATTGGCTTCCCAAGCCGAGGGTCGCGGGTTCGAGTCCCGTATTCCGCTCTAAGAGAAATAGGTACGAAAACAGGGAGAAGGCATTTAAGAACCTTCTCCCTGTTTTATATACGTTCAACTGAAAACAAGCTCTTGTTATGCCTTGAACGAGCAACGAGTTAATAGTTTGTTGCCATCAGTTCAAAGTGAGCTTGCGGATGATTGCATACCGGACACACCTCCGGTGCTGATTTTCCCACCACGATATGTCCGCAGTTTCTGCACTGCCAGATGGCATCACCATCGCGTGAGAACACTATCTTTTCCTCTATGTTCTGCAGGAGCTTGCGATAGCGCTGCTCGTGGTGCTTCTCGATGGCTGCCACGCCTCTGAATTTCTCAGCGATCTCGTCGAAGCCTTCCTCTTCAGCTTCCCTTGCCATGCGCTCATACATGTCGGTCCATTCGAAGTTCTCACCTTCTGCGGCAGCCTTGAGGTTTTCTACTGTATCTTTGATTTTTCCGCCTTCAAGATATTTGAACCACATCTTGGCATGTTCCTTTTCATTATTGGCGGTTTCTTCAAAGATGGCAGAGATCTGCACATATCCATCTTTCTTTGCTTTTGATGCCCAGTAGGTGTATTTGTTTCTTGCCTGTGATTCTCCAGCGAAAGCCTCCATGAGGTTTTTCTCTGTTTTCGTTCCTTTGAGTGATTTCATAATGTTTTTGTTTATTTGTTTATATGCTTTTCTATATAGAGCCTTAGCGACTCTCCTCTCAGTCCACCCGCCACAATCGTTCCGTTGCTATCAACGACCATGGTATAAGGTATTGAGCTGACTTCATAGAACCTTGCGATGTCACTCTCCCACCCTTTCATGTCAGAGAGGTTTGTCCACGACATTCCCATGGTCTGCAATGCGGTTAACCACTTGTCTTTTTCCGTGTCAAGAGAGATGCCTACTATTCCCAATCCTTGTTTTTCGAAGGTGTCATAGAGATTTTTCATCATGGGCATTTCTTTCATGCACGGTCCACACCAGCTTGCCCAGAAATCAATGATAGTCAGTTTGTGTTTCGCCACTTCATTGGCTATGGACAGTGTCTCACCACTTGATGATGGCAAAGAGAAATCTTGTATGACAGCGGGGGAGACACTATCTTGCGAGTATTCAACCTGAGGAGCTGTAAAAACGTCGGACTGATTGCGGTTTCCATGAGTACAGGAAACGGCAATCAATCCGACGAGAGCGAAAGCGGTTTGGAAAAACCTACTTATACTTATGTTCATAATGGGGTGTGAGGGTTATGATACTAAATGATGTACTGTGAGCTGATGCTTTCGTTAGCCACCACTCTGCGTATTGTTTCGGCAAACATATCGGCAACAGAGAGCTGCTTCACCTTGTCACAACGCTTGGTATATGGTATGGAATCGGTGAACACGATTTCCTCAAGGGCTGAAGCCTGGACTCTCTCACTGGCAGGTCCGCTCATGACGCAATGGCTTGCACATGCCCTGACGCTCTTTGCACCGGCAGCTTTCATGATGTCGGCAGCCTTGGTGATGGTTCCGGCAGTGTCGACCATGTCGTCGACGATAATCACGTTCTTGTCTTTGACATCACCTATGATCTGCATGCTTTCCACTACATTGGCACGGGCACGAGTTTTATTGCAGAGCACCAACGGACATCCGAGATACTTGGCGAATGTGTTGGCACGCTTTGAACCACCGACATCGGGAGAGGCAATGCAGATGTCTTCAAGATTGAGCGACTGCAGATAAGGAAGCAATACTCCTGAAGCATAGAGATGGTCTACCGGCACATCGAAAAATCCTTGTATCTGGTCGGCATGAAGATCCATGGTTATCACGCGGTTTACACCGGCAACACTCAGCAAGTCGGCAACGAGCTTTGCACCAATGCTTACTCTGGGCTTGTCCTTGCGGTCTTGCCTTGCCCAACCGAAATACGGTATTACGGCGTTAATCTGTCGTGCAGATGCTCGTTTGGCGGCATCGATCATCAGCAACAGCTCCATGAGATTGTCGGAATTGGGGAATGTGCTCTGAACGAGGAAGACGTCGCGTCCACGGATAGACTCTTCATAGCTTACGGCAAATTCTCCATCGGAGAATTTTGTCATAACCATCTTGCCCAGGGGGCAACCTAAGCTTTGGCAAATTTTCTCTGCGAGATACCTTGTGTTGGTTCCAGAGAATACCAAAAAGTCGTTTTTCTGACTCATTTGTTTGTGATTTGTTAATATTAAATTGTATTACTTTATCCTATTGCTTTCCTGATTCTCTCAAAGTGGGTTATCACATTCTTATAGTCCACCTGCTTGTGTATGTCAAAACGGTTCCAGATGTCTCCGCAGATAACTACACCACCAAACCCTAACTCTTTGGCAAGGGATATGTTGTCGGATGTCATGCCTCCCAAGGCAAACACATGTTTGTCGATTAGCCCTTTGTCGGCAGCTTGCTCGAGTTGGTTGAGAGAGAACGAAGACTTCTCGTCCTTACACTCGAGACCATCGAAGATGTTTCTCAGAAACACATAGTTTGCCATTTTCTTCAGTTGTTTCAACTGAGACAGGTCTCTGCATGTGACTCCCACCTTCTTATAGCCAGAGGGTATTGGCTCTTCGGGATTGTCAACATGGATTCCTCCCAAGGCATATTCATTCTTCAGATAAAAATGCTCGTGAACAGTTATCTTTCCCAAACAATCTTTCGGCAACAAAGACAGAAGTCGCTCTGAATACATTGGAGAACTTCCCGGCTTGTAAAGATGCAGGTTATCCATCCCCTCATCGAAGAGAGCCGCCAGTATTTTGTCTTCTTCCACAAAGAATGTGGATTTCGTCATTATTGCGAGCTTCATGTTGAAATAAATTGCGTAATCAATGGACTTTCAGCTGTTGTTAGAAATCCAATGCAAAATTATGAAATTTATATGAAACACGCAATTATATATAAAATAAAAACCTACCTTTGCACGAAATAACAATGTTTTTTGAGATTAGACAAAGTAATAGTATGATAGTAAATTCAGACAGCTTCATTGAGCTACACAAACCATATTATGTAGTTGAGGAGAAATTGCTGCGCAGAAACCTGAAGTTGATTGCGGAGGTAGCGAAAAGAGCCGACGTTGAGATAATATTGGCTTTCAAGGCTTTTGCATTATGGAAGACATTTGACATTTTCCGGGAATACATAAGGTCGACAACAGCAAGTTCACTGTCTGAGACGCTGCTTGCATACAATGAATTCGGTGCGAAGCCACATACCTATTCTCCGGCTTATACTGATTACGAGATTGACGACATTGCAAGATGCTCCAGCCATATAAGCTTCAATTCCTTTTCACAATACGAGAGGTATGCGGAAAGGGTGAAAGGAATAAATAAGGATATAGAAATGGGTATAAGGATTAACCCTCGTTATTCGGAAGTGGAGACGATGCTGTATAATCCATGTGCTCCAGGAACGCGCTTCGGTGTGAGCTCAGAGCAGATGCCCGATGTTCTTCCTGAAGGCATCTCTGGTTTCCATTGCCATTGTCATTGCGAG
Source organism: uncultured Prevotella sp. (assembly GCA_947170265.1). GTDB lineage: Bacteria > Bacteroidota > Bacteroidia > Bacteroidales > Bacteroidaceae > Prevotella. Next base: position 3,575 of record CAMVSV010000010.1, read on the forward strand.
AGTGGTCCCGAGGTGTTTGAGCGCACCCTTGTGCATATTGAAAGGAATTTCTCAAAATGGTTTTCACAAATAAAATGGATAAACTTCGGAGGTGGGCACTTGATGACTCGCAAGGACTATGACACAGAAAAGCTTGTCTCTATTCTGAGGGATTTCAAGAAACGCTATCCCCATCTGCATGTGATATTGGAACCCGGCAGTGCCTTTGCATGGCAGACAGGTCCACTGGTGTCGCAGGTGGTTGACATTGTTGAAGACAAGGGTATCAAGACCGCGATATTGAATGTGAGCTTCACATGCCACATGCCTGACTGCTTGGAGATGCCTTACCATCCTCAAGTGAGAGGTGCGGAAACCATCGAAGACAATGGCATGTGCGTAAGCAACATGGATAAGGACAAATATGTTTACCGGCTTGGGGGAAACAGTTGTCTTAGCGGTGATTACATGTCGGCATGGAGCTTTGACCATGAGCTCAGTGTTGGAGAGAACGTGATTTTTGAAGACATGATTCACTATACTACCGTTAAGACCAATACATTCAACGGCATCACCCACCCTTCCATAGCGTTGCTGCGAGAGAATGGCGAATTTGTTGTTTTACGGGAATATGGCTATGAGGACTATAAAAGCCGGATGGATTAGACTTGAGCCTTCGCGGTGTCTGTCTGCATTTCATTCAATATGTGTTGAATGATTTGCTTATTCTGAGATGGTTCAAACCATGTTACCGATGCATCACGCTTGTACCAAGTAAGTTGTTTTCTGGCATATCTGCGCGTGTTGCTCTGTATCTTGACAATGGCTTCATCAAGTGACAAAGCTCCTTCAAAATACTCAAACAATTCCTTGTAACCAACTGTGTTCAAGGCGTTACAATGCTTATATGGAAGTACACGTTTGGCTTCATCAATCATTCCGTGTTCAATCATTTCCACTACTCTACTGTTGATGCGAGCATAGAGGACGTCACGAGGGAGGTTGAGTCCTATCTTAATTATTCTGAAAGGGCGTTTCTTCACCTTGTTGGTAAGGAACGACGAATAGGGTTTTCCCGTCATGTGACATATCTCGAGAGCATGCAGCACGCGCCGTGGATTGTTTTTGTCAACATGCTGCCAATGGTCAAAGTCTAATGTCTTGAGTTCTTCCACAAGCTTAGGCAGTCCCTCTTCTTCAAGACGGCGTTTCATCAACATACGCGTTTGGTCGTCAACAGTGGGTATGTCGTCAATACCATTACACACCGCATCGATATACATCATTGAGCCTCCGGACATTATGGCAACACTGTTTGTCTTCCAAATAGTTTGCAGCAGATTAAGAACGTCTTCTTCAAACAAGGAAGCGCTATAGTATTCATCAATGTGGTGATTACCAACGAAATAGTGCTTTGCCCTCAACTGTTGCTCCATTGTCGGAGCTGCTGTTCCTATTGGTATTTCCTGAAAAATCTGCCGGGAGTCGGCATTGATAATAGGAGAATGAAAAAAGTCGGCAAGACAGAGAGTTGTCTCTGTCTTGCCGACTGCTGTAGGTCCTAATATCACTACAAGAGTGTTCACAGGCATTTAAGCTGTGGTTACTTTATTATTCCTCTTTGCGATGACTCCACAAAATCAATTATATATTGTATTTCCGGAGTGACGGTAAGGGTATCTTTAATCTTCTGAATGGCTTCAGCACGCGTTCCCTCACCACTATATATAATATTATAGGCTTCCTTTATGAGCTCAATGGTTTCATTTGAGAATCCACGACGACGCAAACCAATGATGTTCAATCCTGCATATCGGATAGGCTCTTTACCGGCAATGATAAATGGCGGAATGTCCATTGAGAAGCGGCTTCCTCCCTGTATCATGACATAGCTTCCCACACGGCAGAACTGATGGGCCAGGACTGTGGCAGAAACGATTGCAAAATCGTCAACGACAACTTCTCCGGCAAACTTGGTGGAGTTGCCAATGATGCAACCATTACCAATGACACAATCATGGGCAATGTGCATATTCTCCATCAAGAGATTGTTGCTTCCAACCTTTGTTGTTCCCTTGGATGCCGTGCCTCGGCTGATGGTCACATTCTCTCGTATGGAGTTGTTGTCACCCACTTCACAAATGGTATCCTCACCCTTGAACTTCAGGTCTTGGGGCTTGGTGGAGATGCTGGCACCGGGAAAGAATTCATTTCCGTTACCTATTCTTGCACCGTAGTTTATGGTAACACTGTTCTGAAGAACATTGTCGTTGCCCATAACGGTGTTCTTGTCAATGAAGCAGAAAGGACCGATAATATTATTGTCGCCCATTTTTGCTTCTGGATGAACGTATGCTAAAGGACTGATTTGGTTCATAACTGATGTATGCTTTGATGTGTTATTACTTGTTTTTCACTATCTGCGCCGTGAAGGTTGCTTCGGAAACCACCTTGTCGCCTACAAACATATAGCCTTTCATGGAACTGATGCCATGACGTACAGGATGTAGGAGCTGCACCCTGAAAAGCAGAGTGTCGCCCGGCACCACCTTCTGTCTGAACTTAACATCGTTGATGCTCAGGAAGTAAGTAGACCACTTCTCGGGCTCTTCCACCTGATTGAGAACCAATAGTCCTCCACACTGAGCCATGGCTTCTATCTGAAGCACTCCAGGCATGACCGGTTCCTGCGGGAAATGTCCGACAAAGAAAGGTTCATTAGCCGTGACGTTCTTAATACCGACAATGCTTGTTGGGCCTATTGCCGTTATTTTGTCGACCAGCTGCATGGGATAGCGATGCGGAAGAAGTTCACGAATGCGATTGTTGTCCATTACCGGCTCTTCATTGGGATCGTAGATGGGAGCCTGAATGGCGTGTTTCTTTATTTCCTTCCTCATCAAACGAGCGAATTTGTTGTTTATGGTGTGCCCGGGACGTGTGGCAACGATACGTCCCTTTATAGGTTTGCCTATAAGAGCCATGTCGCCAATGATGTCAAGAAGCTTATGACGCGTACACTCATTGTCCCAAACGAGCGGTTTGTGCTGGATGTAACCAAGATTGTTTGCGTCCATGTGGGGCACGTTGAGCATGTCTGCGAGCATGTCAAGACGCTCCTGCGTTGTCTGACGTTCATATATCACGATGGCATTGTCAAGATCGCCTCCCTTGATGAGATTAGCTTGTAGCAACGGTTCAATGTCTCTTACAAACACAAAGGTGCGAGCTGCACTAATCTCACGCTCATAGTCGTCCATATTGTCAAGGGTGGCAAACTGGCTGCTGATGAACTTCGATTCGAAAGAGCACATGGCAGTGATGGAGAACTGCTCGTCGGGAAGGATGGTGATGCATGAGCCTGTTTCCTCATCCTTCACCTCTATCTTCTTCCTTATGATATAATAGTCTTTAGGTGCATTCTGTTCCTTAACACCCACTTCGTTTATTTTCTTAACATAAGGTGCAGCCGAGCCGTCAAGTATCGGAAACTCAGGACCATTGACCTGTATCATACAGTTGTCTATGCCCATGGCAAACAATGCCGACAGTCCGTGTTCGACGGTTGACACACGAGCATCGCCGTTTGCCAGCACTGTTCCACGCTGTGTGTCTACGACTTTTTCAGCTACCGCATCAATTATTGGTTGCCCATCTAAATCTATTCGTTGTATCCTGTAGCCTGTATTTTCGGGTGCGGGATTGAATGTCACAGTAAGGTCGAGTCCCGTGTGCAATCCTTTTCCAAATAAAGAGAAACTACCCTGTATCGTTTTCTGTTTAGATGTTTCCATAGTTGTTTTATTCCGATTTGATTTTTTCTATTTCTTTTCTTAACGCGTTGAGCTCCTGATACATTTCCGGGAGTCTCCTGTAAACTGCATAGGCCTTCATATATGCCTTTGCATCAATTGCCGGCGAGCCGATGATGGGAGCATCTGCCTTCTTGACGGTATTGGTGATTCCTGCCTGGGCACCTACCTGTGTACCGTCAGCAATGGAAATGTGTCCAGCCATTCCCACCTGACCTCCGAACATACACCATTTTCCCACCTTGGTGGAGCCTGCCACACCCACCTGTGCAGCCATCACGGTGTTCTCTCCTACCTCTGCGTTGTGGGCAATCTGAATAAGGTTGTCGAGTTTCACACCTTTTCTTATATATGTACTGCCCATGGTAGAGCGGTCCACGCATGTATTTGCTCCTATTTCCACATCGTCTTCAATGGTTACGATGCCTATCTGCGGTATCTTGTCGTAGCCGTCAGCATTTGGTGCAAACCCGAAACCGTCGGCTCCTATCACTGTTCCAGAATGTATAACAACATTATTTCCTATTTTACAGTCGTGATATATGCTGACATTAGGGTACAGAGTGCTGTTGTTTCCAATCTTGACATTGTCATATATCACCGCATGTGGATAAATCTGACAGCCATCTCCTATCTCGGCATTGTCACCAATGTATGCAAATGCACCGATATAGCAGTCTTCTCCTATCTTGGCTGATGGTGAGACGAAAGCCAAAGAGTCTATTCCTGACTTCTTGGGCTTCATAGATTCATAAATTTGAAGGAGTTGTGCTACGCATTCGTAGGCATTTTCCACCCTTATGAGTGTAGCATTTGTTGGTTTTTCAAGCACCACATCATTGTTTACAAGCACAACCGACGACTCTGTCTCGTAGATGTAGTGAGTATATTTAGGATTTGATAAAAATGAGATGGCTCCTTTCTTACCTTCTTCTATTTTTGCAAAAGTATTGATTTTGGCATTCTCATCGCCCTCAATACTACCGTGTATCAACTCGGCTATTTGTTTGGCAGTAAATTCCATATCATATATATTTTATTAATTTTGCAAATATACAACATTTTTACGACATACGCTGATAACAAAGGTAATATTTGCGTATTTTTTTTGAAAGTAGCTCTACGTTGAGAATTTCCGAAGCCTCTGTTATATCTTTGAGTGTTCCGTCTTTGTAGAGTATGGCTATGTGGTCGTCATCAACATCGTACATGTCGCTCTGTATTACGTTATTGCTCATAAGGTAGCCGGCATCATCATCAGAGATACCGAAGCGATGTGACAAATCGTATCTGAGTTGGTCTGTTTCTTCTTTCTCTGGAGGTGATGTCCTTACGTCAACTTTGAAAATGTTCCTGTCAAGTAGGTCTCTTGACAGTATTGACAAGACCTTATCGTCACTGTCTGCCCATACCTTTACAGCACTCCAAATGTCAGAGTCATCAAGATTTGAGTAGTGTCTTAATGCCTGTTCATCGTTGACGAACATAACACTGTCTACGTCATTATAAAGAAAGTAAGCCAAAGATGGTGAAGCAAAGAGCTTAACGCCCTGACGTGCAAGCTGCTTTGCTCGCTTCAAGAGATTGACGAGTACCTTCTCATAAGCAACCGTAGTTTTGTGAAGGTAGACCTGCCAGTACATCAGACGTCGTGATGTCAGGTAGTTCTCAATGGAATAAATTCCCTTGTTTTCTACCACCACGTTGTCGTCAACGACATTAAGCATTCTTATTATTCTGGCACTGCCAATGTTACCCTCAGTCACGCCTGTAAAAAAAGAGTCTCTGCGAAGGTAGTCAAGCCTGTCCATGTCAAGCTGACTTGAAATGAGCTGATGCAAGAATTTCTTAGGATATTCGTTCTTGAATATCTTGATAGACAGAGCTAACTGACCGTGAAACTCTTTGTCCATCTGCTCCATCATCAACAAAGAAATGTCTTCGTGCGAGATATTCCTTATCAATGTGCTTTCCAATACATGGGAAAAAGGTCCATGTCCGATATCATGCATAAGTATTGCAGCTTGCAGAGCTTCAGCTTCGGAATCAAAAATAAAGATTCCTTTCTGCTGAAGCGACAGTATGGCTTCACTCATCAGATGGAAAGCCCCAAGGGAATGCTGGAACCTTGTGTGCTGTGCTCCCGGATATACCACCGATGCCAGTCCAAGCTGCTTGATGCGTGTCAGCCTGTGCATCAACGGGTGCTTCATTATGTCACATAGGAGTCCTTTGGGAACCTTTATAAATCCGAAGACAGGGTCTATAATTGTTTTTTGACTATTCATAATGCATGGATTTTGCCGGGTGTATATGAGAAACAAGATAGCTTGGAGCTATAAGTACCAAGACACATATCAACAGTGTCGCCACATTGAGTGCTATTATCAGCGGAGCATTCAATTCTACTGGCACTGTGTCTACATAGTATTTTGAAGGGTCAAGCTCTATCAGTTGCGTATACTTCTGTATCAGCACCATGCCTATGCCCAGTACATTTCCTATCAACAATCCTTTACCAATGATAAAGACTGCAAACCACAGGAAAATACTGCGTATCTGATTGTTTCTTGAACCAAGTGATTTCAATATACCTATCATCTGAGTCCTCTCAAGAATGATGATAAGCAATCCGGAGATGATGGTAACACCCGCAACGGCGACCATCAACGCAAGTATTATCCATACATTAAGATCCATGAGATCGAGCCAGGAAAACAGTTGTGGATACATTTCTATTATTGTTTGAGCTGCATAGGTGCCACCATACTTGTCCACCGTTTTGCTTACTTTCGCCAATACATTGTCGTAGGTAGCATTAAGTTTACTGAAATCGTCCACCATCAGCTCAGCGCCGCTATACTGGTCAGCCTCCCATGAGTTTAGCTTGTTTGCTGTATAAATATCTGTAAGACAGATAACATCATCAAACTGCTTCAAGTTAGTTTGATATATGCCAGTTATGGTAAACCTACGGGTTCTTACTCCCTGCTGATTTATGAAATAGGCAAACACCTTCTGACCGCTTTTTAGCCTCAGCTTATCTGCCATCACCTTGGAGATTACTATCTTCTGGTGTCCAACCTTATCTGAGAATGCGGGTATATATCCCTCAATTAGGTTTTGATGAATAAACGTAGTGTCATACTCCGGGCCTATTCCCTTCAGCACTATCCCCAGGAAGTCTTTTTCCGTTTTTAATATTCCTTGCTTGCACGCATATCTTTGCACATGCTTGACACCTTTGATAGACTTGAGGTTGGCAACCATTGAGTCTCCCATCTGTATAGGATACTGTTCGGCTGACTGAAGGGTCATGAAGTCAGCTACTGTTATGTGGCTTCCAAAGCCAACCACCTTGTTTCTTATAGTGTGTTTGAAGCCCAAAACTACACAAACACTCGCAATCATCACAGCCAGTCCCACAGCTATACCCAAGGTAGCTATCCTTATTGCTGGCGTTGACACTTTTGCACTGCCCTCTTGGTTGAAATATATTTTTTTTGCAACAAATAGCGGTAGATTCATCATTCTGTTATCGTGTGATTATTCCCATGCCTTCACTGGCAAGCCTATCGCTTGTCAGACTAATACTTGCAAAGGTAGTGAAAATTTCATTAATTACCCATTTCATCATATTATTTTAGACTCCATGAGGGCATTAATAGCTGATTGCAAGGCTTTCCAACGTTGTATAAACATCATTCTCACCTAAGCTTTCGTTGCACTATGTTTAAAGAAATGACACAGCGAGTTTCATTGTCATCATCACAGTTCATGTCTGTGCAAAAAAAATAGAGGATGCAAATTTCTCCACATCCTCCATCTATAATTAAAATATGTATTTTCCTTACAACAATACAAGTTTAGTAATCATCGTCGTCAGCCACTCCTTCGGCTGCCAGCTCCAAATCTTCCGGATCTGTCTCGAATGTCGTACGGTAGCTTTCTTCTGTCAGTTTTTCTTCATCAAACTCATCATCGTCATCTTCGTCAGAGTCGTTGTAGTGGTCGTCATCGTCAAGCATGTCATCATCGTCATCTTCAATGTCTTCCCTGTCATCTTCCTCAATGTCGACATTCTCCTCTACATCTCTCTTTGGAATCTCCATCTCAGGTTTTTCCTTTACAAAGATGGCTTCCACCCATAATCCTTTGGGTATTTCAAGCACTTCATAGCCATCCTCTATCTTCTTCTCATACAAGCCTCCCTTTTTCTTGAGTCTGTTTTGTGGAAGCGTTGTGGTACTGATGTCAAATCCACTTTCTATTATGTCCCTGATGCTTTGAGGAATTGACTCCCATCCTCCCCCAAAGTTCCTGTCAAGCACTTCTATCAGCTTCACTGCTGATATGTGGTGGATGTTTTCATATGTAAGGTCGGTAATTCTCAATATTGGTTTCTTCTTAATGGCCCATTTAATCTTTGTGTTTTCATCCAACCTCACTTGAGCAATCTTACAATCTCTTGCCTCATATTTCTTTATCACCTCTGGTCTGTCAACCAAGACTTCCTCAACCGAAAAAGCACTTTTTATCACATCAAGATAATGGCGCATGTTATCTCTGAGATCGGCATCTTTTTCTGCAGCAGCCCACATCCTTACAATGTCATTCTCTTGTACATCCCAGACATTGCTTTTGTTGAGGGTTTTAAGTGTTAGTGTCTTCTTATTAGTTTGCTTCATGTTCTTTACTCTTTTGTGTGTGCAAAAGTATATACTTTGAATTTATCTCACAACTTTTTACCTAAGATTTTTGACAATGTATTGTTTTAAAGCTTTAACTTTTCTTTTAATCGGGAATTTAATGTAATTTTGTGGATTATAAAATGTATGCTTCCATAAATCCCATGAGCTATGCAACCGTTAGCAGAAAGACTAAGACCAAAAAAGCTTGACGACTATATTGGCCAGCGCCATATAGTAGGCGAAGGTGCTATCTTGCGAAGAATGATTGAGGCCAAGCACATACCATCATTCATCCTTTGGGGACCGCCGGGCGTTGGCAAGACCACCTTGGCGCAGATTATTGCCAATCAGCTTGAAACACCATTCTACACGCTCAGTGCGGTAACATCTGGAGTGAAGGATGTTCGTGACGTGATACAGAAGGCACAGAACAACCGTTTCTTTCAGTCCTCATCTCCCATTCTCTTCATTGACGAGATACATCGGTTTTCCAAATCCCAGCAAGACTCTCTATTGGCAGCTGTGGAAAAAGGAATAGTGACACTCATCGGTGCCACTACCGAGAATCCATCGTTTGAGGTCATACGTCCCCTGCTCTCTCGTTGTCAGCTATACGTCTTGAAAGCATTGGAACGCGACGACCTACTTCTCCTGCTACACCGTGCCATCACCACTGACGTGGAGCTAAAGAAAAAGAACATAGAGCTGAAGGAATCATCGGCTCTCATCAGATATAGCGGTGGTGATGCCCGCAAACTTCTCAACATACTGGAACTGGTGGTTGGTTCCGACGATAACGACAACATAGTAATAACCAATTCCCTGGTGGAAGAACGACTCCAGCAAAACCCTTTGGCTTACGACAAAGACGGTGAGATGCACTACGACATCATCTCCGCCTTCATAAAGAGCATAAGGGGAAGCGACCCCGATGCAGCCCTCTACTGGATGGCACGCATGATAGAAGGCGGTGAAGACCCCAAATTCATAGCTCGACGAATGGTGATAAGTGCTGCTGAAGACATAGGGTTGGCTAATCCAAACGCTCTGTTGCTTGCCAATGCAGCATTTGAAACGGTCATGAAGATTGGATGGCCAGAAGGCAGGATACCGTTGGCTGAATGTGCCGTCTACCTCGCCACCAGCCCGAAGAGCAACTCTGCCTATCTCGCCATTGACGCCGCCTTGGCTGAAGTAAGGAAAAGCGGCAACCAGCCTGTGCCCCTGCACCTGCGCAATGCTCCCACATCCATGATGAAAGAGCTGGGTTACAGCGACGGCTACGCCTATCCTCACGACTACCCTGGGCATTTCACTCCACAGCAATATCTTCCCGATACCCTTAAGGATATGAGGTTTTGGCATGCACAACACAGTCCTTCCGAAGAGAAGATGTACAAATGGATGAACACCTGTTGGGGTGACAGGTTTAAAGATTGACTCCAAGGCTACGATATGGGCACACACGCCATCAATAGGTTTAATTTCAAACGATACAACAATCATGAAGATACTGATTTTAGACGGATACACCGCAAACCCTGGCGACCTCAGCTGGGACGGCTTTCGCAAGATAGGCGATATTGAGATATACGACAGGACATCACAACAAGAGCTGTTCAATAGAAACAGCGATGCCGATGCTATCCTTACCAACAAGGTTGTAATGGGTAAGGCACAAATCGACCATTTTCCCAACCTCAAATACATCGGTGTATTGGCTACGGGCTACAACGTCGTAGATCTTGAATACTCACGGGAGCGAGGTATAACCGTCACCAATATCCCTGCCTATAGCACAGAGAGTGTGGCTCAGATGGTGTTTGCACATATACTCGCCATAACCAACAGGGTTGAACACTATGCCAACGACAACCGTACTAACCAGCGATGGAGCTCAAGTGCCGACTTTTCCTATTTCGACACGCCCATACATGAGCTTTCCGGCAAGACCATGGGCATCGTTGGTTTCGGAAACATCGGCAGTAGCGTAGCTCGTATCGCCGCCGCATTCGGCATGAAAGTTCTGGTGTGGTCAAGCAAGAAAGCAGAAGACTTGCCACAACATGTCGCCAAAGCCTCCTTCAGTGAACTTCTGCATGAGAGCCATATACTCACACTTCATTGTCCGCTTACCAATGACACACATCACCTCATAAACGATGCTACGCTCAAGGAGATGCGTCAGGGAGCGATACTTATCAATACCGGACGGGGACCTTTGGTTGACGAAGAAGCTGTGGCTGCAGCACTCAACAGCGGGAAGCTTAGTGCTTATGGTGCCGACGTAATGACTGTTGAGCCCCCAACTCCAGACTCCGCATTGCTTTCCCACCCTCATGCGTTCATCACCCCACATATAGCATGGGCAAGCGTAGAGGCACGACAAAGGCTAATAGACATTGCACTCTCCAACCTCCTTGCTTTCATCAATGGGAAACCTGTAAACGTGGTTTCCAAATAAACAAATAACCAACAAAAAAACACACTATGCGAGTTTTCTGCATAGTGTGTTTTTTATATTATTCCCTTATTTTACCAAGCAAAGAGAGGATAATCCTTCATTGTGGTGTTAACCTTCTCTCTTACAGCTGCGATAACTTTATCGTCCTCTGGTGCGTTGAGCACTTGTTCTATGAGCTCTGCAATGAGAAGCATCATGTCCTCCTTGGCACCACGGGTAGTGATAGCAGCCGTACCCAGACGTATGCCGCTGGTCTGGAAAGCCGAACGGCTGTCGAAGGGCACCATATTCTTGTTGGCTGTGATATCAGCTGCTACAAGTGCATTCTCTGCTACCTTTCCTGTCAGGTCTGGATACTTGCTTCTGAGGTCTACGAGCATTGAGTGGTTGTCGGTGCCACCACTCACGATATTGAAGCCTCGGCTGATAAGTTCGTTTGCAAGAACTGACGCATTTTTCTTCACCTGAGTGGCATACTCCTTCCATGATGGCTCAAGGTTCTCACCGAATGCCACTGCCTTTGCAGCAATGACGTGCTCGAGCGGTCCGCCCTGCTGACCTGGGAAGACGGCAGAGTTGAGCAGTGAGCTCATCTTCCTCACTTCACCCTTCTTTGTTGTTATGCCCCATGGGTTGTCAAAGTCCTTACCCAAGAGGATGATACCGCCTCTCGGACCTCTGAGGGTCTTATGAGTGGTGGAAGTCACAATATGTGCATATTTCAGCGGGTTGTCAAGCAGCCCGGCAGCAATGAGTCCGGCAGGGTGTGCCATATCAATCATGAGAAGAGCACCCACAGAGTCAGCGATTGCTCTCATGCGCTTGTAGTCCCATTCGCGGCTATATGCCGAGCCACCGCCGATAATCAGTTTCGGTCTGTGTTGCTGGGCAAGCTTCTCCATCTCGTCATAGTCCACGCGTCCAGTTTCCTTGTTCAGGTTGTAGCCAACAGGATTATAGAGAATACCACTAGTGTTTACCAGCGAGCCGTGAGAGAGATGGCCACCATGGTCAAGGTTCAGTCCCATGAAAGTGTCACCGGGCTTCAGCACCGTGAGCAACACTGCTGCGTTGGCTTGTGCTCCAGAGTGAGGTTGCACATTGGCATACTCAGCATTAAACAGCTTGCATACCCTGTCAATGGCGAGCTGTTCCACCTTGTCCACCACCTGGCAGCCGCCATAGTAGCGGTGTCCTGGATAACCTTCTGCATACTTGTTGGTAAGATAAGAGCCCATAGCCTTCATCACCTCGTCGCTAACGAAGTTCTCACTTGCTATGAGTTCCATACCTTTGAGCTGTCTTTGATGTTCCTGCTCAATAAGATCGAAAATAACGTTGTCTGTTCTCATATTGTGTAATGGTTTTATTATCCTTCTTCCTTATGTCTGTCAGCAGAGCTCCACACTGTTCATATCCTGCTCCTTATCGCAGTAATGGCATTTGCAAATTCCTTTTTCCTTGTCTACAATGTGAAACACGGTACTCATCGGTTCATTGTTGGTTATGCAAACTGGATTGTTGCATTTGATAATGCCACGGAGCTCATCTGGCGTCTCCACCGTTTTTTTCTCCACCACCTCATAGTTGTGTATGATATTGAGCACCACCTTGGGAGCAACCACACTCAACTGCGAAATCTCATTGTCGGTAAAGAATTTGTCTGACACCTTTATGATGCCCTTCATCTTCACCTTCTCCGACGGATAGTTGTAGCCTATTGTCACCGGAGTGCATAAGCTTTCAAGATGCAACAAGCTTGCCACTTGAAAAGTCTTGTCGGCAGGAATATGGTCTATCACCGTACCGTTTTCTATTGCTGCTACGAGCATTTCCTTTTTTGCCATGATGCGTGTCGTTTCTGTTATTATAATATGGTGGTATCTTTGCGTATCTCGTCAAGTGTTATGCCAAGACAGTAGCAGAATATGGCTTGGCGGGCATATAGACCGTTACGAGCCTGTTGTATATAGTATGCGTGTGGGTCTTCATCCACGTCGTATGCTATCTCGTTCACCCTTGGCAGCGGGTGCAGTATGCGCATGTTGGGCTTGGCTTTGTCAAGCATGGAGGCACGCAGTATATAGACGTTCTTAACCCTTTCAAACTCCATAAGGTCGGAGAAGCGTTCCTTCTGCACCCTGGTCATATAAATGATGTCGGCATCAGCTATAACCTTTTCGTTGAAGGCTGTATGTTCCTGATACTTTATGTTGTGCTCATCACAGAAAAGCTTGTATTCCTTTGGCATGGCCAACTCCTTGGGAGCCACGAAATGGAATGTGGGGTTGAAGTGGCGCATGGCCATGATGAGCGAGTGAACGGTGCGTCCGTACTTCAGGTCGCCCACAAGGTAGATATTCAGGTTCTCAAGCGTTCCTTGTGTCTTGTATATGGAGTAGAGGTCAAGCATGCACTGGGAAGGATGTTGATGTGCTCCGTCTCCGGCGTTGATGATTGGTATGGGTGCCACCTCGCTGGCATACTGAGCAGCACCCTCTATGTAGTGGCGCATGGCAATGGCATCAGCATAGTTAGATACCATGAGTATGGTGTCTTTCAGCGTCTCACCCTTTGTTCCGCTGGTAATCTTCGGGTCTGCAAAGCCTATAACCCTTGCACCGAGGCGATTGGCAGCAGTTTCAAAACTCAGACGAGTGCGTGTTGACGGTTCGAAAAAAAGAGTTGCCACCACCTTACCCTTGAGCAACTCTCTGTTTGGATGCTTCTCAAACTCCTGCGCCATCTCTATGAGATACATTATCTTCTCTCTCGACAGGCTTTCAATGTTCACGAAATTATGTTTGTCCATACCTCGGCATATTGTTATTTGCGACTGCGAAGTTACGCATTTTTTTTAAATTATCCGTAATACCGTATCATTTTATGCCAACCTTGTATTAAATTAACATTATTCCCTTGAAACTTTCAAAGATATTCTTGAAACTAAAGGTGAGGTCTGTTAATTCGCTTTGCCATTATTTCATCTCATGGAGCATTTTCACTACATACTCCATCCAAATGGATCAGATAAATTCCTTTGTTCAAATCTTTCACCATGTTGCCGTTCCGTCGGGATGGTACACAGTCGTCCCCCTGTTCACATTTCCCTCCATAAACTAAAAATATTCAAATGGTCAAGTATTAATAGAATACCAGCAATAATAGCACCAATAGCAGCAATCCATCCTCTAGTATGCATACCTGACACATCTCCTCCACCAGCCTTAGGGCTTCTTCTCATATAATCATACCAAACTATTCCAAATATAAGGACATTTATACCATCCAAGGCATTTTTATAAATTCCTATACATCCAGAAATCAATATACATATACCTATAGTGATAATTAGTGTTTGCACTATTATACCTTTCTTTGCTTTATAGTATTTACAATATCTATATAATACCATAATACCTGCTACGATAGCTAAAGTACCCGCTAAAAAATTCTGATTCATACTATTTTGTCTGTTCTTCTTGACTATCTTGTTTTTTTCTTTCTATTTTTTCATGGCTATGGAAGTTTATGGTTCAAGAAATTCATCGTTTTTTTTAAGACACAAATGAGTAGAATCATTATCAAGGTACACATAAGAATCTGTTGTATAGCCATGAGTCCCACTTTTATATGTTTTAAACGAAACTTTGTATTTACCGTGTAAAGCATGTGGATAAGCATCTATCAATATAGAATCTGGATTGGAAGATAGAACTTTCCAACGATACCCAAACAGCGACATCTTTTTATTTACATAGGAATTGAAGTTAGGAAGACTTATATAATCGTCATGTATTTGTATTGTCACGACGACTATTTCTTGTAAAATAATTTCAAAAGACCGATATATTTGTGACGAATCCAAGATAATTTGGTAATCCCCCTGCAACTTATTATAGACAGGAGATTGTGCTAACCTATATCTGCCTGAGCATTCATAAGCCCCTGTAGCAAGAACTACAAATAAAATGACAAATAATAACGCCTGAAACAATTTATTTTTCAATAAAAGGTTTAAATTTATTAGTTTTCGCATCATACCTTCCTTCTTTATACAATATTTTCTTTCCTATGTTTTCTACATATCTATTATTTGCAATATTTTCACCTTGAAAAACATAATTGACTATAGCTCCCCACATTTTGGAGTCAACCTTATATTTTCAGGAATTAAAGATGCATTTTTTATTACAGCATCCATTGATGATTTTAATGATTTCATTTGCTTCTCTAAAGCATTCCTATCCCATATATTTGAAAGCATCACATATTGATCCAAAACAGCAATTGCAAAATCAAACAAAAGCATAGCACCAGCACTTTTAGCTCCTTTTACAGAACTAATACTTTTTGGTTTAAATCTCCTGTCAGAACCATCCCCTGTTCATTATGCTTTATTTCATTTCGTATTCAGTATACATTGTTTCGAAAATTTCATCTTTCCAAGGGTAGTATTTTATAGGAATGTAGAGTCTTTCTTTGAAAATAATAAGTGGACCAGAAGTTTCACCAGTGAGTTTATATACAAGGCTTTTCTTTTTGTCAATTAGTTTTCTGTAATATATCCATGGAGCTACCATAAGATTGAAAGATTTTAAATAATAAATAGATGTGTCACTTGGGGTGACAAGCAATAGGTCATCCGAAATTACAGTATCATTATCATTCTCAATGGTCATATATGCGGGTTCTTTAAATGCCGCTGCATATAAAACGGATTTTACACTATCTGGAAGTTCGTAATATGTTATTTTTCTACTCTTCAGCATCCAAAGTCTATAATCACAAGAACTAAAAATAATGCAAATAAGAATAAAGGATAAAATCAAAACGAAGATTTTTTTCATTTTCTCTCCTCCTTTTTAATTTTGTTTATCCAATCATTCTCCATATTTGAAAATAATCTGGATTGATATTCACATTATATTTAGAAGAACTCAAACGCATGTTTCTCCGATATTTGTGTTTTGGGGGTGACTATGCAGATAAAAACCTTGCCTCTTGTTCTGAATCTGATTTCGCTTTACTAACTCCGCAATAAAGCCTAACAGAGCTATTGCCTCTTCCTTATTGTATTGTCTGTCTTTAATAGTAGTAATTATAGAATTGGGGAAATCATCCCTTTTTCCAACAATCTCTATTGCCGTTTTATTTATCGATTCAATATTTTTAATTTTAGTTTTATAATATTCCTCTTTTTCTAATTCATTATGAAGATCAGGCGTTTCAATGGCTGAGTTGTGAGCACCATAGTTTAATCCGTATTCTTCATATATATACAATGACAATCCAACTAAAACACTATCTGTGTCTGCAGAACTAAGTTTTAAAGACGAAATAAAATTACATGTCTCTTCTATAACTCTAACAGGATCCTCAAAACCTATATTTTCTAAAGAGTATGGAACTTCTTTATACAGTATAAACATTCTATTCGAATAATGTGGACGATAACTTAAACGAAAAGAATATACTCCATCATGTTTACTTTCATTAATCTTCGATAAATTAACGATAGTAGAATGTTCTTTTATCCCAATATTATACATATGATGAATCTTAGACAATACTTTTTTAGGTAAACAAGCATTAGTTCTATAATTTTGTCCATTAATATTTAGACAAAAATAAAGTGTAAGAAGCAATAAGCTCATATTATTTTTCATCATTCTGTTCTTTAATCACTTTTAATTTTATTCTATACATAGATTCTGTCTTCCTAGCTTTTTTCTCATAGATAAAAGAAGATACTGGTTTCTGCTTGGGTTGACTTGATTTAATATCTCTATGTACCTCATCTGGATCAGCAGCATGGACAGATTCATGTGTAGCCTCTGCAGCTAATGCTTCTTCCATACTCAAATTATAATTATCATTGTTTATTTCAGCCATTGATTGCTTTATCATGTCTATGTAGAGCGTAATTTTTGCCCAGGTGGAGCTATATTTACCATTCTTGAATACGATGCTACTACCATCTTGTTTCGCTTGTTGAGTATCTGCATACGTTACACCATTTTTAGTATTGGTATCTTTAGAACTATATTCTAAATGTATTGCCGTAGGAGATTTTACCATTAATAATAGTTGATTCCTACCAGTCTTTGTTTTCATCATACCATTATAGAGCATTTTCGTATATTCACTTGCCTTAGGTGATAATGTTAATTTTCCATTTTGAAGATAAATCACCTGTATTTTTCCTTGATATACTTTTTTCCCATCCGGATTCACATACCTCACAGGATTGTCCCGGCAATACACATACGGGCTGATGCCAGGGTCTTTCTCTGCCAGCGGGTCCACCGTTGGCCACTGCTGCAACTTGCCGTCCATCCACCGCGCACCGTAGTCCTGCATGTCCCAGTTGAGGAAGCGGTCGAGTTCCTTGCCATTGTACTTGTATTTCTGCTTGTCGCCGTTGAAGCTCGTGCCCAGCAAGCCGCCGAAGGCATAGTAGTGGTTCACCTGCTCCGCCGTACCGTCAGCAGCCATCACCACACGCACGCTGCCGAGGTGGTCCTTCAGGAAGTAGTGCGGCACTGCCTTCCCCGTAGTCTCGTCGAAGGTGAAGTAACTCTGAGGGAACAGCAGGCTCTCCTTGTAGTTACCGTACAGCTTGTGTCCTGCACCGTCATAGACATAGCTTACATACGAATCGATTTCGGGATGTTCCATCATTAGTTTTTCTAATCACAATTACTTTTTTCCTCAGAACGTGAACGATAATATCGCTTTACATTCTGACTATCTATCAAAAACTCAATATCTGGGGCATTATTACTGGATATTGTTCTTACATATTGTAACTTAATCTTCTTGATGATAGTATCTAAAGGAGCATTGTATAATCCCAATCTTCGCAAAGGGACCGCATATAGGCGGATAAAGATCCATGCACTATCGCCGGGATTGACTACATTACCCTTACTTTTAAGTCCAAAGCTACAGAAAGGGACAACTTCTTTTTCACCATAGCAAACCTTTATTGCGACACTACTTGTATCTATTAGTCCTTTATTATTTATAGGCAGCAACAAAGACTTCTTGCTATCGTTATATAACATAAAGTGAAAATATAAAGTTCGCGAGTATGGCAAACTATCATTAGAAGGATTATAATCATCTGGATATTCATCCGAAATATTGTAACATTTTGCTGTCACAGTTTTTCGGCTGGCCAAGGAACATGATGCGCACAAAAGCATTATCAACGCAATGATGCACGAACTCATTGTTAGTTTACTCGGTTTCATCTGCACCTATATTCTGGTTTGTTTTCAGAAAAATAATCATATAAATCCCGCAGTTTCGGTGAAATCTTCTTCCATGATGGATGATTCTTCTGCATCTGAAGAATTCTCCCATGCCTTTTATACGAAATATCCTTTATTCCATGACCTGTTAATTCATGTACACCAAGAACGCTGACTACATTGGAAACTGTTGATAGATATTCCCTATCAGAAGATTCTGTTGGGTGAATATATGCTGTTACTTGATAACCTGTTTCCTTTGTTTTTTCTTCAGCAACATCTGCATCTTTATACAGAATCGTGTTTTCATGATTGAAAACAATGGCACTTTCATATGCAGGCCCATCACCACGGCTGTTATACTCTAACTTTACAATGGTAACTTTTCCATTTTCCAATTTGGAGGTATCAAAGCCATTGCGTTCCAATACATCCGTAAATATATTAGAGTAAGCCTCGGGAGAAAGATCGGAATCTGCTATTGACTGCCTATTCCATACCGAAACCAGCCGATTCCCATTTTCCAACTCTTTGCCATATTCATACTTTGTTTTTTTCAAATAGTAACCGCAAAAGTAATAAATCACTACCAATCTCACAACAAAAAAAACGATTTAAAACAAAGGTGTATTGTTTTTTCTCCTTTATACACATTATTATATTATCTCTTATTGAAAAAAGAGGGAGTTTTTTGAGACTGCATAAGTTTCACATGCTCGGAATGTTTTAAATGAATTGTAGGCTGAAGCCGAGAAATCATGCGAATTTAAAACCAAATTAAACAAATCATTATGATGTCTGAGTCGCTGCGCTCAAAACTTAATCAAAAATTTAATAAGTAATGTGTCCGCAGGATTGTTGAGCGGGATTGTTGAGCGGGATTTGCAATCCAGCTCCCATGAATATCAGGATTTGCAATCATGAGCGGTAGAAAGATTTTCATTGAATATAAGGATTTGCAATCATAGATAATCTTGTCAGCATGGAAGTGACTTCATGGTGTTTGTCGCCCAGAATGGGCAGTGAGCAGTCAGCCCAGGGCTAACTGCTGGTTGCCCTCTTTGGGGCGTACCTCTTTGATGTCGTCATTTTGACGCATTACAGATGCTTATATTCAATGGTGTTGGATTGCAAATCCAACACAACTTAATGCTTTTGCCCATTCTGGGCGCGTTTGTGTGTGTTGCCCGCATACCCAGGGCGTTGCCCCGGGCTGACTGCTGGTTGCCCTCTTCGGGGCGTACTAATCCGAGAAACGCTGTCCTTATGGGCAGGAGTGTTTGGGCTGGAGTGAGTTGGGCTGGAGTGAGTTGGGCTGGATTTGCAATCCAGCCCCTATGAATATTAGGATTTGCAATCCGAAATACACTGTACTTACCTTTTTTCCGCATCACAGATGCTCATATTCAATGGTGTCGGATTACAAATCCGACACAACTGTAATGTCGTCATTTTGACGCATCACAGATGCTTATATTCAATGGTGTTGGATTGCAAATCCAACACAACTGAAGCAAGAAAGCCAACACAACTGAAGCAAGAAAGCCAACACTACTGACACAACTGACAGAACTGAAATCGGTTATAACAAGATGGTTTTTTCGCAAAAATTCCCGTGAAACATTTTGTAAAGAAATGTAAAAGGGTGTGAAATTTCAAGTTAATTCTTTAACATTTAGAAACCAAGAAGGGCTCAAAAAATCACCCCTGTAACTCACTGGTTATCAAACGGTTGAAAGGGGTATTTTAAAAGAGCCACTTTTAGCGTGCAAAAGAGCCACTTTTGGAAGGTAAAAGAGCCTCTTTTGGAACGCGAAAGTGGCACTTTCGTTTTCTCATTGTGCGGAGAATATTTTTCGTTCACATTTGTTAACTGTTTCACGAAGTTGATATTTCATATATCTTAGCGTGAAACATTTTGTGTTTATGCTCTC
The DNA here is from genome assembly GCA_947170265.1 of uncultured Prevotella sp. Lineage (GTDB taxonomy): Bacteria > Bacteroidota > Bacteroidia > Bacteroidales > Bacteroidaceae > Prevotella. The sequence continues at coordinate 23,714 of CAMVSV010000010.1, forward strand.
AGTAACGGCGTCGTATGGCTCTCACATAGCCATAGGTTTCACGACCTCGCATGAAACCATGTCGCACCACCTCATCCTGATAGTATTGAGGCTCACCCAACCGAAGTATATACTCCTCTACCGAGGACCAGAGGTGTGGGTTGCCACCATATTTGCCAGCCAGGGCCATAGCGTCGCGCACATGTCCCGAGCCTGCATTATAGGCTGCCAGGGCAAAGGATATGCGTTCCTCGGGGTGAGGCACGTCGGAGAACTCTCGCATGAGAGAGCCCATAAGGCGACATGCAACCTCTATGTTCTTTTCCGGATTGAATATCTCTTCGCGTGACAGTCCGAAGCGCGCCGCCGTGGAAGGCATGAGCTGCATCAGTCCGCAGGCACCAGCCCACGACCGAGCCCCCGCATCATAGCCAGACTCCTGGGCACACTGTGCAGATATCAGCTGCCACGGCAGTCCCGCAAGAGGAGCATAGCGCTGGAACAGGAGGTCATATTCCGCCCGGCTCGCGGCGAAGGCTTTGCCACTGGGCTGCCAGTTGGCAGAATGAGTGACAGCCATGGCAAGTAGTCGGTCTTCATAGTCAAGGGTGAGTTTTGGAAATGTGGGTTTGAACCATTTGTCCAGTTCTGAAGCCAGTTCTTTGTTTTTTTCATTCACCGCCCACTGAGTTGCTATGCCGTTACTGCCGTTTTTTTTCTCATAGGCACCACAGAAACGCAGTTTCTTGTCACCATACTTTCTCTTCTCCAGCTGAACGGCAATAATGTCGCCATAGCCCTTGTTGAGCTTACTTATCATCTCGGTAGTGTCCTTGCATTGCTCCACCCTGAGAGTCACCCCCATGCGGCGTGCAAACAGCTCACACATGAGATACTGCACTCCCATGCCCCTGCCATGATAGTCGTAGTAGGTGTCGGGACCGGAGATGGTAAGCACTATCATCTCGCCATTGCTCATTATCTGCTGAAGGGAGGTTATTCCATCTGACGATCCGTGGTCGGTAACTCTCTCCGAAGTGTTGTCATCAACGTCAGCCACCTCTGTACCCCATGGTGTTGTGGTTGGCTTGGGCTTTCTCACGCATGCCATGACTACCGCAGCGAGTAATGCCATCAATAGATATAATGTGTAGGCTTTTCTCATAAATGACTACAAAAGTAACACATTTTTTGGATAATCGCTTGGAAAAGCGTAATTTTGCAATGTTTTTCACCGCTATGCTGTCATATCGTTTCATTGTGACAGTCGTGGGGGTGCGCTCAGGCAGAAAGAAACATGTTTAAAGAAATAGGATAATGCTTAGAATTGCAATTCAATCAAAAGGTCGTCTGTATGACGACACCATGAACCTGTTGGCAGAAGCCGACATTAAGATTCCCAAGTCGCGCCGCACTCTGCTGGTGCAGAGTTCAAACTTCCCACTCGAGGTGCTTTACCTGCGTGACGATGACATTCCGCAGAGTGTGGCGAGCGGTGTGGCAGACATCGGCGTGGTTGGCGAGAACGAATTTGTGGAACGTGGAGAGGACGCACAGATACTGTCGCGTCTGGGTTTCTCAAGATGTCGTTTGTCGCTTGCCATACCAAAGGAAATAGACTATAAGGGTTTGGAGTGGTTTAACGGCAAGAAAATTGCCACCTCATATCCAAACATCCTCCGCAAATACATGTCGAAGCAAGGCATAAGAGCCGACATACATGTGATAAACGGCAGTGTGGAGATAAGCCCGGGCATAGGCTTGGCTGACGGCATATTCGACATCGTGAGCTCTGGCAGCACCCTCGTAAGCAACAACCTGAAAGAAGTTGAGGTGGTGATGGAGAGCGAGGCTCTGCTCGTGGGCAACTGGAAGATGGACGACGAGAAACACCAGATTCTCAACGAGATGCTCTTCCGCTTCGATGCCGTGCGCCAGGCTGAAGACAAGAAATATGTACGCATGAATGCGCCCAAAGCCAAGCTCGATGACATCATCAACGTGCTTCCCGGATTGAAGAGTCCCACGGTAATACCCTTGGCTGACGATGAGTGGTGCTCCGTTCACACCGTTCTCGACCAAAAACGCTTCTGGGAGATAATTGGCAAGCTCAAGGAGATGGGTGCACAAGGAATACTGGTCACCCCTATTGAGAAAATGATTATCTAAGGATAGACTGAATTCTATCCGTAGCAAGTAATTTACAGGAAAATGAACATTATCAAATATCCGAAGCGCGACAGTTGGAAAACCATCACCGAGCGCCCTCATCTTGATGTGTCTGAGCTCAATGCCACTGTCAAGAGTGTGCTCGACGACATTCGTGAGCGTGGTGACAAGGCGGTAATTGACTATGAGGAGCGCTTCGACCATGTGGCACTCTCATCGCTTCAGGTGACTGACGAAGAGATTGACGAGGCTGTAGGCTCCATATCGAAAGACTTATACGATGCCCTGGTGCTGGCACATCACAACATTGAAGCATTTCACCGTTCTCAAGTGTTTGAGTCAAAGAAGGTTGAGACTGCAAAAGGAGTGACCTGCTGGCAGAAGGCCGTAGCTATAGAACGCGTGGGACTGTATATTCCCGGAGGCACAGCACCACTGTTTTCCACGGTATTGATGCTTGCCACACCCGCAAAGATTGCCGGATGCAAGAACATCGTGCTGTGCACCCCCCCGAACAGAGAGGGCAAGGTGAACCCAGCCATACTTGCTGCCGCCCGCATAGCCGGTGTGAGCCAGATATTCAAGGCTGGCGGTGTGCAGGCGATAGGTGCCATGGCCTATGGTACAGAGTCTGTGCCGAAGGTATATAAGATTTTTGGTCCCGGCAATCAGTTCGTCATGGCAGCCAAGCAACAGGTGAGCCTCCACGATGTGGCAATAGACATGCCCGCTGGTCCATCGGAGGTATGCGTCATTGCCGATGGTAACAGCAATGCCGAGTTTGTTGCCGCCGACCTGCTGAGTCAGGCAGAGCACGGCATAGATTCTCAGGTGATACTGATATGTACGTCGGAAACGAAAATGCAGGCAATCATTGACGAGGTAAAGACACAGCTTGAGAAACTGCCACGCAAAGATATTGCCGCCAAGACTTTGGAGAACTCCAATTTCGTGTTGGTGGACAACACTCTGGAAGCCATGGAGCTGAGCAATGAATATGCTCCGGAGCATCTCATCATTGCCACCGACGACTATGAGCAGCTTGCCGGACGGGTGGTGAATGCCGGCAGCGTGTTCCTTGGCAAATATGCCTGCGAGAGTGCAGGCGACTATGCCAGCGGAACCAACCACACGTTGCCAACCCACGGCTATGCCACGGCATACAATGGCGTGAACCTCGACAGCTACATGAGAAAGGTAACATTCCAACATCTGAGTGAGGATGGTATAAAATCAATAGGTAAAGCTGTGGAACTCATGGCTGAAAATGAACAGCTGCATGCCCACAAGAATGCCATGACATGCAGATTGGCATCGTTGGAGGAATAAGAATGCCGTGAGTTACAAACAAGAAGAGAAGACATGAAGACTCTAAAAGAACTGGTTAGAAAAAATATTTGGTCGCTGGCACCCTACAGCAGCGCCAGAAATGAATATTCCGGAAAAGTGGCAAGGGTGTTTCTTGATGCAAATGAAAATCCATACAACAAACCGCTGAACAGATACCCCGACCCACTGCAAACAGACTTAAAGGCAGAGATAAGCAAGATAAAAGGTGTAGCTGAGGAAAACATTTTTCTCGGCAACGGCTCAGACGAAGCCATAGACCTTGTTTACAGAGTGTTCTGCGAACCGGGAAAGGATAACGTGGTAGCGATAGAGCCAACCTACGGAATGTATAAGGTTTGTGCCGACATCAATGACGTGGAATACCGCAAGGTGTTGTTGAACGACAGATACCAATTTAATGCCGACGAATTGCTTGAAGCCTGCGACGACAGCACCAAGGTGATTTGGCTCTGTTCACCCAACAACCCTACCGGCAACAACCTGCTGCGCGAGGAAATAGAGAAGGTGCTGCACAACTTCCACGGCATAGTGGTAGTTGACGAGGCTTATTCCGATTTCTCGGCAGCAAAGACTTTCCGCTCGGAGATAAGACAATATCCAAACATGATAGTGCTCAACACGCTGAGCAAGGCATGGGGATGTGCGGCAATACGTCTTGGTATGGCTTTCGCCAGTGAGGAAATCATTAAGATCTTCAACAAAGTGAAATACCCGTACAACGTGAGCCTTCCCACACAGCAGCATGCCTTGGAGGCCATGAAAAGAAAGTTTGAAGTGGAGGAATGGATCAGACGGCTACTTGACGAACGAACACGACTGATGCAGGCTGTGGCTTTGTTGCCGATATGTGAGAAGGTTTACCCCTCTGATGCGAATTTCTTCCTTGTGAAGGTAACTGATGCACAGTCTATTTACAACTATCTCGTGGAAAAAGGTATCATAGTACGCAACCGCTCACGAATAGAGTTATGTAACAACTGTCTGAGAATAACTGTTGGCACCAAGTCGGAGAATACCGAGCTATTATCGGCATTAAGACAATATTAGTATTGCTGGACAAAAAACAAAAAGCCTGCAAATTCAATCAAGGGATTTGCAGGCTTTTATTATTATAATAATGTGAAATATGCGAGGCTATTATTCTGGTATGGCGAACTTATCGCCAGTCTGTTTGACCAGAGCCCTACGCGAATAGTCTGAATAGCCGGGACGTTTTACGCGAGCACCGATACCAGCGGGTGTACGTTCAAACTTACCATCTTTCTCCGGTTTTACAGCCATATCGTTGTATTTCACTATGAGGTAAACAGCGAGTTGTTTCCAACGGTCAAGCATCTGCTGAGCCTTTTCGTTGCTATAGTCGTTGAGGAATTTCAATGCTGCAGACTTGTCGGCAGCATACATCACCTTTGCCTTTTCCTCTACATCAGCCTGACACGCATCATAAGAACGCTCAAGAGAGTCACGCACCTCTTTAAGCGACGGGAACATCTGACTGTATCTCGGATATACCATGTTGCTTACCCAGTTGCAAACCCAATAGGCATTCTTATCTGAGAAGGTAACGGCATCGGCTCCGGGGGTGTTGTAACACTCCGGCTGAACAGTATTGCCACAATATACGGGTGTATATGCTACCATGTTGCCGTCATCGTTGCCAAACCATAACACGCCACCAATCTCCCTGGGAAGCCACGAGCGCATTTGAGAGATATATGAGAAACCTGTTTGCTGAGTGCTGGTAGGACGCTCGTTGAAATACTTCTTTCCGTCAACTTCAAAGGTAAGAGGCGTGGGACGGTATGGTGTCTCCCACAGTCCCTGTGCCAAGTCCTGGTCAAGAGACAGCGGTGTGCCCTCATAATGGTCGCGCATACACTCCCTGATGTCAGCCATTGATACCTTGCGGTTTGGAACAATCCAAAGAGGCATGTCTTCAGCATCAGGATCCTTGCCAAGAGCCCACGGCAGATAGCGTGAGAAGTCATCGGAGAAATGATTGAAGAACGCCCATACACGAGCATCGCAGAAACGCCGTCCCTGGAAATCAGGCTTGGCATAAGCCTCTTTCCAAGAGAACTCATTATCCTTGCCGGAAAACCATCCGTTGGCGCGAGCATAGTCAACGACGTTCTTTGAGAAAAGGATATTCTTCTTGTCTTTCATGTTGAAAGAGCCAATGCGGCTTTGGTTGGCATGTGCACAGATGGCATTGTCGGGTATGCGCATGGCAACCCACACCACCCTATTCTTTGATGCCTTGCGGTCGGAACCACAACCCATCATTTCCATTATCCACGCCTCATTGGGGTCGCAGATGGTGAAGGTCTCTCCCTCTGAGTTATATCCATAGGTCTCAGCAAGACTTGTCATCACTGCTATCGCCTCCCTTGCCGTCTTTGAGCGTTGCAAGGCTATGTAGATGAGACTGCCGTAGTCGAGAATGCCTGTTGTATCAACCATTTCCTCTCTTCCACCATAGGTGGTTTCGCCAATGGTTACCTGAAACTCGTTGATATTGCCAATGACGTTGTAGGTCTCGGGAGCTTCGGGTATCTCACCCCTATACTCATGTGTGTCCCAGTTGACCACTTTACGCATTTCATCCTTGGAATGTTTTCCTGCCGGAAAATGACACAAGCCAATGAACATGCCATAGTCGTCGGCATTGTAAGTACAGAACACCGAACCATCGGCAGAGGCTTGCTTTCCCACAATGAAGTTTGTGCACGCAGATGATGGCAGGATATATGCACATAAGGCGCAAATAAGAACAAATATGTTTCTCATAATACCTAAAATCCGCACCACTTTGATTTAACGTTCATTTAAGTTCCAGAACAACAAAAAGTTGCTTGGGATTATACCATGTCAGAGATTTCACTTACCTTAGTGGTGCTATTAAAAGTCAATAAAACTCCGACTGGAATGGCAAAAGTAGCAATAATAAATGAGAAAATCACCGCTTTTGGCGGAATAATTTCGAGTTGGATAAATTTGAGCACTTCTTGGTGGTGTAACTATAGGCAGTTCACAAAGCAATAGGTACTTAAGGTGGGTTCTATTGATTACCACCGCAACGACAAACTTAAAACATGGGTTGACGTTTTGCCATCATTTTCGTTTCCCATCCCAATTGTATAAGTGATTATACCTAATTATTTTATCAGAAATAGCGTATGCTTTTTTAAGATTATCTATTTCTGATGATGACACTTTTGTTATATCACCTTCAATATGATAATTGGGTGCAATAGCAAATGGCGATTTATCTACAGAAAGAATACTCTTCCCTAAACCTTTCCAAACATAATCTTGAAGTTGCATTAAATGGAGTAAAGTGGGATAGATGTCAATCTGTCCCATCACTGACTCATAACGCATGGGCTTCGGAGAGTTGATGATAATCAATGGTACAAAAGGCTTGTCAGACACCAGTCCTTTTCCTTGTCGGGTTCTACATAGACTTTCGCGGTCACCAGCCAATCCTTCATGATCTCCCATAATAACAATCATTGTTTCTTTATAATCTGGACGTTTTTGAAGATAATCAATCAAAATGCCAAGAGCGTGGTCTGTGTAGTTAGCCGTAACAAGATAGTCGCGCAACATTTCAGGATAATCCCCTTTAAGATGAATGCGATGCAGATCCTCAGATAACTTAAACGGATGATGTCCTGAATATGTTACAAACTGGATAAATACATTATTGTCTTTATTCCATAGTTTGCCATGCTTCATCAGTTCCACAGCTTGACTCATGAGTGCAGCATCACCGATGTTTTTCCTCGGTCCACTGGCGTCTTCCATCTTCCAGTCATTTCGATACATGGCACTATCTATACCAAAGGCCAAAGCAACAGCCTGTTGATTCCATATCGTTGGCCGGTCTGCCGTCAGCAACCAGCTATGAGTGTTCCAACGCTCCTTCATGGCTTTGGTAAGCGTAAAAAAGCGATTCTTGGGATATAGCAATGACCATGCACCGCTTTCAACAGGCAACAGACCAGCATTGACCATCAGTTGGCAGTCAATGCTGCGGCCACCTTTCACTTGTGACAGCACATGAGGCGCATATAGAGTTGATTGATTGCGTATGAGTTTATTGAGATTCGGCGTTATCTCTATCCCCTCCACACGCTTTTCCAATACCCACGACTCCAATGATTCACAAAGAACAAGCACCAGATTCTTTCTCACTCCAAGGCTGTCTGCTGGCGATGATATTGCAACATGCTGACGCAAATAGTCGGCAATCTCTGAAGATTCTTCTTCGCTGATATGTGTTCCACTTGTCAATGAATCATATACCATCATCCCGAATATGGTGTATGCTGGTGTTACACACATATAATCATTTATTGTTTTCCGTGATTTGATAGCATTTACCAGTCCTCCCATTACAAAAACAAGACATAACGAAAGTGTTACACACAGGACTAACACATTTCTAAAGCCTTTACGCCAATTTTCTTCTGTATTCTTGCGCCTCACAAAGAAGAAAGGAAGCATCAACAACGGCAAAAGGAAGTCGGACCATCGTATAGATGCAATGACACTGGGAAGGAAATCCGTCAAGTTGTCTGCTATCAGATAGCTCTGCAAAGGTATAGCACTGTTGTATGTGCGGTTATACATTAGGTTTGCTATCAACAGAAGGTCAAGAATGAAGACTATTGGAAGAAAGAACCGATCTTTACGCGAAAAAATATATGGGAGCAAGAGTATCAGACTGACTGTCAATGCATTGATATATGTCTCTGGATACGAAAATGCACGAAAGGTAGTTTGAATAGACCAAAACAAATCAAACAATAGAAATGTCGAAACAAGTAAGATCAAACGAATTCTTACCTCATAAGACAACTTGAACTTTTCAAAGATGCGCTTCATAGTCTCCTTATTTAAGGATGCCAATAACTTTTCCATCCTCAAAATTCTACAACACTTTGAGTAAATAACCTTTATAAGTCCCTGAGCAACAGAAAAGTTGCCCAGGATTTTGCCATATCAATCTTACACTTATCTTAGTGGTGAAATTAATGTGGAATATACTAATTACCACCGTAATAAAGCTAATTAACAGAACCCACCTTAACAAGCCTTGAAGCTCATGTCAAGTCCTTTCACAGAATGGGTGAGGGCACCTACCGACACGAAGTCAACGCCCTGCTCAGCATAGGAGCGTATGGTATCGAATGTTATGCCGCCACTCGACTCTGTCTCATACCTGCCGGCGATGATGTCAACAGCTTTCTTGGTGTCTTCAACAGTGAAATTGTCGAGCATGATTCTGTCGACACCACCACAACTGAGCACCTGTTGGAGCTCGTCAAAGTTGCGAACCTCGATTTCTATTTTCAAATCAAGACCTTTGGTCCTGAGGTATTCATGACATCTGTTGATGGCATTTGAGATGCCACCGGCAAAGTCCACATGGTTGTCCTTGAGAAGAATCATGTCGAACAAACCAATACGATGATTGGTGCCACCACCAATCTTCACAGCCTGCTTCTCTATCATTCGGAGTCCCGGCGTGGTCTTTCTCGTGTCAAGCACACGGGTGTTTGTTCCTTCAAGCAACTTGACATATTTGTTGGTCATGGTGGCTATGCCACTCATACGCTGCATGATGTTGAGCATAAGACGCTCGGTTTGAAGAAGAGAGCGCACCTTACCGCTCACAACCATTGCCACATCACCAGGTTTTACATGGGTACCGTCATTAATAAACACTTCAACCTGCATTGTCGGGTCAAAAGCATTGAATACCTTCTTCGCCATTTCTATACCGGCAAGTATTCCTTCCTCCTTTATGAGAAGCTTTGACTTGCCCATGGCATCGTCGGGTATACAGCAAAGTGTAGTGTGGTCACCATCGCCGATGTCTTCTGCAAAGGCGAGTTCTATCAGTTTATCTTCTAATTGGTCAACGCTTAACATAGTAACTTGTTATTTTTAAATGCTTGTAAAATACCTTGATTATTCTTTATTATCTCTATTGTGCCTCCGAGCCATTCGGTCATCGGCAGCTCATCGTCAAGCTCATAGAAGTTGACAACCCTCTGTTCGACAATTTCAACGATGCCGGGACTCAATTCCCGATCACCTATTATAATAGTATTAGCTCCAATCCTCCGCATGAAAAAATCAACGATGAAACTGCTTGGGACTTACAGACTCACGGGGTGAACGCTGTCGCCCAAACATAGCACTTGCCCCACCATGGGCTGGTAACGATTTGTTTCCGGCACTGTCTCTGTATACCGGACCAAGAGTGTCTCTATTTTGCTTGGCTTGTGAGCCATCATCATGCTTCTCGCCAGTTGCTCCGTCAATGGAATCTTTTGAGTCAACATGCATTCTTATGAGTTGAATGTTGTTTACCGACATCAACTTGAGAGTGGACGACGTATTGCTAAATCCCTTATTGAAGATAAACATTCCCTTGACGTTCTTAATTCCAAGTCTGTTGTTGTCATTGACCTGAAGCGAATAGTGGGTATTGGTAATGATACGTCGCGTCTCACTTGCCACGCTGTCATTGTTGAAAGTTATTGCCAATATGGCAACACCGTCGCGCGAGCCTTCCTGCACAATGAAGTGAGTATCGAAATTCAACATGATTCTGTCACCTTTATGAAAGGCGGTGTCAGCCTTGAGGGTGAACGACAGAGAATTGTAGGGAGGTTGCTGGGCAAGCACTATACTCTTCTCACCAATCCACACATCGGCGGTATCGCCCTTGGCAGTTATGGAGCCATACTGGGCGAGATCGCTTGCCGTGGCACCTTGAGAAATTGCCTCTGTCTCAAAACGTTTTGCCAACTGTTCATAGATATCGTGCATCTGGGCTGTATGACGAATGTAATACTGAAGCGACGATTCGAAATATCCTTCCGAGACACCGTATTTCTCAAGAACTGCCAGCTTGCATGCCTGACGGTTTATTTCATTATCTTTGGCTTCTGCCAGAAGAAGACCTTGTGCAAGATGATAGTCATAGAGTATGTCTTCCATCTGCCCAGGTTGGATATACTCACTTGGAACACTTGGTTTGCAAGAGACAAGCGAGCATGTTATGAGTAATGATATTATGATGGAAGCTATACTTATTCGCATGGTTGTGAGTGGTGTGAATATGGATGAACCCCATCAGCTGGCTTCAGAGGTACTCTGCTCTCCATCAGAGTTGGCACCCAGCTCTTTTCTGAAAAAGATTATGAGCAAAAAGGCACCAACAGAGATGCATGCATCTGCAAAATTGAACACTGGAGAGAAAAAGATGAAATGGTCGCCTCCGCAAAAAGGCACCCAATCTGGCCATGACGTGTCGATGATGGGGAAATAGAACATGTCAACGACTTTGCCCATGAGAGGCTGGGCATATCCCTGTCCGAACTCCGTGATATGAGCGATGCTGTATGGCGTGGACTCAGAGAACACGACTCCATAGAACAGGGAGTCGAAGATGTTGCCGGCAGCACCTGCAAGTATCATGGCAAGAACCGTGAGATATCCGTAGCCTGCAGTTCCACGTTTGAGTTGCCCATGGATATAATATATACCAAAAACCACCGCTACGATTCTAAAGATGCTGAGAAACAATTTGCTTCCCAGCTCCATTCCCCATGCCATTCCATTGTTTTCTATGAAATGTATTCTAAACCAATCGGCGACATATATCTCATCGCCTAACGGCATGTTCATCTTTACACTCACCTTAATGGCCTGGTCTATGAGCAATATAGACACGACAACGAGCCAGACGAGTAGTCTCTTGCTTATTTTCATTTACTTTTTTCTCTGCATTTTCGATGCTACGCTCAACGTGGCATGTGGTACGGCACGAAGACGTTCCTTTGGAATGAGCTCACCCGTGAGTCGGTCAATACCGTAGGTCTTATTTTCTATTCTCACAAGTGCAGCCTCCAAGCCTTGGATGAACTTCTGCTGTCGCTGAGCCATTTGCACCAATTCTTCTTTCGACTGCGTGGTGCTACCCTCCTCCAGAGCCTTGTATGTTGGTGAGGTATCGTCAACATCGTTTGAGTCTTGGTTCATAAGCACTCTCATAGTAGCAGAATAGTCCTCGCGTGTAATTCTAAGTTTCTCATTGATGATTTCTCTGAACTCATTCAGTTCTTCATCTGTGTAACGTGCTTTAGTTGCCATATTAATGAGTTTTAGAAGGCTTGCCCGCAATACTTGCCGTTTGCAGGCAAGCCCATGGTTAACAATATTTTTTATTATATCTTTTCCACTTTAATCTTAACCTTCACATCATCTATATCAAGTTCTGTACCATCGTTGTCGCATACGACTATGTCGTCGGCAAGAACTTGCGTCTTGATGTATTCACCATAGCTTTCTACGGCAGCAGTGGTAATGTCACCAGGCGACACATAGACTCTGATACGGTCAACAATTTCCAAGCCACTGTCTTTTCGGATGTTTTGTATTCTATTGATAAGCTCACGTGCCATGCCTTCATTACGCAGTTCATCGGTGAGTTCCACCTCCAAAGCCACAGTAAGACTGCCTTCGTTTGACACCAACCATCCCGGAATGTCTTCACTATATATCTCAACGTCGGATGCGTCAATGAGTATACTCTCACCGTCGACATCCAATGGAAGCTGTTTTTGTGTCTCCAAAGAGATAATTTGCTCTTGTGTGAGTTCATTAATCTTGGCTGCGATACTCTTCATGAGCTTACCATACTTCTTACCCATTGTACGGAAGTTGCACTTAACCTTCTTAACCAAGATACCAGAACCTTCAACGAAATTGAGCTGTTTGACGTTAACCTCATTTACAATAAGTTCCTTCACTGCCTCAATGTGTTCTTTCTGCTTGGCATCTGTGGCGGGTATGATAATCTGCTGTAGTGGTTGACGAACCTTTATGTTCACTTTTCTACGCAGAGCCAATACCATTGACGTTATTTTCTGTGCCATGCCCATGCGCGTCTCAAGGTCTTTGTCAATATATGCTTCATTTGCCTTGGGGAAGAATTCCAAATGTATACTTTCCTTCTCACCACCGAGATCTGCATAGAGTTGGTCAGTGAAGAATGGAGCAAACGGTGCAAGTAGCTTTGACACAGTCATGAGACATTCATAAAGAGTCTGGTAGGCTGACAGTTTATCCTTGCTCATCTCCTTGCCCCAGAAACGCTTACGGTTGAGTCGAACATACCAGTTGGACAAATCGTCGTTGACAAACGACTCTATGAGACGCCCTGCCCTTGTGGGGTCGTAACCATCGAGCTCGGCTTCGACGTTTTTGATAAGCGTATGGAGGGTTGATATTATCCACCTGTCTATCTCCGGACGCTCATTTACTGGAACCTGTTCCGTGACGGGGTCGAAGCCGTCAACGTTGGCATAGAGAGCAAAGAAACTGTAGGTATTAAATAATGTACCGAAGAACTTACGGCGTATTTCATCCACGCCGTTTGGGTCGAACTTGAGATTGTCCCACGGCTCAGAGTTTGTCATCATATAGAATCTTACGGCATCAGAACCATATTTGTCAATCATTTCAAAGGGATTGACAACATTTCCTACATGCTTAGACATTTTGTTACCTTTGGAATCCAATACCAGTCCTGAGGATATGACATTCTTGAATGCAACAGAGTCAAACACCATAGTTGCAATAGCATGGAGTGTAAAAAACCATCCTCGTGTCTGGTCAACACCTTCATTAATGAAGTCTGCCGGGAAAGCAAGCTTCTTGTCAATGACATCTCTGTTTTCAAAAGGATAGTGTACCTGAGCATAAGGCATGGAACCAGAATCAAACCAAACATCTATTAGGTCGGCTTCACGCTTCATTGGCTTACCATCCTTTGAGACAAGAACAATATTGTCAACGTATGGACGATGCAAGTCTATCCTATCATAGTTCTCTTGAGAAAAGTCGCCAACAATAAATCCTTTATTCTTCAGCGGGTTAGAACTCATGATTCCGGCATTTACCGATTTCTCTATTTCATTGTACAGTTCCTCTATACTTCCTATACATTTCTCCTCATCACCATCTTCGTCGCGCCAGATAGGGAGAGGTGTTCCCCAGAAACGGCTTCGCGAAAGATTCCAGTCGTTCAAATTGTCAAGCCAATTGCCAAAACGACCGGTACCTGTTGACTCTGGTTGCCAGTTAATTGTCTTGTTGAGCTCAGACATGCGTTCTTTCTTGGCTGTGGAACGAATGAACCATGAGTCAAGTGGATAGTAAAGTACAGGCTTGTCTGTACGCCAGCAATGTGGATAATTGTGCACATGCTTTTCTATCTTGAAAGCTTTGTTTGCAGCCTTCAAGTCCATGCATATCGTTATGTCAAGCGTCTCGTCCTTATCCGTAAGATTGTCATCGTAGGCATTTTTCACATACCTGCCAGCATACTTGTTCCACAATTCAAGGTTCACATACTTGCTAACGAAGTCTGCATCAAGGTCTTCGGGGAGATAATATTTTCCTGAGAGATCTACTACAGGACGCTCCGCTCCCTTCTTGTCTATGAGGATGATTGGTGGCACACCCGCCTTCTTTGCAACGAAAGCATCGTCTGCACCGAAGTTTGGTGCAATATGAACGATACCGGTACCATCTTCGGTGGTGACATAATCACCAGGTATCACCTTGAAAGCACCTTCGCTCATTGGTTTAATACCGGGAATGAGCTGTTCATAGTGCATTCCCACAAGATCGGTACCTTTGTAGTTTGCAATGATTTTCCAAGGGATTAGCTTTGCTCCCTTTTCATATTCATTCAGGTCTTTGTCTTTGCCATCTGCAGAGAAATATGCGCTCACACGATTTTCTGCCATCACTGCTGTAATAGGCTCACCAGTATATGGATTATAGCTTTGTATTGCCACATAATCAATCTTTGGACCTACACACAATGCAGAATTGGCAGCCAAGGTCCATGGCGTGGTTGTCCATGCAAGGAAAACCGGAGTACCCCACTCCTGCATTTCCGGCTTTGGGTCTACCATTTTGAACTGTGCCGTACAAGTGGTGTCTTTCACATCGCGATAGCATCCTGGCTGGTTGAGCTCGTGACTTGACAGACCTGTGCCGGCGGCAGGGGAATATGGCTGTATGGTATAGCCCTTGTAAAGCAAGTCTTTATCGTAGAGTTGCTTCAGTAACCACCACAGCGTTTCAATGTATTTGTTGTCGTAGGTGATGTAGGGATGGTCAAGGTCTACGAAATATCCCATTCTCTCTGTGAGGTCACGCCACTCGGCTGTGAACTTCATCACATTCTCCCTACACTTACGGTTATAGTCTTCTGTTGAAATATATCGCTCCGACTCCTTATTGTCTATATCTGCCTTCGTTATGCCCAGTTCTTTTTCCACGCCAAGCTCCACAGGCAGTCCGTGAGTATCCCAGCCTGCCTTACGGTGAACCTGAAATCCCTTCATGGTTTTATACCTGTTGAACGTGTCTTTTATGCTGCGTGCAAGCACATGGTGTATGCCGGGGTGTCCATTGGCTGATGGCGGTCCCTCGAAGAATACGAACTGAGGGCATCCCTCACGTTCACTTATGCTTTTATGGAAGATGTCTTTTTTCATCCACATCTCCAACACCTCATTGTTTGTCGCAGTAAGGTTCAACCCCTTGTGCTCGGCAAATTTCTTAGCCATTATTTTAAATTCCTTTAAAGTTAATATTCAAATAATAATGAATTGTCTTTCTTATTTAGTGCGCAAAGTTAGTAATTAATTTCCATACAAATTGTAAAAACCATTACAAAATTACCAATGCCATGGCTATTTCAAATTAATTTTAGTAATTTTGCCTCGTAAATCAACATTCAGAAAAATGAGAAGATTAATAATAATGATGCTGTGCGGATTAGCCAATCTTTGCGCAATGGCTCAAATAGAACCATACATCACCCCTACCGCCACTATAACACTTCCAAACGAAACCAAGGAATTACAAACAGGCGATAGCTATTCGGGCTCAGCCCCGCTGACCGTCACATTCAAGGCAAACCCCTACGATGATGATGGATGGAATGCATATTATGAATGGAGATTTTACAAAGAAGGTGAGGAAGACAATCCCTATCTTCTTCGCTACGAGCAAGATACAGAAGTTACGTTTACTACTGCCGGTGCTCACAAGATAGTATGCTTTGCCACGTTCAAGAACGAAAACAAAACAATAGAATATACAAAGGAATATTGGAGCGGCGAAGTCAGCCCCATATCCATAAGTATCAGTGAAAGCAAACTCGAAATGCCCAACGCCTTTTCACCTAACGATGACAAGATAAACGATGTATACAAAGCAAAAAAAGGCTACCAATCTATAGTTGAGTTCAAGGCTACTATTTTCAACAGATGGGGAGTGAAATTATATGAATGGGACGATCCCGCTGGAGGATGGGACGGGAAATACAAAGGCAAGGATGTGGCACAAGGGGTATATTTCGTCGTCGTGAAAGCACGGGGAGCAGATGGAAGAAAGTTCAACATCCGCCGCGACGTGAACCTTCTCAGAGGATACACCGAGGGTGCCAACACAAACACTGGCGAACAGTAGTTTCACAAAGATTTCCAATCTTAGCAAATCCCAATCATGCAGAAACAAACAGAGTGGATCAATGTTTATGGCGCACGTGTCCATAACCTGAAGAATATTGATGTGCAAATACCACGAAACTCGCTGACAGTAATAACAGGTCTGAGCGGTTCCGGAAAATCGTCATTGGCATTTGATACCATTTTTGCCGAAGGACAGAGGAGATATATCGAGACCTTTTCAGCCTATGCGCGAGGCTTTCTTGGTGGCATGGAACGACCAGACGTTGACAAGATTACCGGTCTGTCTCCTGTGATTAGCATAGAACAGAAGACCACAAACAAGAACCCCCGTTCAACGGTTGGTACTACTACAGAAATTTACGACTATCTACGTCTGCTTTACGCCCGCACGGCAACACCGTACAGCTACCTCTCAGGTGAGAAAATGGTAAGATACACCGAAGAGAAAGTTGTAGACATGATTCTGAACACTTATGTAGAGAAACCAGTGTTCATACTTGCCCCCTTGGTAAGAAACAGAAAAGGACATTACAGGGAACTTTTTGAGCAAATGAGGAGAAAAGGCTATCTCTACATAAGGATTGACGGAGAAATCACCACCATAACCAGGGGCATGAAGGTTGACAGATACAAGAACCACAACATTGAAGTAGTAATAGACAAACTTGTTGTCAGGGAAAGAGATGCCGAGCGTTTGAAAAAATCCGTCAACACTGCAATGAAGCAGGGTGACTCACTCATAATGATACTTGTGAAGGGCGAAACCCAAGGCAAATATTACTCAAAGAGACTAATGTGTCCTACATCTGGGATTGCCTACAAGGACCCAGCACCAAACATCTTCTCTTTCAACTCCCCCGAGGGTGCTTGTAACAAATGCAAAGGCTTGGGATATATAAACGAAATTGACATAAAGAAGGTTATCCCAGACACCTCTACAAGCATACACGACGGCGGTATCATACCTTTAGGCAAATACAAGAACCAGATGATTTTCTGGCAATTAGACTCCATTCTTCAACAGTATGACTGCACTCTCAAGACACCAATAGAAGATATTCCATCTGATGCCATGGACGAGATATTGTATGGCACACTTGAGAGAATAAAGATATCAAAGGAGCTCGTCCACACATCGTCTGATTATTTCGTTGCTTTTGATGGTATCATAAAGTATTTGAGAACGGTGATGGAAAACGACGACAGTCCAGCAGTTCAGAAATGGGCTGACCAGTTTCTCGCCACTTGCAGATGCCCGGAATGTAAAGGACAAAAGCTCAACAAGGAATCACTGTCGTATAGACTGAATGGGAAAAACATTTCAGAGCTTGCCGAAATGGATATAAGCGAGCTGAAAGAATGGATGACAGACTTGCCAAACCACATTGACAAAAAACAACAGGCAATAGCCAGCGAAATTGTAAAGGAGATTGAAAAACGCCTTCAGTTTCTTATTGATGTGGGGCTGCCATATCTCTCACTCAACAGACAGTCGGCAACACTTTCAGGAGGCGAGAGCCAAAGAATACGACTTGCCACACAGATTGGTTCACAACTTATCAATGTGCTATACATACTTGACGAACCAAGCATAGGATTGCATCACAACGACAATCAGAGGCTAATCAATTCGCTAAAGAAACTTCGCGATTTGGGAAACACCGTGATAGTTGTTGAGCATGATCGCGACATGATGATGGCAGCTGATTATATCATAGACATTGGTCCTATGGCTGGACGAAAAGGCGGTGAAGTAATGTTTCAAGGAACTCCCGAACAATTACTCAGAACCAACACGATGACAGCTAATTATCTTAATGGAACATTTACCATATCAAAAGAAGGAGAAGCAAGGAAAGGTAACGGTAAATCCATTACGCTTTATGGTGCATCAGGCAACAACCTCAAGAAAATAGATGTTGTTTTCCCATTAGGAAAACTGATTGTCGTGACAGGCGTATCTGGCTCAGGAAAATCCACCCTGATTAACGATACCCTACAGCCTATACTTTCCCAACATTTCTATAATTCTCACCGCAAGCCTCTACCTTACGAAAAGATAGAAGGCATTGAGAATGTTGACAAGGTAGTTAATGTGGACCAGGCTCCTATAGGACGTACCCCCCGCTCCAATCCTGCGACGTATACTAATGTGTTTGCAGACATAAGAACGCTTTTCGTTAATCTGCCGGAAGCTAAGATAAGAGGCTATAAACCTGGTCGATTCTCTTTCAACGTCAAGGGTGGGCGTTGCGAGACATGTGGAGGCAATGGCTACAAGACCATTGAAATGAACTTTCTTCCTGATGTGCTAGTGCCATGCGAGACCTGTCACGGAAAACGATATAACAGGGAAACGCTTGAAGTAAGATATAAAGGCAAGTCCATAGCCGATGTTCTCGACATGACAATAAATCAAGCCGTTGAATTCTTTGATGCACAACCAGCAATACTTAAGAAAATAAAGACCCTTCAGGACGTAGGTCTCGGTTACATAAAACTGGGGCAACCATCAACGACCCTTTCAGGAGGAGAAAGCCAACGCATAAAACTTGCAGCCGAGCTTTCAAAACGTGACACGGGGAAAACGGTATACATCCTTGACGAACCCACCACAGGTCTCCACTTTGAAGATATACGCATTCTCATGAATGTGATAAACAAGCTTGTTGACAAGGGTAACACGGTAATAATTATAGAACATAATTCTGACGTGATAAACCAAGCCGACACTATAATAACACTTGGTCCTGTTGGTGGAAAGAAAGGTGGATACCTTATATAAGGAATAAGAATAGCATACATAACCTAAAACCGTAAAACTATGGAAAATGATTATTTTGAGCCTTCAGAACTGATTATAAACGAGGATGGAAGCTGCTTTCACCTGCATATCAAGCCACATCAACTTGCCGACAAGGTTATTCTCGTAGGCGACCCAGGGAGAGTGGAAACAGTAGCATCGCACTTTCATGCAAGAGAAAGTGAGGTGACAAGTAGAGAATTCCACACTATAACCGGTTATTTCAATGACAAGCGAATAACAGTTGTTTCAACCGGTATTGGATGTGACAACATAGATATTGTCATGAATGAACTCGACTCCTTAGCAAATATTGACTACAATACTCGAAGACCCAAGCCGGAACATCGCACCCTTACAGTAGTAAGGATAGGTACATGCGGCGGCTTGCAACCATTCACTCCCGTTGGTACATTCATCGCCAGCGTCAAAAGCATAGGCTTTGACGGACTTCTCAATTACTATGCAGGACGCAACGACGTATGCGACTTAGACATGGAAAAAGCCTTCACAAAGCACATGAGATGGAATCCTGTAAAAGGAGCACCTTATATAGCCATTGCAGACGCAGACCTCGTAGAGAAGATAGCCGGCACAGACATGGTAAGAGGATATACCGTGGCATGTGGTGGGTTCTATGGTCCTCAAGGCAGGAAGCTCAGAGCTCCAATATCTGATCCAGACCAGAACACAAAGATTGAGGCATTTGAATATGAAGGAATGAAAATATGCAACTTCGAGATGGAGTCATCAGCAGTGGCTGGCATGGCATCACTACTTGGTCACCGAGCCATGACATGCTGCATGGTCATTGCAAACAGATATGCTAAAGAAATGAATACCGAATACAAGAATTCCATTGACACTCTGATAGAAAAAGTCCTTCAACGCATATAAATACAATGCAAAAAGCCGTTTGAAGCCTTCTTTCCCAGGGCAATAATAAAAAAAGCATACAAACTCTTGGTCTGTATGCTTTTTTATATTTATATAATACTATTAAATCTGTGCCTCAAAGTCTTTCATGGCTTTCACGAGAGCATTGCAACCTTCGATGGTTTGGGCATTGTAGCATGAAGCACGGAAACCACCAACAGAACGGTGTCCCTTGATGCCAACCATACCGCGCTCAGTAGCAAAATCAAAGAAAGGCTTCTCAAGTTCAGCATATTCCTCATTCATCACGAAGCAAATGTTCATGAGCGAGCGGTCTTCCTCGGCAACAGTACCCTTGAAGAGCTTGTTGCGGTCAATCTCACCATATACGATCTCTGCACGTTCATGTGCGAGCTTGTCCATGGCTTCCACGCCACCATTGTTTTTAACCCAACGCATGGTTTCAAGGAGTGAATAGATTGGCACTACAGGCGGTGTATTGAACATTGAGCCTTTCTCTACATGTGTACGATAGTCAAGCATTGTGGGGAGCTGACGTGGTGCCTTGCCAAGCTTGTCTGTCTTTACAATTACCACGGTAACTCCTGCCATTGACATGTTCTTCTGTGCTCCGGCATAGATGGCATCGTATTTCTTTACGTCAACAGGACGGCTCATGATGTCAGAAGACATATCAGCTATCATCGGAACATTTACATCAAGGTCTTTTCTTATCTCAGTACCGTATATAGTATTATTGGTAGTAATGTGCAGGTAATCAGCATCCTGTGGCACATCAAAGTTCTTTGGTATGAAGGTATAATTGGCATCCTTTGACGAAGCTACTTCCACTACGTCACCATAAAGCTTAGCTTCCTTCTCTGCCTTATTTGCCCAAGTACCGGTATTAAGGTATGCAGCTTTATTTATAAGGAAATTGGCAGGAATCTGAGTAAACTGCAATGAGGCACCTCCTCCGAGGAATATTACCGAATAGCCTTCAGGCACGTCAAGCAGGCTTTTGATGAGAGCCTCAGCCTCGTCAACCACAGGCTGGAAATCTTTTGCACGATGGCTAATCTCCATCAGAGAGAGTCCAGAACCATTGAAATCCAAAATTTGCTTTGCCGTGTTTTCTATCACTTCGCGTGGAAGCATTGATGGACCGGCGTTAAAGTTATACTTCTTCATTGCTAAACTTATAATATTTATTTGTTTTATTTGGTTATTCCTTTTGACAGCTGGGACTTTAATGTTGATTAAACCTTCATCTAATCACAAACACCCTTTCACGTTGCGAAATTACGTTTTTTTTGCGACCTACGCAAATTATCTTGCAAAAAGTTAGCTATCAAGGCAAAATCAGAACATTATGATTGAATAATAGCTGTTTTATTTGAACAACCTTGGGGCATTTTCTTCATTCCACGAACATCTTATCAAAAAAGAAGGAGGATATGTCTTGCTGGCACATCCTCCTTCTTGCTTATAACTAATAATCCATATTTACATGTTTATGCAAGCCACTTCACATAGGCGAAGTCCTGACGGTGAGGCAGGTTGTCGTTCTTTGGGAACATTCTCACACAGGTCTTGTAAGCGCCCGCATGGTCGGCTTTGAAACGCAGTTCGAAGGTGTAAAGATTTCCTTCTTGCTTAACCATCTTGAATGGGCGAACCTCATGAATAGTTATTTCCTTGTCAGGATTGTTCTTGATGGTTACGAGTTCAAGTCCTACAGCATCGTTAAGTCCTGCTTCGTCAATGGTATAGGTAATGATTTTCTCTTCACCTGTTGTTATTTCCTCGAATGCAGACTCTGTGCGTGAAACCACATTAATGCTGTCCCATCTTTCTGCCACGTTTTCTTTCCACAATGCTATATCCTTGGCAAGCTTGTTGTCGTTTGCAGCAAGTTTCTTGAAGCGCTTGGCTTCCTTAATATAGAACTTGTCATAGTAGTCGTCAAGCTGACGCTTCATCGTGTAATGTGGTGCGATGGTAGCTATAGAGTTCTTTATCAC
This sequence comes from uncultured Prevotella sp., assembly GCA_947170265.1. Lineage (GTDB taxonomy): Bacteria > Bacteroidota > Bacteroidia > Bacteroidales > Bacteroidaceae > Prevotella. Next base: position 45,493 of record CAMVSV010000010.1, read on the forward strand.
CTTCACCCAGTCTTTGCTATATCCGGTCTTCTTGTCCTTGTCGTAATAGAGCGGCACGATTTCGTGTTCAAGAAGGTGATAGATTGTTGCGGCATCAAGCTGGTCCTGATAACCCTGGTTCTCGTATGTACGTTCCTGAGGCAGGGCCCAGCCGGCTCCCTTACGATAGCCTTCAACCCACCATCCATCAAGCACAGAAAGGTTCACCACGCCATTCATCTCAGCCTTTTCACCGGATGTACCTGATGCTTCCAGTGGTCGTGTTGGGGTATTCATCCAAATGTCCACTCCACTCACAAGTCGTCTTGCAAGTTGGAAATCGTAGTCTTCAAGGAAGATTATCTTTCCGAGGAATTCCGGTCTCTGGCTTATCTCATAGATTTTCTTTATGAGTCCCTGTCCTCCACCATCTGCCGGGTGTGCTTTTCCTGAGAAGAAGAACAGCACCGGTCTGTCAGGATTGTTCACAATCTTTGACAGTCTGTCAAGGTCGGTAAAGAGTAGGTGAGCTCGTTTGTATGTAGCGAAGCGTCTGCAGAAACCTATCATCAGTGCGTTGGGGTTTATACGCTCAAGGAGTGACACTACTCTTGCAGGGTCTCCTTGGTTTCTGAGCCATGTCTGTGCAAATTTATCGCGTATGTACTTAATCAATTTCTGTTTGAGAGCCATGCGTGTTTGCCAAATCTCTGCATCGGGCACATTATATATAGCATGCCAGATTTCCTCGTTCGACTGGTCACTCATGAAGTTCTTGTCAAAATACTTGTCATAGAGGTTGCGCCATTCGGTAGCAGCCCATGATGGGAAGTGCACTCCATTGGTCACATAGCCCACAGCATTTTCCTCCGGGTAATATCCTTTCCATATTGGTGCGAACATCTTTTGGCTCACCCAACCGTGGAGCTTGCTCACGCCGTTCACTTCCTGACAAGTGTTGATGGCGAATGTAGACATAGAGAATTTCTCGCCTTTGTCATCGGGGTTTGTTCGTCCCATACCAATGAACTCATCCCATGAAAGTCCGAGTTTCTCGGGATATCCACCCATATATTTGCCGAAGAGCTGTTCGTCAAAATAGTCGTGACCTGCAGGCACCGGGGTGTGACAGGTATAGAGTCCACTTGCTCTTACAAGTTCTATTGCCTGGTTGAAAGTGAGGTGGTCCTCCTGAATGTAGTCAATGAGTCTCTGCAGGTTGCACAATGCAGCATGTCCCTCATTGCAGTGATAGATATCTTTCTTTATACCGAGTTTCTTGAGCAGCAGCATACCGCCTATACCCAGAAGTATCTCTTGCTTGAGTCGGTTTTCCCAGTCACCGCCGTAAAGGGCATGTGTTATGGGACGGTCAAACTCAGAGTTCATGTCGTTGTCGGTATCAAGGAGATACAGGCTCACCCTTCCTACATTTACCCTCCATACATAGGCATGAACCATGTAGTTCATATATGGCACATCCACCACGAGTGGGTTGCCGTCTTTGTCGAGTTGTCTCTCTATAGGCAGAGTGTTGAAGTTTTGTGCATCATAGTTTGCAATCTGCTGTCCTTCTATTGACAGGCTCTGCTTGAAATATCCATATCTGTAGAGGAAACCTACAGCACACATGTCAACATTTGAATCGGATGCTTCTTTAACATAGTCTCCTGCGAGCATACCGAGACCTCCAGAGTATATCTTCAGCACTTGGTTTAGTCCGTATTCCATACAGAAGTATGCCACTGAGGGGCGTTTGCTGTCTGGTTTAACATCCATATATTCCCTAAACTTGGCATATACTTCCTTCACCTTCTTCATTATAGCCTTGTCCTTGACAATGGCTTGCTTACGATCATAGCTCAGTCTTTCAAGCAGCAGCACGGGGTTATGGCTTACCTCTTCATAGAGTTCTTCGTCAAGGCTTTTCCACATGTTGCGTGCCTCGTAGTTCCATGCCCACCACATGTTGTGTGCGAGCTCGTCGAGTGATGCGAGTTCCTTGGGCAGGCTCGATTTCACGTTTACTTCTTTCCAAATTGGTTGGTTTGAATAATCAGCTTTAATTTTCATGATGTTGGATTATTGAAGTTTTATTATCCTTATTGTATGTATTATCACGGTTTTGTTTCCATTTATGCATTGTGTTGTCTTTCTCTTGCATGAGAGAGCGCAATATGATATGCCTGTTCATAGTATTTGATGAATTGGCTCCACAATGCTTTCTTAGAGAGTTTGTCTGCGTTGTCACGGCATTTCTTTGTAAGCTCGGGGGTGAATGCCGAGAATTTTGCCACAGTATCCTTTATCTCATCTGCTACCTCGGAATAATTATAGTCTGTCCGATGGATGACTTTCACTCCGTCTTCTATTTCCGAATATGCGCCTTTGACGGAGTTGGCCCACATGCCGAAACCAGCAAGGTCGGTAGTGATGCATGGCACCTTAAACGCTATGGCTTCCAATGGAGTATATCCCCATGGCTCATAGTATGATGGATATATGCAGAGATCGTTACCAAGCACAAGGTCGTAATATGCCATGTTGAATATTCCGTCATTGCCTGTCAGGTAGCATGGCAGGAATATTAGCTTCACCTTATCGTCCTTTTGATTCCACATGTTATAGTGCTTAAGCATGTTAAGCACGTTGTCATGACTCATATTGTGCAGCCAATGGGTTACCATGGGGACCTCAAGAGGCGTGTCGAAAGGCATGTCAAGGTCCAGTCGCTCGCGCAAGTCCTGACGTGGTTCTCCCACCCAGCCTGGAACCTCTATGAATGCCACAACATTTCTCTTCAGGTCACTGTCTCTGAGCAGTCTGTTCATGGCTTCAATATACACGTCAATGCCTTTGTTCCTGAACTCATATCTTCCACTTGTTGAGATGATGAGGGTTTCATCATCGAGGTTTGTTCCGAGAAGGGCATTTGCTATTTTGAGCATTCGCTTGCGTGCTGCCCTTCTTTTCTTTGTGAAGGTGGCACCTTTGGGAACAAAGCTGTTGTCAAAGCCATTGGGAAGTACCACATCTACTGGCTTGCCAATGAGTTCCTTGCACTCATTGGCAGTTATCTCGCTCACCGTGGTAAAACAGTCTACGTTCATTGCCGTCTGCTTCTCTATAGAATGCTTGCTCTCCATATTGAGCTCGCGAGCCATTTGGTCGCCGTCGTATGCGAAGAGGTAGTCGTAGAGAGGTTTGTTGTTACCGGCAATCGACCTTCCTATGCTTGTTGCATGAGTAGTGAAAACCGTGGCAATCTCCGGTATCTGGTGTTGCAGGTACAGTGCTCCCATACCTGTCATCCATTCGTTGGCATGATACACAACGTTTTTACCGTCAAGATTGAAATAACGGTAGTAGCTTTCCACCACAAGGGCAGCAGCATACGAGAACATGGATGCTTCATCATAGTCACCATACGCATGGAGACTATCTACCTGATATAGTTCCCACATCTGGGTGTATATCTGGTCTTTCTTTTCAAAAAAGGGAGTGAAGTCTACAAGCACAGCCATGGGTTTTCCGGGAATGTCCCATCTTCCCACTTTCACCTTAAGTCCGTCTTTCAATGCTTGTTTTCTCCATGCTGCAAGCAACCTGTTATCCTCTATGAAGTATGGAGAAGGTTTTTCCTTCCAGCAATCAGGTCCGATAAACACCATGTGGTCGCTCAACCTTTCGTGAAGAGTCTTAGCTCTCGTCGAGAGCACTGTGTATATTCCGCCAACCTTATTGCACACTTCCCAACTGCTTTCAAAGATATAGTCGGGTTTGAGAATGTCATTGTTCATAGGAACGTTATGTTTGTTCTTTTTTCACCTATAATAATATAGCATGAAGCAAGATATTTCTATTTTTTCGCGTGCAAAGATACAATAAAAATACAAAAAACATTTATTTCTCTGTGTTTTTTTATCTGTAAGCCCATTTTCTTGATTTTGATAAACGTTTCTGATTGATATATAGTAACTTTGCACTGATTTTGTCTCATTATAATAGTACAACATGACTGAAGAGAAAACATATGTGATTATGGCATTGGGATCAAACACCAATTGCCGTAGAAACATCAAGGATGCCGCAGACTGCCTGTCGCAGTATCTCTGTGGCATGGTCGTGTCGTCTGTCATACAGTCAGCAGCCGTGGACAATGGCTATGGGGTATATGCCAACATGCTCGTAGCAGGCTCCACAGCCCTCTCCTATCCCAACCTGCGCTCTGCATGCAAACGCATAGAACAGTCTTTTGGCGACATGCCGGGCAGTCATGCAACAGGCATTGTCAACATAGACATCGACATTCTTCAACATGGAGACACGCGCCATCATCTCCGTGACTGGAATCGCAGTTACATATGTACGCTTATGGAAGAACTAAAATCAAAAAGCATAAAAATCCAAGACTATGAATAACTTAATCTTTAGGCGTTACCTTACATTGTTTGTTACCGGCTTTCTGCTGTTTGGCATGGCTCAGAGAAGCTGGGCACAAGGTTTCTCCACATATTTCGAAGACCGCACCCTGAGGCTCGACTACATATTCTCCGGCAACCGTTCACAACAGATGATTGCCTTCGACCAGGCAAGCACCTCACCGAAATGGTACGGCAAGAGACAGCACCTTGCCGAGCTGCCCATGGAAGGCAACGGACAGATCACAGTGAGGACAAAAGACGGCACTGCCATCTATCGCAACTCATTCTCAACACTATTTCAGGAATGGCTCACTTATGACGCATCCATCAACTCCACCCAGGCATTCGAAAACGTGTTTCTCGTGCCATTCCCGAAAGACACCGTCTCAGTAACCGTAGACATAAGAAACAACAGGAGAGAAGTGACAGCCACCCTCACCCACACCATTGTGCCATCCGACATTCTTATTCGCCATATCGGAGAAAAAGGCATCAGTCCTTACGACACGCTGCAGGCTCCTGCCGACACCAGCAGATGCATAAACATTGCTTTCATCGCCGAAGGTTATACCCAGGAGGAGATGCCTCTGTTCCTTAGCGATGCCTATACAGCCACAGAGGCCATTTTTGCCCATGAGCCTTTCAAGCAATACCGGGAAAGATTTAACATAGTAGCAGTAAAGACACCGTCATTGGAAACAGGTACTTCCGAACCAGGCAACGGCATTTGGAAGCAAACCGCCTTGATGTCGCAGTTTGACACTTTCTATAGCCAACGCTATCTCACCACACTCCATCTTAAAAGACTTCACGACCTGCTAGCAGGCATTCCCTACGAACACATCATAGTCCTTGTCAACACGCAACATTATGGAGGCGGTGGCATTCTCAACTCCTATAACCTTGCCATGACACGCCATCCTCTGTTCAAGCCTGTGGTGGTGCATGAGTTTGGACATTCATTCGCCGGTCTCGCCGACGAATATGCCTACGATTCAGAGCCCATACCCATGTATCCTCTTGATGTTGAGCCTTGGGAGCCAAACATCACCACCCTTGCCAACTTCCACGGCAAATGGGAGAACATGATTGACAACAATAAGCAAAACGGCAACGGTGTATCATTGTATGAAGGTGCCGGCTATAGTCTCAAAGGCATATACCGTGGCGCTGAAGACTGCCGCATGAGAACCAACTCCAACCCCGAATTCTGTCCTGTTTGCCGTCAAGCCATTTCAAAGCTCATTGAATTCTATACAGAATGAGCATAGCCTGACCTACGATGGAATAATAGCAAGGAAATGAGGAAAATACTTTTTGCAATCCTTCTGACACTCATGCCCTCTCTCCTGTCAGCCCAGACCAAGCACGCTGACACCGAAAAGCTTGGCATGGCACTCGAGTATTTCACCTATGGCAAATACCACGAGGCTCTGCTGTTGTTTGAGAAATTGGAGAAGCAACACAAACTCAACCCACGTTTCATGGCATACATTGGGTTGTGTCATTACTATGAATGGAATTATGAGAAAGCAACACAATATCTTGACTCTCTCATTCCTCAGCTTGGTGCGCTTGCCCCGCACGAAAGAAGTGTCTACTGCTATGCCGCCGCCGAGAGCCATTTCAACCTCGGACAATATAAGGAGGCCATACCCTTCTATGAACAGGTGCTCACCTTATGCTACGACAACGAAAAGGGCGATGCCTTCTACAGGCTCGGGTTCTGTTATTTGTTCCAAGAGAAATATGAGAATGCGCGTGAGTGTCTCGAGTCGGCAGAAATATTCTACCGGCGATTCAGAAACACCTCCGACCTTGAAGCTCGTCTGTCTCAGATTGACAATATGCTAAAGGGCATCAATGCATATTTGAATCAACGAAGCACAACGGAAGCAAATCCCGCACAGAGCGAATGACATAAACACCCTTCTCGCCATAGAGAAGCACCCTCACGGGATGGTTGTAGCGGTCTTCCATCTCAAGCACTACCTGTCGGCATGCGCCGCATGGAGATATGGGGTCTGGGGTGAAGCCTTTGTCGTTGCGGGCTGCTATGGCAAGGCTCTCCAACCCTTGTTCGGGATGCGCCGACTGGGCAGCAAACACCGCACATCTCTCAGCACACAGTCCCGACGGAAAGGCAGCATTCTCCTGATTGGCACCTATCACCACCTCACCGCCATCGAGTCTCACCGCCGCACCCACATGAAATCCACTGTAGCGGGCATAGGAATTGTTGCTTGCCTGCTTGGCTCTTTCCACGAGATCGCGGTCTTGTTCTGACAGCTCGTCAATCTGGCAGAAGTCCATCTCAATGTTTATTTCTATCTTTTTCATAGCAAAACAGTTAACTCTATTGTCATGGTTCCTGTGGCTGGTATTCGTATGCCCCGATGTCGGGCTTCTCATCGCGAGCCACTCCCTTACGGTCTTCGGCACTGTAGCCGTTGGGCAGCGTGGTGCCGGCATCACGAGCCAGCGAGACCTCACTAAGACGGAAATCATAAATGAGGTTGTCGGTGTCGACGACATAGAAATTCTTTACTCCACCCACTATCGTATCCTTGGGATTTTCCCATATAACATCTTTTATCAAGTCACTGGCTTCTATCTCCGGAGTCCGGAGAAGACAATGGTCAAACAAATAGGATGCCTCCACATCTTCACGGAAATCGGTCATCACCACGTCGTCGGCATAGCCTGTCACGATGGAGTTGTAAACCTCAAACTGATAGAGGGGATAGAGTGCATCGTCCAAATAGTTGGCAAACCTGAGCGCAGCACCGCGGTTTGAATCAAAAGGATAGAATTGAGCCAAGGTGCAATGCCTCATCATCACCGCGCCGCCATATATTGCTACACAGTCGTTGAGGGTGTTGGTTATCTGGGTGTTATACACATCCACCACGCTGCTTTTCGACAATAAGCCATAGCCCTGACAGTTGTGTATCATACTATTATATAAGGTGAGCTTCAATTCTTCAACGCTTGAAGAATCGCATACCACGCCGTTGTAGGTACTGTGTATGTCTACATAGTCAAGTGTATTTCCATAAGAGGTGTCATGGAAACGAAGGCCTTGCCATTGACCCGTCACCCTGTCATAGGGAAGATAATCAAACATCCTGTCAATCCTGTCGCCCCTGAGTACAACATTCTTTTCTGCTGTTCCCTGAGCATTGAGCTTGCCATACACGTCTATCCCCGCGTCGTTGTGGAAATAGAGTGTCGTGCCCTCGCCTATGGTCAGCGTGGCTCCCTCCTCCACCGTGATACCACCATATATTACTATGGGCTTTGACGAGCTTATCGTTGAATCTTTGCTAATTACCACATCGCTTCTCAGCTCGGCATCCCAGGCATAGGCATTGAGGTTAACCTTCTGCTCCACTCCGCTCTCAAGTGTAAATATCAGGTCGTCTTTAATGAGGGTAGGTTTCTCCTGCATGTTTTCCGGTGATGTCAGCTCAACAAACACCCTTATGGAATCTTTGTTTCTCACCTCTATGTCATTGGTCTGATAGCCTTGTGAACCGCCAAGGTAAACACCATCAACATTTACTCTGAAACCGGTCTGGTTGCCGTGTTCAAGTCTGACTCTTGAACATCTGATGCCATTGCCCGAACGGTTGTAAACCCAGAAAGTCTTTGTTGCCGTAGGTACTTTTGAAAATATAGTGTCAAGCTTCACCGTATCTGTTGAGAATGTCAACAAATTCGATGCGGAGGTTGTAAATGAGTCGTCGTCTGAGCATGCTTCAAGCATCATAGCCATGACAGCAGCCAATAATATTCCTATTTTCTTCATCATCTAAGATGGGTGCTGCTAATGAAAAACATCAACCCACATTTTATATTCAACATTATGGTGGAAATAAATGAAACCCACCCTATATATAACGATATGGCATGGGAATTATTGCATGGGCATAAAAAAAGCTGAAGCGTCAAGGCTTCAGCTTTTAATCAATTTGTCGGGGCGACAGGATTCGAACCTGCGGCCGCCTGGTCCCAAACCAGGAGCGCTACCGGGCTGCGCTACACCCCGAAAGCTCAGCATCTCTGCTTAGCGAGTGCAAAGGTAGAGGTTTTTAGATTAACAACCAAATGTTTTATCTTATTTTTTATTATTTTCGTCAACACGGCTCACATTTGTAGCTCATTCGCACCCGCATTGTTGCCCTTTCGTCACCCCACTGTTTTTCTTTCGTTCCAGTATTGTGCCCAAAATACTCAAGTAGTGTAGCCAAAATACTCCAGTATTGAGACCAAAATACTCGAGTATTGTACGAAGAATACTGGAACACCTTACGAAGGTCGTAAAACCAAATTCGCTATCCTACTCTTTGTTCATTGGATAATTTCCATTATCTTTGTGACCTACAAAGCATTATCCTACAATGAACAGAACAACATCCAAGGAAATAATCACATATATGGAGTCGCTGAGAAACGAAGAGCAACGACTCAACCTCATGCGTTTCTTCAAGACAGGCAAGGGCGACTATGGAGAGGGTGACGAGTTTCTTGGACTGAAAGTACCGCAGACAAGGCTGATAGTCAAACATTCCACAGAGCTCCCCATGGAAGAAATACCCGAACTCCTCACCAACCGCTTTCACGAGGTCAGACTGTGCGGTTTCCTGCTTTTGGTACATAAATTTGAAAAGCTCTCGGGGAAACGCCTTGAAAACAACGACAACGCCATCATTCAACGCGATGGAATAGTGAGACTATACATGGAATATGCCGACTATGCCAACAACTGGGATCTGGTAGACATGTCTGCACCAAAGATCATGGGGCGCTGGCTCATGCTGCCCAGCAACATCAGCGACAAACAGAAAATGGTGGACGGGCTTGCCATGAGCGGCAAGCTGTGGCGTGAGCGAATAAGCATGGTTTGCACATGGATGACCACCCACATGGGCGACCCGTCATGGTGTCTGCGCTATGCCGAGATACACCTTAACCACAGCCATGACCTAATGCACAAAGCTGTGGGATGGATGCTACGCGAGATGGGCAAGATGGTGAGCATGGACTTGTTACGCGAATTTCTCAGGCAACACATACTTGACATGCCACGCACCACACTGCGCTATGCCATAGAGAAAATGCCTGAAGAAGAACGGAAACATTGGATGAACTTGTGAGATATGAACAAAATCCTTATTACAGCAATCCGCCAGACTGTCTACCATGACCTCATGGCGAAATACGAGAACCCTATAGAGCACACATGCAATGTAAAGGAAGGCATGCAATGGATTTCCATCGACGGGAAACAGCCGGAGGGGATGTGCATCTCTGCCTGGCTCTCCATGCATGAGTTTGTGGAGTCGCTTGCAAGAGGCGAAGGCAACTTCTACGACGGATGGATGAAAAACCCCATGAGTGCCATGATAAGCTGCAACGACGGCTTCCGCCCCTTCAGCTTCTACATAGAGGTTATTGAAGAAGACTGTAAACAAGGCTGTTGCCCGAAAGGCTGAGAACAACAAATACACATAAATCAAGGTGGAAACGCAATCCCTGTGTTTTCACCTTATTATATATCCCTGCTTCATATTGCTTTCCTCTGTCATATTTCATGAAAACATACTAATTATCCCATATTTGTTTTGTCATAAGGCAAATATTCCTTAATTTTGCAGCGTCTTCATCATGAAGCGGAACTTACAATATCGGTACAACCGACAAAAAAGCAGAAGCGGATGGGTGGGACTACATTTTATAAAAAAGTGTCTACATAGGCGCTTTGTTCTTTGACGCTTCGAAGTCTCGCAAACTCGAATCCTAGTCAAAAGCAAAGCAACGGTAGATGCTCATGGGTATGTTATACCAACCGATGGCTCGCATCATGCGTGGTCCATAGGTGTTGGCATATACATATGCGTGTGGGCTTCTGCGTTGCTCGTTTCGACTAGGATGGGCAATGCGAGACGCCTGAAGCGTGGGACGAGCAACTGGTACAGCAACCCACACTTTTTTGTATCTTGTACCAATCATAATTTAAAACAAATTCTTGTCCGGGTGCTGCAAGGAAGCAAAATAAAAGCAGTACTGTAAATGCTGTTGTCTATCATCTCTCCGATATACAAAGGGGAAAAGATGCTTGAGGAGTTGGTTACTCGAATTGAGTCCTCTGTTGAGACGTTTACCAAGGATTATGAGATTATCCTTGTGAATGACTGTTCCCCTGACAATTCATGGGAGAAGATTACTGTTATTTGCGGACAAGACAAAAAGGTAAAGGGTGTCAACCTGTCACGCAACTTCGGACAGCATTACGCCATCACCGCTGGACTCGCAAAGTCTTCAGGAGAATGGGTCGTGGTTATGGATTGCGATCTTCAAGACCGCCCAGAAGAAATTCCAAATCTATACAAGAAAGCGCAAGAGGGTTATGATACGGTGTTTGCACAGAGAGTGGAACGCAAAGATAAATTTACCAAACGCATGTCTTCTACCGTATTTAATGCTGTTTTTGCATATCTTACAGACCAGACGCAGGACAAGACCGTTGGTAATTTTGGCATATATAATAGCAAAGTGATTAACTCTGTGCTGTCGATGGGTGACTCTGTGAGATGGTTTCCTATAATGGTGAAATGGGTAGGTTATAAAATTGGCTATATACCCGTTGAGCATGCAGAGCGTGGAGAGGGAAAATCAAGTTACTCGCTTCGCAAGTTATTGTCTGTTGCATCTGACAACATGATAGCTTTCTCCAACAAGCCTTTACGCCTTATGTTGCAATTTGGTTTCGGAGTCGTGATTGTTTCTCTGTTGATAGCTTTGTTCTATCTTATAAGATATCTATCTGGCGGTATCGCTGTTGATGGTTTTACGACAATGGTTATCTCTATGTGGCTCCTTGGAGGCATAATGATAATGTTGATAGGCGTGACAGGCATATACATCGGTAAGATATTTGATAAGGCAAAAGATAGACCAATATATATTATACGCGACCAAATAAACCTCGATTAGATGCAGCAGAAGAAGATTTCCATTAAATGGATTTTCGGATTACTGTTGGTTTTCTTGATATATTCAAGTGCCAACATATTCATGAAGCTATCTTCCTCAGAAGACGGAATGCTTATGCTGATATATCTGTCTTGTGCCATTGGGATTTTAGGTATTTATGCTTGTTTATGGCAGCAGGTGTTAAAACACATTTCGCTGACTACTGCATTTATGTTCAAAAGTGTTACCGTTATATATGGGATACTATTTGCACATGTGTTGTTTTTGGAGGAGATTACGGTAAATAACATAATTGGTGCTGCAATGATTGTAGCAGGAATAGTCGTATTAGGATGGAGATCTTGATATTCTACATATTAGTCGCCATAGGAGTCTTTTTGTCCTCATGCTCACAGATTCTTCTGAAGAAAAGTGCACAGAGGGAACATACCTCCAAGATTGCTGAGATGATGAACAAACAAGTGATATTTGCTTACAGCATCTTCCTTGTCTCTGTTATTATAAACGTAATTGCCCTTGGGCATGAAGTAAACGTCAAGGATCTTCCAATATTGGAGTCGTTGGGTTACATCTTTGTACCTGTTTTGTCACTCATTTTTCTAAATGAGCAAATAAGCGGCAGGGATATAACAGCCTTATCTATGATAGTTGCAGGAATAATAATATTCTATTTATAGACCTATGAAAATAGTAGATTGCAAGTGGGAATTGGAGAATATCAACAAAAAGACAGTCGAGATTACGTTTGAACCTGATGATGTATTTGACAAATATATCCTATCCCAGCTTGTATCAGATTATGAATATGCTGTTGTCAAGGTTCACATGAACATGCCATCATTCAATATTGGCCTATCAAAGATGGGCTATACATGTATTGAGACTCAAATGAACGTAGGAATCAGCATGTTTGATTTTGACTTCTCCAAGGTAGCTCATTTGTATGATGACACAAGATACGAGGTCGTAGATAATGACAATGATTTCCGAGAGGTTGTTTCAAATATAGAGCCTGGTATGTTCTCTACAGATAGAATATCCATCGACCCCCAGTTTGGAAAGGAAACGGGATGTATAAGATATATAAATTGGTTGACTACAGAATATGAAAACAAGAGATCGCAATTAATAAAGGTCATATATCAAAACAAGCATGTTGGCTTTATGCTTATTCGACATGATGCTAATACGATAGACCTGCTCCTGAACGGCTTATACAAGCCATATCAGGGTAAGGGTCTGGGCATACTGACCCCAGCATCCCCCATGATGTATATAAGAAAAAAATCATTGCCCTATAATTATGAGTTGACAAGTATATCGTCTAACAATATACCTGTTATCAAACTATATAATAGACTTAATTTCAAACTAATTCAGCAAACATATGTGTTTGTAAAACACCTCAAATAAATGAAACCGCAAATACAGATTATTCAATTATCCATCAGCGACACTCTGGTACTCAAAGGTATTGCCATCATAATGCTTTTGTGTCATCACTGCCTGTGTACTGGTGAGGGATATGAAGATATATTCTTATTTGGAAAACCGTGTTTCCAACATGTAGGAAAGTTCTGCAAACTATGTGTAGCCATATTTGTTTTTCTCTCTGGCTATGGTCTCACTGCTCAGGCAAGAGCCAAAGACGGTGTTCCGAACGTTCTGAAATTCTACAAACGTAGATATTTCAAGCTGATGACCAACTTCTGGATTATATGGTTGTTGTTTGTGCCTATAGGAGTATTTGTCTTCAACCGCACTTTTCCAGAAGTGTATGGTGAGCATTATATCATCAGGGCATTCATAGACTTGACTGGACTTTGTACAAGTTCAAGTTATAACGCCACATGGTGGTTTTATGGTTGTATCATTCTTTTATATGCTCTCTTTCCGCTAATATGGAAGGCAAGGTCGTATTGGTTTCTGCTGCTACCGGCGTCTATTGTCCTATCGTTTGCAGTTAAGGGTATTCCTTTGGCAAATCTACTGGGTGACTACTTGTTCATCTTCACATGCGGTTGCATATATGCAAACAGCAAAATAAGCTTAGGGGGGGGTAAAATGACAGCAATAATTATTCTAATTGTATTCTGTTTGTATCGCTTCGTTGCCAGGATTCCACTTTTATGGGATGCGGCTATCGTAGTTGCATTGGTCTACGCATATAATCAAGTGTCTGTTCCATCATATATCAGCAGACCTATGGCTTTCTTGGGGAAGCATAGCTTCAACATATTCCTGTTTCACACCTTCATCTACTCATACTATTTCCATAGCCTTATCTATTGGCACAGGAACCCTATGGTGATAGTTGCGACTCTAACAATAGCATGTATTTTGATATCAATATGTATAGAACAAATAAAAAAACTTATAAGGTTTGATTTACTAATAAAGAAAATAATATAGGCACTATTATGATACCATTCAACAAACCATTTCTTACGGGCAAAGAAGCCCATTATATGTATCAGGCAGTGTATACAGGAAAGCTGTCGGGTAACGGAGTGTTTACAAAGAAGTGTCAGGAGTTTTTCGAGAGCCGCTATGGATTTCGGAAATGTCTTATGACTACATCGTGCACCGACGCACTTGAGATGGCAGCCATACTGTGTGATGTAAAACCTGGAGATGAGGTTATAGTACCATCTTACACCTTCGTTTCCTCTGCCTTGGCATTTGTTCGTCAAGGCGCAAAGATTGTCTTTGCTGACAGCCATGCCAACAACCCAAATATCGATGCAGACAAAATAGAGGAACTTATTACGGAAAAGACAAAGGTGATAGTACCTGTTCACTACGCCGGTGTGGCTTGCGACATGGATAAGATCATGAAGATAGCCAACAAGCATGATATCCTTGTTGTTGAGGATGCAGCTCAAGCAATAGATTCCTTCTACAAGGGCAAAGCCTTGGGAGGTATTGGTCATCTTGGTTGTTTCTCTTTCCATGAGACAAAAAACGTAACGGCTGGTGGCGAAGGTGGACTTCTTGTCATCAATGACGAGCGTTTCATTCGCAGGGCAGAGATTATATGGGAAAAGGGAACTAACCGAGCCGAGTTTTTCCGTGGTATGGTTAACAAGTATGGATGGGTAGATACAGGTTCGTCGTTTCTCCCTTCGGAAATAAACTCAGCATTCCTGCTGGCACAGCTTGAACATCTTGACGAAATTCAGAACCGCCGAAAGGAGATTTGGAACATGTATTATGAAGGGCTGAAGGAACTTTCAAACAATGGATTAATTAAGATGCCAGACATGCCAGACTATGCCACGAACAATGCCCACATGTTCTATTTCGTATGCCGTAACCTTGACGAGCGCACAAAACTGCTGGCATTTCTTAAAGAGAAGGGTATACTTGCCGTATTCCATTACCTCAGCCTGCATTTGAGCGGGTATTACAAGGATAACGCGGATACTATCCCTACCCTACCAAACTGTGACCGCTTTGCTGACTGCTTGGTACGCCTACCCATGTTTTATGAGTTGAAAGACGAAGAAATAGGAAATATCATAGAAACAATAAAAGAATTCTATCATGAGAAAAATGCTTTATGAAATGCGTAAGGATAAGCTCGCAATGGTAGCAGGCATTACAGCCTGTGTGTGGATAATTATTCAGGTGGTACTGATAATAACTGCTTGGGACCATTTCCTTGCTCCAGACGAGAAGGAGTACATGAGAAGGGCTTTGTTTGCATACAACAACAATGTAATATATCCTTCCGTTCATAATTTGAATGACATGTTCACCCATGCACCAGGCCTTGTCAATCTATACATGTTGATATATGCCGTATTCAAGTCATTCAAGATTATGATGCTCATCAATTTGCTGATGAACATTGCCATACTTTACGAAGTATACTATATCGCCAAGACTTTCTTCAGCAAGAATGTTGGTTATGTAGCAGTGATAATATATTGCACTATAGTTTCAACGTGGTTTGTTCCGCTCCACTACTTATCTGACCATCCTTCATATTTCTTATTTATCAGTGGTTTTTGTCTGACACTTCAGAAGAAATGGTATTTCATTGTCTTAGGAGCAATTTGCTATGCTCTTTCATATACCATACGTCCAACCGTGCTTGCATATCTTATGACATCTATCATATTCATGATAGCAAACAAACGTTCTTGGAAATACTATGTATGCCTACTTGTTCCTTACTTCGGGATATTATACGGTATAGGCAAGTATTTTGAAAACGAGATAGGCATATATACCAACACCTCACATATCACAGGATTTGGAATGGCACATTCTGCCAATGATGAAACATGGGCTGGTCCAGATATGAGCTTCTACCAACATCCCGGTAATTCCGCATATATTGAGAACTCTGACAAACTGAATTTCGCTGAGAAAGACTCCATTTGGAAGGAAAGGGCCATACAATGGGTTATTGACAATCCAGAGCGCTATGCGATGCTGGCACCACAACGCTTCTTCCGAAGCTATGCCTTAGACGACTGGTCAACCAATGATATTTTCACAAAGGATGCCTATGGACAAGCTATTAAGTCAGATAATCCACAACGGGCACTGACATTCCTCAGGGTTAAGCAGTTTATGATTAGCGTACCGTATTATATCATGCTATTGCTTTTTGCCTACTCTTTATGTGTTAACCGTAAAGAAATATTCACACGCAAAGGAATAATTCTGTTCATCACATTATTCTATACAGGAACGACTTTCCTCTTACTTGCCGAACACCGCTCTCACTATGCCTTCATCTTTCCAATGATAATATGGGCAGCATATGGAGTGGAACAAAGATTTCACAGAAGTAAGACATAGGCATTCAACAAAATACGGGTAACAACGCTAGCAAACAACATTGACAGCAGTTACATTCCCATAGGTTTGTAACTGCTGTCAATGTTTTCTAAGTAAACTTCAGTAGAAATACATATTGTAACAATTTGTATTTTTCTAATGCATGCAAAGAGACTTGATGTTTGAGAAGAAGTGACGAATTAGGACTATAGTATCACTTTGCCACTCTCAGCTTACAAATTGACACTACAGATTAAAAAATATATAGTTTTTCACTGAATTATTTGGAGGAAATGCTTATATTTCCTAAATTAGCCGCGTAATTACAATTTGTTAGCAAACTCTTAAATTCAATACTACAATGAAAATAAATCAGGCTACTGCAGGCACACTGGAGTCGGGCGACATAATGATAAATCTCTCGCCGGCCGACAACGAAGGCATAAGCATTGAGCTTAACAGCACCGTGGAATATCAATTCGGAAAACAAATAAGGTCTGTCATAGAAGAGACACTGAGGTCTCTCGGCATAACCTCCGCCTTAGTAAGAGCTACCGACAAAGGTGCTCTCGACTGCACGATAAGGGCACGCGTCACCGCAGCTGCCACGAAGGCCACGGGAAAAGACGTGTGGGAATAGATTGCAATCCATGAAAATACTAACCTTTAACACCCAGTTCATATGCGACTAAGAAGAACCATGATGTTTGTTCCGGGCAACAACCCGGCAATGATACAAGATGCCCACATATATCATCCTGATGCCATAATGCTGGACCTTGAAGACTCTGTCACCATTGCACAGAAAGAAGCAGCACGTCTGCTCGTTTACCACGCCTTGAAGACTATTGACTATGGCGACACCGAGATGGTGGTGAGAATAAACCCACTATCCACCCCATACGGCAAGAAAGACATAGAAGCTGTGGTGAAAGCCGGTGTGCATGTGGTGAGAATGCCTAAGACAGAGACGGCAGAGGAAGTGAAAGAAGTGGAACGAGAAATACTACGCGTGGAAAACTCTCTGGGATGTCCTGGCAGGACAAAGATCATGGCAGCAATAGAAAGTGCACTTGGAGTGGTTAATGCCTATGCCATTGCAACAGCATCAGACAGGATGATGGGTATAGCTCTCGGAGCTGAAGACTACTGTGCCAACCTCAAGACCCAACGCACACCCGAAGGAATTGAGCTGCTGCTGGCAAGACAGACTATTGTGGTGGCAGCAAGAGCAGCCGGCATTGATGCACTCGACACGGTGTACTCCAATCTCAACGACATGGAGACATTCAGAAAAGAAGTGGAACTCATAAAAAAACTCGGATTCGACGGAAAATCCATAATCAATCCAAGGCAAATAGAAATAGTCAATGAGGTGTTTGCACCAAAAGACAAAGACATTGAAAAAGCCCAAGCAATAATAGCTGCAATGGAAGAAGCACGTCAGAAAGGATCTGGAGTGATAGCACTCAACGGCAAGATGGTTGACCGCCCGGTGGTGTTGAGAGCACAACGCACCATTGAACTCGCCAATGCATCAGGGCTGATTTAGTAACACAAAGGTAAAGAACCATAAAAAGCAAACTACTAACTATGAACCATATAGCATCAAAAAACATTGAGCCACGCACCAACAAGCTCACAAACTCTCACAAGGTGGTAGGACTTGAAGAGGCAATAAGAAGAACCAATCTAAGAAACGGAATGACAATATCGTTCCACCACCATTTCAGAGGTGGCGACAAAGTGGTGAATATGGTGGTTGACAAACTTGCACAAATGGGATATAAGGACCTGCACCTCGCAGCATCAAGCCTCACCGATGTGCACGAGCCTCTCATTGAACACATAAGGAATGGAGTGATTACACGAATATCCACATCGGGACTGAGAGGCAGGCTCGCGCAGGAAATTTCCTTCGGTCTGATGAAAGAACCCGTGGTGTTCAGGTCTCATGGCTCAAGGGCAAGTGCCATAGCCAACTCAGAGATACACATTGACGTGGCTTTTCTCGCCGCATCATCGTCAGACCCAATGGGTAATGCTGCAGGATATTCACGTTCTGCCAACGCCAAGAGCATATGCGGAAGTATTGGCTATGCCTTACCTGACGCACAGTATGCCGACAAGGTCGTGATAATTACAGACGACCTTGTGCCCTATCCCAACAGACCGTCAGGAATAGTTGAGATGGACGTTGACTATGTGGTTGTGGTGGATAGTGTGGGCGACTCGTCAAAAATTGCATCGGGAGCAATACGCGACACCAAAAATCCGCGCGATATCCTTCTGGCACAGCAGGCTGCTAAGGTGATAATAAACAGCGGATATTTCAACACAGGCTTCTCTATACAGACTGGTTCGGGAGGTGCATCGCTCGCCGCCGTGAAATACATACGTCAAAGCATGATAGACAGAAACATAAAGGCAAGCTTCGCACTTGGTGGCATCACCGCCCACATGGTGAGAATGCATCAGGAAGGACTCATAGAAAGGCTTCTTGACGTACAGTCGTTTGACAGGGTTGCCGCAGAGTCGCTCATGAGCGACCGTATGCACAAGGAAATTTCAAGCATTGAATATGCCAGTCCCACAGAACCCGGTTCAGCAACACATTTCCTCGACATTGTCATACTCTCGGCACTCGAAGTTGACACAAACTTCAACGTGAATGTTCTTGTTGGAAGCGACGGAATAATAAGAGGAGCCATAGGAGGACATCCCGACACAGCTGCCGATGCCGCACTCTCAATTATTGTCTGTCCACTTATAAGAGGGCGAATACCATGTGTTGTTGACAAGGTTACGACACTCATCACACCGGGAAACACCGTAGACGTGGTTGTGACCGAGTATGGAATAGCCGTAAATCCGCTTAGACCGGATATCAAACAAAAGCTACAAGAAGCAAAGCTTAACATTCTTGACATCAATACCTTAAAGGAGAAAGCCGAACAAATCATAGGTAAGCCTCAGCCACTGCCCTTCGGCAACAAAACCATTGGTGTGGTGCTTGGCAGAGACGGAAGCGTAATTGATGAGATAAAGAACATTGAAGCAAAGGATATGTAGCACTAAGCCACAATGGAAATAACACTGGAGCAACTTCTTCAAAGCCGAGACAACCGTCAGAGGACCCAGCAAAGACTATTAAAGGCATTTCCGTCATGCACACTCATGTGCATGACGGTGATTATGCCAGGCAAGATTAAGCGTAACAAGCAATCGCTTACAATAGCAAAAGAAGCAATAAAATCACTTGAACAAACATTTCCAAAGTGCATATATGCCAACAATATAGACATTTTTCACAAACAGTCAAGCAAACATAAGTCCTTTCACTTTGAATTGGATCTTGAAACTGGCTTTGAGAGCTATTGGCTCGTAGATGAAAAAGAAAAACAATGCAAACTCAAAGCGTGCGAGATTGAAGACAAACACCCATTGGGACGACTGTTCGACATAGACATTATCACTCGGGAAGGCATTCCCCTTTCACGGGAAAGCCTCGGGCTGAGACCAAGAAAATGTTTGATATGTGATAAGCCTGCACGACTGTGCATGAGAACACACGCTCACACCTATCAAGAGATACAAGAGTTTATTGATAAACTCGTGAGAAACTACCCTACCACTCCATCCGTCATCTCTCAATTCCCATAGTATACACATCCTCCACGCCATTCGCAACATGTATAACGAATACGAAATACGCACCGTTCCCATATCCCTCAACCATTGTAGAAGAGATGTTTCAGAGTTTCTACATAGCAATGGATTACGACTTGACGACGTTGACTATTATGCTTGCATCTATCAACTTGGCGACGACACAATAGTTGCAGGAGGAGGATTGAAGAGAAACACTATAAAATGTATAGCTGTAGACAATCACTACAGGGACCAAGGCTTTATGGCACGACTTGTGTCTCATCTCATTAGCCAAGCCAACCAGCAAGGATACAACTCAACAAGAGTATTTACCAAACCGGAAAACCGACAAGTTTTCGAATCAATGGGCTTCACCCTGATTGCCCAAGCACCTGAAGCCATACTTCTGGAGAACCCACATGAGCTGAGAACATACTGTCAATATCTATCCCGACAGCGCAGGATGGGAAGAAGTGGAATAATAGTGATGAATGCGAACCCATTTACCAAAGGACACAGATACCTTATAGAGAAAGCTGCATCTATGGTGGAATGGCTTCATGTTATAATCGTGTACGACCATGCTGACAAACACACCTTCACCTATGAAGAGAGAAAAGACATGGTGGAAGAAGGTACGAAAGACCTAAGCAACGTATTCGTAATAGAAGGGAGTGAATATCAGGTATCGCAAACCACATTTCCAACTTATTTCCTTAAAGAGACATCCTCTGCCACGGATACACAGATAACTCTCGACTTAGATATCTTTACTCACTTCATTGCGCCACACTTAGGAGCCACAACGAGGTTTGTAGGAACAGAGACAAACGACAACGTTACAAGCAGATACAACCATTTAATGAAGCAGTTTCTTGATAAGAGAGGATATGAAGTAGTGGAAATACCAAGGCTCACTACTACAGCAGACAATCATCAAGAGCAACCGATATCGGCATCAACAGTACGGTCATTTATAAAAGAAAAGAAACTCAACAAAGCCTTTCGTTTGGCACACAAGGTCTCGTGGAAGTACATAATGGCTGCATTGGCGTCAAAAGCGCTCAAAGAAGAGCTCAACACGTCACCAAAGCCCGGCCTCGTAGACATACTTGACAACGGAGCACACCAGGACATGGACTATCAGCTAATGTCACATAGCATAGACACACTGAGACCATTCTTCGCAAGACTATGCATAGAAGGAGAACCCCAAATAGAGGAAATCATAGATATTGGCAAACAGGCAGAAGCTGCCATGATGAAAGTAACGAATGGAGTGAACACCCATCGTGGAGCTTTCTTCTCGTTGGGCATAACAACAGTGGCGGCATACAACATATTGGCAACCAATACACCTCTAACGACGAACAACCTAAGTAACAAAATATCGCAGTTGGCAAGAAAGATACCGCCAGCAACAAACACACACGGAGCAACAGTCAGAAAGACCTTCAACATTAAGGGGGCACATCAGAATGCCATAGATGGTTATGACACCCTTTTCAACGAATGGCTGCCTTTTTACAGAACGTTAAATGACGATACATACCGGAACCACAAGACATTGCTGAAAATAATGTCAACGCTTGATGACTCCAACATCTACCATAGAAAAGGAGCACACGAAGCTGCAATGGTAAGGCATGAAGCACAAACTCTGCTTGACAACTTCTCTACAGAAGGAATGGACAGACTAAACCAACAATACATCGTAAGAAACATTTCACCAGGAGGTAGTGCCGATATGCTTGCACTGACAATCTTCATTGACAGCCTGTGCGAATAAAATGATAAATGACAAGTCAGGAGACAGCCTCCCTATACTCCGAACCAAAGGTTCTCCTCCGTAGACTCCTTACTTCCTATCATCAGAAATTTCACATGATACATGAAAAAAGGTTTGGCTATTCCGAACAAAAGCTTTATATTTGCAATTGCAAAAAACCAATACATAATAATGATATGGAAAGATATTTACTGACGATTGTAGCCGCCATAATGGCTACGATGACGACGCATGCTGACCCAGGTTTTCTGACAAAGCAAGTACCGGTCAATCGTGGGGGAAAGGATGATGGAAACGTAACGTTGCGCTTCTACGAGGATATGCCTTCGATTGCCTACATCTCTGCGGCTGATTTCCAGGCTCTTGTGCTCCCAGGTTCCACTATCAACGTCACCAAGGACGGTGACACCTACAGTCTGCAGAACCAATATGCCACAGCTACGGTCAACACGGCTACTGAGCAGTTCTCGTCAGACAACTACATGGCGTTTACCAATCTGATGAGTCTGATACAGGAGGAGGGGATGGACAACGTCTATCTTGACGGAGCTCCCTATATTCGCTACAAAAGTCAGGAACTGACACCAGTGTCGGTTGCCGTTACCTTCGACTTCCAGAAATACGGCATCGACCTGCGTGGTGACGATGAGGCCGTGTATTTCCCGTTTGCGACGATTGCCGACTTATACAGCGACCTTTATTACCATATAGCAGGCTATAATGGTGAGAAGGTTCTTGTGGTGACGGATAACAACTACGCGGAGATCTGCACCTTCGAACCCGAACGGGCAAAAGCCCTGCTCAATCAGACCACACGGCAGGCAGACCTGGCTGACTTCACCTATGGAGAGTTTTGTTTCGTCATTGACAAGTTCTATGGTATGCCCGGCCGCTCACCCTATGAGAATACCATAAAGGAGAATGGTCTTGACAAGTCGCTGAGCGATAATCTCATAGACAATGGCGCTGTCATCAAACAACTGTTGAAGAGTACTGACATGAAGGACTACATCTTCGGCATGAACTGTATGCAGATGTTACTCTACGACGGCGGACACACAAACTTAGCTGTTGACCTTAGAACTTATATGGAGCTTGAGGATGAAATTACCACTTCCAAGTGGATAAATGGAATAAAAGCCATGGCTGCAAGCTATCCTGAATTGTCGCAACAGTTGTTTGATTTCTACAGCATCCTTTTCAACAATAAAAGAAATACGGCTATAGAAGAAGCTCGTGAGCAAAAGGGATTGGACGAAACATCATACTATTATAAAGAGGGCGACACTGCGTATCTACTATACCCACAGTTCGGGCCTACGAATTTCCTTGACTGGCAGGCCTACTATGATGGTGGTTGCCAAGGAGACATACCGGAAGTAGATTTCGACGACAACTATGGCGACCTGAGCGTTGTGCTCGATGCCATGAACAAAGCCAACGAAGACCCCGAGGTAAAGAATTTTGTTGTCGACCTGTCGCTCAATCCAGGCGGTTCGCTCGACATCGTAATGGCGATGACAGCTCTCATGAACGGGCAAAGCCACTTCTATAGCGAGAACACCCTGACAGGGCAGCGGCAGCTCATCGAATATGACGTGGACTGCAACTTCGATGGCGTGTTCGATGAGAAAGACAAAGAGGTGTATAAGAACTACAACCTGAACTATGCCGTTCTCACCTCCAAGGAATCGTTCTCCTGTGGCAATCTGTTTCCTTCACTCATGAAAGACATGGGATTCCCCATCATCGGCGAGACGAGCGGCGGGGGCGGCTGTGCGGTGCAGAACTTCATCAGTCCCGAAGGTCTGCAGTACCAGATATCATCGTATCGTGGAAGACTGACAGACCAACATTGGACAAGCATAGATGCAGGCGTGGAGCCTGACTACCCCATCGTTGTGACTACTGATGGAGGTGAAACCTACGACTACTCCGGGTTCTACGACGTGGCGGCAATCAGTAATATGATAAAGGAAGCCACCGACATCAAAAGCCTTCACGCTCCTGACTACCAAGCACAAAAAGACTTATGGTACACGCTCGACGGCCGTAGGGTAACAGTTCCTGCAGCCAAGGGCATATACATCAATCGCGGCCGCAAGGTTGTGGTGAAATAACTCTTCCCACTGTTGACAGATGACAAGAGGGCGTGTCAAGGTAACAGACACGCCCCCTTGTCTTTTATTTACACTAATCTTAGCTATCTTCACATCGTTCTTTCCAGGGCAGTTCTCCTTTAAATTGTCTGTCCCATAAGACGCTTGCCGGCTTGATGGACATTCCAGTCTCCCAGCCAGCCTTTTTCCCTATCGTCAGCGTTTTTTCTCCTTTTTCTTACCTTCAAACATCATCCGCTCCAATTCATAGACTCGCGTAATCTCAAAATGGATGGTCGGCTGATCGTAATAGGAACTGCTTTCGTCTAAGGTAATGATGTCGCAACAAGCTGTCGCTGCCTGTCCCTTATACTTCCACAGATCCAGGTAATGGCGCATAAAACAATACTCGTCACTGACCTTGGTCACATAGAAAGGCGCATCGTGTGAACCGTCTCCGGTCATTGCGATGGTATTGAAGATCCGCATAGCCCGAAGCCCATATGTCTTGGCTTCCTCTGTCAAGGTGCTGTCTTGGTTTGCTGAGTCCTCGGCCATGGTCAGCAACGCATTGACTGCAGTGATCAGCGCATCAAGGTTCAGCGGATTGACGGCAAGCATCTTCCTCGCTGTGGCAACACACTCTTCAAAACTCCCTTGGTTTTCCTGCTGAATCATTTGTCTTCTCAGCGCATCTTCTTCGTCATTCGTAAGGAATGACTGACCATAGAAAGCCAAGATCCTATCTTGCCATGTCAGGGTCGTGTCTAAATCAACGTCAGACAGTTTCATGACCAGTTCTTTCACCTTTTGCGGATGGTCTTCCACTTCTTTCCTTATTTGGCTCCAATCAACAGGAAGCAGCTCCCTTTCTTGCGCAACAAGGTTTGTCGCACAAAAGAGCATGCAAATTAAGATACATAGTTGTTTCATCTCTTTAAGTTTTTATTTATTTCTTTGATTTCTTAAATAACAGAAAGTTATAAAGACTAATGTTCGTAACCATCTTATCCTCAATGCTGATGTCGCTGAGAACCAGCATCAAGGAGTCGTTGCGATAGGTGAGCAGCTGCTCAGGATGGCGAAGGATCGTCGTGTCGCGACGGATGATGGAACCGATGGGATATTCCAGGACGACAGCTGTATCCTTTCGGACGGTGACCGTCTGATGGTCAAAGTCGCAGTCATAGGCCTCGTCGGGCAACAGCGTGGTGTATTCTTCCAACTCGACCGGATGTTTCCTATTATCAGAAAGACAATAGAGGGTGTCGCCCATGCTTTCATTGAATTCATAATCATTGTGATGCCATTTGCCATACTGCGCCTCAAACGCCTCCCACCCGATATCTTCGCGCACATAGTCGATAACGCTGCAAGCCTCTTTGTATCGCCCACACAACTGGCTGTCTTGGCTAATCTGCTTCATATTGAGGTCGTCTTTCAGCTTGCCAGTCTTGCTGTCCGTCAGCTTCAATTCGCTGATGATGGTTGCAAGCCGCTGCTCCTGACTACGCAGGCCTATACACTTGGCAGAGATGCCAGGAATATAGGTAAAGAGGATGATGGCTGCTCCGAAGACGAGGGCCATGAGTTGGTAGCGGCGGGTGCGCTCCTTACAGAGCATCAACACGAAAAGGGTCATCAACAGTCCCGCCACCAGCAGGTAGAAGCGGCTCTCAGTGAAGCTATAAAGCCGGATGCGGTAGATGGAACCTATCCAGTACATGATGAGTGGCGGAATGGCTATCAGCGTGAAGTAACGGTAGAACCAGTCATAGTAACGCTTGCTGAGTATCGACTGCGCCGCATACCCGATCAAGGCCACGGTGATGAACCCCATCACCATCCAAGCAACGCCGCCTTTAGGCAAGTCCCACTCGAAGGCTATCTTGATGAAATAGGTATAGAGGATGACCGTATAGAGGATGACGGCTGGCGAAAGGATGAAATTAAGGATGATCCTGAGCACCTTAAAGGGCTCCACCACCTCATCTTCGTGCTGACGGATGAGCGTGCAACACACCTGTGGAGCCAGCACAAACCAGATGAATTGGAAGATGTATTCGTAGAAATTCGTGGGAGCCTGGATGCTGAAGATATAGAAGAAAGAACCTGTGACAGCCAGCACCGCCAACGTGAAGATGCCAGTGACAAACAGGCCGAGGAACAGCTGCGTGACGACATGCAGGGCATGGGCTGTAAAGGTGCGGTTATCCATCTTCTTGTTGCCAATAATAAGCAAGATGCCTGCCAAGACGTAGGTGAATCCAAATCCGATCGTCCAAATGAAGGAATCCGGGTTGAGAGCCATGAGCGGCAGGAAAAAGAAGAACGAGAGGAAGTAAACTTTGCGATTGACGCGCTGAAGCCAGAAGGAAAGCGCGACCAATGGGCCGAAAAGGAAGAGGATGTCATCATTGACAGCACTCTTCATCTGCATGTTTTCATCCCAGTCTAAACTCTCTGTGTGCAATACGGCAATGATAAAGAAAGCCACTCCCAAGGCCATTTCAACGGGAAATTGCCGTGGGCTTCGCAGCAGTTGCTGCCATAATGTTTTCAATCCTGTAGACATTTTTTATCCTTTTATTATATATGAAATCTTGTATCACTATTTCTCTTTCAGAATATTAATTACATGATAACTGATGGTTTGCTTCGAGGTGGCAAAAGTTCTGCCATCTGTTGCTGGTTCAGCCATATCTTGCCATCCTTGGCATAGAGTGCCACCGATGCGCGGCCATCTGCCGTGCGATAGATGATGATATTCTGCTGTTCGTCCATATTTCTTATACCTTATTATGTATTATATCCCTCTCTCAGCCCAGTCGCCCCGGTCAAGATTTCTGTATCCTACTGCCTCAGCGATATGCTGGCTCTGCACTTTCTCCGAGCCTTCGAGGTCGGCGATGGTGCGGGCGACCTTTAATATTCTATTGTACGCGCGGGCGGAGAGCTTGAGGCGCTCCATTGCCATTCGGAGCAGGTCAAGAGAGCTTTCGTCTGGCTCGGCAAACTGGTGGAGCATGCGCTCGGTCATCTGTGCGTTGCAGTGGACACCCTTAAAGGGACGGAACCTCTCCTCCTGTATTTTTCGGGCACGCACAACGCGCTCGCGGATGACGGCACTGGGTTCGCCGGGCTTCAGCTGGGAGAGCTGGGCGAAGGGCACGGCCTGAATCTCACAGTGTATGTCGATACGGTCAAGCAATGGCCCACTTATCTTAGAGAGATAACGGTTGATCTGTCCGGGTGTGCAGGTGCAGTTGTGCTGAGGATCACCGTAGTAGCCACAGGGACATGGATTCATCGATGCCACCAGCATGAATGAGCAAGGGTATTCCACCGTGTAATTAGCGCGGGTAATCGTTATCTTACGGTCTTCCAGCGGCTGACGGAGTATTTCCAAGGTAGCCCTGTTGAACTCTGTCAGCTCATCGAGAAAGAGCACGCCATTATGCGCCAGTGAAACCTCTCCTGGCATTGCCTTTGACGTTCCGCCAGCGAGTCCTACCTGTGAAATGGTATGGTGTGGGCTTCTGAATGGACGCTGGTAAATGAGCGACGTGTTTCTGTCTGTCTTACCTGCAATGGAATGTATCTGTGTAGTCTCCAGGCTTTCAGCAAGGGAGAGAGGAGGCAGAATGCCTGGCAGACGTTTTGCGAGCATAGATTTACCACTTCCCGGAGGACCAATCATTATCATGTTGTGACCTCCAGCTGCCGACACCTCAAGGGCTCTCTTCACGCTCTCCTGTCCCCGAACATCTTCCATATCAAGGTCTGACGAGGCTTGATGGCTGAAAAACTCCTTTCTCGTATCGGTAACATAGGGCTCAAACTGTTCCTGAGAGTTCAAGAATGCTATCACGTCTGTAATGGTCTCCATGCCGTAAACCTCAAGATTGTTTACCACGGCAGCCTCACGCACATTGTTTTTGGGAACAATCAGTCCTTTGAACTTATCTTTCCGTGCTTTAATGGCAATAGGCAACGCTCCTCTCACCGGCTGCAGGTCACCTCCGAGACCGAGTTCCCCAACGAGCATGTAGTCTTTCAACTTATCGGTACAGACATCACCGTTGGAAGCAAGTATACCTATTGCCAACGGCAGGTCATAGCTGCTCCCCTCCTTTTTCAGGTCAGCTGGTGACAGATTAACCGTGATGTCCATTGTAGGAAAGCAAATGTTATTGTTTGTTATTGCCGCTTTTATGCGGTCGTAGCTTTCTTTTACCGCCGTGTCTCCTAATCCCGTCAGGTGAAACATCACTCCCTTTGACAAACTCACTTCACATGTGACAGTTGTTACTTCCAATCCATTTACTGCCGCGCAATATGTTTTTACCAACATAGTTTCATATCTGTTTTCTGCAAAATTACGAAAAACAATGAAAACTGTCAAGTAAGCATAAAAATTTTCAATTCTTACCTTCCCAAAGAATAATATGGAACCGTTTTTTAGAAATACACATCTTCCACGAGAACCCACACGAAGAATTGTCATTATTTAATTATCAATTGACAATTGTCTAAATGTCGGTGTCTCAGTAGATCAAAGAACTCGTTGAGCGAGTTCTATAAAGTCACCGCCGTCGGACAAAATTCTTGTATTCTCGCATTCTTCTTTTCTCGTTTCCTGCTTTTCAACCCATAGTAAGTCAAAATCCTAATCAAACACAACAGCTAATTGCTCACCCGAGAAAGTTTTGTAAAATCTGTAACTCACCACCGGTAAAGTGCGGTGTTTTTCAACTCCGTGAAACAGTTAACAAATGTGAACGGAAAATATTCTCCGCACAGTGAGAAAACGAAAGTGCCACTTTCACGTTGCGAAAGAGGCTCTTTTACCTTCCAAAAGAGGCTCTTTTGCACGCTAAAAGAGGCTCTTTTGAAATGCCCCTTTCAACCTTTTGATTACCAACGAGTTACAGAGGCACTTTTATATGCCTCTCTTAGTCTCCAAATGTTAAAGAATTTACCAAATATTTTACATATTTTTATATTTATTCACAAAATGTTTCACGGGAGTTTTTTCATGAAGAAAGGGTGTTTTTAATGTCCCGCAGAACTTTCCTATTAAGCGAGAGCAATCAAACTTGTTTGAATTGCCGAGCGTGAGGAAAGTCGGTG
>CAMVSV010000011.1 GCA_947170265.1 uncultured Prevotella sp.
GTCGACCAAATCGTATGGGTCGCTTTCAATTTCTGCATCACAGATGCTCATATTCGATGGTGTCGGATTGCAAATCCGACACAACTGAAAATCCGACACAACGACACAACGCAAATCCGACACAACTGATTACCTTAACGAAAATTTCTGCTTTTTCGGCTATTTGGTTTCACCGACTTTCCTCACGCTCGGCAATTCAAACAAGTTTGATTGCTCTCGCTTAATCGGAAAGTTCTGCGGGACATGAAAAACGCCCTTTCTGCGGGAAATCAATTCCCGTGAAACATTTTGTGAATAAATATGAAAGGATGTAAAATAATTGGGAATTTCTTTAACATTTAGAGGCTAAGAAAGCCTCAAGAAACCGCCACTGTAACTCGTTGATAATCAAACGTTTGAAAGGGGCGTTTCAAAAGAGCCTCTTTCGCAACGTGAAAGTGGCACTTTCGTTTTCTCACTGTGCGGAGAATATTTTTCGTTCACATTTGTTAACTGTTTCACGGAATTGAAAATTCGCGCAGAAAGGGTGTTTTTCTGGTCCCCTGGAAAAACTATTTCGTTATTTTTCCGCCGTTTTTGAATAAAATTTGTATCTTTGCCGCATTATAATGTTTTAAAAAGAAGAAAAAAACAAACCGTAATACCATGAAAAGACGGAGCACGACATGGGGCAACACCCCGGCACCGTGCTGCCGGAACACACACAGAGGACTAATGGAAGAAACAATACTATAAACATCAAAAACAACAATTATGAAGAAAATCTATCTTTTATTTGCGATGATTCTCTCCTTGCTCGGAGGAGTGACGCAGGCTAATGCTGCCGACGAGATCACTGTCTACGACGGCACCACAACAAATGGCTATGTGCCAATGTACGGCTACTATGCTGACACCAAGGGTGCCCTGAGCGAATTCATCATTCCCGCTGACGACCTGGCAGACTTGGAAGGAGCAGAGCTCTCAGCACTGAAGTTCTATACATCAGAGTCATCGGTGAGCTGGGGAGCAGCAGTATTTCAGGTATATGTGAAGGAAGTGGCTGACGGCGCACTCAACAGCGGCTTCGCCACAAGCAGCAATGCCACCACCGTATATGAAGGTAGTCTGAGCATCTCCAACAAAGAAATGAACATCACCTTCACCAACAACTACAGCTACAATGGAGGAAACCTCCTCGTGGGCATCTTGGTGACAACAAAAGGTTCCTATGTAAGAGCATCTTTCTATGGTAAAGGAGGCTTTGATGATGTTTATTCCCGCTACAGAGACAGTTCGTCAGGCAACGGCACGGCACAGTATTTCATTCCCAAGACCACTATCACCTATGAGAGTGCTGCCGAGGGTCCGGGCTTCAAGGTCGTAGGCTACAGCAATGGCGACACTTACAGCATGGGACTCATTGACCCCAAAGCTAAGAAGACCATCACCGTGAAGAACCCCGGCACAGAGAGCGTGACGGTGAACATTGCCACCACCGGCGGCTTCACCGCTCCCGCATCGGTGACCCTCGCTGCCAAGGAGGAGAAAGCCGTGGAGATAACCACACCCGAAGCTCTGGGTGCTGCCACAGGCACCATCACCTTCACTCCCACAGCCACAACACTCGATGCCGTGACGGTGAACCTCGCAGCCACGGTGAAAGACCCCAACAAGATGTTTGTTGACTTCGCCGACAACGCCCTCGCCGAGGACTGGACCACCGTGGGCATTGGCAGCTACACCACTGGCAGCTATGCCTCGTCATACAAATGGGATTTCTCCAATGGCTACGCACTTTATAAGAAAGGTGGATCTTCAAGCTACTCCTCATATTACTACAACTCATTAGTGTCTCCCTTCGTGCAGTTTGCCGATGGCGAGAAAATAATGTTCCTCGTAAGGAAAGAGGTTGAGAGCAGCTATTCAGTAGGCTACCTGCGCGTGGACTACACCACCGACGGCACCACATGGACAGCAGCCGACAACGGTACCTTTGCCGATGCAGCCCTTACCACCGAGTGGGCAACAAAGGAGGTTGCCATACCCACCACTGCAAAGCAGATACGTTTCGTGGCAACGGGCATTGCCCTTGACGACATCTACGGCGGCACTATAGTACACACCCCGGTGATGAAGGTTACCGCTGCCGACCACTTCTTCGGCATGACAACAGAAGAGGCTACCACCACCTTCACCATCGAGAACACCGGCAACGCCACACTCACCGACATAGAGGTGGTGGCAAGCGATGCCAGCTTCACCATTGAGGACGCTCCCGCATCAGTAGAGCCGAAGGCATCGGCTACCGTCACGGTGAAGATGCTCGCCCAGACATCAGGCAAGCACGGCGGCACCGTGACCGTCAGCGCACCCGAACAGGAAACGGTGACATTCAACGTGAGCGGCTATGTGATGGACGATGACTACTACATTGAGACCTTCAACGGCAATGCCCTGCCCGACGGATGGAAGAACGAAAGTGCAACAGGCTCAAGCAACAGATGGTCGTTTGCCGACGGCATGGCTGAAGGCTCCAACACCAATGCTCTGCTCACCACTCCGGCACTGAGCGTGGAAGAGGGCGGGAAGATGTATTTCGAGGCAAAGCGCAGCAAGACATGGAACACCCAGATGATTGTGTCTGTATCGAAAGACGGCGGCGACTTCACTGAGCTCATGAGACTGAAAACCAACGAGACCAACGAAGACCTGAAGCTCGGCGACGACTTCAAGCTGTTCTGCATTGACGGTCTGGAGGCTGGAAGCTACAAGATAAGGTTCGCTTCCGACGGTGCATACCTGAACGCCATCAACGGCTTCACCCTCGACCAGAATGCCCCGGCATTTGAGATGGTGACAACAGGCAAGGCTGACTTCGGAAAGATCTATGACGCTCCGGAGGCAAAGACCTACACTGTGAAGAACGCAGGAACGGGCACCATGACGGTTGACATTGCCTCCGACAGCGAGGACTTCACCGTGAGCCCCACACAGCTCAACATCGCCGGCGGCGAGACTGCCGACTTCACCGTAAGCTTCAACTACAGCGAAGGCAACTACGGAGTGAAGCAGGGAACAATTAGCGTGACACCGGCTTACAACACCGAACTCGCCTATAGCTTCCAGGCTACAGCCAAGGTGATGGATCCCAACTCATGGGACGAGGACTTTGAGGCTGGCACACTGCCCACAGGATGGGTGTCGAACAACTGGACCATAGACACATACTCCTCATACAGCAACACCACAACCATGGCACTGGCACCAAGCTCCAGCACCGCCGGCACACTCATCACCCCGCGCCTGCAGGCAGCTGAAGGTGACGTGCTCACATGGGAAGCCTACTTCAACTGGTATGACGAGAAACTCAAGGTGGAATACTCTTCCGACGACCAGCAGACATGGACAGAGATTTACAACTATATGCCGAAAGACGACAATATATCTGACAAAAACACTGAGAAGGACATGCAGTTCACCGCACCGGCTGACGGCTACTACTACCTGCGCTTCACCTCGACCTACAGTAATGGAGTGGACAACTTCAACGGCTTCAAGCTCGCACTGA
The DNA here is from genome assembly GCA_947170265.1 of uncultured Prevotella sp. Classification (GTDB taxonomy): domain Bacteria; phylum Bacteroidota; class Bacteroidia; order Bacteroidales; family Bacteroidaceae; genus Prevotella. The sequence continues at coordinate 3,551 of CAMVSV010000011.1, forward strand.
AGGAACACGACGCAGCGATCACGGCACAGAGCATCCGCGCTACATTCACACAGTATGGCAACCACACCGTGAGCGTGACTGTGAAGGAAATGATGAACAAGGACGAGGAGCTCACCGCCAAGTTCTTCATCAACGACACACAGTATGGCGAGGCAGTGACAAAGACCGTGGCTGCCGGCACAACGGAAGAGTTTGAGATACCGGTGACTCTCACCGAGATCATCGAAGGCAACGCCTACATCACCGTGGAGAACGAGAACATCTCACTCAAGACCTCTGAGGTGGCTGTGACGACAAAGGCTGCCACCATACTCGACGAGACCACAGCCATGGAGGAGATGCCTTCAGGCTATCAGGACAAGGTGGTGGTGAAATACACCGCAAAGAAGGGATGGAACACCATCTGCATGCCGTTTGCACTTGAGGATGCTGACCTCACCGCTCTCTTCGGCGAGGGATGGAAGGTTTATGAGTTCAAGGGCTACAATGCTACCAGCGGACTGAACTTCCAGGAGGCTACACGCCGCTACAAGGGATACCCATACATAGTTTACTGCGAGGAAGTGCCCGAGATTGCAGAGCCGGGATATCTGCTCACCTATGTGGACTTCAAGACCACAGCAGGATATGACAGCTACGGCGGTGCAACCTTCCAGGGAAGCTATGAGCCCATGGCTGCCGGCACACTGACAGGCAAATATGGCGTGGTGCCCTCGACAGGACGCATACAGAAAGCCGGAGAAAGTGCATCGCTCAAAGGCTACAGAGGATACTTCGAGCTGCCCAGCGATGCCAACGCGGCTGAGATGAACATCACCTTCACCGACAACGACGGCACCGTGACGACCATCAGCGCACTGGAGCTCATCAACGACCTCAACGCTGAAGCCGTTTATGATCTTGCAGGACGCAAGGTGGCTGGCAACGGCAAGGCTCGTCTGCCGCAGGGTGTGTATATCCAGAACGGAAAGCGTTTCGTAGTGAAATAGCATTTAAACACTAATCCAAAAAAGAATGAACACAATGGAGAAAAAATCATATATGGTGCCGGAAGTAAAACTCAAAGGCATGGAGCCGGAGTCACTGCTCGAAAGCACGACACTCGTAAACGACCAGACAAACCAGAACGTCACACCCACGGAAGATGAATTCAACGGTGAGTTTGGTGCCAAGCACTACTCGGTGTGGGATGAATGACAAATCTCTTGGAAAAGAATACGGAAAAAGCCCTGACTCAACACAGTCAGGGCTTTTTTATGTATTGATGAATGGAAACGGGGCAGATTTGAGTTGTGTAAGTTGTTGTATTTCGGCGTTGTGGCGTCGTGGCATCGTTGTTGTGTCGTCGTGTCGTTGTTGTTGTGGCGTCGTGTCGTTGTTGTTGTGGCGTTGTGTCGGATTTGCAATCCGACACCATCGAATATGAGCATCTGTGATGCGGAAAAAAGGTAAGTACAGTGTATTTCGGATTGCAAATCCTAATACTCAATGGAGCAGGATTGCAAATCCTGCTCAACTCACTCCTGCTCAACTCACTCCTTCCCATAAGGACAGCGTTTCAGTTGTGTCGGATTTGTAATCCGACACCATTGAATATGAGCATCTGGGATGCGGGAAAAATGATGGCATTGGAGTGCTACGCCAGCAGTTATTATTAACCGTAGAACATGGGTCGCTGCGCTCGAAATGATATTTATAATGAACATTTAAAATAATGTTTAGAATACATTCCACCGCCTACTATTATAAATACCATTATAAATATGAATTTTATATTAAATTTCAAGACCGAAGGTCGACCATAAATCAAATGGGTCGCTGCGCTCGAAATGATATTTAGAATGAGCATTTATAATTATATTCAAAATGCTTCGCCTACATCAAACGTACCTTTTCTATCATACCCGTTATTGGGTCGCGCCTATACCACGCCGAATAAAGACGGTCGGCACCGAAATTGATGAGCATTCCGTACTGGGTGTGAGTCAAGTGCATGTAATTCCATAGTTGACGCACATGCTCATCGGTGGTATGTTTCACAGCTTTCAATTCAACAATGATGCCATCCACAACAAGATCCATGCGGTATGTTTGTTCCAATTGCACATCCTTTCAAAATATTGGCAATAACTTCTGTCGTTCTACTTGATGTTCATCTTGTTTAAGCAGATATTCCATTGCTGCTTCATACGCGTTTTCAAGCAAACCAGGCTTATATTCTGTATGTACCTTCATGGCGATGCCAGTTATTCTCCGCATAGGTTCCAGCCGCATATTATGCTCTTGTATTAAGTCCATGTCATTCAATCTATTTTAAATAAAATTTTAATATACATTCTAAATAACATTTCAAGCGAAGCGACCCATGACATCTGTTGTGTCGGTTGTGGCGGATTTGCAGTTGTGTCGTTGTGTCGGATTTGTAATCCGACACCATCGAGTATGAGCATCTGTGATGCGGAAAAAAGGTAAGGACAATGTTTCTCGGATTGCAAATCCTAATATTCATGGGAGCAGGATTGCAAATCCTGCTCAACCCTTCCTGTTCAAACACTCATGCCCAACTCACTCCTGCTCAACTCACTCCTGCTCAAACACTCCTGCTCAAACACTCCTGCCCGTAAGGACAGCGTTTCAGTTGTGTCGGATTTGCAATCCGACACCATCGAATATGAGCATCTGTGATGCGGAAAAAAGGTAAGTACAGTGTATTTCTGATTGCAAATCCTAATATTCATGGGAGCAGGATTGCAAATCCTGCTCAACCCTTCCTGTTCAAACACTCCTGCTCAAACACTCCTGCTCAACGGAAACTATAGCATCTACACCCCCTCCTATTTCCTCGTTCTCATGGCAAGCTGGAAGAGCGACGGCAGGAGTATGCACAGCGAGAACATGAGGGCATAGACCATCATGCGGCTGTTGCCATGGAAGAGGTCTATGAGCTTGCCGTCGGAGAGCTCAGGCATGACGTTGAACATCACGAATGCCACGGTGTTGTTGACCCAGTGGAGCACTATGCCGGGCACTATGCTGCCGGTGCGGTAGTAGAGCCAGCCAAGCAACAGTCCGATGACGAAGGCATGGATGCCCTGAGCCATGTTCAGGTGGATGGCACCGAAGATTAAAGCCGAGACAACGATGGCTACCCAGTGGAAACGACGGCTGAACAGGGTGAGGAGCTGACGGAGTATGGCTCCGCGGAACACCATCTCCTCAGCCACAGGTGCCAAGATTCCCACGGCAAGATAGCCCATGGGCTCACGCATGACACCCTCGAAGAGTGCCTCCATCTGCTCGGGCAGCTCTATCTGCATGCGCTCATAGAGCCATTCGGCAGGCAGTATGGTGCCAAGGGCAAGCAGTATGGTCCACACAATGACTGCCCATGGCTTGGAACGCAGGTAGACGCGCGAAGGCGGCGACCAGCGAAGCAACGCAAAGAGCGCAATGGTGATGACGCTGCTGATGATGTTGGTGATGACGAGCAGCTTGCTATACATGCCTGCTGCCATGGCTGTGACCACTTGCAGATACTGAAGGTCTTTAAGCTGGCAATAGATGGCTACGCCGATGGCTTGCACCAGGGTTTGTATGGCTATGAATGCCGCTATGAAAAGCACAATGCTGAGAATTGTTCTTAGGGTTTTATTCATATTCGTATATTGTGTTATTGGTGTTTCGCGATGAAGTTATTCCGCTTCGTGTGAGAGAATGGAAGCCTTGTCGGCAGAGAGCTGGCGGGCAAGAGCCTCGACAGAAGTGAAACGGCGCTCGGAACGCAGACGACGCAGGAGCGACAGGGTGAGGGTCTTGCCGTAGAGGTCGCCGCTGAAGTTGAACAGATGGGCTTCCACGGACAGCTGATGGCGCTGGAAGGTGGGCAGGGTGCCGATGTTGAGCATGCCACGGAGGGGCTGCGACGGGATGGAAGGGTCTGCCACCTCACACAGTATCTCATATACCCCCGCAGCGGGAAGCATGGTGTTGATGCTCTCGGGCGCAATGTTGGCGGTGGGGAAACCCATGAGACGACCCTGACGGAAGCCCTCGGTGACGGTGCCGGTGATGGTGTAGTGGCGTGACAGACAGCCGGCAGCGGCAACAACATTGCCTGCGCTCAGATAGCGGCGTATGGCGGAGGAGCTCACCGCCTGACCATCATAGAGAATGGGACTGTGGGGCATGCCTATCACGTCGATGCCCATCTCGCTGCCATAACGCTCGTAGTCGCTGAAGCCTTCGGAGGCATTGTCCTGACGACGCCCGAAGTGGTGGTCGTAGCCAATGAGCAGAGCCTCGACGTGAAGGTGACGGCTCAGCACCTCGTCCATGAACTCACGGGCGGAAAGCGATGCCATCTGCTGGTCAAACGGCAACACGACCACAAGATCGATGCCGGTATGGGCAAGCAGTAGAAGACGCTGGTCGAGGGTGGTGAGCAGCTGAGGCACATAGGAGGCGTGGATCACCTGACGCGGGTGACGGTCGAAGGTTATCGCCATGGAAGAGAGATGGCGGCTATGGGCTTTCTCCACCACCTGACGCATGAGCCACTGATGACCGAGATGCACACCGTCGAAGAAGCCGATGGTGGCAACGCTGCCTCCGGGGAGGGCACAATGGTCGTTGTAGCGTATGATGTTCATAGGAGCCAATCGTCGATGTTACGGTTGTGGAACGTGTGTATGCCCAAGGAGGCTGCTGCAGCGCAGTTGGCGGGAGAGTCGTCGATGAACAGCGTCTGCTCGGCTGCGATGTCGGCATCGGCGAGCACACGACGAAAGATTTCTTCGGAGGGCTTGGCAAGGTGGAGCTCATAGGAGAGAAACACCTTTTCAAAGTAGTCGCCGACAAGGTAGCGCCTGCCATCGGCAGCAGTGAACGGGAAGAAATCGTCGGCACACCGGCGCCAGTGCATGTCGTTGGTGTTGCTTAGCAGGAAAAGACGATAGCTGCCGCGAAGCTCCAGCAACCGAGCCTTGCGACGGTCGCTGATGCCGGTGAGGAGCTCGTTCCATGCCCACACCACCGACTCGTCGGCGAGAGCCCTGCCGGTGATATGCCTCACCTCGTCGCAGAAGGCATGGGTAGAGATTTCTCCCAGCTCGGCACGAAGGAAGAGGTCCTCAACCTTGTGCTCGGCTACATAGTGGGCAATGGCATCGGCACCGACAGACTGCAATGCCGAGATGCACCGCTCGCCGGACAGTCCGCACAACACCCCACCGAGGTCAAACACTATATTCCTTATTCCTTTTTCTATCGTCATCTGTATAAAAACGTCTGTATAATACTTGTTAAAAACGTCAACGCATCACCATATAAGCTGTGCATCATCATTTAAGTATCAGCACATTACCTAAAGAAAGCGTCGGCACGCCACTTTTAAAGTATCTGAGAGTCACCGCTGTTCCTCTTCAACCACTCATGGACGCCTTCCTTGCTGACTGTCGCCGCTTTTCCTGTGCAAAAGTACAAAAAAACACCGTAATAAGCCTTAATCAACATTTTTTTAGCCCAACTCTTTTGTAAATAAATAAAAAGTATTACCTTTGCTCCCGAAAAAGAAAGGAACGGCAGAACTTCTGCCCAACTACCCTTTCCGCTTCCATCGGACTTGTAGCTCAGTTGGTTAGAGCAACAGACTCATAATCTGGAGGTCGTAGGTTCAAGCCCTACCTGGTCCACACTTGAAAACAAGGAGTTACATCAAAAATGTAGCTCCTTTTCTTTGTTTTGCGAACAATTTGCGAACAAAATTGCATTTCGCGAACACCAATATAATCTTTCTGCAATAATTGATTCACTCATTTTGTTCGCAAATCTCATTATTTTTGTTCGCAAACCATTTTCGGCATATTATTCAGTAATATCAGTAATACGAGTAAGCACCTTTTTTATCAAGGTTTTTTCTGATGGAACTCCTTATTACTCTTTCTCTTTAATAACAACCCAATGACCTGCACTTGTATTGCCTTCACGTACTAATAAACCCATCTTCTGCATAGCTGCAACGTCACGTTTGATAGTCCTTTCTGCTAGTGACAAAACTAGTGAGATTTCTTTAACAGAAATACGCGGATTGTTTAGCATCATTTTGCTGATTTCCTTTTGTCTATCAGTAAGTTGGACTGGTGACAAACTAGTGACATCACTGGTGACATCTTTGGTAGCACCACCGACATTTACCATCTGCTCAAACTTCGTCCGCTCTATAGTCACCTGTATTGCTGCTTTCTTCAAATATACGTTGTAGTTCTTCTTTCGGAGTCAGCACCTTTGCCAAATCGCCAATTGCGATTGGCGATTTAGGTTCTATGACATTCCATGCCCCATAGAACAAGCGCATGTTTTTGAGGCTAGACTCGCCGAAGCCCCTTACCCAGAGAACTCCTGTCTTAACCGTTAACTAATACTCTTCAAAGCGCCAGATTTCCCATTTTGGGTTACGAGTGTTCTCGGATATATACTTTCCCACACCATAATACAAGGCTAACTATTCTTGATTGACCCTTTAGACGGCCCGTGATTAACTCTGCAAAATAGCCTTTTGGGTGATGTTATCAACCGCCACCAATTGTTCTTTATTTTTCATTATTAATATATCCCTCTTGGTCATATCCACGGTGATGTTTGTTGATCATATCTATGAGAGACTGCAAATAGGGAATTTCACACTGAAGTGTATGATACTTGTCATATTGTTCGTTGTACCGAGTTAATGATCCTTTGGATAACCGTTGTTCAATATCTGATGGGATAAGATATATGGAGCGATCATCAAGATGTTTATGGAATTCCGTTAAGAAGATGTGGATTCCTGCCAAATCAAAATCACCAAAGTGAACGTATTTGTTTGGAATAGTTAGAAGCCAATTACGCAAATCAGTTGATTGGGGATAGCGGGATGCAAAAAGAAGTTGTTTATCTCCTAACAAAGACTCAAACATCTTCCTTTGCTGACGAATCATACGGAAGTTCTCCATATTTTCGATGCCCACCACCACAATATCCTCAGGAACAGAAAAACGCTTCCAGTCGTCGATGAAAACAAAACTGCCGTCTATAGGATTGATTACAAACTCATTACCACGAAGTGAGCATATAATGGGTTCGTAACTATTAACAGGAAATCCTGGACATGAGCGTATTTTGACCAACTTCGAGTTTCCCGATACAGCAGCCTGCTCAGAGCGGGTTTCAAATAAACCTGTCGTTTCGTCACCGATAGTTCTCAGTGCTTCGTAATGCCTTTGTAGGAAATTTTTCAGTGCATCGGCATCAATCGCCCGGAACGTCCTCCTGCTGCCATGAGTCTGAACCGTCAGCAGACCCTCTGACAACAAATCGTCTGCAATATCTTTTCGTAGTGCGCTAGCTGCTACCGACTGCCCAGCAATGAGCTGCTGTAATACACTCAGTAATATTTTTGAAATCTTCATCACCCATTGATTGTCATCAGGCGCTTAATGTGCGTCTGCGACTTGCCGTCCTTTGTCAGCAGATAGTTGTATTTGTAGAGATCAGCATTGTAGCCCATCGGAGAACTGTTGATAAGGTAAATGTTGCGGATATTCGCAAACTGAAGAATACCGCTCACGTTGCTGGGGTGAAGTTTGCCAATCTCGTCCATCATACAATGAATGATGAAATCGCCGTTCTTCCGAGATGCCCTTGTCTTGAACACATCGATGAGCATGATGTTCACCATTGCTTTCACCAGAATGTCCGTGCCGTCGGAACCCACATTGTTGATGCGTTCCACCCAACCCGTATTGTTGTCATTCTCCTGGATGCGGAACTGCAGACGGAAGGTGTCGCTGAGTGTCAGTTCCGTGCGGGCAGGCTCCTTTTGCAACAGTTTCATGAATTTCTTCAGATAGTCCACCACCTTCTCGTTGACCCTGTCACGATCTCCGCCGGAGAAGAGGTTCAACTCGCCAATGGTCAAAGCATTCTCCTCTGTGAAATCGCGTATCTGACGCAACAAGAGTATCATTCGGTCGGATGACTCTTCCGCACGCAGTTCAATGCTACGGATGACGCCCGCAAAATTGCGTTCCTGGAAGTTACGGTTCACTTCGCTGATGATGCTGCGGATTTCTGCCGAGTGGTTCATCAGCAATCCTACCTCACGGGACACACTGCGCAAGATGGTGTTGTAGTGCTCACTGACACGCTGACGATACGTCTCTATCTTGTCGTTCTCCACAAATTCCTGCAGGTTGAGGGCAAAGCGCAGATAATCTTCATCGTATTGTGGGGTAATGAAGTGGAAAGTGTTATTGGCGCCAAAATGAGAGTTGAACGAGTTTGTTGCCCGTTTCAACTCTTCCATCTTCTGCCGCTTCTTATTGACGGCGCCCCGCATCTGTACCACCAAATCGGACAAGGCTGTCGACGAGGGCGAAGCCACATCGTCGTGCAAGAATGATTCTGGCAGGATGTTTTCCACTCGGCATAGTAGGTCGTACTGCTTCAGACCATCCTTCATGGCATCCACAGCAGACTGTTTCCGCTTGAGAAGGTCAGACTTTTCGGTTCGCTCATTTTCATACCGTTTACGTTTGTCATCATATTGCTGACGGGCTGCGCTGTCCTTGGCTTCCAACTGCCGTTTTTCATCGCGGAACTCAGACTCATGCGAGAAGAGCTCTTCCTCGTCCTTGCGATATTCGATGACAAAGTGCCGCTGATGGGTTATCTTGTCGAGTACGGCCTGCAAATTGGTCAGATCCCGCCGACATAGTTCCAGGGCGTTGGTGTCTGCCCCTTTACCCTTCAGTTCGTCACGTTCCTGCCGTTCCAGCATCTGCCTCCGCTCATCAATATCTTTTTTCTTGGCAGACTTCTCCTCCGACTGTTTTTGGCGGAAAGCATCAAATCGCTTTTGCAGTTCACGGATAGACGCATTGTACTCGCTCTCCGCACCCTTCATGTCTTTGTCGCGCTTAGCGCGTTGCCCGGTCCGTGCCGTTTTCTCATTCTCCAATGCCAGCAGCGTCTCTTTATATACCTTTGCCCGCTTCTCGCGCTCTGCAGCAATCATCTCCCGTTCTTTCTGCTCAGCCTGGCGCAGCCGCGTTTCTGCATCCTTTATCTTTGTCGGAATCTGTTCCGACTGAACGCGCAGAATAGTTACTTTCTCGCTAAGTTCAGCTATCTTGCCCCTGAAATTCTTGCGCAGCTTCTCTTGTTCATTCTCACATTGCACTTGAAGATCAGCAATTTCCTTTTTCTTTGCAGCCAATACCTCTTGCTGTTTTTTCTGTAAGTCCCGATAGTCATCAGGCGTACGATGATGAACCGGTATGGCCTCCAAGTTGAGGCTTACCCCAAAGAGACTGCCTTCATCGGTCAATTGTGGAGACAACCCCTGTGCATAGAGCACCTGCTGCTCGTCCACTACCTTGCCAATGTTATTCTCCCATCCTGGCTTGTTCTGCGTAAGCCACTCATATAGAGAACCCTTCCAGCGGGCAAGCAAGGCTTCTGTCGCTGCCAGTTCTGTTTGCTGTTTCTCCAGCTCTCCTCGTGCCTCTTCTTGTTTACGTTCGAAGTCACGTTTTATCTGGTCATTCTTCAACTCCCACTCTTGTCGAAGTGCGTTCAAGTTGTTGGACGTAACAGTCAACTGCCCTTTCAATTCCTGTTCCTGAGTTTTGAAGTTCCGTATATCTTCCCGACAATAGGAAGTCTCTTTTTCCATCGGATGCCAGTATTGCAACTCCGACAGGCGTTTGTCAGCCAGACTATGATTCCCCTGCAAGGTGGTCAGTCGTTCGTCCGATGCAGACAGCCATTCACCGTAGGCCTCCTCCACTGCTTTCTTTCGCTGGTCTCGAACCTTTACGCATTTGTCCCGTTCTGTCTGTATTCCGTCACGGCACCGTTGCAATTCCTCCTTCAGTGCGAGCTCAAACTTGCTCCACTCATCGTCGAGCGCTGCATAGAGCGTCCGGTATTTTTCCGTTACATCTTTATACTGCTCCTCCAAAGCACGAAGCATCTTTTCTTTCTGAGCATTCTCGCCAAGAAGTTTAGGTTCCTGAGCATCTAATTCTATGACAGCCTTGATACCAATATTTTCGTAGCGCTTTCGCTTTTTACGGATATCATCAAGTCGTTGCTCACGCTTACTAATTTCTTTTGTCAGCTTGTCATGCTCTTTCTCGTACTCTTGTTGTGTAGCCTCGACCTTTTCCTTAATCTTTCTCAGCTTCTCCTGGATTTCACGGATCTCTTCCTCTGCCAATGGCAATTGTTCACGGATATAGTTGACCACATGATTCAATTGGTGCCACGTCTGCGTCATCTCATAGTCAAGTGCAATAAGCAAGCGATAGGTCTCAATTACCTTTGTGGCCTTGTTCCTCACCGGCACTTCACCACTGCTGTCCTTGCGGTACCAACAGTCAATCTCGTCGAATTCCTGCTCAAAGTCTGCCACCAGATGGCGATAGTCTGACAGGCGGATGCTATCCTCAACCTCCGTCATCGACTGTATGATAGTGTTCTTTACGAAATCTGCATCTAGTTTGCTGTTCAGGAATACATTCTGGATGCTTCGTGGAATATTCTGATACTTGGAACTCTCCACAATGGCATACTTGTCGTAGCGGTGGCTGCGGTCGTGGGTGTTTCCGAAGATGATGTTGCGATACTGTTCGTAGGTTTCTATCTTCGCACTGATTTCATTGTTGCCAATTCGTTCACGGATACGAATCCAGTCGCTCTCCACACGTCCGCTGTCATCCACTAACCATGACTTCCGATAAGGCGCATCGATAAAGCGGAACACAGCCTTTCCCTGACTACGGTAAGTCATAATGGAATAGGCACTCTGTTCGGTCTTTACCTCATAGACGATATACGAATTGCTATAACGGAAATAGAATTCTTCGAACGACTTCTGCCCCTGCTGTATGCCCAACCGCATCTTGTCGGCATTGTAGAAAAACAGCAGAGCCCTCAACACCGTACTCTTACCCACTCCTTGCGTACCGGCAAAGTGTACGTTGCCGTCCAACAGCACCTCCGCGTATGGGATGTTCGCAGAGTTCAGGAATATGATTTTGTTCAGATGTCTCATACCTCTGGTACCTCCTCTTCATTGTAAATGGTTATCAGATTCACCATATCCTCAGCATAGCGGAAAGCGGCTGTTACTTTATAGGTGCCGTCTTCCTCGTTGATGAGTTCGGCAAATCCCATGCTGGTGAGTTCATTGACGAGTTTCTCTACTATCTCCTGGTTGGTGTTCTGTTTACGGAATAGTTTACGGGCTTTGTCGCGCAGTTCCACATCAAGGTTGATGCGTTCCAAAATGTGTGTACTGCGGAACTGGAAACCGGTGGAGAATGTGATGTCGTAGGTTTTCAGGAAATCCAGGATGTCAACCCACTGGGCGAAACTCTGCAGTTTCTGCTCAATGGTTTGCTTGCCCTCTTGCGTACGGGCGAAGTAATAATAGCCATCGCCCGACTCCAACCTGAGCCCTAACTCGGAGAAATAGGTCTCATAATCGGTATAGTTCTCCTCAATGTCGTCATACAAGTGCTTCACCTCCTGGTCTGTGCTGTCGACAGAGAGGAAGCCGCCTTTGCTCATCCGTTCAAAGATTCGTTGTGTGTTAGCTCGCATATATCAGTGCATATTCTATGTTTTCAAATGTCTCGTAGTCGTCGGTGATGCGCAGGTCATCACTATGCCCTGTAGCCATCTGGCAATAGAGAATGATGTGGTCGTTCAAAGAACGTGGCTGATGATAATGATAGTTCCGGATAAAGGAGAACAAGTTCTGCCCCTGTGCCTTGAAGGCGTTCCACAGTTCGGTGGTGTTCACACTGTTTACTTCTTCTATGCTATCACTCAAGAATTCCTCATCTAAAGGGTCAGCTTCAGTTCTTGCCAGGCGGCGCACGTCATTCTTTCCAGCAATCTTACGTATCAGGGCGTATGCCTCTTCGTTGCTGCGAAGCATATCCACAGAAAGGAAGATGCGGTTGTAAGGTCTTTTCTCCATCCATAGTGGATGGTCGCTATCCAACATACGAACCACATTCGTATCCTCACGCCACGTCAGTTGGTCTTTGAGGTATTTCAACCGACGAATCTTCTTGAGCAGCAGGCTCTGTTGCTCTATCTGATTGATGTAGTCGATAATCTGCTTTTCAATTTCCAGCAGGTTATGGTCTGCTTCGGTAAAGTCGTTACGCACATCCATAGTAGTGCGTTGCATCTCCGGGTCGGTAGCCATCTTGAAGAACACTACTTCGCCATCCATCATTTTCTCGCACTCCGTAATCAGCTGTTTGATGCCCTTCCGTTTCTCGTCCAGATTTTCCAGGCGCGACTTCTTGATTTTGTAGTTTGGCTCCTGCTTATAGGCCACATCCACATTACGCTTCAGGTCTATGACGTTCTTCAATGTACGCAGTCCTATGCGACGGAGCATCTTCCGCACATTACTCTGATACTGAGTCTTACGGTGCTCATTCGTCTCCTCCAAGTAGTACCCGATGTTCTCCTTCAAGGCGCTAATATGCTCACGGACACTGGCTACGCTGATTTCCTCATTCATCTCCAGTACCTCCTCGAAGAATTGCACATACACGTCCTCCATCTCCAATAAGTCGCCATTCTCATGAATCACTCCATGCTCAATAAGGTACTGTACACGTTCACGCTTATAGTCCACAATCTCCAGAGCGAAGTCTGTGCGGTAAGTCATCGACTTTCGTCGCTCAAACATATCGCGGAACAGCACCTTTTCCCGGTCCATCACCTTGACCAGCTCATCTATCGTCCTGAAATGTGAAAGGATCTCCATAAACACTTATAACTCTAATATTTCTGTTTACTTGGTATCACCCCGCGCACCCCGCCTTTGGGATTGAGCACGTCACCCTTGTATCGGGGGATAACGTGCATGTGGCAGTGAAAAACAGACTGGCCAGCGGCTTCGCCAATGTTAATACCAACATTGTATCCATCGGGATGGAAACGCTCGTCAGTTTTCTGCTTCACATATTGCAGCACGACGTTCATAGCCTCGCGCTCGTGGTTGGTAAGATCAAAGTAGGAAGCAACGTGGCGTTTGGGTATAATCAAAGCATGCCCAGGAGAGACAGGATAGCCGTCATAGAATGCAACACAAGTGGCCGTCTCGCAGATGATTTCCACCCGACGGGAAAGACGGCAAAATGGGCATTTCTCGCCTTCCACGCGCGGCAGCTTGTTGAAATGGTTGTATTGGTAGAGTTCGTAGCTTTTGTTGGCGACGAGGCTCTTGTACGGCAATTTCACGTTACATTGGTACGTGTATTGCTTGTGGATGGCATGAAGTCGGAATCCCTCTTCTGTCAAGTCACGACGGACGGCAAAATAAGCCGTCCCCTTTGGGGAGAGCAGGTTAGCGACATTCATCAGTACCTCGGCTTGGGCATAGGGTTCCAAGACGTTCAGCACATAGTTACAGAAGATGGTGTCGAATTTGCCCTCGGGAAAGTCAGGGCGGTAGTAGTAATCGTAGCCGATGATGTCGAAGCCCTGCTTCCTGAGTTCGTCGGTATCGAAACCGAAACCGCATCCGAAATCGAGAATCTTGCCCCTGAGCAGATTGTGTTGAATGAGGTATCGCGTCGGCACGGAGAAATCCGTGCGCTTGATGGCCGTTAGGTAGGGATGGTTTATCTTCTCTGGTTCCATAGTTATTGGGGGCTTAGGGTTCGGAATCCCATGTTGACAGCCATTTGGCTGAGAGGGGAGAAGGTCTTGCGGCATACGTTCAGGAACTGCTCGTCGGACATTTGCATCAAGTCCTGCGGGGAACAGCCCAAGGCATAGTACTCGTCCAGAGTGTTGTCCCTTTTCCCGCTTTGAGGGATATACAGACGCAACGCCTTGTGCTGCACCTTCGCCATCTTGGGGAGATAGTAGTCAAGGTCGGGGATGCGGTTGCTCTTGGAAGAATTGAACGAGCCGTCGGCAGGAATCAGGTTCCAGTTCTGATTGTGCGACACGAAGCTCCACGGGATGAAGTGGTCGAGGTCATATTCATTCCTTCCAAGCGGCGTGTCCTTGTATATGCACCGGATGGGACCGCCTATCTCGATGACCTTGTTCCAGAACTTCTTCTGTCTGGTTAGCGGTTCCCGTTCTTCCGGACGAAGCAACTTGCCGGATATGTTCGGTACGTTGGGATTCTTCGACTGCAAAAACAACGTGAGATTCCACAAAGCGAAATCTCGAAGCACCTCATAATTGGTCGTCAGATAACTGCTCCAACGCGGATTGATGGTAACAGTAAGCTCTTCACCGCTACCCGTCAAGGAATATAGACAGTCATTCTCAAACGACTGGCTGCGACGTTGCATCTCAGAATCGTCGGTCGTGTCAATCCAAGGCTTCTGGAAACGGAAAGGGACGTTATTCAACAGAATCTTGACCCTCTTCTTCACCTCCCTGTTCTCCGAGATGGCATTTGAGATGGCATCACTCTTGTCTTCGAGCCTGTCATCTACCGTTATCCCCGTCAACAGAGCCACATCGGGAATAATCTTCGACATGGAATCGCCTTTGCCAAACGACAATCGAAAATACTGGGTTGGGTACCAAGCGTAGGCAACCATCCGCGCCGCCACATCAAGAGCCAGAATCTCATCCTTCTGCTCCTTGACGTACATGTCCAGCAACGCTAAGAGCCAATAGAATTTGTACGTTGCCGTTGTCGTGTCAAACACGCGATTCATGGCGTTGGTTGACAATATGTCCGACTGAGGAATCTGCATATCTTTTACAAATTAAAATGTATTATAATTCGAACGTCAGAATTCAGGATGTTTACTTTCCACCCCTGTTTCAGCCTGGGAATCAACTTTCTCTTCATTATTATCAAGCTCTTCATACCTGACAAGGTCTTTAAATTCCACGTCAAGAAGTCTCGTTATCTTCATCAGCGATTCCAACGGAGGTTGTGACGAGTTGGTACACCACTTAGACACAGTAGTTGGCGCACATCCCAACTGCTTGGACAGCCAGAGATTAGACTTCTTTTTCTCTGCCAGTATCACCTTCAGGCGATTGAGGTCTTTGTTACTTGCCATTGCAATATGTTTGTTATTCGCTCACAAAAGTACTCGTTTTATCTCAGACCATAGGTCTGATAGCCATTAAAAGTTACTAAAACGAGTGTTTTTAGTGAATTTTGTTCACTTTGTGGAGCGATTTGTATCGTCTTTTCTAGTCAAACAGTTTTTCAATTTCCTAACTGATAGTATTTTGAAAGTTTACGATGCTCGTACTCCATAAAAACCATCGCCTCAATATTACCTCTTAACCATCTTTATTCCTGAGTCATACCCGCTCCTTTATTATCTCAACAATCGACCTGAACTGTGTCGCGCACAGCGAATCTAGATTCTCCGCATTCGTCCAGTCGATATACTCCTTGATAGCATCTATCTTGTCATAGATGGTCTCTATCACCTTCAGTTTGTCAGCTTGGGGCTTGGCTTTGTTCGGGTCAATCTCATTCAGCCGCCTCACCATTTCTTCCTGCTCATCTTTCTTTCCTTTCCAGTAACCTACCAAATCAGCGTAAAACAACGAACTACGAATAGTATCGTCCATCACAACGGGCAATATCCGTTCCTTATAATGCTCATCTTCCAGAATGCCAGTCAATTCATACATGCAATTCTGGGAATACAAGTATGCCCTACTTAAAACGACGATCACCAGCTTCCCTGCTCTGATGGCATTCATGAAGTCCTTGATATTCTCGTTATAAGGACAGTCTTTCTTGTCTCGCTTGTAAGGAATGTTATGCGTATCCAGAACATAGCACAGGTAATCTACCGTATGCTGAGAACTACTCTCCCAATTGTAAGAAATATATAATATATCCTCAACTGCATCATTACCATCATCCGCATCTTGTTTTTCTTCACCCCCGCGATTTATGTCACTTACATCCGTCCTTAATAGTTCTATAACTGACTGTATATCACTGACTCCCGGATAGGACTCATAAAACTTGTCTTCAAAAGCGATGACATAGCGGTTCAAATACTTGAATTCTTCACCTTTCTTTGTAAGGTCTTTCAGATATTGCTTGACTTCCTTCAGTGCTTCCTCACTCAATAAAGCTATTCGTTCCAAGGATGTCATAATGCTATTTGATGTATGAATACCGTCAATCTTATGTTCTTGACAGTACTTTACAAAATAGCACAAGGATGGTATGGCGTTCGGTGTCACATAGTTAAAGATGAAATCCTCACCATGATCCATCATATCTGGATGCCGTACCAGATAGTCAAGTCCGTCCAGACTTCCCATACTTATCAGCAACCTTACCGCCCTGCTCAAGTCATAGCCAGTATAGTTTTTAAACTCCGGCTCCAATTCTTGCCTTACCCAGCCATCATCACCTAAGTTTCTGTGGATAGACGTATAGCAGAACACTTTATCCGAAATACTCATACTCCGGCTGGCCGCTTTTATCTCGTCTATCATCAACTTCCCCTTGATTAGCGTTTCCAGAATATTGGCTGATAGGTTATGGGGAGATAGAGCAAATCTCAAAGCTTCTTTGTATCCTTCGCTTATGTGATTCTCAACAATATAATTGGCAAAATCGTAAGGTTTATGGCTCCTCACATTACTCGACAATTCCTTTAGTTTCTTGACAACCTCTGGGGCCAATGTCTCTACAGGTACTCTCTCTGAGATATACTTGAACAGCGTGTACTCTGTATTAAAATAGTGATCTTTGTCTTTTCTTGATATACTTAAGTCCGAATAATCCAGAAGCCCTATAAGTGTTTCTTGGGACACTTCAAGATACTCATGCAAAAGCATTGAGACAGCTACTTTCGAGAAATAATAGGGTTGCTCTCCCTGGCTTACTTTCTCCATCGTCCTTTTTGCTGTTGCCAGACAGCGATTCTTCATCTCATCGGTTACGGTCAAGTCTTCATTAGGATTCAACATCAGTTCTTCTATCTCCTTCATGAAGAATCCATCGTACACCTCTTTATTCTTGATGCCTTTTATGATTCCCTCTTTATCGTACTGGTTGTTATCATTGGCATACTGCAAGATGAATCTGTAGGCATACTGATTATAACCATCTTCTTGCTGCCTCAGGTAATTCCAATGCTCTCTGCTGGTTTCAAACTTATCAAGAATTCCCACCATCTCCAGCACTTCTTGCTTAAAGACAGAATAATTCATAAAATCGTTGAAGCAAGTCCGTAGTCGTTCCTTCCTCTTATGAAAGCGACTATTGGCAGGAACCAACTCCTTGTAAAGGCTATTGGCATATTCAGCAACTTCTTCACATGGCATTTCATCATACCATGAAGCCTGTGCGCGGTGATGCTCATTACCTTTCTCAAAATGACTAAAGTCTTCTTTTACATCATCTACCGTTATCCATAAGGCAGCCATAAAGAAAACCTTTCGGATGTTGTCGTGCTCTAACTCCTTTGGGTCTTGTTCAATAAATATCAGCTGGCACTTCCTGTAGAACTGCTCTCTTCCTCTTTCCCTTAAGTTCGCATCTAAGTAAGCCTTGCGTATAAGTGCTAACAGTTCTTGGGAATGTTCCTCCCTGTCAAAGTGATAATGGTATTCTTTGAATAGCCTTATATAGTAACCTTCCAATAGGGGTACTAACTCTTGGTGGCCGTTTCTGATGGAAGAAGCCAAAATATTGAGCGCATTGCTCATCATCTGGTTATACTCTTCCCATTCATCGCGGTAAAAGCTATGTGGATTATAGAATTGATGTGATATAATTTTCTTGACACTATCTTCCGTTTTTACTTTACTGAGTGCATTGTAAACAACAATTCTCGATACAATATGCGTGGTTATCCCCTCCTGCTGGTTGTGAACATGCCTCTCCTTGTCCAGAATATAATCCACATAGTCATCAACCCTTTCTGCAACAACTATCAGCCTGATCATCGAGCGGATTGCCTCGTAATGATCGGAAGTGCTGACTATCGCAAAGAAACGTTCCAGATATTCTTGTTGGGCAAAGAATTTATTGTCCATATATAAGAAGGATAGGTCGTGCTTCTTCTTATACGCCAACGCCTCTCGTGTTTTTTGCTCCAGCGTTTTGAAAAGTTCCTCAGTCAGTTCCTTGCTCTCATATTGCAACCACGTCCAGTTCAGGAAATAGCAGAGGCACATCAGGTCTGAATAATAGGCCGTTCCTATTTCTGCGTCATGCAATTCATCAATGATGAAACGTATCGACTCCTGGCTCTTGGCGAATTCTATCAGATTCTTGTAGTCTTGAGTAAGAATGCTAGCCATTCGAATACCCAACGATTTGTATTCAAGCATCAATCCTTTGAATACATCGCACCGGGTCACCGCGCTCAGCATGTCGCGGTCAATATAGATAATCAGTTCTAGACTGGCAGTGCGTAGCCATTTGATAATCTCTTGTATGTCATTCTCTTCTCCCCTGCCATACATAGAGACCCACAGCATAATGATATTATACCATTCAGCCTTTATCCTTCCCGTGGGTTGTGCCGCAAGTTGCTTCGCCCTGCCGATGCCCTCTCTTTTAAGGTAATTGGCTACGAGCCATTCGCGGAAGGCATTATGCTTGAAGGAGTATCTGCCATCTTCACAGCGTATTAAGTCATATCTCAGGCATTCCGTAACATTGTCTGGATTATTATCCAAGCATATCAGCAGTTCTTCATTGCTCAGTGTCTGCACATTCAGCAACGATAATCCCAATGCTACTTTTTCAAGCAGCCTAACGGAATCATCAAAAGAATGCCTTACTGCCAACTTAACCCTTTTGCTTTCCTTCTCCTCATCATAACTCTTTTCTATAAACAGTCGGTAAATCTCAGCCTTGTTTTTAGGCAATTGTTTATTATTGTCTTTATATGCTCTTATCAACACGTTCAGGAAGAATGGATTCCTGACAAAATCGGTCAGTTCGTTCTCGTTAATCATAACGGCCAACCCGTTACCAGGTCCAAGCATATGGTTAATATGGTCATTGGCATCTCCATAGCTTAACTCTTCCAAGAAAAGGTCACAAAATTGTTCTAATTCCTTTTCTCTCCTGTAATTGCTCCTGCAGGAGAGCACCATCTTCATATCTGGATGGTCGTAGGCATACCCGCTGATTTCCTCAATAAGGTCATCATACTTCTGCCCGTTCACCTCGTCAAGGGCATCTATCACCACCACGATTTCCTTTCCTTCCTCAAACCTAGCTAATGGAAGTTCAATCCTTTTCAGCTTGGTGTTATTACGCACTTCCAGCATTATGGGTAGATAGAGTCCGCTTTCCTGCAATTCCCAGCAGAGTTGCTTCAGTTCCGTCGTTTTTCCAGTCTGAGCACTGCTGTAAATTATGAACTTATTGGTAGGTGCCTCTACAAGGCCAGTAACAAATTCTACCAGACAATGTCTTTCTCTCAGTTTCAGGGCATAGTAGATAAAACTGTCCTGCGTATTCTCCAGTGAGCAATACCGTCTGATATATCCTTCTACAGTTCTGTGCTTGGGCAAACCCCTCCAACGATGGTTCTCATTAGCAGGAATATTCGACTGAATCAAGGTGTAGAGATTATCGACCTTTTCCTCCACCTTCTTTATAGCCAGCTCTTGTATAAAGTGAGCACACTCTTCGTCTTTGCGCAGTTCGTCAGCCCATAAGCTAACAAGATTCCTAATGGTAGCAACATCCTCTTCATTGTTTCTATCTGCCACTTCGGACAACTTTTGTAGGGTTGAGAATCTTTGTTGAGCAATCCGTTGCCTCAAAGCGTCGTCCTCGCACCATTTTTCCAATGCCCTCTGGTAGCAATGGTCAATCTTCTCCTCCAACGACAAATCATCCCCACCCGAAAGCATTTGCTTTAAGGATGGGATGTTACCTGCTATATAGGAAGTAACGAAACCTACAAAAATATCAAAGCCTGTCATCTTGTTCTATAATTCGACTGGCAGGTAAAACTGCCCACAGTTTTTAATAGGTTCAATATTCACTATTCTATCCGAAGGCATCACAGCGTGGATAGCTTGTATAACAGCATCAGGGTTGATGTCCTGTACATACACTTTCTTCAAATTGGGCATTCCGCTAAAAATAGCCCTATCAGTAACCCTGTTAAAGAACGGGAATGAATAACCAATTACAACTACTATTTCAGTATCGTTTGTAGTTTGAGTTAAGGTTGACTTGATTTTTTCGTTATTAGCCGATTTTTCCCAAGCAAACGACAGATGCGTTTTGAAATCTAACCCAATTTCCGATGTGTCCACTTGTGAATCGTGATAGAATTCTATTACCTGTAGAGCCGCAGGCATATTCTTTTCATCATCTTTGATATACTGGATGGTTGACTTATCCTCAAACGTTGCAGACCCGTTGATCTTGATGACTACACCATGGTTTGGCGGCTGTGGCCATTCTCCTTGAATGTTCTTTTCAAATAGAGGCAGTTTACTGTTGTGATTATAAGCCCTGTAAGCATTCTCTATCTGAGAGTCATAGTTCCAGGATACAATACTGATCTCTTTGGGTAACATCAGGTTCCCCTCTTCAAGTACATTTGCCAGAAAAGTATCGTATCTGCCATCAGGTTTGTAAACCAGTTGCGCCCATACGAAGAAAGCGCACAAGACGGATTTTAGTTTTTTGAACTCGCGCTCCCTGCCTGTCAAATAGAGTTTACGTGCATATGTATCAATTGTGGCATGTTCTTGAATTCCCTTGATGAGTTGATCAATATCATAGAGCATGTCACGTCTCTCTAATTCTATATTGGATGCAGACTGCCTGTAAGTGTTTTGAAATACCATCTCGCAATCAGAAGGTATCACAGCCGTCTCTATATAAGCTCGAAATAAAGCAAACTGCTCCGGTATCTCCGACACAACGGGAACACCTTCAATAATTTTCTTATCCTCACCTCTTCTGCCATAACTGGCTCCTGCACCAAGGTAATATATTGTTTTGCTCATAATTCCACAACCTCGTTATAATAGCTAACCATTTTTATTTTCATTCATCACGAAGTGTCCGTTTTGCCCTTCGAAATCACGCCTCCATCAGCCACTTCCACACTGGCACCACGGGAATTCCTTCCTCCGTAACCTCCTCATCGTAAGTAATCAGCAGGCACTTCCAGTCTTCGTGCGCCTTGGCATACTTCGCCAGTGGTGGCACCTCCCTGTTGTAAGTGGTCTCATCCTTGATGCTGTAGGACACCTGTATGGCCAGTTTCTCGTCAGGCACAATGAAGTCTATCTCCTTCTCTGCATTCAGGAAAAACACATTCTTTTTGCCAAACCGTCTGAATAGTTCCACCGCCACCATGTTCTCCAACAGCGAAGTCTCTGAGTTCATCAGGAACAGGTTCAGCAACCCGTTGTCAACGAAATAGTATTTCTTCTGCATTTCCTTTTCCGTCAGCTTCCCGACCTCGTTCTCCATGGGCAGTATCAGCCAACTGTCAGAGGCGTAATCCACATAGTCTATCGTAGTAGGCACACTGATGGGCGACCCCGTTGCCACTATCACGTTCTTCAGCCTGTTATACGACAGCGGTTGCTTCACGCTCTCTGCCATCTTCTTGATCAGGATGTTCAGCACCCTGTCGTTCTTAATGTTGTTTCGCGCACAGATGTCACCCAGGTAGATCTTTTGGTACAAGCTCGAAAGCATAGCCCGCTTGTTCTTGAACGACAGGATTTCTGGCAGACCGCCGTAATAGAAGTACTCATTCAGATGTCGCTTCACCTCGCTTCTCTGAATCGTGTCATACTCCCAATGCTCCCTCAGTTCCACCTGCTGCGCTGCCAGATACTCTTTGAATGAATATGGGTACGCATCATAGATAAAGAACCGTCCGCCCAACGTGGTTGCCACCTCCTTGCTCAGCATCTTTGCATTGCTGCCCGTCACATAAACACGGTATTTAGCATCAGCCAGTCGGCGCACAAACTTGTCCCAGTGCGGAATGTTCTGTACCTCGTCCAGAAACACCACCGGCTTCTTGCCATACAGTTCCAGATGGGCCTCCAGCAGACTGTTGAAGTCCTCCGTCTGGAATTCCGCCATACGTTCATCCTCAAAGTCCACAAACAGAATCTCGTCCCATCTCATTCCGGCAGCTTGTAACTGACGCACACGCTGATACAGCAGGTACGACTTACCCGCATGCCTCACGCCAACTATCACATAGTTGCCGTTCTCCTCGAATTCTACGGGACGATTCACAATCACCGCCTCGTCCACCTCGCGTTGCTTACTGATTAGGCATTGTTTGATGACATCTTTACTGACACTCATATAAATTGTATTTTATAGGATTTGCGCAATTTTATAAAGTTTGGTTTACAAAGATAGGTATTTTTTATAAAACAAACTTAATAAACCCTGACTTTTGCAATAATTTCACACTTTTTTTATCACAAATTATCATTTTCCCTGTGCGCCTATTGTATTTGCGTTGCCCTAAACACTTCTATCAGATACGACACGATCCTTCTTCCACGTTGCCACTTTGAACTCTTGGATGTCATGAACTTCTTTTCCTCACGATAGATGAAGATGTCAACCCTTTGGACAAGAGCATACTTATAATCCTTTCCAACATAATCGTAGATAATACGGATGTAAACGACAAAGAGTCATATTGTGTCTTACTTGTCTTGTTATGACTCACGAATCTCCCAGATTCAAAATGTTGGTAATAATTGCTATCCTCGTTAGAACCAATTTTGAAATGTGAGGGAAAAAATGGCTTGTTTCTGTTCTTCGCTGAGGAAGGAATCTTTTATGAGCTGTTGTCATTTTGGGAACACCGTATGAAGCCCTGTAATGAGACGTTGTACTACTTTTTCTTCCAGTCCCATTGTCTTTGCGATATGTTCGTGGGTAAAGGGCGCTGCTGCAGAAGTTCTTTGAAGGAATGAAACAGCAAACAGGAAACATAAAATGAATGCGTAAACATTTTTGTTTCTTAAAGAGTTTGCTAACGATTTGCAAACCTTTTTTACTCCATAGCTATGACTATATCAATTAAAACCGTATCTTTGCAACACGAGAATATAAAACAGAAGAACTATGAAAAACAAGATTTTGCGCTGTATTGCGCTTGCAGCAATGGTCTGCACCATGACCGTAGCCTACGCCCAGGGCGACTACGACAAGTATGACAAGGACAACGAGACCTACGGCACCACGCCATTCATAAACCTGAGCGACATGCCCCGGCTCTACGACTGCATTCCGGCTCACCCAGCATTCGAGAGCCCCGAATTCTCATACGACATGCTGCGCTATCTATGGGGAAAGCAGCAGCGCATGGACGAGAAACGACTAAACAGGGCCATAGAAGATGCTGAATGGGACGACCTGGAGAAGGTGTATGCCTGCTGGAAGGATGCCTTTGGACTGGAGGTAACCAAGGAGGGTACACCAGCCATATATGCCCTGCTGAACAAGAGCCTGCGCACCATAGACCCCACGCGAAGAGACGTGAAGGAGAAATACTTCCGCATACGCCCTTTCCGATACTTCGGCGAAGAAACGGCATCGGGCGAGGACGAGGAACTATACAATGAAGGCAGCTATCCCTCGGGGCACTGTCTTCGCGGATGGACCATAACGCTGCTGATGATAGAGATAGCCCCAGAGAGAGCCGCTGAAATATACAAGAGGGGCATGGACTATGGACAGAGCCGAGTAATAGTGGGTGCACACTGGCAGACCGACGTAGACAACAGCCGCATGGCAGGGAGTATGCTGTTCAGCGTACTGCAAGACAATGAAGACTTCCAGACCATGATGAAGCAAGCACGCCAGGAGTATGAGGAGAAGACGGCAGGAAACGTGACGGTAGCAGCCAACAACGCACAGGCCAGGGAGAACACGGCTCGCATTTATAGCATAGACGGAACAGAAGCCACGGAGCAGACACGCGGCATAGTAATAAGGGACAGCAAGAAGGCTGTAGTGAAGTAGTAATTTGTCATTCTTAAACACCGACTTCACCTTATACCTTTAAACAATTATAACAAAAACCGACATGATACATATCCATGAAGAGGCGGCACGCTGCCTGTTGTGCGAGGATGCTCCCTGTACGAAAGCATGCAAGACTGGTGATGTGGCTCGGGCCATCCGTGCCATCCGGTTTGGCAACGTGAAGTATGCCCTGCACTTTGTGGAGAACTGCACAGAGACCGACCTCCAGCAGGCTGAGGCGGCCTGTATCCATTACGACCGTCCTATACGCATCCGCGAAATGCTGAGCGCGGTATGCATGGATGCCGTCAACATAAGCAATGCCAAGCCCTCGCTTGCCATCAGCTTCTGCGGCATACCTTGCGAGAATCCTTTCTTCCTCGCCTCTTCAGCCGTGTGTACCAACTATGAGATGGTTGCGCGTGCCTTTGATGCCGGTTGGGCAGGTGTCTTTTACAAGACCATCTGCAAGCAGGACATCTGCGAGGTATCGCCGCGCTTCGATGCTGTGAAGAACGATACTCGCTTTGCCGGATTCCGCAACATGGAACAGCTGTCGGAGAATCCATACGAAGTGGACTTCGACATTCTGCGACGGCTGAAACAGGACTATCCTACCAAGGTTGTCGTGGCCTCCATCATGGGACAGTTTGAGGAGGAGTGGTCTGAACTTGCACAGATGGCAGAGGCAGCAGGTTGCGATGCCGTTGAACTGAACTTTTCGTGTCCACAGATGCGTCTTGCGGGCATGGGCAGCGACGTGGGACAGAACCCCGAGCTGGTGACCTTCTATACCGCTTATGTGAAGCGCAGCGTGAAGATTCCAGTCATTGCCAAGATGACACCCAATATCACACAAATAAACAGCCCTGCCATGGGTGCCTACTTTGCCGGAGCCGAAGCCATTTCGGCCATCAACACCATCAAGAGCGTGACGATGAGCCATGAGGCGGAAGTCAGCGGCAAGCAGACACTTTCTGGCTATTCAGGCCGCGCCGTGAAACCTGTCGCCCAACGCTACATCCTCGAGTTGGCAAAGAACCCTATCATGAAGAATGTGCAGCTGAGCGGTATTGGTGGCATTGAGACTTGGCGTGACTCACTGGAATACATCCAGCTGGGCTGTCGCAACGTGCAAGTGTGTACAGCAGTGATGGAGTACGGCTACCGCATCATAGACGACCTCATTCTGGGTCTGCAAAACTATATGGCTGAGCACGGCATGGAGCAACTCGACGACCTTGTAGGTTCAGAGCTAAAGAATTTCGTTCTGCCCTCCGACCTTGACCGTAACACCATCGTCTATCCCAAGATTGACCGTGAGCGTTGCATTGGCTGCGGTCGCTGCTACCGCTCGTGCTCGGATGGTGGACACCAAGCCATCACGTTCGATCCAGGCACCCGCCAACCCCGCATAGTGGGCACTAAGTGTGTAGGCTGCCACCTCTGCCGCCTTGTCTGCCCCACTGGTGCCATCAGTCTGACCAAACGAATTAACAAGAAAGAAAAGAAATAACGATGAGAAATGCAAGACTATGGGTGCTCGCCGCCACCCTCTTAATCAGCAGCGCAAAGTCATTGGCACAGAAAACGCCGATGACATATCCACAGGACGAATGGTCGAAGGCAGGCAGTATACTGATGCACACACCCGGACAGGAACTGTTCAATGGTGTCATACACCCTTCGGCGGGACTCTTCGAGAACTACTTCGACGTTGACAAGGCCGCCGAGGAGCACAGAGGTTACATCTCCATGCTGGAGAAAAACGGTATACGCGTGCACACCGTTGGGAGCATCATGCAGGAGGTAGGCATCGACAGTCTAAGGATGCTCGCCGACAACGTACTCGTCTATGACATCAGCGGCATTCCCGACGAGGATGCCGACAAGAATGAGAACTACCGTCAGGAAATACTCGGTAAGATGAGTCGTAACGACCTTATACGCTGCATCCTGCTGCAACCTACGGTGAAGTTGCAGCGAACCGACAACAACACCGGCTACGAGGCTCAATATATTCAGAATCCGCTGATGAACCTCTACTTCACCCGCGACCAGAGCATTACCACGCCGCGCGGACACGTCATCTGCCGTATGAACTCCTCGCAGCGCTCACCTGAGACCGACATCATAGAACTCTGCTACAACCACCTCGGTCTGAAGCCCATCCTCCGCATCGAGGGCAACGGCAGGCTGGAGGGCGGTGACTATCTGCCCGCCGGCAACATATCACTCATCGGATGTGGCATGCGCACCAACGATGAGGGTATACGCCAGATGATGGAGGCTGATGCCTTCGGCCACGACACCATTGTAGTAGTGCGCGACCACAAACTCTGGCAGATGCAGATGCACCTCGACACCCACTTTAATATCATTGACAGCAATCTCTGCACCATGGTGAGAAGCCGACTCGAAGCCAAGCCCGGAGAACCGGAGTATGATACCTGCGACATCTGGACCCGCAAGCCTGGCACCAAGCAGTACTCACTATGGAAGAGCGAAGAACCTTTTGTGGAGTATATCAGGAGCCGCGGCTTTGAAATCATACCCATCGACTACGACGACGAGATGCACTACGCCAACAATTTCCTGACCATCGCCCCGCGCCACATCATGGCTGTAGGCGGACAGTCACTGGAACTGCAGCAGCGCTTCAGCGACGCCGGAGTTACAGTTGAATGGATTCCGCTTGAAAGTCTGATTGACGGCTACGGTGCTGCACACTGCATGACACAGGTCTTGCTGCGCGAGGCTTCTGACAATGCCGCAACCGCCATCGTCTCCACGGCAAGCTATGCTGACGCTACCGATGCGAAGGTCTACTCCATAGACGGCAGACAACTCTGCGGCAAGCCCTCACATGCAGGCATATGTATAAAAGAAGGTGAGAAGGTAGCGATTAAGTGAGAGAAGAAGCCACAGCTCAAGCACTTGAACTACACTTCAAAAGTAGAGGCAAGAAATTGAAACACCTGGGCTGTAAGCAACAAATAACAGAATAAAGTAATGAACATTATAAATCAACTCTTAAGCAAAATCAATAATATGAGAAAGATTTTGAACATGGTGCTCGCTGCAACCGTTGTGTGCGGCACAAGTGTATTTACAGCATGTAAGGGAACTCATGCACTGGAGAACACCCCCGCTCCAAAAGTGATGAGTGAAGAACTCATACGAACCTCTCAGAGCTGGGACGGTGTAGAATTGCCCGATTATCTGCAGGGACGTCCCGAACTGGTGGCGGTAAAGTATGTGTTTCCCGCCGGACAGAAGTTAGGCTGGCACCACCACCCGGTGATGAACTACGGCGTGCTGGTACAAGGCGAACTGACCATCATCGGGCTGGACGGCAAGACAAAGGTAGTACACGAGGGCGAAGCCGTCGTGGAAATGGTTAACACCATCCACCACGGCGAGAACCGCGGCACGAAGGACTGCATACTCTACATGTTCTACCTTGCACAGAAAGGGCAGCCACTGGCCGTCCAACACCCTGAAATCACGGAGCAGTGAGCGCAGAGTGATGCTTGCATCAGCTATGCCGAGTCGCGATGTGGTTCAACGAAGTTAAATCACGGAGCAGTGAGCGCAGAGTGATGCTTGCATCAGCTATGCCGAGTCGCGATGTGGTTCAACGAAGTTAAATCACGGAGCAGTGAGCGCAGAGTGATGCTTGCATCAGCTATGCCGAGTCGCGATGTGGTTCAACGAAGTTAAATCACGGAGCAGTGAAAACAGAACAGGAGGTGTGCCTATTTTGCCACACCTCCTGTTTGAATAACCATAAAGGTAGGTCATAACCATGCACTTTTCGTAAACAATAATAAACCTCCAAAACGTATGAAGATGACACACATTGAACGTATAACCGACATGGAGCAACGCTATGATCGCATTGACGAGGCATTGCGTGCATTGGAGAAGGCTGTGGACGCTATCACCAGCCTTGAGGATGACATCACGAAACTTGATAACTATTATTCCGGCGATGAATGGAAGGCAGATTTCGAGTCCGACGAACAAGGCCTCCTTCCCCAAGACCTCAAGCGAGGAATATTGAGCGAAGATGCCATCTGGAACCTTCTTGAGCGCATCAACAGCGTCAAGCACCGTATGCGTGACTTCGCCTTGACAGAGTTGGAATGAAACCCTTCTCTTGGGAGAATACCAGTTGTCATGCCACCGTCTTGCAGGTTACTCTCGTGCAAGTCTCCTTACAGTGTCAACATCTTTGTTTAGCCGACTGGCTATCTCTTCCGCCACAAGAGGTTAGCAAAAAAACATGCAGGATATTTGCGCAAAAAAAATAAAAGCACTATCTTTGCAGCGCAATGGGGCATTAGCTCATCTGGCTAGAGCGTTTGACTGGCAGTCAAAAGGTGGCAGGTTCGAGTCCTGTATGCTCCACCACACCATTATCACATTACCAACAAAAGCCACAGCCACTCCCAAGGCTGTGGTTTTTTTGTTGAATGACCATCATTGTAACACACATAAGACAACAGACGCATAAAAGAATGATCCTAAACTACGACGTAATAGTGATTGGAGGCGGACATGCGGGATGCGAAGCCGCTACAGCTGCCGCAAACATGGGTGCCAGCACATGTCTGGTGACCATGGACATGAACAAGATTGCACAGATGTCGTGCAACCCCGCCGTGGGCGGCATTGCCAAGGGACAGATAGTGAGAGAGATTGACGCACTGGGCGGACACATGGGACTCGTCACCGACAAGACCGCCATACAGTTCCGCATGCTCAACCGCTCAAAGGGACCGGCAGTGTGGTCACCCAGGGCACAGTGCGACCGCGAGAAGTTCATCTGGGAGTGGAGAAACACCTTGGATGCCACACCCAACCTCGACATCTGGCAAGACCAAGCAGAAGAGCTCATAGTGGAAAACAGCGACAGCTCACCGCTTGCCGATGCCCCCAAGAAACGCTGTGTGGGAGTGAGAACCATCTGGGGTGCCGAACTCAGGGCCAAGAGCGTGGTGATAACAGCCGGAACCTTCCTCAACGGACTGATGCACATCGGACGACGACAGGTGGAAGGCGGACGCATCGCCGAGCCTGCCGCCAAGCATCTCACCGAGAGCATCACACAGTACGGCATCACCTGCGACAGGATGAAGACCGGCACGCCAGTGAGGATAGATCGCAGAAGCGTACACTTTGAAGACACAGAGCCGCAACCCGGCGAAAACGACTACCATCAGTTCTCTTTCATCGGTCCCAGACGCACACTGCCACAGCTGCCCTGCTGGACTTTCAACACCAATGCCGAGACACACAGGACACTCATGAGCGGCATCAGCGACTCACCGCTCTACAACGGACAGATAAAAAGCATAGGACCACGCTACTGCCCGAGCATTGAGACAAAGCTCATGACCTTTCCCGAGAGAGAACAGCACCCCCTGTTCCTCGAGCCCGAGGGCACCAACACCAACGAGATGTACCTCAACGGCTTCTCCTCGTCAATGCCCATGGACATACAGATTCAAGCCCTCAGAACCATCCCTGCGCTCAGAGACGTGAAAGTCTACCGTCCTGGCTACGCCATAGAATACGACTTCTTCGACCCTACACAACTCAGCCATTCTCTGCAATCGAAGATTATTGCCGGACTGTTCTTCGCCGGACAGGTAAATGGCACCACAGGCTATGAGGAAGCAGCTGGTCAAGGCATGGTAGCAGGCATCAATGCAGCACTCTATTGCTCTGACTCTCAACCATTTACCATGAAACGCGACGAATCCTACATCGGTGTGCTCATCGATGACCTCGTAACAAAAGGAGTAGACGAGCCCTATCGCATGTTCACCTCAAGAGCCGAGTACCGCATACTGCTGCGGCAGGACGATGCCGACACGCGACTCACAGAGAAAGCCTACAAGCTCGGCACGGCAACCAAACAACGCTACGACTGGTGGAAGGAGAAACAACAGCACATAGACAGGATCATCAACTTCTGCAACAACACCAGCGTGAAGCCGGCAACCATAAACCCGCTGCTTGAGACGCTGGACACTGCCCCACTCCACGGCTCCGCAAAGATAGCCGACCTCATAGCCCGCCCACAGATAACACTTAGCAACCTTGCAGAAGTGCTGCCAGCACTCAAGGAAACAATACACTCCTCACCCAACCGTATGGAAGAGATTGCCGAGTGTGCCGAGATTGCCATGAAATACAAAGGCTATATCGACAGGGAAAGGGTGTTTGCAGAGAAAATGAACAAACTCGAGAACATAAAGATAAAAGGAAAGTTCAACTACGAGGAAATAAAAGACCTCTCTACCGAGTGCAGACAGAAACTGAAACGCATACAACCGGAGACACTCGCACAGGCAAGCCGCATACCGGGAGTGAGTCCAAGCGACATCAACGTAATGCTCGTGCTGCTCAACAAGTGACATACTGCAAAACGTTCCACACAACACACGACAAAAACCGCGCGGAGAACAAACACAACAGTGCCTGCATGAGTTGGAAAAACAAATGTTTCACGTGAAACAATGATAGTAAACAAACCCTATAATACCACCACCATGAACAAACAACTTCTATTAGACAACCTCAGAAGCATACCCGACTTCCCTAAGAAAGGTATTAACTTCAGAGACGTTACCACTCTCTACAAAAACGGAGAGTGCATGAAAGAGATGACCGATGCCCTCTATGAGCTTTACAAGGACAAGGGCATAACAAAGATTGTGGGCATAGAAAGCCGTGGCTTTGTAATGGCATCGGCACTCGCTGCACGATTAGGATGCGGCGTGGTACTTGCACGCAAACCCGGAAAACTGCCCGCCACCGTCATCAAAGAATCGTTCTCAAAAGAATACGGAGTGGACACCGTTGAGATGCATATCGATGCCATCAACAGCAACGACGTGGTACTCATCCACGATGACCTGCTCGCTACCGGAGGAACGGCTAAGGCAACCTACAAGCTCGTGAAGCATTTCAACCCAAAACAGATTTACATAAACTTCATTATAGAGATAACCGACGAGGGTCTCCACGGACGCGACGAATTCAAGGACGTGGAACTCACCACCCTCCTCACCATCTAAGCAAACCGATGGCGGCAACACTGTTTACCTTCTTCCCAAAAACGGAAGCTGAAGTCAGACAGTGCTGCCGCCATTTATTTGTTTCGGGCATGAGAAGCGTGAAACAATTAGAAAGAAGAAAAATGTTTCACATGAAACAATTTATCTTGAAACACCTTTAAACAAAGCATTTACGAGATGACAAGAGAAGAAAACCTTAAACGTCTGGAACGTCTGAAAGCCATCGTTGCGAGTCTTCCCCACAAGCCCGGAACATATCAATACTACGACGAAAACCATACAATTATTTATGTAGGGAAGGCAAAGGACTTGAAGAACCGCGTATCGTCATATTTCCATAAGGAAGTAGACAGATACAAGACAAAGGTGTTGGTAAGCAAAATATTCGACATCTCATATTCCATTGTCAACTCAGAGGAAGACGCACTGCTGATAGAAAACGAACTCATCAAGCAATACCAGCCGCGTTACAACGTTTTGCTTAAAGACGGAAAAACCTACCCAAGCATCTGCATTTCCAACGAGCCGTTTCCCAGAATATTCAAGACAAGGACAATAAACAAACGCTATGGACAGTTTTTCGGCCCCTACTCCCACATAGGGAGCATGTATGCAATTCTCGAACTTATAAACAAAATCTACAAACCACGCTCATGCCGACAGCCCATAACAATCAATGGAGTGAGGCAAAACAAATACAAGCCGTGCCTGGAATATCATCTTCACAACTGCAACGCACCATGTATTGGCAAGCAAAGCCACGAAGACTACATGCAGAAAATACTTCAGGCAAGAGAGATTTTAAGAGGAAACACACGCGAAATGAGCCAACATTTGCGCAAGGAAATGATGGAATTGGCAGAAAATCTCAGATTTGAGGAAGCCGAGGAGATAAAGAAACAAGTGCTTCTACTCGATAATTTCTGCTCAAAGAGCGAAGTAGTAAGCCATACAATAACCGATGTTGACGCATTTACCATCATTAACGACGACACTAACAAGACTGCATTCATCAACTACATACATGTAAAAAAAGGTGCAATAAACCAGAGTTTCACCTATGAATACAAGCGAAAACTCGATGAAAGCGACCAAGAACTGCTCAACGAAGCCATTCTTGAGATAAGAAAACGCTTCCAGAGCGATGCCAAGGAGATAATCGTTCCAATGCCAATGGACTTCAACATCAAGGGCGCAGAGTTCTTCATACCTCAGCGCGGTGACAAGAAACACCTTCTTGAACTGTCAGAAATGAACTGCAGGCAGTATAAGTTCGACCGCATGAAACAAGCCGAGAAACTCAATCCCGAACAGAAACAGACGCGCTTGATGAAAGAGCTGCAAGACAAGCTCCAGCTTCCAAAGATGCCATATCACATAGAGTGCTTCGACAACTCAAACATCTCAGGCACCGATGCCGTGGCAGGCTGCGTGGTGTTCAAGGCGATGAAACCGTCGAAGAAAGACTACAGGAAGTATAACATAAAGACCGTAAGCGAACCTGACGACTATGCCTCCATGCAAGAGGTGGTACGCCGCCGCTACAGCCGCATGATAGAGGAAGGCACTCCCCTGCCCGACCTCATCATAACCGACGGAGGAATAGGCCAGATGAACACTGTGAGACTGGTGGTGGAAGACGAGCTCCACCTCAACATTCCCATTGCCGGACTCGCCAAGGACGACAGGCACCGCACCAACGAGCTGCTCTACGGCTTCCCGCCACGCGTCATCGGACTGAAAACCGACAGCGAGCTCTTCCATGCCCTCACACGCATACAGGACGAGGTACACCGCTATGCCATCACCTTCCATCGCGACAAGCGGTCAACCCATGCCCTCCACAGCGCACTTGACGATCTCAAGGGCATAGGACCCAAGTCGCGCGACATGCTAATAAAGTCTCTAAAGAGCGTGAAAAGAGTACAAGAAGCTGATATTCAAACACTTACAAAAATCATTGGCAATCATAAGGCACAACTCGTGTATGACTATTTCCACCCAGCCGAAGCCACACAACAGCCCTCAACACAACAATAAAGAGCCGCAAAGGAAGGAAAAAGCTGAGAAATTTTGGCTAATTATCTGCTAATTAGTAATTTTGCCGTTACGACACGAAGCACAACATGAAGACAGTAATACAACGCGTGAAACACTCCAGCGTGACCATAGACAACAAAGTGAAAGCATCTATCGGCAACGGACTGATGATACTCCTCGGAGTAGCCTGCGGCGACACCACCGACGATGCCGACTGGCTGGCAAAGAAAGCTGCTCAGCTGCGCATCTTCGACGATGACAACGGCGTGATGAACCGCAGCGTCACCGACATCAACGGTGAAATACTCGTGATAAGCCAGTTCACGCTGCTTGCAAGCTACAAGAAAGGCAACCGTCCGAGCTACATCCATGCAGCACCCCACGAGCTGTCCATACCGCTTTACAACTATTTCTGTGAGAAACTGGGAGAACTCACGGGCAAGACCGTGAAAACCGGCGAGTTTGGTGCCGACATGAAGGTGGAACTGCTCAACGACGGTCCCGTAACCATCTGCATGGACACCAACAACAAGGAATGACAGCAAACCTACTATAACTATAAAGATGGAAAGAATAGTGGAAATATGCCGCAGATACGAGTATGTGCTACTCTGCTTCGCGGTAATCCTCAGGGTGTTTCTCACTCCGGTAAGAAGCTCCCAGCCCGCTTTCTACCCCATCTACAGCCTCACCTACTCGTTGTTGGTCATTGCAGCATCTGCAATGATTGCCACAGTTAGCGCCTATGAACTCTCACGATGGAAAGAATACCAGAGCCGCAGAATATGGAACATGTTCATGCTGACCCTGTTCACAATACTCTTGATATCAACCTTAGCAGCAATACCAGAATGACAATCAGAGAAGCACAAACAACTGTAGACCAATGGATTAAGCAATATGGAGTGCGCTACTTCTCAGAGCTCACCAACATGGCGATACTCACCGAGGAGGTAGGCGAGCTGGCACGAGTGGTGGCGCGCCTCTATGGCGAACAGAGCTTCAAGACTGGCGAGCAGCCCAACCTTGGTGAAGAGATGGCAGACATTCTGTGGGTGTTGCTGTGCATGGCTAATCAGACAGGCGTGGATCTCACAGAAGAGCTTCGCAAGAGCATAGAGAAGAAAACCTGTCGCGACTCCCAACGCCATATCAACAACCCCAAGCTCAGCACCAACAAAAGCCACGACAAACCTTGAGCCCCACCACTCCACCCCATTCATTCACAGACCATTACAATCAATACATAAAACACAAAAATCACCGGTTTCAACGACAATAAACAACCCAAAAAACATATTATGACCATGGCAGAAAATCACAATCACGACCACACACACGACCACGCACATCACCATCACAGCCACATGCCACAGCAAAGCAAGATACAGCAGGCACTGGGCAAGTATAACTGTGAGATAGACGATGCCGAGGTGGCAGCAGCAGTAAAGAAAATCATTGCCGAGAAAGTGCATGAAAACGACACCCTCGACGTAAAGAAATTCCTCTTTGGTAGCATTGAGCTCACCACTCTAAAGACCACAGACTCAGAAGAAAGCGTGCTCGCCTTCACAGAACGCGTAAACAAGTTTGAAAACAGCTATCCAGACCTTCCCCATGTAGCCACCATCTGCGTATATCCATGCTTTGCATCGGTAGTAAGCGAGTCGCTCGAGGTTGACGGCGTGGAGGTAGCATGCGTCTCAGGCTCCTTCCCCAGCAGCCAGGCACTCATTGAGGTGAAGATTGCCGAGACTGCCCTTGCTGTTAAGGACGGTGCAACAGAGATCGACATCGTCATGCCCGTGGGTAAGTTCCTCAGCGGCGACTACGAAGGAGTAGCCGACGACATCGGCGAGCTCAAAAACGTTTGTGGCGACAACGTAGCCATGAAGGTGATACTTGAAACAGGCTGTCTGTCAACGGCTTCCAACATCAAGAAAGCCTCACTCTTGGCAATGTATTCAGGTGCTGACTACATCAAGACATCTACTGGCAAGGAAAAGATTTCTGCCACTCCCGAGGCAGCCTACGTCATGTGCCAGGCCATCAAGGAATACTACGATGAAACCGGCATACAGATTGGTTTCAAGCCAGCTGGTGGCATCAACACACCCATGGATGCCGTAATCTACTACACCATCGTCAAGGAGGTGCTCGGCGAGAAATGGCTCACCAACAAATGGTTCCGCATGGGCACCAGCCGCCTTGCCAACCTGCTGCTGAGTGAAATCATGGGCGAAGAAACAATGTTTTTCTAACATCCAAGTCCAAATTTAGCAACGCATAACACAAATGCATATTCATACAGTTTTGCTGATGGATATGCATTTTTTGTATATTCTCAAATCCAAAAACATCGTTTATAAAGCCTGAAAAAAAACTTACGGAACGCATTTTCCAAACATCTGACTATCAGATATTTGTATTTTGGCTCAGTATTGTGCCCAAAATACTCCAGTATTGAGCCCAAAATACTCGAGTATTTTGCGGAAAATACTGGCTCGTTTTGCGAAAAACAGAAACTGACAGTTCGAAGACTGTCATTTCGGCTTAGTTTATTAAGCATCTGAGAGTGAATAAATATACAATTCATGGAACGAAGCCCATTGCCACAGACAAGAGGAAAACAAAAAGTGATATGGAAGTATCGGCAATAAAAAAGCGAAAGCCTCAGGACTTCCGCAGTATAACAAAATCAAGATATGAGGAGAACGCCAGCTTCAGGGCATCATCATCAACCCATCGGTCAATGAATTTCTTAGCCAGGGCATGATACTCCTCCATCTTCCTTTCGGCATAGTCAATGCCGCCCTTAGCCTTTGCAAACTCCACCAATTCAGCGATTTCATCGGCAGTGGCGCTACCTTCCTTCACCTTTCGTGCAAGGGCTGCCATGGTTCCATCACCACTGCTGTTCACCGCATAGATCACCGGCAGTGTGAGTTTTCCTTCAACCATGTCGTTTCCGGTGGGCTTGCCTATGGTGTCGTCGTTGTAATAATCGAAAATGTCGTCGCGTATCTGGAACATCATGCCCAGATGCTGACCAAAGAGGGCTGCATCAGCCACGGCATCGTCGCTCGCACCGGTAGAGAGTGCTCCTATGGCAGCGCATTCTTCAAAGAGAGCTGCGGTCTTGCGCTTTATCACATCATAGTAAACCTCCTCGGAAATGTCTGTGCTGTCGATGTTTGATAGCTGTAGTATCTCTCCGTCACTGAGCGTCTGTCCGAGCTGCGCCAGATGGCGCACTATCATTTCTGAGCCTGTGAACGACACATGCAGGAGAGCCGTTGAAAGCACATAGTCGCCCACGAGCACAGCCACCTTATTATTATATGTGGCATTCACCGATGCCTGTCCCCTACGCTGATTGCTTTCGTCAACCACGTCGTCGTGAATGAGCGACGCCGTGTGCAGCAGCTCCAGTCCCACGGCAGCATGCTGGGTTACCTTAGTCACCTTGCCGAAATTCTTTGCCATGAGCAGGATGAGCATCGGTCGCATACGCTTCCCACCCCTCTGCCTTATATGGTTGAGGGCATTGCATAGCATACCGTCTTCATGGCTCAGTGCGTCGTTGAAAAGAGCGATGAAATCGGATAATTCACTGTTTATGGGAGCTTTTATGCTTGACAGATAATCCATCTTGAGTTTAAATTTGACACAAAATTAAGCAAAATCTCGGGAAAAGTGGTAATAATTTTGTACTTTTACACAAATTAAAGAAATTCTTATGGAAAAACTCTTTCTCTTTGATGCCTACGCATTGATATACAGGTCGTACTATGCCTTCATAAAAAATCCAAGAATAAACTCAAAGGGCGTGAACACGTCGGCGGTGATGGGGTTCTGCAACACCCTGAACGAGATTATCACCAAGGAACAGCCCACCTATCTCGGTGTAGCTTTCGACCATGGCAAGACCTTCCGCAACGATGCCTTCCCACAATACAAGGCACAGCGAGAGGAGACACCCGAGGACATACGTCAGTCGGTGCCAATCATCAAGAGCATTCTTGAAGCCATGCACATTCCATGCCTGCAGGTCGACGGCTTCGAAGCTGACGACGTGATAGGCACATTGGCGATGAAATCGGGCAAAAACAACGTTGAGACCTATATGCTCACCCCTGACAAGGACTACGGGCAGCTTGTTGGCGGCAACGTGTTCCAGTACAAGCCACGCCATGGTGGTGGCTACGACAAGCTTGGCGAGAAAGAGGTTTGCGAGAAATACGGCATAGACAGCACCACACAAGTAATCGACCTGCTGGCACTCATGGGCGACAGTGCCGACAACTTCCCCGGCTGTCCGGGTGTGGGTGAGAAAACAGCCGTGAAACTCATCAACCAGTTTGGAAGCATCGACAACATGCTCAGTCATACAGACCAAATCAAGGGCAAGCTAAGGGAGAAAGTGGAAGGTGCCGTTGACGACATCAACATGTCGCGCTTCCTGGCAACCATCAGAACCGATGTGCCTGTGGAACTCAACCTTGACGAACTCCGACTCAGCGACCCCGACGAGCAGAAACTCACCGAGCTCTTCACCGAACTTGAGTTCAGGAGTCTTCTTCCCAAGTTTGTTAAGAGTGCGAAACCAATGCAAAAAAGTGTTAACAACCAACCCGATCTCTTTGGTTTTTTTACGCCCGATGAGCTTGAAGAGCCAAAAAAATCGCAGCATTTGAGCATAAAAACCACCCCACACGACTATCAACTCGTTGACAATGAGGAAGAAATGAAGAAACTTTGTTCTTTTTTCTTGACAAAGTCATTTCTCAGTTTTGACACCGAGACCACCTCAACCGACACCATTGAGGCTGAACTGGTGGGATTGAGCTTTTCTGTTGAGGAAGGCAAGGCATTCTATGTGCCAGTGCCGGCAAAGAGAGATGAAGCCCAAGGAGTGGTTGAGATTTTCAGACCAGTCTATGAAAATGCGAACATAGAGAAAATTGGTCAGAACATAAAATACGACATGAAGGTGCTCGCCAACTATGGCATTGAACTCCAAGGGGAGATGTTCGACACAATGATTGCCCACTATCTGCTCCAACCCGAGCTGCGCCACAACATGGACTACATGGCAGAGGTGTACCTCGACTACCAGACCATACACATCGATGAGCTCATAGGTCCCAAG
The DNA here is from genome assembly GCA_947170265.1 of uncultured Prevotella sp. Lineage (GTDB taxonomy): Bacteria > Bacteroidota > Bacteroidia > Bacteroidales > Bacteroidaceae > Prevotella. Next base: position 41,868 of record CAMVSV010000011.1, read on the forward strand.
GGCAAGAACCAGAAGTCGATGCGCGAGCTCAGGGCTGAAGACATATATGAATATGCATGTGAGGATGCCGACATAACACTGAAGCTCAAGAACAAACTCAAGCCGCAGCTCAGGGAGATGGGTGTGGACCGGCTCTTCCGAGAGATAGAGATGCCGTTGGTGGAGGTGCTCGCACAGATGGAGCGTCACGGTGTGAGAATAGATACTGGGTCGCTTGCCGAGACCTCACGGCTCTTCACCGAGCGCATGCTTGCCCTCGAGGCAGACATCTTTGCCCTGGCGGGGCAGCAGTTCAACATATCTTCTCCCAAGCAGGTTGGCGACATCCTGTTCTCCCAAATGAAGATTGTGGAGAAACCCAAGAAGACCAAGACCGGACAATATGTCACGAGCGAAGAGGTGCTGCAACAGCTCAGAAGCAAACATCCCATTGTAGACAAGATACTGAGCTACAGGGGGTTGAAGAAACTCCTCGGCACCTATGTCGACGCGCTGCCGAAGCTTATCAGCAAGAAGACAGGACACATACACACCTCGTTCAACCAAACGGTGACAGCCACGGGAAGGCTCTCAAGCTCCGACCCCAACCTTCAGAACATACCCGTCAGGGGGGAAGACGGCAAGGAGATACGTCGCTGCTTCATTCCCGAGGAAGGCTGTGAGTTTTTCTCTGCCGACTATTCCCAGATAGAGCTGCGAGTCATGGCACATCTCTCCGGCGACAAGAACATGATTGAAGCCTTTCGCGAGGGCATCGACATACATGCCGCCACCGCTGCAAAGATATACAAGGAGAGCCTTGAGAGCGTCACTCGCGACCAACGCACCAAGGCCAAGCGCGCCAACTTCGGCATCATCTACGGCATCACGGTGTTTGGTCTTGCCGAGCGTCTCGACATTGAGCGTTCAGAGGCAAAGATGCTCATTGACGGTTATTTCGAAATGTTTCCACAGGTCTACGACTACATGGAGGCATCGAAGCAGCAGGCACGCGAGAAAGGCTATGTGGAGACATTCTTCCACCGCCGCCGCTATCTTCCCGACATCAACAGCCGCAATGCCACGGTGCGCGGCTTTGCCGAGCGCAACGCCATCAATGCGCCCATACAAGGCTCAGCAGCCGACATAATAAAGGTTGCAATGGTGAGGATATACCGTCGCTTCAAGCAAGAAAACATACGCTCGAAGATGATACTCCAGGTTCACGACGAACTCAATTTCTCGGTATATCCCGAAGAGAAGGAAAAGGTGGAGAGCATTGTGCTCGAAGAGATGCAGCATGCCTACGACCTCAGCGTGCCCCTCGTGGCAGACTGCGGATGGGGCAGCAACTGGCTGGAAGCTCATTAAGCGGCAGTGACAAGCCCACCTTTAGTGCTTGTCATCCTCATCGTTAAGGCGTGGCAGTACAATGCCTATCGTCTTGAGCCTCACATAGTTTTCCGACACATACATGAAGCCACCATAGGGATTGCCGTCGCCCCATGAGTTCTTCATTATATAGTATTTCTGACGGGGGCTGCCGTCAGCCGCTCCCCTACTCTCTCGCTTCCATGCTATGCCCACAATCTCCATACAATGGTCGTCGGTGGTCTTACCGAGTTCAAAGGATTGCTGGCGGTATTTCTGCGTTACGGGCTGGTGCTCGTCCTGAAGCATTGCCATGCCCTTGGCAAAAGAGAACAGCGGCTCACTGATGTCACCCTCCCAACATACGGGATGTCCTTGTCTGAGGGCATTGTCTATGCGCATCATCATGGTGTCGAGCGGCAGGTTGAGATAGGTGTCGCGGTAGTGGTTGTCAGCCACTTCGAGCGGGAAATACTGGTTGAAGGGATGGTGGGTGAAGCTGGTAATACTCTCATATTCGTCTTTGCGACACACGCTGTGGGCAAACTCCAGTGCCGTATATTCGGCACCGAGCATGAACACATATCTCGGTACGGGACCTATTTTCTCATCCAGAAGCTCCTCGGCTTTTTTCTCGAGTGTCGACAGCGAGCGCTGGTTGAACCTTGCCAGGTGCTCCAGCTTGTTGCACAGCACGTTGTAGTTGAGACTGTGCTCGTCGTCGTCGCCCCTGAGATGGTAGGCATCATAGTGTGTGAGTCCGTATACATGTATCAGACGTATGAGCATCGGTGCTATGCCACGCGTGGAAATGTCGTTGCCACGACGGAACGCCATGGTCTGCTCCTTGAGGAAATGGCGCGCCACGAAGTCCACGGAGAGGTTCACCGAGTCACCCTGCATGAGGTGCTCGGTCTCTATGGTTGCCAGCATGGCATACGCCCAGCAGAGCCCCGAGTGTCCCTGCCGCTTCACTGGTGTGGTCTTGAGCCTCACCTCCTCGCGAAACAGCGCGCTGTCGCCCGTAGTGTCGGCGTTTTGGGCAATGGTGTCAGCCACTACCCCACCCTTTTTGTCGCTCTTGTGGCTGTCCACACATGCGCAAACCAATACTAAGCTGAGTATTCCTAAAAACAACTGCTTCATTTCAGCTGCAAAATTACATGAAAAATAGGTATTAAAGGACTAAAAAAAAGAGTTTTTTGAATTATTACTGTCCGCTAAACTTTTCGTACTAATATATTAAGTTGGGGCTGACATCCATTATCGGTGTCAGTCCTTTTGGTTATCTTTGCATTCTACAAAAAACAATCTGACCTCCCTTGCGTATTCGCAAGGAAATCCGTAAATATCCTGCGCGGGCGCCCCGCGCGTAAAGTAAAAGGTGATTATTACCACTCTTGTAGGCAAGCGTCTGAGAGAGAAAGAGATAGAGAGTAATCAAATATTCGAGAACGCAAATTTTGGCTGATATATCAGTCTCGGTGATGCATAAATGTTTCTCTGCCTGTTAGCCGGGTTACTTCTTATACTTCTTGCCAAAGAGGTCAGAGTGCGTGCCTGTGCTGAGCATGATGAGAAGCAGTTCCCGGTCGTGCTGCTCCCATACGAGAAGCCAGTTGGGCAGGATGTGGCACTCCCACTGCCCCTTGCGGTCGCCGTGGAGCATGTGTGGCAGATACTCTGCGGGTAGCTTACCGTTGGTTGAGAGGATGCGGATGACCGTGCGCAACAGTTCCATATCATAGCCGCGACGCTCGCAAAGCTTCATCTGGCGCTTGAATTCGCCTGTAAACTTAATATCGTACATGCTTATTTCTCTTCTAAGCACTGTCTGAACAAATCGTCGACATCTTTCGCCTCATACACACGCCCCTCGTCGAGGTCGCGCAGCGAACGCTCGTAGGACGAATAGAGTTTGCGGCGGCGCGGAACGGTAATCTTGCCCACCCCCTTCAACATACTGATAGCCCGTTTGATGTCCTTGAGCATCGTCATGTCCTCGATGTCCACCAGTATCTGTCCCTCGGCGGGAACCATTGTTACGTTTGCCATAATGATCTCCTCTTTATTTTTAGTTTCAACTTTGTTTTTTGTAAACGCAGCCGTTCGGCTGTAAAGGTAAGCAAATTATTTCAATAATCCTGCGTTTTGCTCGTTATTCCCAATAGAAATATGTAATTATGTAGCAATTATGGAGAAGATATTAAGAGCTCACCACGTCAACGACTATGCCTGATACATCGGTGATGAGGAACTGGAAGACCTGCTGTACGGACAGCTGCAATACATACTCCATCGACAGGGATTATCCCGTATATGACCAGTCCTTCTGGCTGGGGCTGAGGAAGTATGGGGTGACGTGGAAAATAAAAAAGTAAGCACGATTCCTTTGTCAAACAGCCGCTTAATCGTACCTTTGCACACATGAAAGAAACTATCCACGACTTTGAGATAATGGCACCCGTGGGCTCGCGCGACTCGCTCTCGGCAGCCATCAAGGCAGGTGCCGACTCCGTGTATTTCGGTATAGGTCAGCTCAACATGCGCAGTCATTCGGCAAACCACTTCACCATTGACGACCTGCATGACATTTCGGCAATATGCAAGAGCCACGGCATAAAGTCATATCTCACAGTAAACACCATCATCTACGGCGAAGACCTCGCCACCATGCGCCAGATCATCGACGCTGCCAAACAGGCTGACATCAGCGCGGTGATAGCCAGCGACGTGGCTGTGATGACCTACTGCCGCGAGGTGGGTCAGGAGGTGCACCTCTCCACCCAACTCAACATCTCAAACATCGAAGCCCTGCGCTTCTATGCCCAGTTTGCCGACGTGGTGGTGCTTGCCCGCGAGCTCAACATGGAGCAGGTGGCAGACATCCACCGACAGATCAAGGAGCAACACATCACCGGTCCCTCGGGCAATCTCATACGCATAGAGATGTTCTGCCACGGAGCACTCTGCATGGCAGTGTCAGGCAAGTGCTACATGAGCCTCGCCGATGCCAACCGTTCAGCCAACCGCGGCGAGTGCATACAGATTTGCCGTCGCTCATACATACTCACCGACAGCGAGACAGGCAACGAGATTGAGGTTGACAACAAATATCTCATGAGTCCCAAAGACCTGAAAACCATACGTTTCATCGACAAGCTCATGCTCGCTGGAGTACGCGTGTTCAAGATTGAAGGCAGGGCAAGAGGACCGGAATATGTCTACACCGTGGTGAAAGCCTACAAGGAAGCCATAGCTGCAGTGCTCCACGACAGTCAGGAAAGCACCGACGGCGACCATGAGAAGCTCTTCACCGAGGAACGCAAGGACGAATGGGACAAGAGGCTCGCCACAGTGTTCAACCGTGGTTTCTGGGACGGCTACTACCAGGGGCAGCGTCTCGGAGAATGGAACAACAGCTACGGCTCCAACGCCACCGACAAGAAGACCATGATTGGCAAGGTGGTGAAATATTTCTCACGTCTGGGAGTGGCAGAGGTGTCGGTAGACTCGGCTGTATTCAAGAAAGGCGACCGCCTGCTCATCACCGGTCCCACCACCGGAGCCCTGTGGCTCACCGCCGACGAGATACACAACGATGCCGGCAAGCCCGTGGACAGCGCTCCCCAGCATGAGCGAGTGTCCATTCCCGTACCCGAGAAGGTGCGTCCCAACGACAAGCTGTTCCTGCTGACGTCGGAAAGCTGACAAGAATAAGAAAGATGGTGTTGCGCAATGGCGCAGCCAACAACAATAGAACATAAAAGGTAAACCACAATATGACCATTAACGACATACAAGACGAGATTATAGAGGAGTTCAACGGCTTTGACGACTGGATGGACAAGTATCAGATGCTCATAGACTTAGGCAACGACCTGGAGCCTCTTGACGAGAAATACAAAACCGAGCAGAACCTCATTGAGGGCTGTCAGAGCCGTGTGTGGGTGCAGTGTGACCTCAGAGATGGACTCATGGAGCTCTCTGCCGAGAGCGATGCGCTGATAGTGAAAGGCATCATTGCCCTGCTCATACGCGTGCTCAGCCATCACAGTCCGCAGGAGATACTCGATGCCGACCTCTACTTCATCAACCGCATAGGGCTGCGCGACCACCTCTCCCCCACCCGTTCCAACGGTCTGCTTGCCATGGTCAAGCAGATACGCATGTATGCACTTGCTTACAGCAGCAAGCAATAACCGCCGTTATCGTTTGTTATGGAAAAGAAAGCCATGCGCAAGCTGAAGACGATAGAAATGCAGCGACTAACCATCGACGAGTTTCAGAAGGCAGAGAAGCTGCCCCTCGTGGTGGTGCTCGACGACGTGCGCTCGCTCTACAACATAGGGTCGGTGTTTCGCACTGCCGATGCGTTCCGGGTGGAAGCAGTCTACCTGTGCGGCATCACCGCCACACCACCCCACCCCGAGATACACAAGACGGCGCTGGGTGGCGAGGACAGCGTGAGCTGGCGCCATTTCAGCAGTGCCGACGATGCCGTGGAAGAGCTGCGCCGCAACGGCTACTATGTCTATGCCGTGGAGCAGGCTGAAGGCAGCACCAAGGCACCGCTCCTTCTGCCCGACGGCAACAGTGGTTCGCACCGTCGCTATGCCGTTGTTCTGGGCAACGAGGTCAAGGGTGTTCACCAGAGCGTGGTTGACCGTTGCGACAACTGTCTGGAGATACCCCAGTTTGGCACCAAGCACTCGATGAACGTGAGCGTCACTGCCGGCATCGTGATATGGGAGTTTGCCCGCCAGCTGCTGCTGTAGAAGGTGTCTCCCCCATCCTTTTCACAAGGTAAGAAAACAAAAGGCTTGCAATGCTTCTAAGAGCGTTGCAAGCCTTTTTCTATTTTGTTTCATTGGATTGTTTACTTGAGATACTCTCCGAAATCGGTGAGGCGCATGTCGCCCTTGCGGAGGAACGTATCGTGGAAAGCCAGTGCGGCGCGCATGGACTGCGGCTCGTGACCCTGCGGTGCCACATGCTTCAGGTAGTCGCGCAGCAGCGGACGGTAGTCGGGATGGGCACAGTTCTCAATAATCTCATGGGCGCGGTGCACCGGTCCCTTGCCCCTGAGGTCGGCAATGCCCTGCTCGGTCACGATGATGTCCACGTCGTGCTCGGTGGAGTCTACATGGCAGCACATGGGCACCACGGCAGATATCTTCCCACCCTTGGCTGTCGACGGTGTGGTGAATATGCTCACATATCCGTTGCGCTCATAGTCGCACGAGCCTCCAATGCCGTTCATCAGCGACGAGCCGCACACATGGCTTGAGTTCTCGTTGCCGTAGATATCCACCTCGAGGGCTGTGTTGAGGGCTATCACTCCGAGGCGTCGTATCACTTCCGGAGAGTTGGCTATCTCGCTCTGTCGTATGGTGAGGTGCTTGGAGAAATAGTCTATGTTGTCGTAGACCATCTTCAGGCGCTCGTTGGTTACCGTCATGGCAGTAGCCGAGGCGTTGATAATCTTGCCTTCCATCATGTGGTGTATGGCGGCATCCTGCACCACTTCGCTGTATACATGGAAGCGGGGGATGAGGGGGCTGGCGGCAAGAGCCTTGAACACGGCGTTTCCGGTAGCCCCTACTCCACTCTGTATGGGAAGGAACTGTGCCGGTATGCGTCCGGTGCGCATGTCGTTGGCAAGCACCTCTGCCACGTTCTGTCCTATCTGCGAGGTGGCATCGTCGGGTTCGTTGAAGGTGCGTGCCTCCTCGGGTATGCAGCACTCTATCACTCCGGCAATCTTCCATGCGTCGATGGCTATGAAGTTGTCGCCCACGCGGTCGTATGCCGAGAGTATGGGTATTGGCGGGCGTCCGTAGCCACACTCCACAGGCTCGAAGGTGTCGTGGAGCAGCCGTGACTCGGGGCTGTGGAAGGTGTTTCTCTCAATGATCACTCTCTTGGCGAGTCTTGCAATGGTAGCGGTGATGCCTCCGGCAGAGGTGAGATATGCCTTGCATATGTCTTGTCCCTCCACTATGTCCGACACCTCGATTATAGCCCAGTCAATCTCTCCGTAGAAATTCCTGCGGAGGCGCTCAGCCATGTGTCCCAGATGCATGTCCTCATATTCGATTTCGCCGAGGTTGGTGTGCTGGCGGAAGTCTTTGTTTGTTGAGAAAGGCGCACGAAACCGCAATGCCTTGGCTGCCGCCATGTCGCCTTCTATGCTCTGGCATGAGGAGGCGCCGGTGAGAATGCCCACGGCAAACTCTTGCCCTTGCTCGTGCAGCTTCACAGCCCGTTTGGAGAGTTCCCTGAACGTGGCTTTGGGGCATCCGCTTGGAGTAAATCCCGACAGTGCGAGTGTGTCTTTGTCGTTAATCATTGCCGCTGCTTCTGCGGCTGTTATCCGATTATAAGCCATACCTTATTAAAATAGAATTTTGCGATGCAAAGTTACACAATTTGCCCAACATTTGAGCATCAGGCATGATAAATCGCACAATATTTCGCCAAAAGCATGTCATTTTGTAAGAAAACAGCATAAACCCTCAACCACTATGAGGCTCTGTAGCTATTGTTTTCTGGAAAACAGCATGTGTAATTGAAAAAATATCTTTAACTTTGCAAGCACTCATGGAACAAAACAACAGCTTCCATTCATGTAAAATGAAAAAAACAACACGGTATATGTCAACACAAACACTTCTCATCTACAACACCCTCACACGCCAGAAGGAACGCTTCGAACCCCTCAACGCCCCGAATGTGGGCATGTATGTGTGCGGTCCCACCGTCTATGGTGACCCGCATCTCGGACATGCCCGTCCTGCCATCACCTTCGACGTGCTGTTCCGCTACCTGAAGCACCTCGGATACAAGGTGCGCTATGTGAGAAACATCACCGACGTGGGTCACCTGGAGCACGATGCCGACGATGGCGAGGACAAGATTGCCAAGAAAGCACGCCTGGAGCAGCTCGAGCCCATGGAGATAGCACAATACTACACCAACCGCTACCACGCTGCCATGGACGCACTGGGATGCCTCAGACCGTCGATAGAGCCACATGCCACCGGACACATCATTGAGCAGCAGCAGCTCGTGAAGGACATCCTCGACCACGGCTTCGCCTATGAGTCCAACGGCAGCATCTATTTCGACATCGAAGCCTATAACAAGAAACACCGCTACGGCATACTCTCAGGTAGGTCGCTTGAGAACATCAAGGATGCCAGCCGTGAGCTCGATGGAGTAGGGGAAAAGCACAACCAAGCCGACTTCGCACTGTGGAAGAAAGCCTCGCCCGAACACATCATGCGGTGGCCCTCGCCATGGAGCGACGGTTTCCCGGGATGGCACTGCGAGTGCACCGCCATGGGAAAGAAATACCTCGGCACCGAGTTCGACATTCACGGCGGCGGCATGGACCTCGTGTTTCCCCACCACGAATGTGAGATAGCACAAGCCGTGGCATCGCAGGGCAAGCCCATGGTGAAATACTGGATGCACAACAACATGATTACCATCAATGGTCAGAAGATGGGCAAGTCGCTCGGAAACTTCATAACCCTGGAGCAGTTCTTCACGGGAAACCACGAGAAACTGTCAAAGGCTTACTCACCCATGACCATACGCTTCTTCATACTCTCTGCCCACTACCGCGGCACGGTGGACTTCTCCGACGAAGCCTTGCAAGCTGCCGAGAAAGGCCTTGAGAAGCTCATGACAGCCATAAGCGACATCGAGCGCCTGCCCCTTGCCGCCGACTGCAGCATAGAGACACAGAAAGTCCTCTCGCCTCTGCGCCAGAAATGCTATGATGCCATGAACGACGACCTTGCCACACCACAGGTGATAAGCCACCTGTTTGATGCCTGCACCATAGTGAACAAAGTGCTCGACCATCAGCTCGACATCTGCGAGGAAGGACAGAAGGAGCTGCGCGAGGTGATGCACCTCTTCGCCTTCGACATACTCGGACTCAAAGACGACCACTCCACAGCCAACCAAGAGCGCGAGGAAGCCTATTCCAAGGTAGTAGACATGGTGCTCGACCTGCGCGCCAAAGCCAAGGCAGCAAAAGACTGGGCTACCTCCGACCAGATACGCGACGCCCTCGCCGATGCCGGCTTCGAGGTGAAGGACACCAAGGACGGAGTAACGTGGAAACTGAACAAGTAAGTTACTCATCAGAACAAGCGATTTTCATGCCTGGAAAACACCACTTTTTCCAGAAATTGAAATTCCGTGAAACAGTTAACAAATGTGAACGAAAAATATTCTCCGCACAGTGAGAAAACAAAAGAGCCACTTTCGCGCTGCGAAAGTGGCTCTTTTACCTTCCAAAAGTGGCTCTTTTGCACGCTAAAAGAGGCTCTTTTAAAATGCCCCTTCCAAACATTTGATTATCAACGAGTTAAAGAGGCGGTTTTTTGAACCTTCCTTAGCTTTCAAATGTTAAAGAAATGGCTTGATATTTTACAGTATTTTACATTTATTTACAAAATGTTTCACGCCCGATTTCCCGACTTTTCCTGTGGAAACCGCAGCACTTTCCCGCCGAAGAAATAGCGCGACAAACCCAGCCGGTCGGACAGTGCGCCGAGGGCAAGGCTGCCAACCACCGCAACAGCCACCGACACCACCATGAACACAATGCCCGAGCCATCGACGGCGAGCAGCCATGGCTGCCATGTCTTTGCAAGAATGGTGAACAACGGACTGAAGAGCAGCAACGGCAGGGTGTTGCTGCCAATGAAGAGTAGGGGAGAGGCCACCCTCTGCGACAACAGTCGGAACGACCAGAGCATCACTCCCGTGACGCTCCACACCATGGCAATGCCTCCCAAGGAACTCTTGCTGAAGGTCCACACTCCACTTTCCACAAGACGGCAGTGGGCAAGTTCAGGCAAGAGGGGTGGCAGCACCACGCAGAGCAGCACCGGCACCATCCACCAGCGCGACGGGAAAAACCTCAGGAAGCCCATGCCCGACAGCCGCAACAATGCCCCGAAAAGGAAATACATGGCATTGGCAAGCACCATGATGCCACACACACGCGAGAGAAACCAGTAGACCACAGCCAGCAGCACCAGCCTGAACAGCATGGGCATGCCACGCAGGAGCATCACACCATAGTAAGCCAGCGAGCAAAGCAGCAGCGTGTGGAGATACCAGTAGGGACCGATAGGGTGGAGCACCACCTTGCAGGCAAGCACAAGGGGCGACAGATGGTCAACATGCTCGTAGACAGGCAGCAGCGATGCCGCCACCACATAGGCACTCTCCACCAATGCGTAGGGCACCGCTATCCACAGCATGGCACGCAGGAAGCGACCATGGGAGCCACCCTCCTTCGGCACACGCGCCAGATAGCCCGAGATGATGAGAAACACAGGCATGTGGAACGTATACACCACCTGCTTCGCCACAGGATAGGTCCTGCCGATGAACACCAGATGGAAGGCAACCATGAGCAATATGCACAGTGCCCTGAGATAGTCTAACTCTACTATACGTTTCCCTTGCATGAAAATTTATGTTGTTCCGACAATGCAAAGTTATGAATTTTCTTTTGCTTTTCAGTCGTTTTATGTACTTTTGCAATCAGAAACAAACCTCCTTAAGCTATGGCAAAAACTCTTTGGCAAGACGACTACTGGCTGCTGCTCATGCAGGCATACCTGAAGAAACCCGCAGGAGTGAAACCAATGTACTCACGGCTGATGGTAGACCTCGCGCTGGAAATACACATACCACCACAGAAACTCTACCAACAAATGTTCAGGCTCAGACAAATAGACACGCCGCGCATGGAACAGCTGTGGAGGAAATACGCAGCCCATCCGAAGAAGCTCAAAAGGGAGGCTGAACTGCTGAGAAGGATGAACGGTTTCGGACAACCCGACAACTTCTACGACGGCGTGGAGGTGGTGGAGTCGTGGGAAAAAGACTTCAAGCCCATATCACCCGGGAACCCCATCACACCCATGATGCTCATACCCATTCTCGACCTCTACTTCAGGCTCACGCCCATAACCATGGTGAGAGAGACACCCGAGATAATGGAGCTTGCCAAGCTCATGGAGATATCTGCCGACAACGTGGTGGAAGCCATGGAGGTGTTCAAGTTCATAGACCCCTACCTCAGCCGCGACGACATGATGATCACGCCGTTGCTCGTGCCATGCCAGGACATCTGGGACCGCTATGGCAACGACAACCCCGACAAGCTTGCCGCCACGGCAGCACAGCTGAAGGAATATTTCACTTCGGCAGACAAGAAGAAAACTAAAGAAACAGGGGAAGAAGAATAGCATACCCATCACAGAAAAAACAAAAAGACGACCTATGGCGCAACAACTCATACAGGAGCAGACACTCAAGCAACAGCTGCAACAAAGGCTCTCGGCACAACAGCTGCAGATAGTGAAACTCATCGAGATGCCCATAAACGAACTCGAACAGAACATTGCAGCCGAAATCGACGACAACCCCGCACTCGAAACCAACGACGGCGGCAGCGACTATGACGGCACTAACGACTACGACGACAGCAACAACGTCAACGACACCGACGAGAGCTTCGACATGGCCAACGAACGCGAGGAACGAAAAGACGCACTCGACTCGGCACTCGAAAACATCGGTCGCGACGACCAGATGCCCGAACCAACCGACTATCAGCCGTCCTCTGCCGACAACAACGACTACCGGCGCATGGACTATGCCGACACCACATCGTTTCTCGACAAGCTCAACGAGCAGATGGCCGACCACGACCTCACCGCGAAGCAACAATACATCATGGAATATCTCATAGGCTCGCTCGACAGCGACGGACTACTGAGAAAAGACAGCGACACCCTCTCCGATGAACTCGCCATATACCACAACATAGACGCCACGGCAGAAGAGATAGACAACGTGGTGGCAGTGCTGCAGGAGTTCGACCCACCGGGAATAGGAGCCCACGACCTGCAGGAATGCCTGCTGCTGCAGTTAGACCGCAGCACGGCAACAGACCCACGCATCATGGCACACGAAGTGATAGAACAGCACTTCCAGCTCTTCATACACAAGAAATGGGACAAGATACAGCAAGCCATGAACCTCACCGACAACCAGCTCAGCGAGGTGAGACACGAAATAACAAGGCTCAACCCAAAACCCGGAGCCTCGATGAACGAGACACAAAACCACGCCACACAACAGATAACACCCGACTTCATCGTGGAGACACTCGACGACGGCAACATAAGCATGGCACTCAACCAAGGCAACGTGCCGGAACTCAACGTGTCGCCATCGTTCGTGAGCATGGTTGAGACATACCGCGACAACAAAGACAGCCTCAACCGACAGCAGAAGGAAGCACTCCTCTATGCCAAGGACAAGGTGACGAAGGCACAGACATACATCGATGCCATAAAGCAACGGCAACACACACTCACCGTGACCATGAAAGCCATAATAAAGTGGCAGCAGGACTTCTTCAGGGAAGGCGACGAGAGCCTGCTCAAGCCCATGAGACTCAAGGACATCGCCACGAAGACCGGACTCGACATCTCGACGGTGTCGAGGGTGAGCAACCAGAAATATGTGCAGACACGATGGGGAATGTTTCCACTCAAATTCTTCTTCAACGACAAATACACCGACAACCAAGGCAACACCATCTCCACACGAACCATGAAGATTGCACTCAAGGAGATAGTAGACGACGAAGACAAGGCACATCCACTCACCGACACGGCACTCTCAGAAGCCATGAAACAAAAAGGCTTCCCGCTGGCAAGGCGCACCGTGGTGAAATATCGTGAACAAATGGGCATTCCAAACGCCAAAATGAGAAAACAATGAACGAAAAACGAATAATCATTGCATCACGCGTGGTGAGCATGGTGTTCACACCGTTCTACCTGCCGTTGCTCGGACTGATAGCCCTCTATGTGTTCAGCTATCTCAACACCCTTCCGCCATCCTACAAGCTCATATCGCTGCTGCTCGTGTATTTCTTCACCGTGCTGCTGCCTACGGTGCTCATACGCCTCTACCGCAACTACCACGGATGGACACCCATACAGCTCGGCACGAAAGAACGCAGAATAATACCCTATGTGATATCCATACTCTGCTATTCCACATGCTACTACATCATGCACAGCCACCATCTGCCGCATTTCATGAGCTCCATACTCATGGCGGCACTCATAGTGCAGGTGCTGTGCGCACTCATCAACGTATGGTGGAAGATATCCACCCACACCGCAGCAATAGGAGGAGTGACAGGCGGATTGCTCGCATTCTCGCTCATATTCAACTTCAATCCCGTGTGGTGGCTCTGCCTGGTAATAACACTCGCCGGTATGGTGGGCACCAGCCGCATGATACTGCGCCAGCACACCCTCTCGCAGGTAGTGGCTGGCTTCTTCGTAGGCACCACCACAGCCTTCATAATGATACTGGTGAGTTAGCCCAGGCAGGAGAAAGACGGAAAGAAAAATAACAAAGAACAATATAAAACAAACAAACACAACAAGAATGAAACCGATAGTAAGCATCATCATGGGCTCTACAAGCGACATGCCCGTAATGGAGAAAGCCTGCAAATGGCTCGACAACAACGAGATACCCTTTGAAATAAACGCACTCTCTGCCCACCGCACACCCGATGCCGTGGAGAAATTTGCCAAGGAAGCACAGCAGAGAGGCATAAAGGTAATCATTGCAGCGGCTGGCATGGCAGCAGCACTGCCAGGAGTGATTGCAGCATCAACACCGCTGCCAGTAATAGGAGTGCCTATCAAAGGCATGCTCGACGGCATGGATGCCCTGCTGAGCATCATACAGATGCCACCGGGCATACCCGTGGCTACCGTGGGAGTAAATGCAGCACAAAACGCAGCCATTCTCGCAGCACAGATAATAGCCCTGAGCGACAGCGACGTGGCACGGAAAATAGCTGAACACAAGGCATCGCTCGGAGAGAAAATAGAAAAAGCCAACAAAGAACTGTCGCTCATCAACGACTACAAATTCAAATGCAACTGATGGACAACATCTACAAACGACGGAAGACAACCGTCACCACCGTGGGCAACATCGCCATTGGAGGCAACAACCCCATACGCGTGCAGTCGATGACCACCACCAACACCAACGACACACAGGCATGTGTGGAACAGTCGAAGAGGATTATCGATGCCGGAGGAGAACTGGTGAGACTAACCACTCAGGGACGTCGCGAAGCCGAGAACCTCAGGAACATCAGGGCTGAGCTCGTTGCCCAAGGCTATGACCAGCCACTCGTTGCCGACGTTCATTTCAATGCCAACGTTGCCGACGTGGCTGCACGATATGCACAGAAGGTGAGGATAAACCCCGGAAACTATGTTGACCCGGCACGCACCTTCAAGCATCTGGAATATACCGACGAGGAATATTCAGCCGAACTCCAGAAGATAGAGACACGGCTGATACCGTTCATAGCTCTCTGCAAAGAACACCACACCGCAGTGAGGGTGGGAGTGAACCATGGCTCGCTCTCAGACAGGATAATGTCGCGCTACGGCGACACACCGGCAGGCATAGTGGAGAGCTGCATGGAGTTTCTAAGGATATTCCGCAAGCACGACTTCCACAACATAGTTATATCAATAAAGGCCAGCAACACCGTGGTGATGGTAGAGAGCGTGAGACTGCTCGTAGAAGCCATGGACAACGAAGACATGCACTATCCGCTGCATCTCGGAGTGACCGAAGCCGGTGAAGGCGAAGACGGACGCATAAAGAGCGCCGTGGGAATAGGAGCGCTGCTCACCGAAGGCATAGGCGACACCATACGCGTGTCGCTCAGCGAGGAACCCGAAGCCGAGATACCCGTGGCACGCCAACTGGTTGAGATGACAGAGGAGTGTGCACGGCTCAGACAGCAAGCCGAAGCCTCCATAAGCAACGATACCATAACGCTGGAGACCAACGAAAGCGACTTCGCCACACTGCAGCTCAAGGCTGCCATGGCGGTGGGAGCGTTGCTCATAGACCGCAAGGCACACCATCTGACCATCCACAACGCCGTTTATTTCGATTCTGAGCGCCTCACGGAGCTTGCCGACGCAATTCTCCAGGCAGCAAGAATAAAGTTCACCAAGACCGAATACATCTCTTGTCCGGGATGCGGTCGCACGCTCTACGACCTTCGTACCACCATAGCCCGCATCAAGGCAGCTACCTCCCACCTCGTGGGGCTGAAGATAGGCATCATGGGATGCATAGTGAACGGTCCGGGCGAGATGGCAGATGCCGACTACGGATATGTGGGAGCCGGTCCGGGACGCATCTCACTATACAGAAAGAAGGAGTGCGTGGAGAAAAACATTCCCGAGGAAGATGCCGTAGAACACCTTCTGGCACTCATCAACAGCGACCAACAACAACCATAGAAACCATATAATCTATATCAACTATAACCAATAACCAATCATGAACATCAAACAACGCTACACAGCAGCACCGGAACGCTACGACCACAGCGACAAGCTCTATGCCCGATGCGGCAATTCGGGAGTGATGCTGCCAAAAATCTCACTCGGCTTCTGGCATAACTTCGGAGGCATAGACCCCTACGAACGCTCAAGAGCCATCACACACTATGCCTTCGACCATGGCATAACACACTTCGACCTCGCAAACAACTACGGTCCTCCATACGGCACGGCAGAGGAGACCATGGGACAGCTAATGAAAGACGACTTCCATGCCTATCGCGACGAGCTGTTCATCTCGTCGAAGGCCGGCTACGACATGTGGCCCGGTCCCTATGGAGAGTGGGGCTCACGCAAATACCTCATGGCAAGCATCAACCAGAGCCTCAAACGCATGAACCTTGACTATGTGGACCTGTTCTACAGCCACCGTTTCGACCCCGTAACACCTGTGGAAGAGACGTTGCAAGCCCTCGTAGACATCGTGAAACAGGGAAAGGCTCTCTATGTGGGTATCTCGCGCTGGCCGCTCGAAGCACTGACCTTTGCCGAGAAGTATCTTCGCGAACGCGACACGCCACTGCTCATCTATCAGGACCGACTCAACATGCTTGACCGCGAGCCGCAGGAAAAAGGACAGCTGGAGTTCTGCCGCACCCACGGCATAGGCTTCATAAGCTTCTCACCGTTGGCACAGGGACTGCTCACCAACCGTTATCTCAACGGCATACCCGCCGATTCACGCATGGCACGTCCTAACGAGCTGAAGAAAGAAGTGCTCACTCCGGAGCTTCTGAGCCACCTGCACAACCTCAACCGGCAAGCCGGTGAACGCGGTCAGAGCCTCGCCGAGATGGCTCTGCGCTGGATACTGGAGCAACAGGGTGTAACAAGCGTGCTTGTAGGAGCAAGCAGCGTGGAGCAGCTTGCACAGAACATGCGCTGCATTGACATGTAGTCTCTGCACCTGACAGATAGGAAACAAAAAAAGCCACGGACTTTGGTATCCGTGGCTTTATTGTTTCATACACTTTATTTAGTGCCTTTCATCGACACGAGGAATGCCTTGGCTGTGCCGAAGCGGAGAAAGAGGTCGAGACGTATGGGAATGTGTCTGCTGTCATTGGTGACATAGAACCTCACTATCTCCTTGTATCTGCCTGAGGAGAGTTCCATGTAAGACAACTGAAGACATTCATACTTCTTGCCGTTGTCGGCTTTCACGGTTGTGGTGCCGGAATAGCGCAGCTGTGCCTTCTCGCGGCTGTTTCCATCGACGATGGGAAAGTTTATCACATGACCTTTCTTCCAGTTGGAGGGATTGAACGAACGTGCCCTGAGAAAGATGGAGAGCATGTCGTAGACGCAGTCGTTCCATGTATGCTGCTCCCAGTGGTGTGTGCCGTCGGCACGGCGACGGTGCTGCTTGGTGTGGCATTTGCCCGATGGATAGGAATAGAACACCTCATCCACGGTGTAGCGTTTCCCTTCTTTCGCTCCTTTGCGGAAATAGAGAGGCACGAGATCGTCGGTGGTGTAGCACAAGAGTGTGTCGCGCAACACATATAACCCATCGGCTTTGCTGTTGCCGCGTGTGGTGAGCGATGCCCTGTAGGCTTTCTTTCCTTGGTATACGGTGCCTACGGTGGTCATTGATGCCGTTCCGGCTTTCACCCATACGAATTTCCAGTTGTAGTAGAGGTTGTAAGTGAGGTTTTCGCCTGAGGTGAAAGCAGTGTTGGTGAAACTGCACTGAGCGTTGGCAACATGGGCAGAGAGCGTGAGCATGGCTGCCAATGCCATGGTTTTGATTGTTGACAGATGTTTCATGGCTTCGGAATGTTTTTCTATGTGACGCACGGCAAGCCTTGTGGTTTAAGGCATGGCTGTCGTTTTCTTCACATATTCTATTCCCATGTCGCGTGCACGCTTCTCATTCTTGCCGGTAGTGACGCGTTTCTTTTCCTTTTTCTTCTGCTGAATGTTTCCGGGTTTCTGCCGGTAGAGCGGCTGTTGGGTGGGGTTCCATGTCTGACTTACATCCCATTTAGCCCTACATTCTATCTTTCCGGGGTAATAGTACACGGCTTCAGCTTGCCGGCGTTCGCTATAGAGTCCGGTGTCCCAGAGTCCGTTGTCGTTGTCGTCGACAAACATCCTTATGTAATATGTGTCGGGCTTTACATAGTAGAACGTAGCCGTGCCATTGGATGTGGCAGTTTCCTTCACCACTTTGTCGCTCGCATTGAGCATCTGCACCACGATGTTCTTGCGTTCAAAGCCGGTGATGGTCATGGTGAGTGTGCTGAACTCATCGTCCCTTCTGACTTTGAAGCCTTTCTTGTACTTCTCTGACGTCTTGTGGTAAATGTCAGTGAAGGCTGCCGAGTCAATCTCAAGGCTGTATTCCGCCCCCGGAGTCCATTCGCCAATGATGTGGTAGGTGCGCGGTCTGCCTGGTTTTTCTCCGAACAGGAAGTTGGTGCGATACCACAGTGTGTCCTGCTTCTGATAGAGGTGTATGGCAGCGGTGTCGATGTGCTCGAGCGGCGTGGGCATTACGATGTATGGGTTTTGGTCGGGGTCGATATTTGCTGGCACGTTATACTCCGGTTCGAGCATTTCCGGTTTCATCTGCGTTTCGAAGTGCCTTCCCCTCTTTTCATTCCTTTCCTGTTGTTTTTTCCATTTCTCGTAGGCATCCTGCTTGGCTTTCATGCGTTTCTCGTAGGGCTGCCGTGAAATCAGCTCCAGGGTGTCGCTCTGTTGGTTGAGCACTCCGAGAGTATCGGTGATGAAATGCGATACGGCAATTCTGAGAGTGTCTTGGTTTACGAGCGTAGTGTCGCGCAGCCAATATGTCAGGGTGTCTTGGTTTACCGATGACTCCACGAGCAGGGCATCGTCGGAGTTGAAGTTCAGTGCGCTAACTATGGGGCGTTCCTTGTGCCCGTAACTATAGATGAGCGAGAACCTGTCGGCGTTCTCCCTCTCGCTCTTCACGAGATAGCGGTCGGTGAGCTGTTCGGTGAAGGCTGTGAGCACGAGGTTGTCGGGCAGGAAGTGGGTGTAAGGTACCTGCAGGATGTCGCTTATGTGGAGCGAGTCGCGCCAGATGGTGTCCTGACGAATGTCGGGTCGGCACTCCGGTACCACGAGGTCGCGCATGAAGGCGAGCTTCTCGCTTTTCTGCGACAGGTGATAGTCGTTGTCGGCATCCTGCAATGCAAAGACCTGATATGTACCCGGGGCTATGCCGCGTATGACAAAGCGACCGCGGTCGTCGGTTCGGCTCACACGTTCAAAGGGTGCAGTAAGGAAGAGGGTGTCGGAGTCGGTGGTGTCGTTGTCATGGTAAAGCCCCACGAGAATGCCTTTCACGGGTTCGAGGTCGGCAGCTTCAAGCACATATCCTGCCACTTCGAGAGTGTCTATGCTGCTGCCCGTGGAGAAGGTATAGGTGTAGTTGCCCAAGGGGTTGCCTTCGTTGTTGTCGGAGATGGCATCGGAGAAGTCAATGGTATAGGTGGTGTTTTCCTTCAGAGTGTCGAGCAGCTCCACGGTGATGCGCTTTCCCTGTCCCTTTATCTCCGGTTGTTCCTGTTGTGGAGGCGATACTACCACGTTTTCCGATGGGTTGTCGAGTTTGATGTATTCGTCGAAGTAGATTGTTATCTTGTTACCCTTCACACCTGTGGACATCTCTGCCGGTGATGTGCCTACTATGTGTGGCGGCTCTTCGTCGTACCATCCGCCGTCGGGTTGTCCCATTCTGGCACATGCGGTGAACATTGCAGCCATGGCAGCAGTAATCAGCAACAAGGCAGCGTTGCGCCTGATGCGCTGTCTTACTGCCTTGAGGTTGTGATGATGTGTGTGTGTGTTCATGGCTGCAATGGTGTATCGTTGATGATTACATGTTGATGGCTGGTGAGTTGTTCATCTTCATGAGCTCTTCAATGTTCTTGCGGCTGTTTGACAACCGTGGTATCTTGTGCTGTCCTCCGAGCTTACCCTTTGACTTGAGCCAATGTTCAAACAGTCCTTTGCGTGCCGTGATGATTTCAAGGTGCTGGAGCGTGACATCGTGGTAACGTTTCGCCTCATAGTCGGAGTTTACTTTCTGAAGCTCCTTGTCGAGGATGTCGGAGAAGGCTTGCATGTCAGCCGGGGGAGTGGCAAACTCTATGAGCCACTGGTGGCGACACTTGGCATTGCCGTCCATATAGACTGGTGCGGCGGTATATTCAAGTATCTCGGCACCGGTGTCGTTGCATGCCTTCTTAAGTCCTTTCTCGGCATTGTCAAGGATTAGTTCCTCTCCGAAGGCATTTATGAAATACTTCGTTCTTCCCGTGATGATGAATTTGTATGGGTTTTTCGACGTGAAGGTGATGGTATCACCCACGAGATATCTCCATAGTCCGCATGAGGTAGAGATTACCATGGCATAGTTCACTCCAGTCTCCACTCCCGTGATGGGCACCACCGTGGGGTTGTCGCTGTGGAGTTCGTCCATGGGTATGAACTCATAGAACACTCCATAGTTGAGCATGAGCAGCATAGCCGCATCGGTTGGGTCGTTCTGCAGTCCGAAGAAGCCCTCGCTGGCATTGTAGGTCTCCTGGTAGTGCATGTCGGGTTTCCTAATTATCTTCTCGTATTGCGAGCGATAGGGTCCGAAAGCTATTCCGCCGTGCCAGAACACTTCAAGGTTCGGCCACACCTCGTCGAGGGTGCTCTTTCCAGTTAGTTCCAGCACCTTCACGAGTACGCTGAGCATCCACGAAGGCACTCCGGAGAGCGTTGTCACATTTTGCTTCATGGTGATGCGTGCTATGCGTTCGCGCTTCACCTCGAAGTCAGACAGCAGTGCCACCTTCTTTCCCGGTGTCCTTGCAATGTTTGCCAGTGGATTGATGTTTTCTATGAGTATGGCGCTGAGGTCTCCCACAAGAGAGTCGGTATTACCGTAGTTTGCGGAGTGACTTCCACCGAGTATCATGCTTTTTCCGTCGAAGATACGGCTGTTGGGATTGTTGGCAAGATATGTAGCCACCACGTCTTTTCCTCCTTTATAGTGAATGTTCTGGAGTCCCTCGTTGGTCACTGGTATGAACTTCGACTTATCGTTGGTCGTACCCGATGACTTGGCAAAACAGCGTGTGAGTCCCGGCCAGAGTATGTCTCTCTCGCCGTGACGCATGCGGTCGATGTCGCCTTTGAGTTCTTCATAGGAGTTCACGGGTATGTGGCGTGCAAAGTCATCATATCCCTTGAAAGTGTCGAATAGGTGGTTTCGCCCGTATTCTGTGGCTTTGCCTCTCTGAATGAGATATTGCAGCACTTCGTGTTGCATCTGCTCGGCATCGGTTATATGCCTGTTTAGCTCATGCTGTCGTTTCTCGAACCACAGCTTGTAGGCTATCTTTGTTATACTCATGATGTTTTATATAGCTGCTTTGAGCTGCAAAGGTATAAAAAAACTATCAAACAATGGGAAAAGACATTATATTTCTGACGCAAAGGGCATTATGGTGCCTGCACGGTGTGGATGTGTGTTGTTCACCCTGCGAAGGCAGCCTCCTCGGCAGCTGCAATGATGTCTTCATTTGCCGAATGGCGTGGATGGCGTGGCTGTGTATTGGCAGCAGGTGTGGCAGCAGTAGCATATACATTGGTGTCGATGGTGTCGTCGCTTTCTTGTGAAGGCTGCTCAAGCAGACTTTCCGGCAGTATCTTCTCCGTTATCACCTCATAGGGTTCTTCCTCCATCTTGGTGCGTTTGCTCTTTGCTGCAAATATGTTGTCGATGAACACAGGGTCTTTCTTCAGCCATTTCAACGTAATCTTTGATGCTGTCTGCTGTGCTTCTTTCTTTGAGAAGCCTGTGCCTGAGCCTCCGTTCACACCTTCTATGAGTATCTGTATGTGGAAGGTGGGACTACCGTTCTCGTCGGTGCTCTGTTCTGTGAGGTCAAACACTATGTTCACCCTGTTTTTCTGTCCCCATTCAATGAGCTTCGACTTGAAGTTCACCTCCTTGTAAGCCACCTTGTCAATGTTGATGAGCTCGCCGAGGATGCGCTTCTCCATGAATTTCTTGCAGGCATCGTAGCCTTTGTCAAGATAGAGTGCACCCACGAGGGCCTCGAAGGCATTGCCTCCCATGTAGCTGTTGTGGGAGTGGTGTGTCGTTTCATTGGAGTTGATGAGCTTGAGTATGCCCATTTCGCGCGCCAGGCGGTTGAGTGTGTCACGCTGTACTATCTTTGAGCGTGTGTTGGTGAGAAATCCCTCACGTTTTCCGGGGAAGTGCTGATAAACGATGTCGCCTACGATGGCATCGAGGATGGCATCGCCGAGAAACTCCAGACGCTCGTTGTTCAGCAGTCGTCCTCGTCCGTTGCGTCGTCCCATGCTGCTGTGCATCAGTGCGAGCTTATAATAGCCGATGTCGTGGGGCAGCACTCCGATAATATCGCGTAAAGACAAAAAAAGCTCCTTTTCCTTGCGGAAAGGGAGCCTTATTCTATCGATTATGTTATTCAGCATATTTCTTGAATACAACACATGCGTTGTGTCCACCAAAGCCGAAGGTGTTGCTTATGGCAGCACGCACCTCACGCTTCTGCGCCTTGTTGAACGTGAAATTGAGGTTATAGTCGAGCTCGGGATCGTCGTCGCCTTCCTCATGGTTGATGGTTGGCGGCACGATGTCGTTCTGCACTGCGAGCACAGCCACCATCGCCTCCACGGCACCGGCAGCACCGAGCATGTGTCCTGTCATTGACTTTGTTGACGAGATGTTGAGCTTGTAGGCTGCATCGCCAAACACTTCCTTTATGGCTTTAGCTTCAGAGATGTCACCCACATGCGTGCTTGTTCCGTGAACATTGATGTAGTCGATGTCTTCTGGCTTGAGATTGGCATCCTTGAGGGCATTTTCCATCACCAGACGTGCACCGAGTCCCTCGGGGTGGCTTGCAGTGATGTGGTAGGCATCGGCACTGGCACCCTCGCCAACCATCTCTGCATAGATTTTTGCACCGCGTGCCTTGGCGTGTTCAAGCTCTTCGAGGATGAGACATCCGGCACCTTCAGCCATCACGAAACCGTCGCGGCTGGCGCTGAACGGACGGCTGGCTTTCTCAGGTTCATCGTTGCGGGTTGAGAGAGCTTTCATGGCGTTGAAGCCTCCTATGCCGCATGCGCAGATGGCGCTCTCGGCACCGCCGGCTACTATCACGTTAGCCTTGCCCAGACGTATCTGGTTGAAGGCATCAGCCAGTGCGCTGCTTGATGATGCGCATGCGCTGGTGGTGGTATAGTTTGGTCCGTGGAAGCCGAAGTGTATGGAGATGTGTCCCGATGCAATGTCGGCAATCATCTTTGGTATGAAGAAGGGGCTGAACTTCGGACCGTTCTCTTTGTGCTGTCCGTAGTATGTCACCTCATCCTCGAAGGTGCGTATACCGCCTATGCCCACTCCGTAGATTACTCCTATGCGGTTCTTGTCTTCTTTCTCAAGGTCTAATCCGCTGTCTTTCACACCCTGTATGGCAGAAATCATTGCCAGCTGTGTGTAGCGGTCAATCTTTCTCGACTCTTTGCGGTCAAGATAGTCGTTGATGTCGAGGTCTTTCACCTCGCATGCGAACTTTGTCTTGAACAGTGTAGTGTCGAATTGGGTGACGGGTGCTGCACCGCTCTTTCCTGCCAGCAGGTTAGCCCATGTCTCCTCGGGTGTGTTTCCCACTGGTGTCACGGCTCCGAGACCTGTCACAACCACTCTTTTTAATTCCATGTATGTAAAAAAATAATGATGTGTTTCTTATTGTAACAAAAAAAAGATTAGTGATTAGCGATTAGGGTTCTCACTGCCTGAGGGCAGAAAACCGTAATCCTTAACCACTAATCCGCTCTTCAGAATGATTTCTGAATATTATGCATTTTCTTGAATGTAAGCGATGGCATCGCCAACAGTAGCAATCTTCTCTGCCTTATCGTCGGGGATAGAGATACCGAATTCCTTTTCGAATTCCATGATCAGCTCTACTGTGTCGAGAGAGTCAGCACCAAGGTCGTTGGTGAAGCTTGCTTCGGGTTTTACCTCTGCCTCGTCAACGCCGAGTTTCTCAACGATAATGTCTCTTACTTTGCTTTCAATTTCTGCCATAGTTGTAAGTTTTAAAATGTTTAAATGATGTTTCTATTTCAAAATTTCGGGTGCAAAGGAACGAATTATTATCCAATTATGCAAATATTTTTTGGAAAAACAGGCTCTGTTTTGCACAATACCCCCCTAAGTGTGCAATTATTTTGACATAAAACAACTGCTTTTCTTCATTTTTGATGTAACGGATATTGTGATTTGTTTGACTATTAGAGCTTTGTGTTTCTTTCTGTCATGCGTTTTTCTGCTTCCTGCTTCTCACGATGCTCCACACTCCAATGGCTATCAGTGGCAGCGAGAGTATCTGTCCCATGTCTATTGGCAGTCCTGCCTCGAAGGCTTCCTGTATCTCCTTGGTATACTCAATGATGAAGCGGAAGGTGAAAATCAGCGTCAGGCACAGTCCGAAAAACAGTCCGGTGCCCACTTTCCGTGGGTTCTTCCTATATACATATAATATAATAATGAAGAACACGAGATAGGCAATGGCTTCATAGAGCTGTCCGGGGTGTCGTGGCTGCATGTCCACACGTTCGAAGATGAAAGCCCAGGGCATGTCGGTGGGCTTGCCTATTATCTCACTGTTCATCAGGTTGCCCAACCGTATGAAGCACGAAGTGATGGGAGCGCATATCCCGAAGTTGTCGAGAACGACCCATCCGTTCATCTTCATTTTCCTGCAGTAGAGCCACAGGGCAGCCAGCAAGCCCGCCACGCCGCCGTGGGAGGCGAGTCCCTGATAGCCCACGAACTTCCATTGTCCGTCATCAAGATGTCTCACCGGTATGATCATCTCCACCATGTGGTCCCATGCCGACAGGAAATACTGCGGTTCATAGAACAGGCAGTGCCCCAGTCGTGCTCCCACGAGTATTCCGAGGAACACATAAATGAACAGCGGCTCAAACTTCTCCATTCCGAGCTTCTGCTGCCTGTAGAGCCTCCGCATGAGCAGGTAGCCCACAGTGAGTCCCACGAGCCAGCACATGGAATACCATCTGAGCTCGAAGCCTCCAATACGGAGCATCACCTCCGAAGGATTCCAGTGTATATACAGTGTCTGTATTGTCAACAACAGCGTGTTCATCATATTCTTTGCTTAGTAGGTGTGCTACACGTTGAACCTGAAATGCATGATGTCGCCGTCCTGCACCACATAGTCCTTGCCCTCGATGCCCATTTTTCCGGCTTCCTTCACGGCAGCCTCAGAGCCATAGCTGATATAGTCGTCATACTTTATCACCTCGGCGCGGATAAATCCTTTCTCAAAGTCGGTATGTATCACTCCGGCACACTGTGGTGCCTTCCAGCCCTTGCGGTAAGTCCAAGCCTTCACTTCCATTTCTCCGGCTGTGATGAAGGTCTGGAGGTTGAGCAGCGAGTAGGCTTTCTTTATCAGTCTGTTCACTCCGCTCTCTTCCAGTCCGAGCTCGTCGAGGAACATCTGCTTGTCTTCATAGGTGTCGAGTGAGGCAATGTCTTCCTCTGTCTTTGCTGCAATGACCATTGCTTCGGCACCCTCTTCGGCTGCAATGGCTTCTATCTGCTGCGAATATTTGTTTCCGCTCTTGGCGCTTGCCTCGTCTACGTTGCACACATAGAGCACCGGCTTCGATGTCAGCAGGAAGAGGTTGCGTGCAGCCTCCTGTTCCTCCTTCGACTCAAACTCCACCATTCTGGCGTTCTTTCCCTGCTCGAGCACTTCCTTGTAGGCTTCAAGCACGGTGAGCAGCACCTTGGCGTCTTTGTTTCCGGCAGCTGCTGTCTTCTGTGTCTTGGCAAGTTGCGACTCAATGGTCTCAAGGTCTTTGAGCTGCAGCTCAGTGTCTATAATCTCCTTGTCGCGCAGCGGGTCTATCGTTCCGTCCACATGCGTGATGTTTTCGTCGTCGAAGCATCTGAGCACATGTATTATGGCGTCGGTCTCGCGAATGTTTCCAAGGAATTTGTTTCCGAGTCCCTCACCCTTGGATGCTCCCTTCACCAGTCCAGCAATGTCTACTATCTCACATGTTGCAGGCACTATGCGTCCTGGGTGTACTATCTCAGCAAGCTTAGTTAGTCTCTCGTCGGGAACGGTAATCATTCCCACGTTTGGCTCTATTGTGCAGAACGGAAAATTGGCTGCCTGCGCCTTGGCACTCGACAGACAGTTGAACAATGTAGACTTACCAACGTTTGGCAGTCCCACAATACCACATTTCAATGCCATTGTTTCTTCTTTCGGGGTGTGTCTAAAATTGTTTGTAATATGATAGTCGGTGATACCATGGTTTATGGAATCCGGCTGCAAAGTTACACAAAGACGAGAGAAATAACAAAAAACATTTGATTATTTCCGAGGCCATAGTAACTTCGGCGACAGCCAAAGTTACACAAAGACGAGAGAAATAACAAAAAACATTTGATTATTTCCGAGGCCATAGTAACTTCGGCGACAGCCAAAGTTACACAAAGACGAGAAAAATAACAAAAAACATTTGATTATTTCCGAGGCACAGTAACTCCGGCAACAGCCAAAGTTTAACAAAATCCCCGGTAATATGTGGAAAGAAGGTCAGCAATTACATTATTTTTATTATTTTTGCATGCAAGGAATAATTCACTACCATGCTATGAAACAAATAGTTATCCTATGCCTTATGGCAATGACTGCCGTAGGGGTGAATGCCCAGAAGATGATGCGCTCAATGTCGCCGCGCACCATGTCGCGGTTTTTCAATGCCAAGGACATACAGCCCGATGCCGTTGAGAAGCTGTCGCAGCTCTATGAGCAGAGCCACTGGACGGTGCTCAGCAAGGACAGCGACCCTTCTGACGGTACCATGGAGCTTGTAGTGGCAAAAAACATGCGCATGGGCTTTGGCTGCCTTGAGGAAGACGGCAGCGACCACCGTGGCTTATGGCTGAAGCTGGAGCGCGACGGCGGCATGCGCCTGAAGCATATCCTCGTGGTGTTTGCCGATGCCAACGAGCAGCAGCTGTTTGCCTCTGAGTTGCTCTCCATGGGTTTCACCACCGCTGACGACGAGGTGTTCACCCGCAGCTTCTCCTTCGCCGATGGCACTACGGTCGTTGCCACGGCATCGTTGCTGTGGCAGGATGGTCTCGATGTTGCAGAGATCGATATGGAGTAGGGTAGTGGTGTGCATGGTGGGAAAGCCTGTCACTTTCCCTTCACTATGCGTTTTATGTCGTTGAGTTTGTTGAGCGCCTCCATGGGTGTGAGGTTGTCGATGTCGAGACCGAGTATCTCGTCGCGTATCTGACAGAGCACGGGGTCGTCAAGCTGGAAGAACGATAGCTGCATGCCCTCGCGGCTTTGGTCAATCTTGCTTGCCGAGGGCTTGCCCACTGTTCCCACCTGTGTGCTGTCGGCTTCGAGCTGCTTCAGCACGGCGTTGGCTCTCTTCACAATGCTCTTTGGCATGCCGGCTATCTCAGCCACATGTATACCGAAGGAGTGTTCCGAACCTCCGCGTTCGAGCTTTCTAAGAAATATCACCTTACCTCCCATTTCCTTCACCGAGACATTGTAGTTTTTTATTCTCGCGAAGTTTTTCTCCATCTCGTTGAGCTCATGATAGTGTGTGGCAAAGAGTGTGCGTGCCTGTGCATGCTGGTGCTCGTGCAGGTATTCCACTATCGCCCACGCTATGGATATGCCATCGTAGGTTGACGTGCCTCGTCCAAGCTCGTCGAAGAGCACGAGTGAGCGTGGTGTTACGTTGTTCAGGATATTGGCGGCTTCGGTCATCTCCACCATGAAGGTACTTTCTCCAAGGGATATGTTGTCGCTTGCACCCACGCGGGTGAAAATCTTGTCTACCATTCCCACCCTGGCACTCTCAGCCGGCACGAAGCATCCTATCTGTGCCAGCAGTGTGATGAGTGCCGTTTGTCTGAGCAGTGCCGACTTTCCCGCCATGTTCGGACCGGTGATAATCACTATCTGCTGCCGTTGGTTGTCGAGCAGCACGTCGTTGGGCACATAGCTCTCGCCCATGGGCAGCTGCTGCTCAATCACCGGGTGTCGTCCCTGCTTGATGTCGAGTATGGTGGAGTCGTCTACCACCGGACGAATGTATTTGTTTATCTCTGCCGCTGCTGCGAACGACAGCAGGCAGTCAATCTGAGCCACCACGTTGGCGTTGGTCTGTATGGCGGGGATATACTGCTGCATCTCTGCCACGAGCTCGCTGAAGAGTCGTTCCTCGAGTGCGAGTATTCGTTCCTCGGCACCCATTATTTTCTCTTCATAGTCCTTGAGCTCCTGTGTGATGTAGCGTTCGGCTTGTGCAAGGGTCTGCTTCCTTATCCATTCCTGCGGCACATGATCCTTGTAGGTGTTTCTCACCTCAAGATAGTAGCCGAACACGTTGTTGTAGCCCACCTTCAGCGAGCTTATGCCTGTCTTTTCGGCTTCGCGCTGCTGCAGCTCAAGCAGATAGTCCTTGCCGGAGCGTGAGATGTGGCGCAGCTCGTCGAGGTCGCTGTTGTAGCCCTCGGCAATGACGTTTCCCTTGTTCACGAGTTGTGGTGGGTCGGCGCTTATCTCTCTGTCTATCCTGTCTCTGAGCTCCTCACACAGGTCTATGGCTCCTGCCAGGGTGCTTATGGCATCGTTGGTGCTCTCCGAGCATGCCTTCTTCACCTCAACGAGAGCCTGCAATGCCACTTTGAGCTGCACCACCTCGCGTGGTGACACTCTCGAGGCTGCCACTCGCGATATTATCCTCTCCAGGTCGCCAATGTGTTGCAGTTCACCTTCGAGCAGCAGTCTGAGCGCAGGGTTGCGGAAGAAGTGCTCCACCACGTCGAGACGCTGGTTAATCTGCTTGATGTCTTTCAGCGGAAACACCACCCACCGCCTGAGCATGCGTCCGCCCATGGGTGTTATGGTGTGGTCTATGACGTTGAGCAGCGACACGCCGTCGCCCTGCATGGGTTGCAGCAGCTCGAGCGAGCGTATGGTGAAGTTGTCGAGCCTCACATATTTCTCCTCTTCAATCCTTGAGAGGGTGGTGATGTGGGAAATGTTGTTGTGCTGTGTCTGTTCGAGATAGTAGAGTATGGCACCGGCAGCAATGATGCCGTTGCTCAGATGTTCCACACCGAAGCCTTTGAGCGACTTTGTCTGGAAGTGCTTCAGCAGCTTCTGTCGTGCGCTCTGGGTGGTAAACACCCACTCGTCCATGGCAAAGGTGGTGTAGCGTGTTCCGAAATACCTTTCAAAGTCGCGGCGGCGGTCACTCTGGTAGAGCACCTCCTTGGGTTGGAAGTTGCCGAGTAGCTTGTCCACATAGTCGTAGGTGCCCTCGCCGGTGAGGTATTCGCCTGTAGAGATGTCGAGGAAAGCCACTCCGCAGGCGCCTTTTCCGAAGTGAATGGCACACAGGAAGTTGTTCTCCTT
The DNA here is from genome assembly GCA_947170265.1 of uncultured Prevotella sp. Classification (GTDB taxonomy): domain Bacteria; phylum Bacteroidota; class Bacteroidia; order Bacteroidales; family Bacteroidaceae; genus Prevotella. Next base: position 71,263 of record CAMVSV010000011.1, read on the forward strand.
GTAGTTGAGCACGGTGTCGCTCATGGTCACTCCTGGCGTGACGAGTTCGGTTATGCCTCTCTTCACGAGTTTCTTCGTGAGCTTTGGGTCTTCGAGCTGGTCGCATATTGCCACGCGCTTTCCTGCCCTTATGAGCTTGGGCAGATAGGTATCGAGTGCGTGGTGGGGGAAGCCTGCCATCTCTGTCACGTCGCCCGAGCCACCGTTGTTTCTTCGTGTGAGCGTTATGCCGAGTATCTTTGCTGCTATCGAGGCATCGTCGTGGTAGGTTTCATAGAAGTCGCCGCACCTGAAGAGCAGCAGTGCGTCGGGGTATTTCTCCTTGAATGAGAAAAACTGCTGCATCATGGGTGTGAGTCCTTTTTCTTTCTTTGCCATGGAGAGGTTTTGTTGTTGTTTCCGTGCTATGGTTGTCTGTTCCGGATTTCCGTATATCCTTTTTTATAAAGATTTCCCAAGGCTCTACCTTGGGAAATCCTGAAGCTTAGTATTTCACTATTATGTATTCAAACGGTTTCATCGAGAGCTTCTTGCCTATGGTCTGTGCCTTGCCTGTGCAGGCGTTGGTTACCTTTCCCTGCAGCTCCTGCGGAATGGCTATGGTCTTCTTGGCGTTTCTCACGTTTACTGCCACCATGAAGCGTTGCTTGCCGTCTTCCTTGGTGAAGAGCATGATGTCGTGGTCGGGATAGGCTTTCATCTCTCCCTTGCGCAGTGCGGTGTTGTCGTTATAGAGCTTTATGAGCATCTGATATTCCTTGTAGAGTGCTGGGTTGGCAGTCCAGTTCACCGGCACATACTTGAAGAAGTTGATGGTCTCGGGATAGCCCACCTCCTGCGAACCGTAGATCATGGCACCGCCGTGGGGGAAGATACTTGCCACATAGGCTGCCATGGAGCCACGCACGTTGGTGAACTCCTTCACGGGTGCTGCCTCGGTGGCGTGGTCGTGGTTGGTGGTGAAGCGCATCTTGAGCTTGCCCTTGGGCAGGGGCGCATACTCGTCGGCATCGGCTTTGAAGAGCTCTTCCACGCTGTCGCCCTTCCACACCTTCACGAGCACGTCCTTGTAGTCCCATCCGTAGTTCATGTCGAAGCCTCCAACGGTGAAGTTGTCGGGACGCTTGCCCTCGGCGAGCATCACAATGTTGCGGGGCTTGGCAGCACGGCGCAGCTCGGTGATGGCATCATTCCAGAAGTCAGCGGGCACACCGTCGGCAACATCGCAGCGGAAGCCGTCGAGTCCCACCTCGTTTACCCAGAAGAGCATGGCATCGGTCATTGCCTTGCGCATGTAGTAGTTGTCGTAGTTGAGGTCAGCCACGTCATACCAGTCGAATGGGCGCGGATGTATTATGGTATCGGCTTTCTCGTCGTGGGTGTACCATTCCGGATGGGCTTTTATCCATGGGTGATCCCATGCGGTGTGGTTTGCCACCCAGTCGAGTATCACTGCCATGCCTTTCTCATGGCACACCTTCACGAGATATTTGAAGTCGTCAACGGTTCCGAACTCCGGAGCCACGGCCTTATAGTCCTTGATGCAATAGGGTGAGTTCTTGCCTTTCTCCTCACCGATGGGGAATATTGGCATCACCCATATAACGTTCACTCCGAGGGCTCTTATGCTGTCGGCTCTGTCGGCTACTGCCCTGAGTGAGTTCTGTGGCGCAAACACGCGCGGGTTTACTTGATACATAGCTATGTCGGCTGTTGCCGGAAGCTTGAAGTCTTGTGCCATGACTGTGCTCACTGCCGTGAGCATCATGATGGCGATGGTAGTTAAAATCTTTTTCATTTCGTTATTGTGTTTAGGTTTATATCGTTGCAAAATTACACAAAAATTCCGATACCAAAAAGGGCACATGCCAAAAACAACGACAGGGCAGGGTGGCAGAGGGTGAAAAAGCACGAAAAAAAGCGTGAATGACAAAAGTTTAATATCAAAGTGGTGGTTTAATTTTACAAAATTTTGATGGATTAACTTTGCCTGTTACAACACAGTGTTGGGTAAATACGCCCTATATGGGCAGGAGTGTTTGGGCAGGAGTGAGTTGAGCTGGATTTGCAATCCAGCTCCCTTGAATATCAGGATTTGCAATCCGAAATACACTGTACTTACCTTTTTTCCGCATCACAGATGCTCATATTCAATGGTGTCGGATTGCAAATCCGACACAACTGCAAATCCAACACAACTGAAGGAGTGTTTGGGCAGGAGTGAGTTGAGCAGGAGTGAGTTGAGCTGGATTTGCAATCCTGCTCCATTGAGTATTAGGATTTGCAATCCGAAATACACTGTACTTACCTTTTTTCGCATCACAGATGCTCATATTCGATGGTGTCGGATTGCAAATCCGACACAACGACACAACTGCAAATCCGACACAACGACACAACTGCAAATCCGACACAACGCCACAACTGCGAAAATTTCTGCTTTTTCTGCTATTTGGTTTCACCGACTTTCCTCACGCT
>CAMVSV010000012.1 GCA_947170265.1 uncultured Prevotella sp.
ACAATCTGACATTTAAGACATTGCAATCTTTCTACCGCTCATGATTACAAATCCTAATATTCATGGGAGCAGGATTGCAAATCCTGCTCAACCCTCCTTGAGCAAAACGCACTCAACGCAAATCCAGCTCAACTATCCTGCTCAGCTGCTCAACGTTCGTTTCTGGGGTACTATATATAAATAAGGTGTAACGAGCTGTTATGAGCAAGCTACACCTGCAACGTAGAACGCGACGGGGACTATATATAGATAAGGTGTAAGAAGCTGTTATGAGCAAGCTACACCTGCAACGTAGAACGCGACGGGGACTATATATAAATAAGGTGTAACGAGCTGTTGTGAGCGAGCTACCTCTGCAACGTAGAACGCGACGGGGACTATACATAAATAAGGTGTAAGAAGCTGTTATGAGCAAGGGGATTATGGAAGAATATAAAAAAATATGCAAAAATAGATAAGAAAAATTGCATAATATACAAGAATTTTATACTTTTGCACACCAATTTTGCATAAATATACAGACGATGAAGATAAAGAACAGTAGATTAGAGACTCTCAGAATGCTTATTTCGAGCAAGGAGCTATGCTCGCAGGAAGAGGTTCTGAGTGCTCTGAAGGAAGAAGGCTTCAAGCTCACGCAGGCTACGCTGAGCCGAGACTTGAAACAACTGAAGGTAGCCAAGGCGGCAAGCATGAACGGTAAATATTTCTATGTGCTTCCCAACAACACGATGTATCGTCGTGTGACTACCCCCAAGGCAGCTCGTGAGATGTTGCTCTCGTCGGGTTTCCTGTCGATAAACTTCACAGGTCAGCTGGGAGTGATAAAGACCCGTCCGGGCTATGCCAGCTCAATAGCCTACAACATTGACAGCAGCAACATGGAAAGTGTGCTGGGCACCATAGCCGGCGACGACACCATCTTCATAGCCGTGAAGGAAGGTGTCAGACATGAGGATGTGATAGACGAGCTCAGCGAGGTTATCCCCGACATAAGATAAAAGAAAGAAACGGCATTTAAGAAAATAAAAATCAACGAAATACAAAAGCAATATGGAACAGGAATTGAAAGTGATGGTAGCCGATCAGTCACATGAGAAATACATAGACACCATACTGACCACGATTGAAGAGGCTGCCAAGGTGCGTGGCACCGGCATTGCCAAGCGTTCACCCGAATATGTTGCCACGAAGATGCGCGAAGCCAAGGCTGTGATAGCCCTTGAGGGCGACCGTTTTGCCGGCTTCAGCTACATTGAGACCTGGGGCAACAAGCACTATGTCACCACGAGCGGTCTGATAGTACACCCCGACTTCCGTGGCCGCGGACTGGCAAAGCGCATAAAAGACCTGACGTTCACACTGGCACGCACCCGTTGGCCGCACGCTAAGATATTCTCTCTTACCAGCGGTGCCGCAGTGATGAAGATGAACACCTCTCTGGGCTACAAGCCCGTGACCTTTGCCGACCTCACCGACGACGAGTCGTTCTGGCGCGGCTGCGAGGGTTGCATCAACGTTGACGTGCTGAAGCGCACCGGCAGGAAATACTGCATCTGCACCGCCATGCTTTTCGACCCCGAGGAGCATCTGCCGGTGAAATTGCCCGAGGATGTGCTCGAACGCATAGCCAAGCTTGACGGCAAGAACATGTAAAATCAAGAAGATAACAATAAAATATATAGATATGGAACAGAAGAAGAAAGTGGTAGTGGCTTTCAGCGGTGGTCTTGACACGAGCTACACCGTTATGAAACTTGCAAAGGAAGGTTATGAGGTTCACGCAGCATGCGCCAACACCGGAGGCTTCAGCCCCGAACAGCTCAAAACCAACGAAGAGAACGCTTATAAGCTCGGCGCAACGAAATATGTGACCTTGGACGTTACACACGAATACTACGAGAAGTCGCTCAAATACATGATCTACGGCAATGTGCTGAGAAACAACTGCTACCCCATCTCAGTATCATCGGAGCGCATCTTCCAAGCCATAGCCATAGCACGCTATGCCAACGAGATTGGCGCTGACGCCATAGCCCACGGCTCCACAGGTGCCGGCAACGACCAGATACGTTTCGACATGACCTTCCTGGTGATGGCACCGGGCGTGGAAATCATCACCCTCACCCGCGACAAGAAGCTCACCCGCAAGGAAGAGGTGGACTATCTTAACGAGAACGGCTACTATGCCGACTTCACCAAGCTGAAATACTCTTACAACGTGGGACTGTGGGGCACGAGCATCTGCGGCGGCGAGCTCCTCGACCCCACACAGGGTCTGCCCGAGGAAGCCTATCTGAAGCATGTCACTGCCGAGTCACCCGAAGCCGAGCTGCGCATCACCTTTGAGAAAGGCGAGATTGTGGCAGTGAACGGTGAGGCGTTCACAGACAAGGTGAAAGCCATACAGAAGATTGAGGAGATTGGAGCAAGCTATGCCATCGGTCGTGACTGCAATGTGGGCGACACCATCATTGGCATCAAGGGCCGTGTAGGCTTTGAGGCAGCAGCACCGAAGCTCATCATCGAGGCTCACCGTCTGCTTGAGAAGTCAACACTCTCGAAGTGGCAGCAGTACTGGAAAGACCAGGTGGCAAACTGGTATGGCATGTTCCTGCACGAGAGCCAGTATCTCGAGCCAGTGATGCCAGACATCGAAGCCATGCTCACCTCGAGCCAGCGCAACGTGAACGGCACCGCCATCCTGAAACTCCGTGCCTACGGCTTCGAGACCGTGGGTATAGACTCCAACGACGACCTCACCAAGTCGAAGCTCGGCGAGTATGGCGAGACACAGACCGGCTGGACATCGGACGAGGCAAAAGGCTTCATCAAGGTCAGCTCCACGCCACTGCGCGTATATTACGGCATACATAAAGACGAGAAGAGATGATAAAGGTAGGAATACTCGGTGCCGCCGGCTATACCGGCGGCGAACTGATAAGGGTGCTGCTCAGCCACCCCGAGGCAGAGATAGTGTTTGCCAACTCCGAGAGCAATGCCGGCAACCTCGTGAGCGACGTTCATGAGGGTCTCGTGGGCGACACTGACCTGCGTTTCAGCAGCGAGATGCCCTTTGAGAAAGTCGACGTGGTGTTTTTCTGCTTCGGACACGGTAAAAGTAGGGAGTTTCTTCAAAAACACGCCATTCCATCGAATGTAAAGATAATAGACCTGGCACAAGACTTCCGCATCAAAGGCGACCACGACTATGTATACGGCTTGCCCGAGATACACATGGACGCAATAAAGGAAGCGCAGCACCTTGCCAACCCTGGATGCTTCGCCACCGCCATACAGCTCGCCCTGCTGCCAGCCGCAAAGATGGGTCTCATTGGTGATGATGTCGCAGTGAACGGCATCACCGGCTCCACCGGAGCGGGACAGAAGCCCGGTGCCACCACCCATTTCTCATGGAGAAACAACAACATGAGCACTTACAAGCTCTTCACCCACCAACACCTGCATGAGATATGCCAGAGCCTCAACGAGGTGCGCCCGGCATCGAGCCTCGTAATAACATCGCCGATAGCAGAGAGTCAGGAAGGAGCCATGATAGACTTCATACCCTACCGTGGCGACTTCGCCCGTGGAATATTCGTCACGGCAGTGATAAAGACAGAGAGAAATGCCGATGAAATCGTGGAATACTACAAGGATTTCTATGAAACGGCAGCGTTCACACACTATACCGACAATGCCCCTGACATGAAACAGGTGGTGAACACCAACAAGTGTCTCGTGCACTGTGAGAAAGTAGGAAAGAAGCTCATAGTCACATCCTGCATAGACAACCTGCTGAAGGGTGCCGTGGGACAAGCCGTACAGAACATGAACATAATGTTCGGCATCAATGAGGATGCAGGCTTGAAGCTCAAAGCCTCAGCATTCTGACGACAGTCGGAAGCGACGACAAACAAAAACAAAAAAAGTGAAAGACCGGCATTGCTGCATGGTCTTTCACTTTTTTGATATGTTATCCCTTTACAATTATCATGAGTCAGGGACGTAAGTCAATGATGTCTGTCACTTTCGGAAGGAGCAGCTTCCCCAAGAGTCGCTGTCATCGTCGTCGTCCCAAAGATTTAGCTGTTTTGTCTCCTTGGCGAGCGATCCTCCATATTCATCATCATCCCATGGGTCGGGGTTTACCACTCCTGTTTCATCCCTTTCAAACGAGTATTCGATGAGAAGGCTTTGTTGCGGCAAGAAAAGCTCGCAGTCAGGCCTTCTGTATTCCTTTTGTTTACTTCCTGATAAATTTCTTTCCATTACTGATATACAAGCCTGGCTGTGATGGGTTGTCAACCCTCACTCCCTGAAGGGTGTAGATGCCTTTAGCGGCACGGGCAGTGTTCAGCTCGGCTATTCCTGTTACATAATTAAACGACATTACCACAACCTTGCTGTAAGCCTCCTCGTCCCAGTCACCGTCGTCAACACTCTTGGTATAGTCGTCGGTGTCGTTGGCATCGAGGCTCAGATAAGCCCTGTTCTCCCCACTCCAGCCCTCGGCGGTACGCCAGAAGCCGAGTTTGAAGGGGTCGGTTGTATTGTCTCTGTGGTATGCGAACATATAGTTTCTCTTCACTATGGTACCATCCTCGATTACCGATGGAGCTATGAGTGTGCTCTCCACCGTGGGCACCAGCAGGTTTCTGCTGCTGTAGCCTGCCGTGGGGTCTGCATATTCGTCAAGGATGAAGAAGCTGCCGTCGTTGGTACCGAGTATGACACCCGTATTGGCAGGAATGAAGTCTATCTTCCTGAGATAAGCCACTCCGTTCTCGTATTTCCTCACGACGTAGGCATCAACGCCGTTGGGCAGCTGCCACGCCCTGTCAGAGCTGAAGGTGCGCAGATAGGTGTAAGGAAGGTCGCCCTCCATGTTTGTGGGCAGCGCCTTGAAAGTCAAGCTGCTTTGAGAGTCGTCGGCAACGATGAGTTCAGCATTGTTGAAGCCATTGCGGCAGTCCAAGATAAACGTATATTTCTTTCCGTATTCGAGAGTGGAATTGCTGTATATGTTTCCATTGTCGTGACCGTTGGAGCCCGTACCTATCCCGAAGTTACTGTCGCTGGTAGATATTTTATGTGTCGTTCCGTCAGGAGTGAACTCAGTGCCCCACCCCGCCTGTCCGAAGAACTTGAAGTTCACATCAGAGGCGTTGAGCTGCTGTCCGGCAGTGAGAGAAAGCTGATAGATGTCCTTGCTTGTCTGCGACATGGCGAGGGCATGATCAGCGTCAGACCACCAGTTCTGTCCGTTCCACAGATAAAGCGGCTTGCCCACGCCTTCGCTACCAATAACCCAGATGCCTCCATCGCTGATAGTGGCTGGTGCATCATCGGCAACGGGATAGACGCGTAAGCATCCCTGGTTGAAGTCGGCAATGACCTTGTAGGTTCCCGTCAGCGCCTGGAAACGGTAGGAGCCGTCGGTAGAGGCAAGGAAGAAGTCACCGTCGGAGAACCAACCGGTTTTTTTGAATTCCTGTCGACCACCTAAAGTATATTTCTTACCCTGCTCAAGTGTTCCGGTGTAGGAGTATACGCCGTCTTTCTCGTAGGTCATGGCTTGAGAGTTGAATGTCGGCGTGGGGTTGTTGAACCGGCACGACACGACACCTCTCGCCGGCACCGGCACCGTTATCAGATGGCTACCGTCGCTCACCTTCACGCTGAGGTCGCTTGAGTTCTCGTTGCAGAACACTATAGCGAGCGAGCCATCGGGGTTCTTGAATGCCGCATAGCTGAGGTTGTTGGTCCACCATCCTTCGGTGTCTATTCGCTTTGCTCCCGGCTTTACGGCAAAAGACATGTGCGCCATGATATAATAGTGAGAGTTGAGGGTATAGCTCTTGTAGTCGTTGGCAACGTCAACGGCACCGAAGCATGTCTGGCAGCCGCCGTCAAGGTTAGGGCCACGGTTCATGTCGAGCATGAAGTTCCACACCACAGCAGCACGGCAATGGTTCAGAGCCGTGCTTATAGCCACATTCTTCATATTGTCCATGAGACTGGAGTCAAGGTTACGTCCTTCGTTCCATGTGCCTATGGATGCTTCCGAGAAGATGAGCTCCTTGTTGGTGTTCTGCCAGTGTATGTCGTTAAGTTCGGAGGGATCGCCGCCGTAGTTGTGGTAGGCAGCTCCCACAACAAGTTCCGAGCCTTCAAACTGTCCGAGCTCGTTATACACCTTTATGGGATAGTCGTTCTGGTCAGACTGTCCGTCATAGTTGTAGTTATGGTCGAAGAGGTAAATCTTTGTGTTGATGCTTTCATTATGGAATGTCTGTGCGAGCACCTTCACGAAGGCAGCCTCCTCCTTCCACGGCATATAGAGCGAGGCACAGTTGCCTTGGTTGAGCGGTTCGTTCTGTGGTGTGACGGCATAGATATTGATGCCTTCTGCCTTCATGGCGTTGATGAACTTCACGAAATACTCAGCGTAGTCATCGTAGTAGTCGGGATTGAGGTGTCCGCTTGTCCATGAATCATAGGCATTCTTGGTGTTGATGTTGTCAACCTTCATCCATTTCGGACATGTCCATGGCGATGCAATGATTTTCAGGTTGGGGTTGATGGCGAGAATTTCCTTGAGAATGGGTATCACATAGTTGGTCTCGTCGGAGTGAAAACGGAAATTCTGCAACCCTCGTGTGTCGCAGAGTGAGTATTCCGTGCTCGAGAAGTCGCTGCAACCAATGGATATGCGTGCATAGCTCACTCCATAGCCGGCACCCGGCGAATAGGTTTTCTTCAGGAGTGAGTGTCTGAGTGCCTTGTCCATTTTCAGCAGGTTGTAGCATGAGCTGTAGGTAATGGCATAGCCATATCCGTCAATGCTTTGGTTTTCCTTGTCCGGCTTGAGCACTATGGCATCGGTGGTGCTGGAGTTTGTCTCTATTGCCACATCAGTGCGTGCAAGGTCTTGGTTTCTTGAACCTGTGGTTGTGAGAAGCTCGGCATACTGAGCCTTTGCTCCCAAGGCGGCAAGGAGAAGCAAGAGTGTTGCTTTTAATGATAGTTTTGACATAATGATTATAAAGTTTTAAGTTATTTGCAGCTGTCTCAGCGATTATTTGCTTCCCAGCTGTGATATTGCAAAGTTATGTTTTTCCAGCGAAACAATGAAAGTCATCAAGGCTACATATGGACGGACACGACAAGGAGGATGCCATGGACTTAAGTAAACAAGGCTGATTAAGTTCTGCATGGATATTGCGTAGTTTCCCGATGAAATGGACTAAAAACAAAACAAACAGCGAGGGAAGAGTGGTCTTCCCTCGCTGCTTGTTTCTTCTCTTTAAAATATGTATTAGGTGGAGGACGGTGTTATTGCTTTTCTATTATTCCAATCTCCTTTACCAGTCGTTCAAAGTCGTCGCGATTGCCGGCAGCCTTGTTCTTGATGCGTGCACGGTAAGCATAGATGGAGTTTGGCGAGTAGCGAAGGAACTCAGCAATCTTCGAGCTCTCGTCGATGCCGAGGCGTATGAGTGCAAAGATACGCAGGTCGGTGTTGAGTTGTTTCTTGTCCCTATCGATATTAATGCGCTCGCTGGGTTGCAAAAGAGCATTGAAATCGTCGATGAAGGTTGGGAAGAGGTGTAGGAACACTGTGTCGAAGTTCTGGAAGAGCTCCTTCAGCTCGTCGTCCTTGAGCTGTTCGGAGCTGGTCATCCTGAGCAGGTCGGCATGTTGTCCAGCCTTTAGCTTTCTGTTTACCTTGATGCGATAGTTGTTGAGTTTGTCAATATACTCAGAGCAGATGCTGAGGAACTTCCCGATATATTCATCTTTCACTCGGTTGGAGTCGTTGAGCTGGCTCATGGCTGACGTGAGCTTGTCGTTGGTTTCAGAGAGCAGGAAGTTTTTCTGCGACAGCTCACTGTTGGCGTCCTTCAGTTGGTTATTGAGCTGTTCAAGCTCGCCATTGACGTTCTTGAGTTCGTGCTGAGCCACGGCGAGCTGTCGGCGCTTGCGTCCCACATATATATATAGTGTCAGGAGGACTAACGAGAGCAGGCTTACGAGGGCCACCATGCCCCAAAGTGTACGGTTCTTTGCCTTGAGCTGCGACTTGTAGTTCTCGTTGATGGTGGTGAGCACGGGCGAAATCTGCCAGTTTCTTATGTGGGCATTGAAACGCGATGCACACTGCCATGAATATTCTATGTATCTGTAGGCACGCTCCTGGTCACCGTCCTCACTCAGCAGTTTGGCAAGCATCCACAGCGATGCCTGGTTCATGATGCTGCATTTCAGGTCGCTTATTGCCGAGATAGCCAACCAGCGCTTACGCATGTCGCGGTCGTGCTTGCCTTTATACACTTCCGACTTGCTGTATGCCATGAAAGCATAGTCGGAGGACTCCGGAGTGACCTTCCTCTCCCATTCGTCGCAGTAGTGCAAGGCTTCGTCGAATTTCTGTTCACCCAACAGCATAGCCACCTTCCTTGAGAGCCACTCGGTGGATGTAGAGTCGATGATGGCAAGCAAGGTGTCGCGCTTGCTCTCGGAGACCTTCCAGTAACGGTTGCTCAGCTCAGGGTCACTGCTGTATACCGAGAGTTCTCCATAGAGCTGTCCCACCTCGTTGTAGTACATGCCTTTCTGTTCTTCTGTGAGCTGAGCAGGATTGATGTCTTGCAGATATTTCTTTGCGTCTTCGTAGCTTCCTGAGATGATATACTGGTGTGAGAGCATGAGCGTGCTCTCGATTATGAGATCCTTATTTCCGATGGAAAGGGCTATTTTGTGGCATTCACGTCCATATTTGAGTGTAGAGTCATTGATGAGCTTGCTATATTCATTGAATAGTTGCTTGGCTTTGGCATAGCGTTGCAGTGGCTGAACACTATTTCTGAACTCCTTCTTTATCTGTTCTATCTTCTTGAGCTTATTGTTGGTATAGGTCTGTCCGTTGGCCACCACTTCGTCGAGCTGCTGATAGAGCTGTTCCAGCGAAACATCATTGTTTTGCTGGGCACTGACGGTGGAAACTGCCACTACCGGCACCAGCATGACAAGCATTGCTACAAGATATTTATATAGATTCATTGCCTTTGGTTTTAGTTGAAAGGTATAGAAAGTTAAAGTTTAGCATCAATTATTACGCAAAAGTACAATTATTTTTTCTTTTTGCATTCTTTTTCTTTGATTTTTTGTTGTAATCGTGACAGAAAGCAAGGCAAGAGGATGATGTTTGCGTAGTGATGAAAGTGTAACGCTTTTGCGTTGTTTAAAGCAGGCATTTTTATTGGAAGTGCCATTTATAAGGCTAATAGAACGCATTGACAAATCCATATTAAAATCGGGGAAAGCCGAACCGTAACAAATTGAAAGTCAGACTATACATATTCCACGCAACCATTTACAATCAATATCACCACCTTTATTCCACGCGGTTAAAAGGGAATAGACAGTATCTTTGCATTAGAAAATCAGTTTAGTTATTTTTTGAGGTTAATAGGATTACGTTAGAGATTATACCATTTAGTGGTATTTTAGGGATTGGTTCTTAAAGGTAAAAGATTGTTGAAGGATTAACACTGGAAAAGAAAATAGTTGACACATTATTCATATATATAACATACAAGACATTTAAAATGAAGAAACTTAGACTACAGATGATTATTGGTGCACTCATTCTCCTTGTAACTGGGATGAGAGCAGCATCAAACATTACCTTATCCACAGGTGACACGGTATATGACTTAATACAAAACAAGTCGTACCTAATCAGTGGCATTGACGTCAATGCCAGCAATATAGACAAGGACTTTTTCTTCTACGACCTCGACGGCAGCGGCTCGGTGAGGTTTCTTGCAGTAGACGGAAAATACAAACTCACTACCACCAAAAAGGGTTTGCTCAGCGTCATACCCATGAACGACGACGGCAGCTCGGCAGCCGAGCTCAACGACGACGGCAGCGGCTCTGTAAATATTCTCGGTGCATTGCGTAGCATTGACAAGGGTGGCTATGCCAGCAGTGGTGATGACTGGGACGTGAACAACACCATATATATGGCACAAGTGGCTCCGGAAGTGTATCGCATAGCACTCACCGTGGGCACCGACCTCAATCCCGACTTTGTGAACTTCAAGTTCTTCGGAAAGCCTAAGACATGGAACAAGGCATTCACAACAAGCGGAAACTATCCCATCACATGCAACAGCAGCGTGTTCAATATCGTAGGCAGCGGCAACGACAATGGCAACATACGTCTAAGCAGCGGACAGACTCTTACCGTGGGCGACACCTATGTGTTCACCCTCGACCTTTCGTCATGGACAAAAGGTGAAGCCGCAACCCTCGACATACAGAAAGAGTGGGTGCTCACCAGCGCCGAGCTTGACGCCCTTACCGATGCCAGCACCATTGAAAGTCCCTTCATCAAGGTTACGGGAGCCATCACCAGCACCGGAATGAACCGTCTTACAAATCTGCGCAACAAAATCCAGACCTTAGACCTCAGCGAGGCTACCCTTCCCAACGACAAGGTGAATGACTATATGTTTGCCGAAGGAAACAGCATAAAGGACAATACCGACCTTGAAAATGCAGGCATATACCTGCGCGGAGTAGACAACAGCTGGGGTACGAGCTGGCAGTTTTCCAAGCTTTCAGACAACGGAACAACAAAAAAATATGTTATCTACAACAAAGCCATCACTGGAAAGTTCAAAATCACCATCGGTTCAGGATGGGACAACCAGTATGGCAACACCGGCGATGCCACTATTGGCTTAGGCACAGACTATACGATTACCTCCAAAGGTGGTGACATATATTGCGAAAACAGCAAGATGTTCTTCTGCACAAGTATATTGCTTACCGAAGAAAACGGCACCTACACCCTGAAGCTTGAAGGAAAAGAGATTACTAAATCAGGCATTTACCTCAGCGGTAGCATGAACGAATGGAAAATACAGGATGCATGGCAGTTCTATGACGAAGGCGACGGCGTGTATGCCATCTACGACAAAGACCTCAGCGGAACATTCAAGGTGACTGATGCCAGCTGGACCAGTGGCAAGGTATACGGCAAGAACTCCGTGAATGCCACCATAGATGCTAACACAGACTATGTCATGGAGCTGTCTACGGGCAACGGCAACAATGTGAGCTGTGGAGAAAACACCTATAACTGCAAGAAGATACAACTCACCATAACCAAGGACGGAGAAGACAACGACGTATACACCCTCAAGCTCATGGCATCGGTGCCTATAGCAAACGAAAACATCACCAAGGTACTGCTGCCTGCTACAGTGACCACCATTGGCAAGTGGGCGTTCTCAGCCTGCCACGATCTCAGAGTGGTTAACATACCCTCCGGTGTGACAACCATCAGCGACGGAGCATTCTCATATCTGAAGAACATTCACCACCTCTCCGTTGACAGCAAGGCTTCAGGCAACAGCGACAAACTGAACATCGGTGAATATGCTTTCCAACTATACAAGGAGAAAACAGCCATGCCCTACGATGAAAACGACGGTTTGCGCAGTTTCTATTTCGGCGACAACATCGACGTGAACGACATTGGCTACAACAGTTTCTTCCAGCACAACCAGATGGAAACCATGACTCTCGGAACCAATACCATTGTTGAAAACCTGAGTCCCAAAGTGTTCATCAACTGTTTCAAGCTCAACAACGAGTCTGCAAATGCACTGATTGCCCATGTGCCGGCACTCTACAACGCCACCTTCTACAGCTGTCGCGCACTTACCGAGATACATCTGCCAGCATCAATCACACTGCTCGAGAACGCAGCCTTCGGCGATTGCACCGGCATCACCGACATATACCTGGAAAGCAACACCTCGCCCGTGGCAAAAGACTATACTTCCACAAAAGGCAACATGGAACGCATATTCTCAGCCCAGCGCGACAACGGCTATGGCCCCACACCACTCATGCCATTGAACAAGGTGCTCATCCACTTCCCCGAGAGCCAAGAGTTTGACATTGCTACCAGCAACTATCGCACGAGCTACGAAGACAACAACGACTACGGAGAGTTCCTCCGTCTGTTGGAAAAGACCATGGACGAGAATGCCGTATACGACTGCGTGCAGCAAGAACATGCCACTGTGAAGCTCACCCGCACCTTCAGCGAAGGCAACTGGAACACCATAGTGCTGCCCTTCGCCATGAGCGCCGACCAGCTCAAGGAAACTTTCGGCAACGAAGTGGTCGTGGCAGAGTTCACCGGTGTGAGAACAGGCGACGACAACAACGTACTGTTGTTCACCACCGTAGCCTCCACCCTCGCCAACCATCCCTACATCATCATGCCTTCTACCTATCAGAGCAACAACGTGTATACAGCCAACGACGTAGACATCAACAAAGGCGACATCACAGGCGTGACACCCGAAGGCAGTGAGTTCACTTTCACAGGAAATTATGAAACAATAAACAATATTGCAGAGGGTAATGACGTTCTATACATAAAAGGCGGCAAGTTCTATTTCCGTGAGAACGGAAAAGGCTCAACCAAGTGCAAGGGCTTCCGCGCCTATTTTGTGAAAAACACAGCAGAAGCAGGAGCGCGTCTTTTCAGCTCAGGCGAGAGTTTCGAGATTAAGACCATAGAGCGTCAGGAAGAAATCACAGAGGAAACTACAGAAGAACCTACCCAGACAGAAGAACCCGAGATTGTGGATGCCATTGGCAGCATCAGCGGCAAGCATACGGCAGCGGCTGTCTACGACTTGCAAGGACGCAAGGTTGTCATCACCGAAGGCAGCACAAGCCTTCCCAAGGGCATTTACATCGTAGGAGGAAGAAAGATTGCAGTTAAATAAACAAAACGAAGGATAACCAAGATGAATAAGAAAACATACGCCACCCCATTTACCGATATAATAACACTTACAGATATATGCCAGTCCTACACCGGCTCAGTGTTCAAGGGAGAAGGCAACCCAACAGGAAATGAAGAAGGCGAACAGATTGGAGGCATAGGCTGGGGCGGTTCAAACGACGACGACGACGAAGCCGATGCCCGTGAGATGCACCTCAGTCTCTGGGACGACTGACAGAGCGACGCTCATCTGAGATAAAAAACAATACATTATGTAATTATTAATAATTAAAACCTGAATTTATGAACAAAACGAAGAAATGCCTGCCATGCCGACGACTGAAGCTCGTCGCGCTGGCATTGCTGCTCAGCGTCACTGCCTTCGCACAGAAGGTTACGGTGGGCGGCGAGGTGGTCGATGACCAGGGTGATCCCATCATCGGCGCAACGGTAATTGAAGTAGGTAGCACCAACGGTGCAGCTACCGACCTCGACGGTAAATTCTCTCTTGAAGTGGAGAAGGGTGCACGCCTGCGTTTCTCCTATGTGGGATTCAACAACGCAGAGCTCAAAGCCGCTCCCAACATGAGAGTTGTGCTTCACGAAGATGCCAACCAGCTGAACGACGTGGTGGTGATTGGCTACGGTTCGATGAAGCGTAAGGACGTGACCACGGCTGTGTCGAGCGTATCGACCAAAGACCTTGAGAGCCGACCCATAATCAGCGCAGCGCAAGGTATGCAAGGCAAGGCTGCCGGTCTGCAAATCATGCAGGCTAACGGACAGCCTGGTTCATCGCCTACGGTTCGCGTGCGTGGTGCAACATCGTTCAATGGTTCGAACAATCCTCTGTATGTTGTTGACGGAGTGCCCTTCGAGGACATTGACTTCCTTGCCGCCGACGACATTGACGACATTCAGATACTGAAGGATGCCTCCTCGGCAGCCATCTACGGTAGCCGCGCCGCAAACGGTGTGATTATCATCACCACCAAGCAGGGAAAAACCGGAGTGGCAAAGGTCAGCTTCAACGCCCACTATTCGTTCAGCAAGGTGAACAACACTCCCGACGTGCTCAACGCGTGGGAATACAAGGAGCTGCAAGACGAGATTGGACTCGTGAAACTGCCCGAAGGACTCACCGACCAGACCGACTGGATGAAGGAAACCTTCCGCACCGGTGCCGTGCAGAACTATCAGCTGCAGGTTACCAATGGTACCGACAAGCTGCGCTATCACATCTCCGGAGGCTACAGCGGTGAGAAAGGTGTGCTGGAACAGACCGACTTCAGACGCTACAACTTCCGTACCGCAATAGAAAACGACCTGAAATCATGGCTCAGACTCAACGCATCGGTAACATACTCCGACTACACCTATCGCGGAAGCATAATCTCAGGAACGGGAGCAAACCGTGGCGGCGTGCTGCTGTCAGTAATCAACACTCCGACCTACGCACCGATATGGGATCCCGAAAACCCCGGACAGTACTACACCAACTTCTACGGTGTGAACGTGACCAGCCCATTGGAGAACCTCGCACGCACCAAGTATAACAAGTCGAACTACAACAAACTCATAGGAACGGGAAAGGCTACCATCACCTTCATGCCGGGACTGACACTGTCATCAAGCATATCAGTGGAGCGCACAAATGGCAAATCGACAAACTTCCTCGACCCATACGAGACAACCGACGGACGAAACAACTACGGTACAGGATATGACGGCCGTAGTGAGCGTACAACCTTCACTTTCGACAACGTGCTGAACTACAAAGCCAACTTCGGACTTCACGGCATCGATGCAATGATAGGTTCGTCAGGCACACTTGACCGCAACTCAAGCAACTGGATCAATGGTTCAAACTATGCTGATGCCGACATTCAGACCCTCAATGCTGCCAACAAGATTTCCTGGACTGGAACAGGCTCGTCAGCTGATCACTGGGCAATGCAGTCATACTTCACACGTCTGCACTACAATTTCAACGACAAGTACCTTTTCACCGCCAATGTGCGTGCCGACGGTACGTCGAAGCTTGCCCCCGGACACAAGTGGGGATGGTTCCCATCGTTCTCTGCTGCATGGAGGGTAAGCAATGAGAACTTCCTCAAAAACGTGAAATGGATAAACGACATGAAGCTGCGCGTGGGCTGGGGACAAACCGGTAACCAGAGCGGTCTTGGCAACCACAGCAACCTCGCAGGTTACAGCATAAACCGCATACAGTGGTTCGGTGAAGGATATGATGCCAATGCTTTACCAACAAGAATCCAAAGTACATTGTCAAGCCCTGAGCTCACATGGGAGACAACAACACAAACCGACATAGGTCTGGATTTGACACTGCTTCGCAACCGACTCACCATCTATGCCGACTGGTATTACAAGAAAACCACAGACATGCTTTTATGGATAACACTGCCAACTGGTTCGGCACCAGCCAGCACTCTGCCATTCAACGGTGGTGAAATCGTGAATAAAGGTTTCGAGTTTACCGTGAATTCAAAGAACATCATCAGCAAAGACTTCCAGTGGAGCACCGATTTCAACATCTCATTCAACCGCAACAAGCTCAAGATGCTGAAGCTCAACCAGGTTTACTACGCAGCCCGTACAACCGATTATGTAGGAGAATCTGTGGTACGCAACACTCCGGGTATGCCTCTTGGCTCGTTCTATGGATACATAAGCGACGGTGTTAACCCCGAAACAGGAGAGTTGATGTATCGCGACGTCAACGGCGACGGTGTGATTTCTGTTTCCGACCGCACATACATTGGCGATCCGAACCCCGACTTTACCTTCGGACTTACCAACACCTTCTCTTACAAAGGGCTCAACCTGAGCATACTGCTGCAAGGTTCTGTTGGCAACGATGTGTATAATGTGGGACGAATGGAGTCGGAAGGAATGTATGACGGAAAGAACCAGTCAACCCGCGTGCTGGAACGCTGGCGCGTACCCGGTCAAATCACCGACGTGCCGAAGGCTGGTTATGAAATGCACAACTCTACCTACTTCCTTGAGGATGGTTCATATCTCCGCGTGAAAGACATCTCTCTGGCTTACGATGTTCCCCGCAACATTCTCAACAAGCTGCACCTCACCAAGCTTCAGCCTTACATCTCTGCCACCAACCTGCTCACCTTCACCAAGTACAAAGGCATAGATCCCGAGGTTAACCAGAATGGCAACAGTGGTGCCGTTCAGGGAATAGACTGGGGAACCTACCCACTGTGCAAGTCAGTATCGTTGGGTCTGAAGGTTGAATTCTAACAGATAGTTGACAATTGATTATTGATAATTTGATAAATCATCAGCAATTATGAAAGCATTAAAATATATCTATATAACCATGACGGCAGCCTTGCTTGCAGGTTGTTCACTCGAACAGGACCCGATATCCGATCCTTCAGAGCTTACTCAGGGTGCTGCCACCGAAGAAGTGACGGCAGTGCTCAGAGACAAGCAGGCAGCAATAGACCAGCGCACCAATCTGTATGAAGCTCTTAGGAACAGACAGGAACACTGGTCACTCGACATGCTTCTCATCGCCGACGCCCACTCCGACAATGCATACGCCGGAACGACAGGTGCCGAGGTGGTGCCCTATGAGACCAACTCTATAGACGGAAGCAACTCCGTACTGGAGCGCGACTGGGATCGCTATCTTGAAGACATTGCAAAGGCAAACGTCCTGATAAACGGTCTTGACGAGCTGCGCAAACAGAACAAGGTGAATGAGACCGAATACCGCGAGTGGCAGGCTGAAGGCACACTGTTCCGCGCAATGATAATGTTTGACATGGCTCGCATCTGGGGTTCGTTCCCTGTGATTACCGATGTAGCAAAGACAATCACCTCGGAGAACATTGAAGAGGTTTATCCGACCTACTTCCCACCGAAGAAGACCACACAGGAATGCTATGAGCAGATTATAAGCGACCTGGAATATGCAGAGAAGTATGCTCCGGACTTCAACAATACCGACCGCACCGTGCTCACCAAGACCGTGGCACAGGCAATGCTGGCTAAGGTGTATGCGGAGAAGCCCGTGCAGGACTACAAGAAAGTGATAGAGTATGCCAATAAGGTTATCAACACTTCCGGTCTGGAGCTTGAACCCGACTATGCAACACTGTGGGGCTACAACGAAGAGACAAAAGACTGCGTGAAGCGCAACACCAGCGAGGGCATCCTTGAGGTTCACTACACCACCGGTGCCGGCAACTGGGAGACATGGATGTACGGTCGCCAGCTCGACGACTGGGACTTCTACTTCACATGGGCAAAATGGATAACCCCCTCGCGCGACCTCATCAACGACTTCCAGAAAGAAGGCGACGATGTTCGCTTCAACGAGAGCGTGGTTTACTATGAGTGCACATGGTCGAACTACTACCCTGCCTCACACTATCCATTCATGTATAAGTGCCGCTCGTCATACAACAACCGCTACAAGCTGCGTCTGGCTGACATCATGCTGCTGCAAGCCGAAGCCTATGCCCATGAGGGCAACAGCAGCGAGGCTGCCGCACTGGTCAACAAGATACGCGAGCGTGTGGGCCTGAAGGCAGTGAGTGCCTCCGGCGACATGGTTGAGACCGTGCTCCACGAGCGTCGTCTGGAACTCGCCTTCGAGGGTCAGCGCTGGTTTGACCTCTGCCGCAACGGAAAGGTAGAGAAATACATGAACGCCGTATATGCTAAGGACGAAGGTCGTCTGCCACAGAAGCGACAGTTCGACGAGAACTCCTATCTGCTTCCCGTTCCTCAGAAAGCTCTCGACGAGAATGTTAACCTTGAACAAAACCCCGGATATTAAATACAAGTAAACAATGAAACGAAATATGTCAATACTAAGTATAGCAACAACACTGCTGCTCACAATGACAGCATGTTCTGACGTGACCTCCATTGACGGAACATCCAACCCCGCAAACAAAGGAGGGGAAATCACTCCAAGCGGTGACGTGGCAACAGTCATCACCACCACTGCTACAGGCTCAAAGGCTCTTGATATCACCATGTCGGAAATCTCAAGCCAGGCCAACATGGCTCCAACAACCATCATGGTGGATGCCTCACAGCAATATCAGGAGATGGACGGCTTCGGATTTGCCATCACCTACAGCACATGCTACAACCTGCTGAAGATGTCGAAGGAAGACCGCACAGACTTCCTGAAGAAGACCTATAGCCCCACCGAGGGATACGGAGTGAGCTACGCCCGCATCTCCATCGGCTGCAACGACTTCTCAAGCACCGAATACACCCTCTGCGACGAGGAAGGACTCGAGAACTTCCGTCTCTACAGCGACGAGACCGACTATGTGCTGCCCATACTCAAGGAAATCCTCGCCATCAACCCCGACGTGAAGATCATAGCAGCACCATGGACATGTCCGAAATGGATGAAGGTTGACAATCTGACCAGCCTCAAAGCCTACAACTCATGGACTGACGGTCACCTCAACCCCGCCTATCGCGAGGCTTATGCCAACTATTTCGTGAAGTTCGTTCAGACAATGAAGGAAGAAGGCATTGACATCTATGCCGTGTCACCACAGAACGAGCCTCTGAACCATGCCAACTGCGCATCGCTCTACATGCCATGGGAAGAGGAAGCACCTTTCGTGAAGGCTCTCGCCGGTGCATTCAAGGCCAACGGCATAACCACGAAAATCTATGTCTTCGACCACAACTACAACTACGACAACGTGGCAAGCGAGAACGACTATCCCATAAAGGTCTACAATGCCCTTGGCAATGAGTTTGAAGGCACTGAGCTCGTGGTTGGTGCAGCCTACCACGACTACGGAGGCAGCAACACCGAGCTTACCGACATACACAACCAAGCCACCGACAAGGAGCTAATCTTCACCGAAGGCTCCATAGGCGAATGGAACGACGGTCGCAACCTCTCGAAGCGACTCATGGAAGACATGCAGAACGTTACCCTCGGCACCGTGAACCAGTGGTGCAAGGCGGTGATGGTATGGAACCTCATGCTCGACGTGAACAAAGGTCCTAACCTCGATGGAGGCTGCCAGACATGCTACGGAGCAGTAGACATTGCCCTGGACTACAAGACCATCACACGCAACTCCCACTACTATGTCATCACCCACATGTCGTCAGTGGTAAAGCCTGGAGCAGTGAGAATAGGTACCTCTGAGCGCAGCTTCACACAGAACGGACTCACTTACTCAGCCTTCCGCAATGCCGATGGCTCCTACGCCCTCGTGGCTCTCAACACCGGAGATGCCGACATCAACGCAACCATCAGCGACGGCAACCATCACTTCAAGGCACTCATTCCCGCACAAGGTGTGGTGTCATGTTCATGGAAATAAAAAAAGAATAGGAGATTCTTACTATGAGAAAAAACATTTTATATATAGCCATAGCGGCAGTCGCCACCACATTCCTTGCTGCATGCAGCGACGACGACTACAACTACATAAATCCCTCGGGCAACCCCGTGGTAACGGCTGAGCAACCAGCCGACGCACTCATGGGCGATGAGGTGACACTCACCGCAAACTGTAAGGACACCGACGGCAAGGCACTCTCTACCCTCACTGCCGAGCTGTGCTTCAGCGGCGAGGTGGTCGATGCCACAACCATCAGAACAGCCAATGCCGGCGACTACGACGTGACCCTCAACGTGCCTTTCCTGAAGCATGTGCCAAACGGAACCGCCACCATACGCCTCACCCTGCAGAACGCCACCACAAAGACCGGTGTCACTGAGATACCACTGAAGGTGGAGCGCCCACACTTCAGCGACCTGCAATTCATCGATGCCGACGGCAAAGCCTACGACATGACCGAAGACGGCAACTACAACTACACCACTACCATCAACATTGAGAAGAATGCCTTCAAAGGCTACTTCAAGACAAAGGATGAGAAATGGACCTTCGGCAGCAACGGTGCCGAGGTGGCTCTCGGACAAGACACAAACCTTGACTTCCAGTCGGCAAAGCAGGGAGAAGTGACCGTAAGCTTCAACAGCTGCAACTTCAGCTATGGTCCGCAGGAAGAGCTGTCGGTAATACCCATCATCTTCAGCGAGAGCGACAACGTAGTGACAAGAGACCTGGTGAAGGGTCAGAGCTACTCTTTCGACGGAGTGAGCAGCGACTGGTACTATGATCCCGACTTCTTCACCGACAACGGTGACGGCTCATATACCTTCAATGCCATCGACGGAACCTACACCATGAAGGCCGTATACTCACAAAACGGTTTCCGCATACATGCCGGTACAGCCGATGCTCCCGCCACGCTCAATGCCGACGGCACCGGAGCCATCTGGATTATCGGTGATGCCGTCTATGGCAAGCCTACCTTCGCCGATGCCCAGGGCTGGTGGACCGACACCGACCACGCACTCTGCATGGCACCCGTAGGTGAGAAGACATATCAGGTGACCTTCACCGTTGGCAAGCAGCTCAAGGGCGGCACCTCAACCAACTTCAAGTTCTTCGGCCAGGCAGGCTGGGGCACCGAGTTCAAGGGCACCGCTGCCGACTACCACCTGAGTTCCACAAGCGATGTGTTCCTCGTGGGCGACGGCACCGGAGGTCATGACGACGGTAACATCTACCTCGGTGAGGGAGTAGAGTTGATGAACGGCGAGACCTATGTGCTCACCATAGACCTCAGCGCAGGTACCAACAACGCCGTTCTCTCGGTAGAGAAGAAATAAAACCTGAAGCATAATAACATCAGAGTCCCAGGACGACGGCTGAAAAGCCAACGCCTTGGGACTTTTTTTGCGTCCTTACGGACTGAACTTCAAGCTTTTCCGTTCCATTCTCCGCACTTCGGGACAATGAGTGTGCGAAGACGCTCCAGTATTGTACGGAGAATACTCGAGTATTGTGCCCAAAATACTCCAGTATTGAGCCCAAAATACTCCAGTATTGTACGAAGAATACTCAGCAACGATTGAAAACCGCACCTGTAGTGTATGAAAGCCACGCCGGAACTGAGGCTCCGTACTGGGTTGGGACATGGATATCCCCCAGGAGCAAGAGAACGCAAACGCCCATAACGCATTGCCCCCGGAAAAGGTATCACTACCTCTCCCGGGGGCTCTTCTTATTTAAAAGGTACTAAGAATGTTTCCTTATTTCTTGAAAGTGTCGGGCAGTATGGGCATGGCACCATTCTGCGTGCACACGAAAGCGCTCACCTCCACTGCAATCTTGTGAGCTTCCTCCATGGGTTTGCCACTGAGAATGGCAGCACAGAACGAACCAGTAAAGGAGTCACCCGCACCCACGGTGTCAGCCACCGTCACCTTCGGAGTGTCCTGGAACGAGGTGAGTCCCGATGCAAACACATAGGAACCGTTGGTGCCGCAGGTGAGCACGAGCATCTTCAGTCCATACTCAGCAAGAATTTTCTCGCAGATGCCGCGCATGTCGAGCTCCTCAAAACCATACATACGCTTGAGCACAACCAGCTCCTCATCGTTAATCTTCAGGATGTTGCAGCGCTTGAGCGACTCTTCAATCACAGCCTTTGAATAGAACTGCTGTCTGAGGTTGATGTCGAAAATCTTAACGCAGTCTTCTGGAGTATCGTCGAGGAACTGGCGAATGGTGTTCCACGATGTGGTGTGTCGCTGAGCCAACGAGCCGAAGCACAGTGCCCTGCAGTTCTTTGCTATCTCTGCCATCTCGGGAGTATAGGGAATGTTGTCCCATGCCACATCTTCCTTGATGTCGTAGGTAGGGATGCCCTCAGCGTCGAGTGTAACCTGCACGGTGCCTGTTGGGAAGGGCACACGGGGCATGAGATAGTTCAGTCCGTGCTCTTTGAGCGACTGTATTGTTTCCTCGGCGAGCTCGTCTTCACCCAACGCACTGATGGCAATGGTGTTGTCTTGTCCGAGGAATTGTCCGGCATGGTAGGCAAAGTTTGCCGGAGCACCACCAAGTTTCTTACCTTCGGGCAGCACGTCCCATAGTGCCTCGCCCAGTCCTACTACATATCTCTTTGTTGTTTCCATAGTATTTGATTATTTTATTTGCTTGATATAAGTGAATAAGTAAACTACTCCAACAGCCATCACTGCCACGGCACCAGCCTGACCAATGGCATCGCTTGCCAGTCCCATGAACAGCGGGAACACCGTACCGCCGAAGAGTCCCATGATCATCAGTCCCGACACCTCATTCTGCTTGTCGGGCACTGAGCGCAGTGCCTGCGAGAACACGAGCGAGAAGATGTTTGAGTTGCCGTAGCCCACGAGAGCTATTGCCACATAGAGTATGAGCTTTGTGTTTCCCACAAACATTCCAATCATTGAGGCACACATCATCACCACGCTGATGGTAAAGAATGCGCGGTTGTTCATCACCCTGAGGAAGAACGAGCCTGTGAAGCAGCCTATGGTACGGAAGATGAAATAGAGCGAGGTGGCAAAGGCAGCCTCGTTGAGCGTCATGCCTACCCTTTCCATGAGCAGCTTGGGAGCTGTGGTGTTGGTTCCCACGTCAATACCCACATGGCACATGATGCCGAGGAACGACAGCAGCACGATGGGTTTGCCCAGCAGCTTGAAGCAGTCGGCAAAGCTCGAGGCCTTACCCTCGGTTTTCTCTTCCTCTATGGCGGTCACTGCCAGCAGGAGCGACGAGATTATACCCACCACCATGTATATCGGGAAGAGCACCCTCCATCCCAGTCCAAACGACGGTATGGTTGCCACTGCGCCCCACATGGCTATATATGGTGCCATGAACGATGCTATGGCTTTCACAAACTGTCCGAAGGTGAGCGTGGAAGCGAGGTTTCCCCCCTTGATTATCGACGACACCAGCGGGTTGAGCGATGTCTGCATCAGTGCATTTCCTATACCCAGCAGTGAGAACGACACAAGCATGATATTGAATGTTTCACCGAAGATGGGCAGCAGCAGGGATATCACCGTCACTATGAGCGACAGCAGCACT
Organism: uncultured Prevotella sp.; assembly: GCA_947170265.1. GTDB lineage: Bacteria > Bacteroidota > Bacteroidia > Bacteroidales > Bacteroidaceae > Prevotella. The sequence continues at coordinate 22,807 of CAMVSV010000012.1, forward strand.
GTTTTCTTTCTTCCGATCTTGTTCATGAGCATTCCCGTAGGCACCGAGAATATCAGGAACCAAAAGAACACCAGAGAGGGAAAGATGTTTGCAGTGGCATCGTTGAGGTTGAGGTCTTCCTTCACATAGTTTGAAGCGATGCCCACGAGGTCTACAAATCCCATGGCAAAGAAGCACAGCATTACAGGGATTAGTGCAAGTTTGTTAGTTTTATTCATAATTGCTATTCTTGTTTAAATTTACGGAAGTGCTGGTTTCCTATCCTGAAGTTATGGTTTAATCTCATATATGGTGGCCTTGCCCTCTTTCACCTTTATGTGGTTGTAAGGCTCTGAGGGGAACACCAGGTTGGTCATTGCCATCTTGCCCTCGCTGTCGAAAGCCTCAATGGAGCAGTTGTCTACGAATATCCTGAGCTGCCTCATGCTGCCGTAGACTGGTGCCACTGTAACCACAGGGAAGGCTTCGCTGAACGAAATGTCGCCGCTCTTCTCACGGTTCATGGCGAAGGTATTGTCGGCGGCATCGTATTTCATCACCACCTGTTCGCCACGGTTGTTGCTGAGCACCACCTCGGTGTTGCCTTTCACCGCAACCACAATCTCGCATGCCTGTGGCAGCTTGCTCACGGTCTTTCCGCGGAGGGGAAGCATCTCGGGCGAGGGAGTGACGCTGCAGTAGGTCTGTCCCATATATTCAAAGAGTCCAAGGTCGCGTGGAATGCTGTTTGCCGAACGGTATTGCATTGTGGGCACCTGGTTGGCATACTGCCAGTTGCTCATCCATGCCAGGGCAATCTTCCTGTTGTCGGGAGCATTGTCAAAAGTCACTGTGGCATAGTGGTCCTTGCCATAGTCCATCCAGCGGGTATCCTTGTGCTCGCAGGTGAAGGTGTGACCGTCGAAGTCGCCAATGAAATACTGTGTTGCCGAACCTCCGAAGGGTCCACCGGGATTGATGTTGCATATAAGCATCCATTTCTGCTTGTCGGTGCCCTTCACCGGCATCTTCATCAAGTCTGGGCACTCCCACACACCACCATGGCATCCATAGCCTGTGCCGAAGCTGCTCTCATACTTCCACTCCTTGAGGTCCTTGGACGAATAGATGCGCATCTCCTGTCCGGCAGAAAGTACAAGGTTCCACACCTTTGCATCATCGTTCCAGAAAGCTTTGGGGTCGCGGAAGTCGGGAATGCTTGCGGTGAGTATGGGGTTGGTGGCATTCTTCTTGAATGTCATGCCGTTGTCGGTAGATACAGCCATGGACTGTGTCTGAGCCTTGCCTGCCGAGGTATAGAAAGCCACTACCCTGTCGCCGTCGACCACGCATGAGCCTGAGAATATCGTTCCCAGCGCATCGGCTTCAATGGCAGCAGGCTGTGGTGTCCAATGAATGAGGTCGGTAGATGTAGAGTGTCCCCATGTCATGTTCTCCCACTGAGAGCCATAGGGGTTCCACTGATAATACAGGTGATACACCCCGTCCTTGTAGAACATGCCGTTGGGGTCGTTCATCCATCCATAGGCGGGAGTGTGGTGGTACTGCGGGCGCAGGCGCTCGCGGTTGGTAGTGTCGAAGGTGTTGCTCTGTCGCATCTCCTTCCAGCATACGAAGTCCTTGATGACGCCCATCTGTCGTCTGTCGCCACGGAAATCCACTTCAAGTGTGAGTTGCTTGCTTCCGAAACGGCTAATATCTACGGGCACCCAGTAGTCGGTCTTGTCAACGGCGAGCCTCACATTGAAAGTCTGCACCACCTTGTTGTCGGCAATGACCGTCACTCCGGCTGTTTCTTCTTTCTCCTGCACAGGCAGCAGCAGATACTTCTCTGTTACCTCTACACGTTTCATTACATGGTTGTCGCCCAAGATCTGCAAATCCTGTGCGTAAGATGTCATCACTGCTATTATTGACATCAATGTTACAAAAACTCTTGTCATTGTATTTTTACTTATTATTTTTAGTTATTTTGCCGCAAAGATAGTCCACAAAGGGCATTTCAAATATAAATAATGATACAAAGAGTATAAAAAAACGCTCATTGTATCAATAATGCGAGACAATGAGCGTTATTTCTTACTATAATAATCCAAATCAGTAGCTATAGGTTTTAGGCGCACTCACCTGAACTGTCCCACTTTCACAGAACACGCTCCACGGATTGCGCGAGACATTGCAGAGTCGTGATGTCATGGCCACCTTGTCGTTGACATATACCACTATGACGGATTGTTCGTGATATATGCGTAAATCGTAGATTCCATCGGAAACATCGGGCAAAGAAGCCTGATTGATTTCTGCCACAGCACCGGTGCTTTTGTTGTCCTCGTTGAAATAGAGTTTCCTGTTTGCGAGGTTCAGACGGAAGCTGTACCTGATATCGTTGTCGCTATTGTCACGAACGACAAAGCCGAACACACCGTTGGAAGCATCGGAAGCCTTGAAGGTAAGGTTTATCTTGTCAGCCCTCTTGAGTCTGCCGAATGTCAGGCAATCGCCTGCGCCTAAGTCGTATTTGCTGTTAGTGACGGTGGGGGTTCCCGACTGGGCTATCAGAGTTGATGCCGTCCTGGTTGAGAACTTCGCATCGAAGGCATGGGGCACCGTCAGTGCCAGCTTACCGTCGTCGTCACGATAGAGCTTATGGATTATCAATGAGCCAGCCCACATTTTGTCGCCGGTGCCTTCGGTGGTGGTACACCATCCAAACAGGTAGTGGTCATAGCCGTCGTATGCCGTCTTGGCTGCATAGAACGTGCGTCCTCCAGCATCGAGTATTCCTCCGTCTGTCCATTCACCACTCTCAAGGCTGTTTCTGTACTTGTAGTGTACCCTGCCGTCTCCTTGGTCGGAGTAGATGAGATAATAGCGGTCGCCAATGCTTATAATGTCAGGACATTCATAGAGTTTTTTTACATTTCCTCGCGACATGTCGACGAAAAACGGGTCTAAAGGTGTCCACCCTCCATGCTGCACGTTTGCATCATCGTTAGTATTGACGGCATCAATATCGGTTGCCGAGAAATGTGCTATGCAGGGATAGTTGATACCGTTGATGGTTTTCATTGCCGTAACCAACATGTGGTAGGTGCCGTCAACCTTTATTATCTGCGGGTCGCGAAACTCATGCTCATAATACCCTGCGAAAGCCTTCAGCACATAGCCTTCCTTAGTCCAGTTCACACCATCTATTGACGTAGCGCGGAACAGTTCTTCCTGATTCAATCCGAGCGAAGAATAATTGTCTTGGTGTGCGGTATAGAAAGCATAGTATTTTTTCTTTTCATCATCATAGAATATGCAGCCGGTGCCCAATGCCTGCTCTTGAGAATTTTCCGCACCACAGGCTATTGCCTCACCGTGGTAGGTGAACGCCGACAGATTGTCAGACGTAATCATGTGAATGGGATGGTAACATGCTGGATTGGGACGGTAGTCCTGCAGGTAGGCAATCATGAATTTCCGTGTGTGTTCGTCATAGTAAGGCATGACATCACCCACAAAGCCCACAGGAGGAGTAAAATATGTGGGCATGCCGCTATAGTCAGGTGTCTCCACAAAGTTCTGTGTGTTGAAAGCATCAGCCATCTCAGTGTTTGAGAAAAGCTCATTGGCATAGATGAGGATATTGGGATTGACTGCCGCCATGGTGTTGTGGGCTCCACTTACCGAGGCACCACGCATATCAACAGATGTGGCATGTGACGACAGCTTGGCTGCCAACACCTCAAAGTCGTCATAGACTGTAGCTTTCCATTCTTCGGCATTGGCATTCAGGCAGCTACCCGCAGCCCATGAACCAGTGAGTGTCACGTCACCAGAGAGTGAGCCGAAAGGAACGTCAGCCAATGGTGTGCCATTGACTTTCGGCACGTCTTCAATCACCACATTATCTATATATACATCCTGAGTGCCGCTAACAGAGCTTGTCTGTGCGGTGATGGAAATCACACCTGGACAATCGAAGGAGCCGTTGCCTGAGAAATCGAAAACGACCCTCTCCCATTCACCATTGCCACCATACCATGCAGCCACCTTTTCATAATAGGCTGCGCTACCGTTGGTGGGGTCGGAAACCTCTATCATCACATTTTCATTCATGGGTTTCCTTATCATCAGCGAGAAACGCTTTCTGCCGTTCATCTGAGGCTTTGTCCAGTCACGGAATGGTATTTTCACCACCTTACTGCCATCCGTCATTGAGAACTTCAGGCACTTGTCGGAAGGGTTCACACCGTCCTTTTTCGGGTTTGCCACCACAGTAGGACTGCCGTCGTCCCAGCATCCTCCGCGTGTGCCTGCATTATAACTCTCTCCATCCCAAAGGATAGATTCCTGCGCCATGACGGAACCCATCACGGCGCAGGAAATGATAACTGAAAACAATCTTCTCATATTTTGTTTTATTTTACCAAAACTTTCTTTCCATTGACAACATATACACCTTTCTTGAGGGAAGAAAGACGTGAGAGCTTGCGTCCCTGAAGGTCGTAGGCCACATTGCTGTCGAGGTTGGAAGCAATGGAAACATTGTTTATTGCAGTCTGCTCGTCAATGACGATTGTCTTTGGAGCATCACCAGTGCTTACGAGGTAAGCGCGGAATGACTTCACATCAGCGCCAGTCTTTTCAAAGGTATTGTCGGCTGTCACTGACCAGTATTCCTCACCGTCGCTTTTACCGCCGTAGAAACCTACAAATTCTTCGCCGAGAGTCTCAGGAGTAGCCACGATGCCTTTGTTGCTGAAGGTAAGAGCATCCTTGGCTGCGCTTACTCCTGTCACCAAGAAGGGAACATTGGCATCCACGCCGTCTCTCTTCTTGAACACTACATTCTCTTCATTCTGCTCTCTGAACTTTGCCATCTCTGCATTTTCGTCAATCTCGTCAGCATTGGTCCAGAACGGCAGGCAGAAAGCATTTGCACCTTCATTCACCTGGCAGAACACCGTAACGTTGGCAGCATTGAAATTCTCTGGTGCAGAGAAGGCATAGTCCTCCTTGAGTTCCAACTGTTGTGTCTCTCCGTTAACGATGACATTGAAGTTGGCATTGTTGTCCCCGTTCTCAACAAACAACTCGTTGGCATAAACCAGAGTATTTGGGTTGGCACCACGGGTGGAGTTGTAGGCATCGCAGAGTGTGGCTTCGCGCATGTCAACAGAGGTGACACCACTCGTGAGCTTCGACTCCAGAAGGGCATAGTCTTCAAATTCCACCTTTGCCCAGCTGTTGTCGGTATTCACGCACTCACCCTTCATCCATGTGCCTGTGAGCACGAGGTGTCCGCTGAGGTTGGAAGCTGAAGTCAATGGAGTACCGTTGACGTAGGGAAGGTCCTCAACCACGATGTTGTCAACATATACGTCTTCATTGGCAGCGACGTTGCCCGTTGACGCGGTGATGGCCAACACCCCCGGACACTCGGTGAGGCCCTCGTTGGTAGAATAGTCGAAGACCAGCTTCTGCCACGCTCCTGCACTGCCATACCATGCTGCTGTGTGCTTCCACTGCTCGGGATCTCCGTTAGTGGGGTCAGAGAGCTCTATCTCCACATTCTCGTTGTTGGTTTTCTTGATCATCATTGACACTCTGCGACGACCATTCAGGTTGAGCTGGTTGTCGCCGGTCATCCAGTCGCGGAACGGCATTGCAAGGTGCTTCTGTCCGAAGTCATTGCCTGTCATGGTGAACTTCAAGCATTTGTCAGAAGTGTTAATGCCAGATTTGTCGGGATTTTCCACCACTGTGGGTTTACCTCTGTCCCACCATCCGCCGTCGGAACCGACTTCACTGCTTTCACCGTCCCATAAAACTGTTGTCTGAGCCATTGCAGCGGTAGACACTGCAAACGTTGCGAGTAATAATAGCTTTTTCATAATAGTTGATTTTTAGAAATTAATAAAAAAATGTTTAACTCTCATATTCTATCTTACAATGAATTTCCTACCATTCATGACATACACTCCAGGCATGACGGGATTACCATTGATGCGCATGCCGGAGAGTGTGTAGCAGCAGCCGTCATCGCGTCGGTCGTCTTTCAGGTTGTCAATAGCATTGGTTGCCTCCTCATCATTCAGAAGCAGTGCCTTGGCATTGGTTCCATTAGACATGAGGTAGGCAGCAAACGACTTGATGGTGGCTTTCTCTCCTCCAACCACGAACTTGCTGTCATCACCAATGCCCCACTTCCCGTATGCGCTCACCGTTCCGTCGTAGTTTCCTACGAACTCGTCATTAGACGGAGTATCGGGAGTCCTGACAATGTCTTTGTCTGAGAACACTATGCAAGAAGCCGTTGTCACATTTGTCATAAGGAAAGGAGTGTTGGCAGGGATGGCATAATCGGTTCTGTCAAAAACGGCATTCTCTTCTGTCTGTTCCTTGAATGTGTATATGGCTCCGTTGCTGCTGCCTATCTCGTCTGCCGTCACATGGAAAGGTAGGTAGAAGGTGTTGACACCCTGTCTGAGCAACCTGTATATGCTTACGTTGTCAGCATGGAAATCCTCCTTTGCAGAGAAAGGATAGTCGGAATAGAGTACCAAGCTGGCTGCCCTTGATTCAACCACCACGTTGTTGTTGGCATCTATGGTCTGAGCCGTTGCCGTGAAGCAACCGAAAGCCAGCACCAGTAAGAAAATCATTTTCCTATTCATATCGGATATGGATTATTTAGAATTGGAGGTGTTTCCCTTTATGGTCATTCCTCCCAAAGGTTTATAACTTCAATATTAGGATAACCAGACTCCGAGTAAAGGTTGTCAAAAGAAAAATCCTTAGCCGAGAATTCCCCGTCAAACTCAGAGCCGTCGCCTTTCGGTATTTGTATATATGTATTGGCAAGCACATGGCTTTCTACATTGCAGCTCACCATCTCACATACGGGATATAAATATGTTTTCTTTTCCATTGGTTTATTTAATAAGTATCTTCCTGTTGTTGATTATATAGATGCCCTTTGGCAGGGAATGGATGTCGTGTGCCATTGACGAACTCTTTACCTTCACGCCACAGAGAGAATAGATCTCCCCCACTCCTGTAGAAATTATCTCCGGACTTGAAACAGAGGTTGTCTCGTTGGCAGGAGTCTCGTCGTCAATGGGTGTTTCCTCTTTCATTTCAAGTATTGACAGCTCAGTAAACTTGGAAGGTTGCGAGGCATCACCAAGATCGAGGTAAGCTCTGAATGGTCGGAAGCTGGAATTAGCGCCACCTCTTTTGAGCGATTGTGTGCCGTCTATTGTGGCAATGCCCCATTTGCCGGCTCCACTTATCCTGCTGTAGGTTCCTACGAGATAGTATCCGGCATTGTCCTGCTGATCGACATGATAGTCTGAGTTGCCGTAGGCTGCTGAAGACTTGTAAGTGACCGTAGGATCGGCAACAGAAATTTCTTTCTCGCCGGGAAACTCCTGATATACATCTGTAACATTGGTGACTCCTTCCTCAAATGTAGGCGTAAAATTCTCTGTTACGAATGGCACGTTGGCGGTTGTCTCTGCCGTTGGAACGAAATAAACGATATCTTCGTCGTTGTGATGATAGAAGGTGCCCACCCTACTTGAGCATATCTCACTTGCCGTAAGTGAGAAGGGATAGAGAATGGTGTTGAACCCTTGGACCATGGAACGATGCACCTTTACCCTTTCTTTGCTGGTAAAGGCTACGGGATTGACGAAAGAATAGGAGTCGGAAAGCTCCAGTTCCATTGCCTCCCATTTGCCATCCTTGTAGAAGGCTACATTGGTTTCATACCATCGTCCGCTTTCCTCCTCGGTGTCTTCGGCAAATACAAGCACGTTTGTATTTGGAATGAAGAGGTGGGGATAGCCATAGCCGCCTTCATCCACGCTCTTCTGCTCTTTATCTGTGGATGTTCCTAAAATCGCACCTCTGTCAGGCTGACGCAGAGTTGACCCTTTTTGCACGACATAATACTTTATTTTATCGGGATTGACATGCCATGTCACGTCACGATACTCATTATACTCATAGACCCAACGCTTCACCTTACCGCTTTCAGTATCTTTCTCTTGAATTTCGGGGTTCACTATATTATGTCCTTTGAGCCATGTGCCCGAGAGATAGACCACGCCATTGGTATCGTCGGAAGGAAATGCCTGAACGGCTGTTGCGGGATCATATGCCTTGTTCCATCGCTGGCTCCATCCCTCGCTGAAGGAGTCTATCCATACTCCGTTGGCATAGGGCTCGTCTTCAACCTTTATATCATCAATATAGAACTCATCGCCTACGTTGTAACCAACTTCGGCATAGTCGTTGTTATCAACCTGTGCCCTTGTCTTGGCATAGAAAACCAACACATTGGGATTGTCGCTGATGGCTACGGGGTGGGTGGCATTTGTCTCATTGTATGGTTCAAAGTTAAAATACATGCGTTTCCAGCCTCCTCCACCATCATACCACGCGCCAAGTTTAAGCTCGTAGTTGTCACCTGAGGCATTGTCATCGTTGACCAGTTCCAACTCCGCATTGAAACGGTCAGACCCTGATGCCGGTTTATATAACAATGAGAGGCGACGGCGACCTTTGAGATCTACGCTGATGGGCATCTTAAAGATACATTTTCCGTCAGCGCCTACCGTCAGTTTAAGACACTTGTCGTTGCTATTAATACCTGTTTTGTCGGGATTAGCTACTACCACAGGACTGCAATCGCCCCATACGCCTACTTGGCTATAGTTTTGACCTACATCATAATTGGCTGCTTGCCAAAGCATGGTCTCTCCCTTTTGGTTTCCTGCATAATCTACCGTAAACTCCGTTATCCTGTTACCTGATGCGGCTGGAGTAATTGAGGGCTGCTGAGCATTTGCTGCCAGAGCCATCATTGTCGTCAAATAAATAAATGATTTCTTATTCATTCCTATTAATTATATGTTTTATAGTTCCATTGACATGTTTCACAGTTGCAAAATTATGAACCGAAAAACTCAAAAATTATAAAAAATGATACCATAAACATAAAAAAAAAGACATTGAAACAACAGTTGAGTATTTTGGTAATTATGTTGAATAGGCGCATTTCATGTGATGTAAAGACTATACATTTTGGAGTACGGTCAAAAAAAAGTGTGCTTGGCTTTGAGAAGCCAAGCACACCTTTTATATATATAGTATGTCAGTAAACTACTGGCAGCTCACCTTTACGTCACTTATCGTGACAGAGCCTCCGTAGTTGTTGATGCTCCAACAGTTTTTCTGAATGCCATAGATGCGCTGCGTATAAGCACATACGTCATTGATATACATCACAAGCACGGAATTGTCGGTATAGATGTCAATATTGTACTTGTTGTCTGTCGGACGGTTGAAGTTATAACCGTCAATACCCTCAACAAAGCCTTTGCCAGCCGGACCTTCCTCCTCGAAGTTAACCTTTCGGGTGTTCTCGTTTTCAGGATTTACCACCAAGGTATAGTACTTCTCTGAGTCGGTGTCGCGAACGAAGGATATTCCGAACTTATCCCAGTTGTTTGACGTGGTGATGGTGAATGAGAGGTGGTTGCATGTGCCAAGACGGTTGTAGAGCACATAGGCATCGTCGCCCGTAAGGGTGTTGTCGCTGTATCCGTTGGATGCCATCACCGTCAGGTTCACGTCCTTGTTATACTTTCCTGCCATTGCCGGCACCTCGCCAAGTGTAAGCGTTCCGTCGGCGTGTTGGATAATCTTGTGGCAAACGAGAGCACCAGCCCACTCGGGCTCACCATCGGCTCCCACATTCACGTTCTTCTCAAAGAGAGTGGACCCCCTGCGATACGGACACCAGCCCCAGATATAACGGTCGGTACCGTTGCTGGCGGTCTTGCCGGCATAGAACGCACGGCTGTCGAGAACACCCTCATGACCATCTTTGGGCCAGTTGGCACCTGGGTCGTTGAAACAAGCTTTGAGTTCTTCAAAGGTAGGTGCCATCATGTACTTGACCTTGCGGCTCCATGATGTCTTGTAAGCCTCACTGTAAACGATATACCACCAGTCACCCATCTTGAAAATGTCGGGACATTCGCACATACGGTCCCAAATCATCGGGAAGGAACCCACATGCTCCCAGTTTTCCAAGTCAGAGGAGGTGAACTCGGCAAACTTCAGCTTGCTTGCAATGACCATGTGATAGAGACCGTCGTCGCCTACAAACACCTGAGGGTCGCGGAAGTCGGAACCGTCATATCCGTAGTCCGGTCCGTTGAGCACCCACAGATTGTCTTTGGTCCAGTTCTTGAAATCCGGAGAGGTGGCACGCATCACAACCTCCGTGTTAGTGCAGTTGGGGTTATGACCGGTGTAATAGATGTAGTACAGTCCTTTTTCCTTACTGTAGACAGCACAGCCGGTGCCGAGGGCAGCATCCTGTTCAAGCGAGGATGTACCAGTGGGCAGCACCTCTCCCAAGGAGGTGTAGTTGGCTCCGTCCTTGGTAGACACTCCCCAGAAGGGGTGGTAGTTGTAAGGAGCATTGTTGTCATAGTCTTGCAGGTAGAGCACCTTGAATTCTTCCGTCTTGGAGTCGTAGAAAGGCATTGGGTCTCCGCAGCGTCCTATGGCAGGATTGTAGTAGGTTCCGAAGCCCTGTTCGTCGGTGGAAGCGAAGAACGTTGCTGTTCCAGTCCAGTCCTTTGTTTCGGTGCTGTCGTTGTCGCTGCTGCATGCCGTCAGCATGAAAGCTGACAGCATGAGTGTTATTATGGAATATCTTAAAGTTTTCATAGCTCGTTATTTTGTTAAATAATTGATAGCGTTCTGTGTGATGATGGCAATGTTGCGATGGAAGTTCTCAGCATAGCCAGACTCATAGGTGTATGAATACCAGTCGTAGCAGCCGGAGCCGATACATATTATGCCGCCCTTGCCGTTGGCTGCGGGATACTCCCATGCCACGATGGCACCGTCGCCTCCTACACCAAGGATGGTACCTCCGGTGCGGGCTTCCCATGCTGCATAGTCATCATATCCGCCCCAGTCTGTTCCGATGTGATACTGGGCTGTAGAGTTGGTGATATGGTAACCGGCATCGGTGCAGTACACCTCGTTGGCATTGTCACCCGCAATGAGGTTCTGCCACAACGGATGGTCGTTCTGGCCATTGTAGATGCCGAAGCTCCACGGACCGCTACACAGTTCGGCAGAAGCCTCGTCCTGTCCCCAGCAGTTGTTTGGCGTTGTCCACTCATCATCGCCTGTAACGCCGATGAACGACGGCAGGTTGGTGGCATAGCGCGTCAGGAGAAGCGATCCTCCGTTCTCATAGAACGCACGCAGCTGGTTCTTGGCATCAAGGGCATCGGTTGCCTTGGCTGCAAACACGTCGTGTCCGTCCACTCCGCCGTCCACATGATAGTGCCACCAGATGAGCTTGCATTCGGAAAGGTCAACAGTACCGGCTTTTAAGTCGGCAAACGAAGCATAGAGAGAGTTGGGCACGTTGGCAAGCATCCACTGGCATGCTTCCTTGGCTTCAAGGTCAAGGTCGTTCATTGACGGTGCAGAACCCACGAAAAGGGCAGCAGGCTTGTCTATGCTTATCACCGTAACGGTATAAGTGCATTCCGATGCGTTGTTCTTAACCGTGTATTCCACGGGCTGAGAGAAGTCCTGAGCTATGCCCGAAGCCGGAGAAACCGTAGCATTGACACTGCATGTGATGGTAGGCACGAGACTGGTAATGTCGACTGTTGCCGGAACATAAACCGTAATGGTGCGTGTGCTCTGGTCTATCGTACCATTATATATGTCGTTGATGGTGAACTGTGTTATTTCAGCCTCATCGTGGAGAACACTTACCGTCCAATTCAGGAACATGTCGCCGTTCTTAACGCTTACCACCTTTGCTGCATCCATGTTGAGCACATCGCCCGTCTTGACGTTGCACACGGCACCTTCAGACACTGCAAGAGAGGTTACCTTCATCTTGGAAGTGTTGTAGACTTCCGGCAAACGCACTACCACGCTTCTCGTAGACAGGTCTACAGTTCCCTCGAACCCGTCAAGCGACAGTGCTTCAATCATGCAATCGCCATCAAGCTGGAGGTCGCTGGTATTGTCGTCTGAACATGATGCAAATCCCATTATCATGATGACTGCACCAATAATGTTTAATATCTTTGTTCTCATAGTCTATTGTATTCTATGTTACTATCTATATTACCACTTTCCTATATTCTGTATGTAGTTTCCGTTGGAAGCCGATATCTGCTCAAAAGGTATGGGCAGATACTCATCCTTGTCAGCTGTGAAGTGGGCACCGCTGTAGATGGCACAGTTGTCAATCTCCTCGGCATAGTACTTGTTGAGCACGTCGGCAGCCTCGCCCCAGCGTACAAGGTCAAAGAAACGCTCGCTCTCCATACCCATCTCCAGGCGACGTTCCATCTTCACTATGCGCAGAGCCTCTTCCTTGGAATAGCTTCCGTTGTAGTTGGATATATATATCTTCACGCCATAGAGGCTGGGATAGTTCTTTATCATCTGTGTGCTTCCGGCAGCGCGGGTGCGTATCTGGTTCACCAGCTGTATGGCTTGTTCTGTTTGTCCGAGCTGGGCATAAGCCTCGGCACGCTCAAGCAACACGTCGGCATAGCGGAACACTATCCTGTTCATGGAAGAAGCCCAGTAGCTGCCCTTGATGAGATAGGAGTCGATGAGTGCAGGGTCAACATTATGCTTCAACGACACGTTGTAGCCATAGAGACCGTTGGAACGGCTCCAGATGCTGCTCTCCTCCATCATGTAGTTCTGGTTGAACATGTATGGCAGTCCCGGCATTCCAATGGTGAGGAACAGACGCGGGTCGGCATTGTCCTTAGTCATGTCATAGTCCTTGGCATTAAAGTTCTGCATTGGCAGACCGTCGTCGCCGGTATGGTAGGCATTCACGAGGTTCTGAGAAGGTTTGTAGAAGTCGCAGCCTCCGTCGGTAGCTCCCGGAATGTTTGGTGGTATGAGTCCATAGCTCCAGTTGAGGTTACCGTAGGTCGAACCGTCATTGCGTGAGTACTGAATGGCCCACAGGCTCTCTATGCCGTTCTCAAACTGCTCTTCCGGACGGAAGTTGTTATGGATGTCGGCTTCAAGACCATAGTTGGAATAGATTGCAGGATTGGTAAACTCTATCACCTTTTCAAGGTCGGCAGTGTTGATGCTGGTTATCTTGTTGGAATTTTCGTCGTCCTGACGATAAGCCTTGTAGAGATAGACCTTGGCAAGGAAGGCTGCTGCAGCGGCCTTTGTGGGACGTCCCTTGTCAGCCTGTGTCTGCGGCAGGGTATTGTATGCCTCCATGAGGTCGTCAATGATCAGCTGCCATCCCTCGTCATTGGTGTATGTGCGGTTGGAGAGGGTGTTATACTCCTCGTAAGTCAGGTTCTCGTTGACAACAAACGGAATGTGCTTATACAAGCGTTTCAGAAGGAAATGGCCGTAGGCACGCAGGAACTTCATCTCGGCGAGGCGCTGCTGCTTCATGGCATAGCTGTCGTCGCATGAATTGATGAGGGCAATGGCACTGTTCACGCGTGAGAGACTGTTATACAGGCGCACCCACATGTCGTTGATGTTCCAGTTGGTGGTGAGCACACCCTGCTGCACCTCCAGCTGATGAAACACGTCACCGTCGCTCGTACCGCTTCCGCCCTTGTAGGCATCGTCGGAACGCACGTCAAAGTTCCACATTGAGTAAGAGGCATTGATATCCTCAGAGGTAGTGAATATGGCATAGGCAGAAACAACCATAGCCTCGGCATTCTCCGGACTCTTCACCTGCTCATCGCTGAGTGTTCCCTGCGGAGTATGCTCATCAAGGAAGTCGGAACAGCCTGTTGCAAAAGACAAAAGGATAAGAGTAAAGAAGTATGCAACAGCCGTTGCCTTTTTCCCAATCTTATTTGATATTTTTGTTTTCATAATATTTTCTTAGTTTACATTATTACTGTTTTCACCTTAGAATGATACATTCAGTCCGAAAGTAACGTTGAGAGGAATAGGATAGCCAAAGTTTGCATTCTCCGGATCAACGCCTGTGAAGCTCTTCGACTTGATTGTAAGCAGGTTCTGGGCAGATACATACAGGCGCAGACGCTGCATGTAGAGTTTCTGTATGAGTGATGTCGGGAAGTTGTAGCCCAGCTGTATGGTGCGCAGCTTGGCATAGGAGCCATTCTCCACGAAATAGCTGCTCACACGCTTCTCGTTGTTGTTGTCCATGGTGCTCACGGCTGGAATGTTGCTGCCCATGTTGTTTGGTGTCCATGCGTCAAGCAGACGGTTTCCCTTGTTCAGGTTCGAGATGTTCAAACCACTCCAGAGGTCGCTCTCGCGCTTCAGGTCGCTGATGACGTCAACACCCTGCACACCCTGCCAGAACATCGTGAAGTCGAAGTTCTTATATTGCAGATAGATGTTCAAGCCCCATGTGAAGTCGGGAACGGGTGAATATATCCATGTCTGATCGCTCTCGGTGATGGCACCGTCATGGTCGAGGTCCTTCCAGCGCATGCGTCCTATACCGGCTCCGTTCTGCTGTGCATGATTGTCAATCTCATCCTGGCTCTTGAATATGCCGTCGTAGACATATCCCACCTGAGCACCCATGGGATGACCTACCACGCTCTTCACTCCGTTGCCTCCGAAGGTGCCGCGGGCTGCTATGGTCTCGGGCAGACGTGTCACCTCGTTGGTGTATGTTCCCAAATTGGCAGTGACATCGTAGCTCAGGTGTCCCACGTTACCGCGGTAACCCACGTTGAACTCTATACCCTTGTTTTCCATCTCACCGGCGTTGATCCACTGGCTGGAACCTTCGCCCATGACACCTATACCGGGCATGTATACGAGTATGTCCTTGGTTTTCTTGAAATACCATTCAAATGAACCATAGAGGCTGTTGCGGAACAGTCCGAAATCCAGACCAAGGTTAGTCTGTGTGGTGGTCTCCCACTTCAGGTCATCGTTGCCAAGCTGGTTGCGCTTGAAACCGGAGGGCAGAGTCTGACCGCCGTTGGTTCCGGCAATGTCGTAGCTGGTGCCGTAGCTCTGTCCACCAAACTGTGCCTCACCGTAGTTGCTCACATAGAGTGTGTAGCGTGCAAGGTTGGATATTTCCTGGTTACCGGTCTGTCCCCACGATGCGCGCAGCTTCAGGTTGTCGAGCCATGACAGGTCTTTCATGAAAGCTTCCTCGCTGACACGCCATCCGGCACTCACTGATGGGAATGTACCATAGCGGTTGTTGCGTCCGAAACGGCTACTGCCGTCATGACGTATGGTGAAGCTGGCAAGATAGCGGTCGGCGTATGTGTAGTTTACTTTTCCGAAGAACGATGTAAGGGTATAGCCCTCACCGCTACCGTAAGCCTCCGACTCTCCTACACCGGCATCGGGCCACATGTAGTCGGGATTGAGCACCATGTAGTCGTACTGCTTGGCGCTGAACCATTTGTCGTCTTCGCGGTTAAGCTCCATACCCACCAGGGCATCGGCACGGTGGTTGCCTTTCTCAAGGTTATAGGTAGCAATGATGTTCCACATCCACTTGGTCCAGTGCTCCTGCTTGGCCTCTACGCCATTGGTGCTGTTGGCTACCGTTCCTTCTGTGATAGGATATGTGAAGATGCGTTGCTCTTTCTGTGAATAGTCAAGTCCGAAAGTCGACTTGATGTTGAAATCCTTAATGGGGCTGACGTTGATGTAGGCATCGCCGAATGTTCTCCAGTAAGTGTAACGGTTGTCCTTGTTGCGCTCAAGGCGTGCCAAGGGGTTCTCACGGTCAGGATAGCCTCCCACTGGTCCGGCAAACTCTCCGTTGGTGGTATATACCGGCAATGACGGGTTGAACTGGAGCACGTTCTCAAGGAAGCCGCCGGGAGCCTGCACCTCACTTGTACGGTTGAGGGTGAAGTGCTCACCTATGGTCACTATGTTGCGGTCACCAATCTTCACCAGCTTATACTCAGTGTTCATACGGGCTGAGTATCTGTTGAAGTCGGAGTGCTTGATGATACCGTCATTCTTGTAGTAGCCCAGAGAGAAGAACGATGAGCCGCGGTCTGTGCCGTTGCTCAGCGACATGTTATACTGCTGTATCACACCGGTGTGGGTGGTCTTGTCAAACCAGTCGGTGTCGGCTGCGGGTGTGGTGCCGGCTGCATCGAGATACTTGTTCATGGCTATGCCGTTCAGCACAGGCACTCCCTGCTCGTTGTATCCCCAGTCGTATCTATAGCCCAGACCGTTGGTGTTGGGGTCCAGACCGTCGTTTACATATCCCTGCCACATCACCTTTCCAAACTCCTTGGCGTTGAGCACCTTCATCTTGTTGGTATAGTTCTGTATGGCAACGCTGGCATCAAAGTCCACCTTTACCTTGCCTTCCTTACCTCTCTTCGTGGTGATGATAATCACACCGTTGGCAGCACGGCTACCATAGATGGAAGCAGAAGCGGCATCCTTCAATACCTGAATGCTCTCAATGTCGTTGCCGTTGAGCTCGTGCATTCCAGACTTGGTCGGTACACCATCTATAATATAAAGAGGGTCGTTGTTGTTGAGCGTTCCTATACCACGGATGCGCACTGAAGCACTACCCGAGGGACTACCATCAGCAGAGATGTTCATGCCGGGAATGCGTCCCTGCATGGCTTTGATGGGGTTGTTCTCGTTCTGCTTTGCCAGCTCGTCAACGCTCACTGTCGACACGGCACCTGTGAGGTCGGCTTTTCTCTGGGTGGTATATCCGGTCACCACCACCTCCTGCAACTGCTTGTTGTCTTCCTCAAGCATCACCTGCATGCCATCGGTAGCCGTTGCCTCCACGGTGAGATAACCTACATAGCTTATCACGAGGGTGTTGCCGCCTTCCATTGTCAGTCGGAAGTTTCCGTCAATGTCGGTCACAGTGCCGTTGCCTGTACCCTTCTCAATGACTGTTGCACCGATGATGGGTCCTGAGCTGTCAGCCACATTACCCGTGATAACTTTTTGTGCAAATGTCATGACGCATAACATCATCACAAAGACACTGACAAGAGCTCTTTTGCCTGCCATGCCAATGCACAGCAAAGAACGGGCGCGCGTGTTTCGCACCGTCTTGAATGCAATTCTCTTTTTCTTCATTTGGTCGTTACGTTTTTAGTTTATACTTTTGTTTGAGAAATAAAATGCACAGAAAAAGGCGGGAAATCATCATTCCCGCCGCAAAAGTACCATCAAAACGTAGTTTCAACCTATCAACTATGTTTCCGTAAATAATAAAAATGATACATGCAACAATAGTTGATTATAAAGGTTTTTTCGTTGAATTATGATAATTACTACTCTTTTCGCAAATCCATGGGTAGTTTTCCGTATTGTTCCTTGAAGCATTTGGAGAAATAACCGGGTGTGTTGAACCCTACCTCAAATGCTATTTCCGATATGGTCTTGGTAGTAGAGGTAAGCAGGGCATAGGCACGCTGCAGGCGCATCTGCCTCAGCAGCTCTACTGGCGACTGGCCGGTAATGGCTTTCACCTTTCTGTATAGCTGCACGCGTCCGAGTCCCATCTGCTCACCAAGCTCGTCGATTTTCAGGTTGGGGTTCGACATCTTCTCCCTGATGGCATCGTTCAACTGCTCGGCAAAGATCATGTCTTGCGAACGTGCCGGAGGCAGGTCTTCATCGGGAGCATTGAAGATGTCGTGCATCTTGCGAACGCTGGCATCAGTATAGAATATCGCCTGTTCCTCATTCATCGTCTGGCGCTGGCGTATGGTCTTGCGCGTTTGCATATAAGCCCTCAAAATCATAAACACTGCGATGAAAAGGAGAAAAATAGTGATGAAGCTGCCAATGAGAATTTTCTGCTGCGAGTTATATAGTCCGAAATATTCCTCAAGCTTGTTCTGAACAGTCACAAGGTGGTTGTTGGCACTGATGAGCTGTCGGCTGTTCATCTCTATCATGTCTACATTCGCCGGCATCACCAGCATTCCACTAAGATACTTGTTACGCTCGTAGGGCTGCTTGGTAAGTATGTCAAGAGAGAGCTTTACTATTTCCTCACCATGGGTGGGATAGACATAGGTGCCTACCTGATGGCCTAACTTCACATATTCTATACCCTCATCGGGCAGACCGTCAACACCCAAAATCTTCACGCTGCCTTCGGTGCCGGTCTCTACCACAGCCTTATAGACACCCGTTGCCATGCCGTCGTTGTGACAGAACACTATATCCGGCGTCCTGCCGGCGTTGATGTATTCTTCCACTATGCGGCAAGCCTCGTCCGAAGACCATTTGGCATCTCTGTACACATAGTCTATTCCTTCCATGCCCTTCAGCGAAGCTGCAAAACCGTCATGACGCTCCGATGCCGGCGACGTGCTCATGGCACCACATATCTCCACCACAAACAGGTTTCTTCCATTGCGGGGAATGTCTCTTGCCAGGCTCAGCGCATAGTAGCCCATGGTCTTTCCAGCCTCCCTGTTGCTGCCGCCGATGAATGCCGTGTAATGTTCCGTGGCAGCCCTGCGGTCGAAATAAACCACGGGAATGCCTTTCTTCCACGCCCGCTCAATGGCACCGGTCAGGGGCTCCACCTCGTTGGGAGCCACCACCAGCAAGTCTATGCCACTCGCCACCAAACTGTCAATCTGTTCTATCTGCCTGTTGGTGTTGTCATAGGAACATGCTATGCTCACCTTCACATTCTCGTCATAAAGATGCTGGGCAGCAAGCATCTCGCTGTTCACCTTTTCACGCCATTGTCCCGTTCCGCACTGCGACACACCTATTTTATATGTAGTAGTCCTGTTACATGCCGCAAGAGCGAAAACCACGAACAACAATAACAACCTGCAAGCATTATAGTGGCTATTAAACATCTTTTTCATCTCCAAGTAATAAAAAAACAACATTCATTTGCGGCAAAGTTACGATTAAAAAGTAGAAAAAACAAGACATGACAAGCTAAAAATTTGCGTGAAACATTTTGTGAATAAATGTAAAGAGATATAAAATATCCTGACTATTCTTTAACATTTGAAGACTAAGAAAGGTTCAAAAAATCACCTCTATAACTCATTGGTAATCAAATGGTTGGAAGGGGCATTTTAAAAGAGGCTCTTTTAGCGTGCAAAAG
This sequence comes from uncultured Prevotella sp., assembly GCA_947170265.1. Classification (GTDB taxonomy): domain Bacteria; phylum Bacteroidota; class Bacteroidia; order Bacteroidales; family Bacteroidaceae; genus Prevotella. Next base: position 41,954 of record CAMVSV010000012.1, read on the forward strand.
AGCCTCTTTTGGGAGGTAAAAGAGCCACTTTCGCAACGCAAAAGTGGCTCTTTCGTTTTCTCACTGTGCGGAGAATATTTTCTGTTCACATTTGTTAACTGTTTCACGGAATTACATTTCCTCGCGAATTCAACAAGCAAGTGCAAATTTATATGATTTTCTCATAAAGTTACCGTCGATGTCGGTGACAGCACCCTTCGAGGTACCTTTCTCAATAACTGTGGCACCGACGATGGGCTCTCCAGAGTCATCGACCACGGTACCAGTCACTTACTGCTGGGCACTTGCAGTTAGTCCGGCAGCCATGAGCACGAAGCTCATGAGTAGTTTCCTAATTTGTTTCATTGAAAATTAATTATTTGGTTAGTATGATTTAATTTTTCTGCTGCAAAAGTACATACGCACGCAAAGCGGCTTTGTAAAAAATCCTTCATATAAGAGTAAAATTGTTTCTATGTAACATTTTTCTGACATGATGAACTATTTTTTACCGTCATAAGTCGCATATACCCATAACTTTGCAACAGCTTCCGGGAGGAAGTAGTTTTTACAAAAGACTTTTCAGTTTTAGTTTAGTTAGATAGTTAGTTAGGTTAAGTTAGTGTAATTGTATGATGTTAAGAGTAATGATTTTTAGGTTCAGGATAACATTCTTAACAAAAAAAATGCAGTGAGGTCTCTATAAGAAGAAACATCACTGCTTTTTTTTATGTTCTGTCGTAAAATAATTTCTACTACATTAGCTTCAGCTGTCCCTGAGATTGCCTGGAACTATTCCGAACTCATCCTTGAAACATTTGGTGAAATAGGACGGAGCGGAGAAGCCAACCTCATAGGCTACCTCGGATATCGACATGTCGGTGGTTTCGAGAAGGGTCTTGCCCTTGAGCAGACGTGCCCTGCGCAGCAATTCCACGGGCGACGAGCCCGTGAGGGCCTTGAGCTTGCGGTAGAGCTGCACACGCGAGAGACTCATCTCTGAAGCAATGGTCTCCACATCGAGGTCGCTGTCAGACATTCGCTGCTCCACAATCTGCTTGAAGCGCTCCACAAAGGCATTCTCCTTCTTGTTTTCCACGGGTTGCAGTTCAGGCGTTTCGTCCTTGGTTGACCATATATTATGTAATAGGTGTCGGTTTCTGAGCAGGTTTTCAATGCGTGCCATGAGCAGGTCCTGATTGAAGGGCTTGGTGATATAGGCATCGGCACCGTGCTTGTAGCCTTCTATCTGGTGATGAGACAGGGCGCGGGCGGTGAGCAGCAGCACGGGAATGTGGCTGGTGGTGGTCTCGCCTTTCACCCTCTGGCAGAACTCCAGCCCGTTCATCACCGGCATCATCACGTCGGAGATTATAAGGTCGGGCACCTGTGCCTCTGCCATGGCGAGTCCCTTCTGTCCGTTGGCGGCTTCGTCAACGATGTATCTGTCGCTGAGGATGGTGCGCAGGAAGGTGCGTATGTCATCGTTGTCGTCGACAATGAGCACACGGGTATCGTTTTCGCTGTCAACGACATTGGAATCACTGGAAACATTTGAGACATCAGAAACACTCCCCCCAGTATTCTCCAACGACATCTTAGCCACATCGGCATCACCCACAACGATCGCATTTTTGCCCATTTCATCGTCCTTTCCTTTCAACATGTAGTCAACCACAGCTTCAAGATTCCTGGTGTTTTTGTCAACGATGTCGACCAGTGTGGTCACCTCCTTACTGGGATTTTCTGACGAAAGTGTTTTCTTGAGCCTTTCCACCGGACCGACAAGGAGGGTGAGCGGTGTGCGCAACTGGTGGCTGGCATTGGTATAGAAGTCAACCTGCTGCCGCGCCATCTCTTCGCGCTCCTCCCTGATGCGAGAGCGCTGGAGCAGCACAAGGTAGCCGAGCACCGACACTATGACTATAAGCACTATGACGGCAATGAGTATTATCATGTAGTTTTTCTGGTTGGAAAGGAGTTTCAAGGTATTGTCGACCTTTGTGCGCAGGAGTCCGAGGTTTTCAGCCTGCTTGGCAATCTCGTCATACTCCATCTGAAGGATGTCGGCATTGTCGCGTGTGACAATGGCTGCCATAAGCTTGTTTTCCTTCTCGTAGGGTTTATTCTTTAGAATGTTGACAGCCAGCTGCATAACCTGACTGCCGTTGGTGGGATAGATGAACGAGGCTTCCAGAATGGAGTCAATCACACACTCCATGCCACCGCCCTTGCCTGGCAAGGCATCGATGCCACAATAACGGGTCTTGGCACTGGCACCCACCTTTTCCATTATAGCCTTGCGGGCTCCGAGTGCCATGCGGTCGTTTTGTCCGAACACGAAGTCAATGGTAGAGAGGTCAATGTCGCTGTTCTTCACTGCCTCATAGGCGCTCTCCTCTGTCCAGTCGCCCTGGAGCGATGACACGAGGGTGACACCGGGATACTTGCTCAAGCCATCAACAAAGCCATTGTGGCGGTCGATGGATGGCGAGGAGCCGCTGAGTCCTTTTATCTCCAGCACCCTGCCCTGTCCTTTCATGCTCCGTCCTATGAACTCACCCATGCTTCTTCCCATCTCATGGTTGTCGGCACCGATGAAGGCAGTGTACTTGTGGGAGCTGGTCTTGCGGTCGAACACTATCACGGGTATGCCGCTGTCGTAGACTTTGTCTATGGCGGGCGTGATGGTTGCCACCTGGTTTGGTGCCACGATGAGCAGGTCTATGCCGCGGTCAAGGAAAGCGTCAATCTGTCGGAGCTGAATGGAGTCGCTGTCGTAGGCTGATGCGAAGTCCACTTCAATGTCTTCGTTGAAATAGGTTGCCATGCGCAGCTCATCGTTGAGCTTGTTGCGCCAGATGTCGTCGCTGCATTGGCTCACGCCAATGACAAACTTCTTTTTCTCTTGTCTACAGGAAGCAAAGGCAAACAATAGGAGAACAGTAAGTATTATGAGGCATTTTTCTTTCATAGCGCAACATTTATATAATTCTTTGAAATATTTTTTACATTCTTGATGAAGCGTTAGTCTTACCTTTGCACTGTTTTCCAACAATAATTTCTAAAGGGGTGGACAGAAAGCTTATCTTCAGAACAAGGTCTGCGACAACCTTAGAATAGATAAGAATCTGTCCACACCCTGTAACAACACAGGGGGGCACACTCTCATTCTATTGTCCAAGGTCGCAGTTTGGTCTGAAAGAGTTAGCTCCTTAACGCTGTTTCCCATTAAAATTGTCATTGTGACATTGCAAATTTACGATTTTCTTTGAGAAAAACAACAAAAACATCCTTTATTTTGCCATTCAAGGCACAGAATAAGCAGGGAACAACAAGGGAAAATGCACCTTCACACTCATTGCAACTCATTTGAACCACCACTGCCATTGCTTCTCATTATTTATTACGCGCGTAAAAATGGGAAGAAATAGTAAGGCAATATGGAAATAATTGCGTAATTTTGCAACGAATTTATAGTAAACTATACACAAAATGAAACTATTTGACGTTTATCCGTTGTTCAACGTGAACATCGTAAGAGGCGAAGGATGCCGTGTTTGGGATAACAAAGGTCAGGAATACCTTGATTTGTATGGAGGACATGCCGTGATTTCCATCGGACATGCCCACAAGCATTATGTGGACAAGATTACAGAGCAGGCTGGAATGCTCGGGTTCTACTCCAACTCAGTGGTAAACCAGCTGCAACAGCAGCTCGCCGAACGTCTGGGACGCATCAGTGGCTATGACGACTATCAGCTGTTTCTCATCAACAGCGGTGCCGAAGCCAACGAGAACGCACTGAAACTCGCATCGTTCCACACCGGCAGGACACGCGTGCTCTCGGCAGAGAAAGCCTTCCACGGCAGGACATCGCTCGCTGTAGAGGTTACCAACAACCCAAAGATCATTGCACCCATCAACCAGAATGGACATGTGACATACCTGCCGCTCAACGACCTTGATGCCTGGAAGCAGGAGCTTGAGAAAGGCGACGTGGCTGCGGTGATAATAGAATGCATACAGGGAGTGGGAGGCATACGCATGGCTACACCCGAGTTTGCACAGGGACTCGCCGAGGCATGCCGCGCCAACGGCACGGTGCTCATCTGCGACGAGATACAATGCGGCTACGGACGCAGCGGAAAGTTCTTCGCACACCAGTGGCTGGGCATACGTCCCGACATCATCACCGTGGCTAAAGGCATTGCCAATGGCTTCCCCATGGGCGGAGTGATAATCTCGCCGGAGTTCAAGCCCGAATACGGACAGCTCGGCACAACCTTCGGAGGCAACCACCTCGGATGCGCCGCAGCTCTGGCTGTAATTGACGTGATGGAGGAAGAGAAACTTGTGGAGAACGCACGCATCGTGGGCGAACACCTCATGGAGAAACTTCTGGAGCTGAAGAAAGAAAACAGCCATATAGTTGACGTGCGCGGCAGGGGACTGATGATAGGCATAGAGCTTGACATTCCCCACAAGCAGGTGAGAGAGCCGCTCATCTATGAGCAGCACTGCTTCACAGGCTGCGCCGGCACCAACGTGGTGAGACTGCTTCCACCACTCTGCCTCACCATAGAGGAAGCCGACGACTTCATTGAGCGCTTCAAGAAAGCACTGGAAGCCTAATGGAAGAAAGAACAACAGGAAAACAGGAAATAAAACAAGAAGACATGAAACAGAAGATAAGCATCATAGGAGCAGGAGCCATGGGAGGCTCAACAGCCATGGGACTGATGAAGAGCGGCATCATCGACAACAGCCAGCTGATGGTGGCTGACCCATGTCAGGACACACTCAGCACCTTCAAGGAAAACAACGTTGCAGTGACCGCCGACAACAAGGAAGCCACAGCCTTCGGCGACATCGTGATGGTGTTCGTAAAACCATGGCTCGTGGAAAAAGTGCTCACCGAGATAAAAGGCACCTTCAACGAGCATACACAAACACTCGTGGTGGTGGCAGCCGGAATAAAAGGCGAACAGGTTAAGCAATGGATGGGCAAGGACGCTCTCACTGCCTTCCTCGCCATACCAAACATTGCCATTGCACATTTGGCATCAATGACATTCTTAGTACCCATAGAAGCCGACAGCCAACACACCGAGACCGTGAAAGGCATCTTCGACAGCATGGGAAAGACCATCGTAACAGAAGAGAAGCTCCTTGCTGCAGGCACCACACTCGCCTCATGCGGCATAGCCTATGCCATGAGATACATCAGGGCATCGGTGGAAGGCGGAGTGGAGCTCGGCTTCAAAGCCGCCGATGCCGAGAAAATCGTGGAACAGACGGTGAAAGGCGCCGTGGAACTGCTACAAGCATCGGGCGAACACCCCGAAGCTGCCATCGACAAGGTGACCACACCCGGCGGCGTGACCATACGCGGACTCAACGAAATGGAACATGCCGGATTCACCTCTGCCGTTATACGCGGGCTCAAAGCCGGAGCATCGCAACACTAAGGATGCTTCGCCAACAGACAACAACGAATAAAGATAAAGATATTATGGACGAGCAAATAAAGCAAATAGGCGAACGGCTGCGCGGACTGCGCGACGTTCTCGACGTGAGCAAGGAAGAAGTGGCTCAGCTCTGCGGCATCACCGTGGAACAGTATGAGAAAATGGAAAGCGGTGAAGGCGAGCTCTCAGTGGCAAACCTGCAGAAAATTGCCAAGCACTACGGCGTGGCACTCGACGTGCTGATGTTCGGAGAAGAACCCCACATGAGCAGCTATTTCCTCACACGCAAAGGACAAGGCATGAGCGTGGAGAGACGAAAGGCATATAAATACCAAAGCCTCGCCAGCGGATTTAGCGGACGCAAAGCCGACCCATTCATCGTGCTTGTAGAACCCAACGACAGCGAGCCGCATCTGAACTCACACTCCGGACAGGAATTCAACATGGTGCTGGAAGGACAGATGCAACTCACCATAGGCAAGAAAACCGTGACGCTCAACGAAGGCGACAGCATATACTTCGACTCCACACAGCCCCACGGCATGAAAGCCATGAACGACAAGCCAGTAAGATTTCTTGCTATCATATTCTAAAAAAGACGGTAAGAGAGACAAAACAACAAAAGAGATAAGGAAAAGAAAAGACCATGGTAGAAAGATTTCTGAAACAAACAAGCTTCACATCGGTGGAGGACTATAACAAGAATCTGGAATTCATCATACCCGAGAATTTCAATTTCGCCTACGACGTAATGGACGCATGGGCAGAAGAACAGCCCGACAAGCTCGCCATGATATGGACCAGCGACAGAGGAGAAGAACTGAGGTTCACCTTTGCCGACTTGAAAAAACACAGCGACCAGACTGCCGCCTACTTCCAAAGCCTCGGCATAGGCAAGGGCGATGCCGTGATGCTAATCCTCAAGAGGCACTATCAGTGGTGGTTCTCAATGCTCGCACTGCACAAGCTGGGAGCCGTGGCAATACCTGCCACACACATGCTCACCAAGAAAGACATCATATACAGAAACACCAGGGCATCGGTGAAAGCCATAATATGCGTCAACGACGAATATGTTACGTCACAGATAAGCACGGCCATGAGCGAGAGCCCAACGGTGAAGGTGCTCGTAGCAGTGAACTCCGACGCTCAGAAAGGCACGGCAGTGCCCGAGGGCTTCCACAACTGGGAAGAGGAATGGCAACAAACACCCGCCTTCAAGCGCCCGGCATTTGTCAACGACAACGACGACACCATGCTCATGTATTTCACCAGCGGCACCAGTGGCGAACCAAAGATGGTAGCCCACGACTACCTCTATGCCATGGGACACCTCACCACGGGAGTGTTCTGGCACAACCTCAGCGAAGACAGCATACACCTCACCGTTGCCGACACAGGATGGGGCAAAGCCGTGTGGGGAAAATTCTACGGACAATGGTTTGCCGGCGCAATAGTGTTCGTCTTCGACCACGAGAAATTCAATGCCGACACCATGCTCCGACAAATGGAGAAATACAAGGTGACATCGTTCTGCGCGCCACCAACCATCTACCGCTTCATGATAAGGGAAGACCTGTCGAAATACGACCTCTCGTCGCTGCGCTACTGCTGCACGGCAGGCGAGGCTCTCAACCCAGCCGTATACGACAAGTTCAAGGAGCAGACCGGAATAAAGCTCATGGAAGGCTTCGGACAGACTGAAACCACCATGACCCTCGGCACCATGCCGTGGATGACACCGAAACCCGGCTCCATGGGTATGCCCAACGCACAATACGACATCGACATAGTGAAACCCGACGGCACACCATGTGAAGATGGTGAGAAAGGCGAGATAGTGGTACGCGTGGGCGACCGGAAGCCAATAGGACTCTTCAAAGGCTACTACCGCGACGAAGAACTCACCCGCAAGGCATGGCACAACGGAGTATACCACACCGGCGACGTGGCATGGCGCGACGAAGATGGCTACTACTGGTTCGTGGGACGCATCGACGACGTGATAAAGTCAAGTGGCTACCGCATAGGACCGTTTGAGGTGGAGAGCGCACTCATGACGCACCCTGCCGTGGTGGAATGTGCCATAACCGGCGTTCCCGACGACATACGCGGCATGGTGGTGAAAGCCACCGTGGTGCTCGGTGCCGAATGGAAAGCCAAAGCCGGTGACGAACTGATAAAGGAACTTCAGGTGCATGTGAAGAAAACTACCGCACCATATAAATATCCACGCATAATAGAGTTTGTTGATGAACTGCCGAAGACCATCTCCGGAAAGATAAGACGCGTGGAGATACGCAACAACGACAAAAACGACAAGAAATGAACAAAAGAATAGTAGTGAAGGTGGGCAGCAACGTGCTCACACGCGACGACGGCAAGCTCAACGTCACACGCATGTCTGCCATAGTAGACCAGATAGTGTGGCTCAGACAGAAAGGCTACGACGTGATACTCGTGAGCTCGGGTGCCGTGGCATGTGGAAAAAGCGAGTTGCATGTGGAGAACCAGCTCGACAGCGTGGAACAGCGACAGCTGTTCTCCGCACTCGGACAAGCCAAGCTCATAGGACTCTACTACGACCTCTTCCGCGAATACCACATACATGTGGGACAGGTGCTCACCATGAAAGAGAACTTCGAAGCCGGAGAACAATATGACAACCAGCGCGCCTGCATGAGCGTGATGCTCGAAAACGGCGTTATACCCATAGTCAACGAGAACGACACCGTGAGCGTTGACGAGCTGATGTTCACCGACAATGACGAGCTCTCTGGACTCATAGCACAGATGATGGATGCCGAAGAGCTCATACTCCTCACCAATGTCGACGGCATATACAACGGAAATCCTGCCGACAGCAAAACACGCGTCATTCCGTCAGTCTACTGGAATCGCGACGTGAGCGACTATGTGATAGAGGAAAAGAGCATTCAAGGACGTGGAGGCATGGCGTCGAAAAGCAATATAGCACACATTGTGGCGAACAAAGGCATAAGAGTGGTCATTGCCAACGGCAACCGCAACAACATTCTCGTTGACCTCATTGAGCGTCCCATGGAAACCATGCACACCGAATTTGTGCCCAAACCGAAAAAAGAACAGTAAAGACCACCGCAGAATGGAACTCAAAGACACATTCATAAGCACGAAAAAAGCCAGCAAGGAGCTGGCTCTCGTGAGTGACAAGCAACGGCAAGACATCCTACTCGCCGTTGCCGATGCCATAATATGTAATAAGGAAGAGCTGCTCGAAGCCAACTCACGCGACCTCGCCCGCATGGACAGGAGCAACCCGCTCTACGACCGACTGCAACTTACGGAAGCACGTCTCGAAGGCATTGCCGCAGACATGCGCAACGTGGCAACGCTGCCATCACCTTTAGGCATCACCAGCAAGGAAAAGACACTGCCCAACGGACTGTTGCTGCGTCGCGTGAGCGTGCCATTCGGCGTGATAGGCATGATCTACGAGGCCCGTCCCAACGTAACCTTCGACGTGTTCTCGCTCTGCTTCAAGACAGGCAACGCCTGTGTACTCAAGGGTGGCAAGGATGCCGACGAGAGCAACCGCGCCGGCGTGGCACTCATACACAAGGTACTCAGTCAATACGGCATCAACAATGCCGTGGTGACACTCCTGCCTGCCACCCACGAAGCCACCGGCGAGATGCTCAACGCCGTGGGATACATAGACCTGTGCATACCCCGTGGCGGCAAGAAGCTCATAGAGTTTGTCCGCGACAATGCCCGTGTGCCGGTGATTGAGACCGGAGCCGGCGTGGTACACTGCTATTTTGACGTCGACGGAGACACAGAGAAAGGCAAAGCCATCATCAACAATGCCAAGACACGAAGAGTGAGCGTTTGCAACGCCCTCGACACCCTGCTCATCCATGGCAAGAGACTATGCGACCTGCCGGAGCTCTGCAAGCCACTGGCAGAGAAAAACGTGATGATATATGCCGACGGGAAGGCTTACGACATGCTCAAGAGCAACGGCTATCCACTCGTGGAACATGCCGACAACGATACCTTCGGCACAGAGTTCATGGACTATAAGATGGGAGTGCGCACCGTTGACTCCATAGACGATGCCATAGACCACATCTCACGCTACGGCAGCGGTCACAGCGAGAGCATAGTGACCGAGACACCGGAAGCTGCACGCAAGTTCCAAAACGAGGTTGATGCCGCATGCGTATACTGGAATGCACCGACATCATTTACCGACGGTGCACAGTTCGGACTCGGAGCAGAGATAGGCATATCAACACAGAAGCTCGGACCGCGCGGACCAATGGCCCTCGAAGAGATAACCACATACAAATGGCTCATCGACGGCAACGGACAGACGAGGGAATAACAAAAAAAAGAATAAGACTATGCATACATTTTTCAACGTAGAAGACCTCGGCAACCTCAACGACGCTCTCGCCGAGGCATTGGAAGTGAAGAAAGACAGGTTTGCCTTCCAGCATCTGGGCAAGAACAAGACCCTGCTGATGATATTCTTCAACAACTCGCTGCGCACACGACTGTCAACACAAAAGGCTGCCATGAACCTCGGAATGAACGTCATGGTGCTCGACGTGAACGCAGGAGCATGGAAACTGGAAACCGAGCGCGGAGTAATCATGGACGGCGACAAGTCGGAACACCTGCTGGAAGCCATTCCTGTGATGGCAAACTACTGCGACATCATTGCAGTGCGCTCCTTTGCCGGACTCACCGACCGCAGCTATGACTATGCCGAGACTGTGGTAAACCAGTTCGTGAAATACAGCGGAAAGCCTGTGGTAGCCATGGAGACAGCAACCGTGCATCCCCTGCAGGCGTTTGCCGACCTGATAACCATCACCGAGCACTCCACCACCCTTGCCCACAGACCCAAGGTGGTGCTCTCATGGGCTCCCCACTGCCGCGCCCTGCCCCAAGCCGTGCCCAACTCGTTTGCTCAGTGGATGCGTGCCGCCGACGTAGACTTCGTTGTCACCCATCCTGAGGGCTACGAACTCGACCCCCGTTTCGTTGGCGATGCCAAGGTGGAATACGACCAGAGGAAAGCCTTTGAAGGTGCCGACTTCATCTATGCCAAGAACTGGAGTTGTCCTGGCGTTACCTGTCCTGAGAATTATGGCAAGATACTCTCTAAAGACATGTCGTGGACAGTAGACAGTGAGCACATGTCGTGGACCAACAACGGAAAGTTCATGCACTGTCTGCCCGTGCGCCGAGGACTCATCGTAACCGACGATGTGATAGAAGGCGAGAACTCGCTTGTAATACCCGAAGCTGCCAACCGCGAGATTTCGGCACAGGTGGTGCTCAAGCGCGTGCTTGAAAGCATATAAGGAACTACAACACATAGGAAAAGGGACATCAAACCACGGTTTGGTGTCCCTTTGTTTCTTTTAACACACATAGCCTTATGTTATGTATGCAGCCCTTTGCATGGCAAACATAACATTCATTTCCCCAACTTTATCTTCTTCTCAACCATTCCGTCATAGGTGTTGAGCAGCACCTTGAGCGTGTCGGCATCGGGATAATCGGCAAGCGGGAAGCTCAGATATGTGCGCACGGTGTAGTATTCCGGCACACTGTTGCGGTTGTGGTAGAGCTGAACGGCAACGGTGTGCGTGCCGTCAGCATTGTTAGCCGAGGAATGGGGCACCAAGCCTATTACATGGCGTGCATCAACGGCATCGGCCTTTCCCGACTTCAAGGCAATGCCCATGTTGAGATACTTGCCATTGGGACTCATCCACGCACTCTCAAACATCACTGGGTCGTCGTGCATGGCATAGCCGTCGGCCAAGGGCATGGCATGAAGCACTGACACCGCCACTATCGACACAGGCTCAACGTCGTCGTTCACCTTATTATAATATATAAGGGCGCGGTAGGTGGTGTCGGCAACGGCTGCCCATCGGCATCTGTATGGCTGATTAAAGGAGAGCGTCTCACCCTCGTCGGTCTCTGCGCCCACTATGCAGCAAGTGTCGGCACCTGTCGCCACCTCGCCGAAGTCGGCACGGAGATAGGAATAGTCGCCGTCGCCAGTGTCGTAGGCGTCGTTGGTGCATGAGCAGATTGTGGCTGCTATACAGCAGCCCACTGCCAGTGCCAGTATGTATCTGCTCAGGTGCATCTCTATCGGTTGCTTTTCCTATTTTTCCAGCTTCAACTTGTTGCGCAATGGATTGGCATACATTGTGAGCATGCGCTCCCGGAGGAATGGAATGTCGGCATTGGGAAGGTCAATCTTGCCCAACTGCTGCTCAATGTATTGCTCGAAGCGCTGCTTCTGCTCCTGGCTGTATGTGTCGGCCATGGCGTGAGAGCCTTCAAGCAAGTCAAGGGCTATGCGGTTGTTGGCATAGATGCGGTAGTTGGAGTGTATCTGCGTGTCTATATGCGCTGCTATGAGGTCATACTGTTCGCCTTTGGGCATGTCGCTGTCAATGGTTTTCAGCCACGGGTCAATGCACTCGGCACAGTGGTAGTGAACCTCGCCCTTATATCCCATTATTCCAGTCTTCATGCTCACAACGTCGTCCATCGGTCCTTTCTTGAAGTCGGGGTCGTCGCGGCGCTGCTGGAACTCCTTCGCCTTGAGATAGTCGCACGGGTCGTATTCATACGAGATGGTGAGAGGCACTATGTGGAGCTCGGTGAGACGATCTATGAGCGAGCCCTCGCCACCCATGGCCATCATCTTGAGTATGGCACTCTGTGTGCGGTCGTCGCTGTCCTTGGCTCTGCCCTCGCGCTGTGCTATCCAGATGTTCTCATTCTTGCAGCCTATGGCGTAGTGCATGTAGTCGGAAAGGCGCTTGCTGGCAACGAGCATCTGGCGCATGGGCAACGAACGTTCCACGATGAACGACTTGTTGACCCTCACGAGGTCTTTCACCCACGGCAACTTCAGAAGGTTGTCGCCGATGGCTATCTCGCAGGTGGTGGTGAAGTCGTTCTCTACGAGCAGCACGTCGAGCAATGCCGAGTCGAGCACAATGTCTCTGTGGTTGCTCACAAAGGTGTAGCGCTGGTGGTTGTCAATCGCGCTGATGTCCATGTCAAGTCCTGTTGCTGCGGTGCTCATGAGCTTTTTCAGGAATGGATACATGAACGTTTTCTGAAACTCAAGGTTTGTGGAGCATGAGTGGAGCTGCTGCGCCACAGCCTCCAAGGGTACGTCAGGATAGAGATATGCCACCACCTGGCGGAACTGCGGATCGGAGAGCAACCGGTCGTAGACCTGCGGCAGCTCTTCGGGCAGGAATGGACGTATGCTCTCAAAGTCTTTACTTCTGCTGTCTTCCATGGTTTCGTAGTGTTGTATTGTTACAAGTGTTGCTCAGTGTGGTATCGTGGAAAATCAGAACTGGTTTTCCACGATGTCGGTGAGCACATCTTTGATGTCGAGTCCGGCAGCTTTCACCTGCTGGGGTATGAAGCTTGTGGCTGTCATGCCTGGCGTGGTGTTTATCTCAAGCATGTTTATCTTGTCGTTTCCTTCGGCATCCTTGGTGATGATATAGTCAATGCGTATTATTCCGTTGGCATGAAGCAGGTCGTAGATGCGGCTGGTGAGCTGCGCTGCCTTCTGTGCGGTGTCGGGATTGATGCGTGCCGGTGTTATCTCCTGCACCTGTCCGTTGTATTTGGCATCGTAGTCGAAGAACTCATTGTTGGTAACCACTTCGGTGGCGGGGAACACCACCTCCTTGTTGCGTGTCTTGTAGCATCCTACTGTAATCTCGGTGCCGTCCATGAAGCTCTCTATCATGACCTCGTTGCTTTCCATGAATGCCGTGCGCAGTGCCGGAGCAATCTGGTCGGCATTCTTCACCTTTGTCACTCCGAAGCTGCTGCCATCGGTCGAGGGTTTCACGAAACAGGGCATGCCTATCGTTCTCTCCACTTCCTTCTCGTCGAGCTGTGCCTCTTCGCCGCGACGCAGCATGATACTCGGTGCCACGTTCACGCCAAAGCTCTTGAGGTATCTGTTGAGCACGAACTTGTCGAAGGTGAGAGCTTCCACGAGCACGCCGCTGGTTGAATATAGCATTCCTATGAGGTCGAAATATCCCTGCATGAGTCCGTTTTCACCGGGTGTGCCGTGTATGGTTATGTATGCATAGTCGAATGTGGTGGTCTCTCCGTTGAGAACAAAGGAGAAATCGTTCTTGTCTATCTTGGCAGTGTCGCCATTGTCGAGGTGTACCTGCCAGTCTTGTCCCCTTACGTCTACTATGAACACGTCATAGCGTTCCTTGTCGAAAAACGAGTAGAGTCCCTGTGCTGAGCGCAGTGACACGTCATGTTCTGATGAATCGCCACCACAAACGATGGCTATTTTTCTCTTCAAATCTTTCATCTTTTCCTTTTATTGCTTTATTCTTAATGCTTTGTTTCGTTGCCATGGCATGACGGTCAGTCGTCGGTCTCCTTTCTCGTCGTGCCTTTTATGAATGTGCGCCATTTCTCCAGAAGCTGCTCCATGTCGGTGGGCATGGGTGAGGTGAAGTCCATCTGCTTGCCGCTCACGGGATGTATAAAGCCGAGTGTGCGGGCGTGGAGAGCCTGTCTTGGACATAGCTTCATGCAGTTCTGTATGAATGCCTTGTATGAGCTGCTGCGTTCACCTCTGAGTATCTCTGTGCCTCCGTAGCGCTCGTCGGCAAAGAGTGGATGCCCTATGTGTCGCATGTGGGCTCTTATCTGGTGGGTGCGTCCTGTCTCGAGTATGCACTCCACGAGTGTGGTATAGCCAAAGCGTTCCATCACGCGGTAGTGTGTCACGGCGGGTTTGCCTATCTCTGAGTCGGGCGGCATCACTGTCATTCTCAGCCTGTCTTTGGGGTCGCGTGCTATGTTTCCTTCTATGCGTCCGCTGTCATCGGTGAAGTTTGCCCATACGAGGGCGTTGTAGCTGCGGTGTGTAGTCTTGTTGAAGAACTGCAAGGCGAGGCTTGTCTTTGCCTGTGGTGTCTTGGCTACCACGAGCAGTCCGCTGGTGTCTTTGTCTATGCGGTGCACGAGTCCCACGTCGGGGTCGTTGGGGTCGTAGTCGGGGTTGTTTCTCATGTGCCATGCAATGGCGTTGACGAGTGTCCCAGTAAAGTTTCCTACTCCGGGATGCACCACCATGCCCGCCGGTTTGTCTATCACCATGAGCTGGTCGTCTTCATAAACGATGTCTAAGGATATTTCCTCGGGCAGTATGGAGGTGTCGTGGCGCGGCTGATCGAGCATGAGGGTTATAACGTCGAGAGGGCGTACCTTGTAGTTGCTCTTCACGGGTTTGCCGTTGACTCTTATGCTTCCTGCGTCGGCAGCTTTCTGTATGCGGTTGCGGCTGGAGTGCTGCAGGTGTTCGGAGAGGTATTTGTCAATCCTTATGCTTTCCTGCCCTTTGTCCACCTCCATGCGCAGATGCTCGTAGAGCAGTCCTTCCTCGGCATCAAGCTCTGCGAGCAGCATGTCGGCATTGTTGGTGTTGTTGTCGTAGCCTGCCATGATGATGTGTGTGGGTTATTCGGCGGGCGATGCCTGTTCGCTACCTGACGACGGGCTTATCTCGTTGCCGTTCTCGTCGACGGGCACCTCCACGATCTCATATTCATACTCGGGCACTTCCTCGGGCATGTCGTCGTAGTCTATACCTGAATTCTCATAGTCTATCACGGTGCCGGAGCTGCGTGTGCCGTCGCCCACCTGAAGCACGAGCTTGGCATCAGAGGGTATGCGGTCGCCGGTCTTCACTTTCCTGCCATTGACGGTCATTCCATAGATCCAGTCTTTCTCACCGGGCATCCACTGTGGTTCTCCGAGCTTGAAGCCCATGGAGGCGAGCATGGCGCTTGCCTCGCGGTAGGAGCCGTTGTCAATCACGTCGGGCAGCACGAGCATGGGTGCTCCTGCCGAGTTTACGGTGACGAGTATCACATGGTCGCTCTTTATGCGCTTGCCGTTGAGCGGCGACTGCTCGAGTATGCAGTCTGGCGGCAGCGTCTTCACATAGCCGGTGTCTGCCACCACGAGTTGCAGTCCCAGTGCCTTGCATTTGTCTTCGGCATCTTCAAACGACATGTGTATGATGTTTGGCACCACTATCGACTCTCCGTGATGTGTATAGAAGCCGAGGCCGAAGCGCACAGCAAAGCTCAGGAGCACCATGACTATGACTACAGCCACGATGTTGCCCCATACATAGGCACTGGCAAACTTGTGCAATATATTCTTGGACATTGCTATTTTTGTTTTTCGTTATGCGTGGCGGCGCAAGGCTCCACGTCAGTGTTCATTCCGAGGCAAAATTACATAAAAATCACGATATACAATGCAGTAGGTATAAAGAAATTCGCATTTCTTTGAGGCAAAGACATAAAAAAAGGAAAGAGGCGTGGATTGGTGCTTCTTTCCTTTTTTTGATTTCCTCAAAGCGAGCGTGCTTACTTTCCGTGGTGCTCGTCAGATACTGTTAACTTCTTGCGGCCCTTGGCACGACGTGATGCAAGCACACGACGACCGTTCTTCGACTGCATTCTCTGGCGGAAACCATGCTTGTTTACACGCCTTCTGTTGTGCGGCTGGAATGTTCTTTTCATTGTCTTATCCTATTTTTTATTTGTATTTATTGTCTCTTTTTCCAAAAGCTGTTCAAGGTATGGGCACAATAAACCCACAATCCAAAAGATTTCGGGCTGCAAAATTACGCATTCTTTTTGAAACTACCAAACATTCAGCCACTTTTAGTTTCTTTTTCTTCTCATACCAACGACAAAACAGCCATGCTGACACTACAATCCCTCATAGCTGCTGATGGTGCGACGCCACTCGTCGGGAAGGGGTATGGCTTGCTGGCGCTCAAGGTCGAATGCCACCATCACGGAAAGGCAACGGCTCTTCACCTCACGGGTGTCGGTATCTATGAGTTCCTGCTCAAGGTGGAAGCTCTTGTTGCCGAGCTTCACCACTCGCGTGCGACCGGCAATATGGCTGGCTGCCTTGATCTGCGAGAGAAACTCTGCTTCAATCTTCACCACCACTATCGCCACCTTCGACCAGTCAACGCCATGGCACACGGTAGAAAGGTACTCGGTCTTCGTGGTATCGTAGAACTGGAAATACACGGCATTGTTCACATGCCCGAACTTGTCTATATCGTTGAAGCGTATCTGCAAGGGCATCACATGATGGAATAGCTTTTCTCTATCTTCTGTTGTCATAACCTCATGTCATTTTAATGGATTTCACTGCGAAATTACAAAAACCGCAACCACCAACGGAACAATTCACGAGGAAAAGCTGAAAACACCATGTTTTATTGATATATATCCATGAAACCAACATGTCACAATACCGGAAAAACGGCGTGAAACATTTTGTGAATAAATGTAAAGGGATGTAAAAATACAGAAGATTTCTTTAACATTCGAAGACCAAGAAAGGCTCCAAGAATCGCCTTTGCAACTCGTTGATTATCAAGTGCTTGAAAAGGGCATTTTAAAAGAGCCTCTTTTAGCGTGCAAAAGAGCCTCTTTTGGAAGGTAAAAGAGCCTCTTTCGTAACGCGAAAGTGGCACTTTCGTTTTCTCAGTGTGCGGAGAACATTTATTGTTCACATTTGTTAACTGTTTCACAAAGTTACTCGCGCTCCGCGATAATGGAAGGAAAAACAAGTTTTCCTTTTGCATTATGCTCGCTTAATCAGAAACTTTGAAGAAGTTACTAACGCTCTATAATGAAAAGAAAAACAAGTTTTCCTTTTGCATTATGCTCGCTTAATCAGAAACTTTGGAGAAGTTACTAACGCTCGATAATGAAAAGAAAAACAAGTTTTCCTTTTGCATTATGCTCGCTTAATCGTAACTTTGCAAAACAAAGTTTTCGCAATGGGAATAAACAACGACAATAACTTCACACTGAATGCGGGAGACAGACTCATAGACCTGTCACATCCGGTGGTGATGGGAATACTCAACAGCACACCCGACAGCTTCTTCAGCCAGTCACGAATGCAGGCTGAGCACGACATAGCCTCACGCGCCAACGACATCATGGAACAAGGTGCGGAAATCATTGACATCGGAGCCTTCTCCACCCGACCGGGAGCAAGCAACGTGAGCACCGACGAGGAGATGAAACGAATGAGAAGGGCTCTGACGATAGTAAGACAGCAACAACCCAACGCCATACTGTCGGTAGACACCTTCCGACCTGAGGTAGCCCGCATGGCTGTGGAGGAATATGGTGCCGGCATCATCAACGACATCAGCGAAGGCACCGGCTCAATGGCTATCCCCACGGCAAGCACGTCGTACCAAGACATGCCGTCGGAGATGTTCATCACGGTGGCACAGCTGGGTGTGGCTTACATTCTCACCTCCATCCAGCCCACCATGAGGCAGACGCTCATGCAGCTCTCGGGAAAGATACAACAGCTGCACGGCTTAGGACAGAAAGACATCATCATTGACCCGGGACTGGGATTCGGCAAGACCGTTGAGCAGAACTACGACATTCTAAGGGAACTTCCATTGCTCTCGGCGCTCAACAAGCCGCTGCTCATCGGGCTCTCACGCAAGTCAATGATATGGAAGCCGCTCGCCACCACGCCCGACGGCGCACTCAACGGCACCACGGCACTCCACATGGCATCACTCCTTGGCGGTGCCCACATACTAAGGGCACACGACGTGAAGGAATGTGTGGAAACAGTGAAACTATACAACCTGCTGCAAGGCAACGTGCAGCATGCATCAAACCCATGATAGAACCATGTTTTTTGAATTTGGAATAAAAGACGTCATCGACATAGTGCTCGTGGCACTCATGCTGTACTATGCCTACAAGCTGATGAAAGAATCCAGGTCTCTGAACCTCTTCATCGGTATACTGCTGTTTGTGGTGATATGGCTCTTCGTGAGCCAGGTACTTGAGATGCGACTGCTCGGGAGCATCATGGACAAGCTCGTGAGCGTGGGTGTGATAGGACTGATAGTGCTTTTCCAGGAGGAGATAAGGAAGTTCCTCTACAGCCTCGGGGCACACAGAAGGGTGCAGAGCATCATGCGATTTGTGAGAGGCGACAAGGGCTCCGACCGAAGCAAAGAGCTCAACATGGCCATAGTGATGGCATGCATGAGCATGAGCCGCCACCGCACAGGAGCACTCATAGTGATAGAAGGAGCATCACCTCTCGACGACATCGTGGAGACGGGCGACACCATTGACGCACGCATAAACCAAAGACTCATAGAAAACATATTCTTCAAGAACTCACCACTCCACGACGGAGCCATGGTGATAGCAAAGAAACGCATAAAGGCAGCAGGATGCATCCTGCCCGTGAGCCATAACCAGGACATACCCAAGTCGCTCGGACTGCGCCACCGCGCAGCACTGGGCATATCGCAGGTGAGCGATGCCATGGCAGTAGTGGTATCAGAAGAAACGGGAAGGATAAGTGTAGCCACAAACGGACAGTTCAAGCTCCGGCTCTCTGCCGAGGAGCTTGAAAGCGTGCTCAACAATGAAGGAGGAAAAGCCTGAGACAATTCCCACAACCATACCTTTTCCCTCTCATCTCACTATGGCGTGCTGCAAGCGATAGGCTGCCGGTGTCATGCCAAAATGAAGCTTGAACAACCTGTAGAACGTTTGAGGAACAGAAATGCCGCAGTCGTTGGCAATGCTCTCAATGGTATGGTCAGGCCGCTCGGCAAGTAATGTGGCAGCGTGCTGCATGCGGAGAGAATTGATATATGCAGGAAAAGCCATGCCTGTGAACTTGCGAAACAGAGGCGCAAATCTGTTCTTGGATATACTCACATACTCACCTATCAACCTCCGCGACAAATCATCGCGAAGATGAAGGCCGTTGTCAAGTATGGCTTTTTCAACTCTTCTGAACAACATCTCGTCGGTTTCTACTCTCTGCATGTATAAATATATTGTTTCGTACGTTGCAAATATACGATTAATTATTTACACATAAGTAAATAATTTATAAGTAGTTATCTCAAAAACTCTCATTTGTATATTTTTTAAGTCTTTTTACTTAACATTTAATATAAAAACCACCATCCAACTACAACAAACCCACCATTTATACTTACACTTGTAATTAAAAAAACAAAGGAAGAACAATGGTAGAGTCCCACTTTTTTGCTAATTTTGCAAAGTCGAGCTGACATATTACCTATTTAATATAAATACCAACATGGATTTACTACAACAGATTTGCGAACGCGCAAAAAGCAACAGACAGCGAATTGTGCTGCCGGAAGCAACAGAAGAACGAACACTCAGGGCTGCAGACAGAGTGATTGCCGACAAACTCGCCGACATCATACTCATTGGCAATCCGGAGGAAATCATGAAGCTCGCCTCACAGTGGGGGCTGACACACATCGGCGGGGCAACCATCATCGACCCACTCAACAACCCCAAGAGCGAAGACTATGCACAGCTGCTTGCCGAGCTGAGAAAGAAGAAAGGCATGACCATTGAGCAGGCACGCGAGCTGGTGAAGAACCCGCTCTACCTGGGATGCATGATCATCAAGACCGAAGGTGCCGACGGACAGATTTCCGGAGCACTCTCCACAACCGGCGACACACTGCGTCCGGCTCTCCAGATAATAAAATGTGCACCAGGCATAACATGCGTGAGCGGAGCCATGCTCCTGATAACCAAGCAGCCGCAATATGGCGAGAACGGAGTGCTCGTGGTGGGCGACGTGGCTGTTACGCCCATGCCCGACGCCTCACAGCTCTCACAGATAGCCGTATGCACTGCACAGACAGCACAGAGCGTGGCTGGCTTCAGCAACCCACGCGTGGCAATGCTCAGCTTCTCTACCAAAGGCAGTGCCAAGCATGAGGTGGTGGACAAGGTGGTGGAAGCCACACGACTCGCAAAGGAACTCAATCCAAGCCTCGACATCGACGGTGAGCTACAAGCCGACGCAGCACTCGTGCCCTCAGTGGGAGAGAAGAAAGCATCGGGCAGTGCCATTGCAGGAAAAGCCAACGTGCTCGTATTCCCCAACCTCGAGGTAGGAAACATCGGCTACAAGCTCGTGCAGCGTCTCGGCGATGCCATCGCCATAGGTCCGGTGCTCCAAGGCATTGCCCGTCCGGTAAACGACCTGAGCCGCGGCTGCTCTGTCGACGACATCTACTACATGGTGGCCATCACCGCTTGCCAAGCGCAATCTGCAAAACAAGGATGAAGTTCAATACACTACATTTCCGAAAAAGTAAACCATAAACCATAAATATTACAGACGTGAAGATATTAGTATTAAACTGCGGCTCGTCATCTATAAAGTACAAGCTGTATGACATGGACGACGAGAGCGTGCTCGCACAAGGAGGAGTGGAACGCATAGGACTCGACGAGGCATTCCTCAAGCTCACACTGCCCAACGGAGAGAAGAAGATAATAAAGCACGACATGCCCGACCATAAGGAAGGCGTGAACTTCGTGTTCCAGACACTGCTCGACCCGGAGATCGGTGCCATAAAGAGCCTCGACGAGATTGATGCCGTGGGACACCGCATAGTGCAGGGCGGCGACCTCTTCGAGAAGAGCTGCCTCGTGGACAAGAGCGTGGAAGACGGCATAGAAAGCCTCTGCGACCTCGCACCCGTGCACAATGCCGGACATCTCAAGGGCATACGCGCCGTTGATCACCTCATGCCCAACGTGCCACAGGTGACTGTGTTCGACAATGCTTTCCACAGCACCATGCCCGCCTACTCGTTTCTCTATGCCATACCTTACGAGATTTACGAGAAATACCATGTGCGCCGCTACGGCTTCCATGGCACCAGCCACCGTTATGTGTCACACCGTGTGGCAGAAATCATGGGCAAGGACATCAAGGACCTGAAAATCATCACATGCCACATAGGCAACGGTGCCTCGGTGGCAGCCATCAAGGACGGCAAGGTGATGGACACCTCCATGGGACTCACACCGCTTGCCGGCGTGATGATGGGCAGCCGCTCGGGCGACATCGATGCCTCGGCAGTGACATACATCATGGAGAAGCTCGGCAAGAAACCGCAGGAGATGGCTGACTATCTCAACAAGGAAAGCGGAATGTTGGGCATCAGCGGCATATCGAGCGACATGCGCGACGTGGAGAACGCTGCCAATGAGGGCAACGAGCGTGCCAAGCTCGCACTCAAGATGTATAGCTACCGCATAAAGAAATACATCGGAGCCTATGCTGCCGCCATGGGTGGCGTAGACGTGATAGTATGGACTGCAGGAGTTGGCGAGAACCAGATCAACATGCGCTATGAGACATGCGATGGGCTGGAGTTCCTCGGTGTGAAGATGGACAGGGAAAAGAACAACACTCGCGGTGAGGAAGCTGAGATTTCTGCCGACGACAGCCGCGTGAAGGTGTATGTGGTGCCTACCGACGAGGAGATTGTAATTGCCCGCGACACCATGGAACTGGTAAGCAAGTAACCCTTCACTCAAATACAACAAGAAAAAAGCAGGATGCCACGCAACATCCTGCTTTTTTTTCGTATTCACAGCCAGCCCCTTATAAGTTGTCAGCCTCCCACACCTCACCACCCGGTGGTGCGGGGAAGAGCCGTCATGGCTCTGTTTCTCCCTCAATATAGTTTTCAAGGAACAGGTGTTCGCCGTCGAACACGGCATAGGTGAACTGCCATATCCAGTCGCCGAGTATCAGCATGCGCACCTTGCGAGAGAGCACGAGGTCGAGCTGTATGTGACGGTGCCCGTAGATGTAGAAGTCTATGTCGGGATGAGAGTTCATATACTCCTTGGTGTAGGTCACGAGATACTCCTTGTCTTCACCCATGAAGGGAGGTTCCTTTCCGTCCTCGCGCTTCAGGCGAGAGTGCTTAGCCCAGGTCTGTCCGAACCACATGCCCCATCGCGGATGCACTAAGTTGAGCAGTCGCTGGCAGGTGCGGTTGTGGAAGATGCTTCTAATCACCTTGAACTTCGGGTCGGGGTCGCCGAGGCCGTCGCCGTGGGCGAGATAGAACACCTTGTCGTAAAGCTCCACGGTGACAGGCTCACGGTGGAGTATCACCCCACATTCCTCTTCCAGGTATCCATAGGTCCAGATGTCGTGGTTTCCTATGAAATAGTGTACCTCCACGCCCATGTCGGTGAGTTCGGAAATCTTTCCGAGGAAGCGCGTATAGCCTTTCGGCACCACATAGCGGTATTCGTTCCAGAAGTCAAACATGTCGCCAAGCAGGTACACCGCCTTGGCCTTGTGCTTTATGCTGTCGAGAAATCTCACCAGTCGGCGTTCCTGTGTCCTGCGGTGCTGCATGGCCCACGAGCCGAGGTGTGCATCAGAAAGGAAATATATCATAGCTGCTGTTTATTCGTTATTTGTCTTATCACCGGTGAGGGTCAGTCGAAGCCGAGCTCCACCCTTGCCTCTTCGGTCATCATGCTTTGGTCCCATGCCGGTTCAAACACGAGGTTTATGTTTGCGCCTTCCACCTTGTCGAGGCTCTCCACCTTGGTGCGCACATCGTCGAGAATGAAGTCGGCAGCGGGACACGACGGTGCCGTGAAAGTCATGTCGATGTCTACTGTGGCATCGTCTTTCACGTCAATCTTGTAGATCATTCCCAAGTCATAGATGTTGACAGGTATCTCGGGGTCGTATACGGTCTTGAGCACGTCAACGATTTTTTCCTCTATAATTGTCTTTTCTTCCTGTGTCATTGCTATATGTCGTTCCTTGTCTTTGTTAGTCTTTATCCGGCAGGGTGTCTACAGTTTTCCGGCTTCGCGGTAGGAGTAGTAGTCACCGTCGGTTACTATCACATGGTCGAGCAGATGGAGCCGCATGGTGTCGCAGGCTGCCTTCACGCGCTGGGTGAGCTGGTCGTCGTCGCGGCTTGGCTTGGTACTGCCCGAGGGGTGGTTGTGGCAAAGCGCTATCACGGTGGCGTTGTTCAGCAGAGCCTCTTTCATTATCACCCTCACATCTACGGCAGTCTCGGTTATTCCACCGTGGGAGAGCCTCACCCCCTTAATCTTCCTGAAGTTCTGGTTCATGAGTATCACCCATGCCTCCTCCTGGTCGAGGTCTTGCATGTGGGTGAGCATGTACTGGTAAATGTCGGCAGCGCTGTTGAAGCGTTGGCGCTCTTCAGCCTTCTCCCGTGCACGTCGCTTCCCGAGCTCGCATGCAGCGAGAATGGTCACGGCCTTGGCATCGCCTATGCCGTTGTACTGACAAAGCTCATCAATGGTTTTCTTGCCAAGGGTGTTGAGGTTGTTCTTGCAGTCGCTGAGCACTCTCTTCATCAGTGCCACGGCGGTCTCCTTCGGTGAGCCCGACCCAATGAGTATGGCCAGCAGCTCGGCATTGGTGAGTGCCTCGGCACCCATGGTCATGAGTTTCTCTCTCGGGCGGTCTTCCTCAGCCCACTGGTTTATGTTCAGCTTGTCGGTCACCATTGCCAACCTTATGTTTGTCTTGAAATACTTCGGTCTTGCTACATAGATGGTAAAACTGCCGTTTCCGCACCTTTACTTATAGAAGTTCTTGTCGTAGGCGGTAAACTCTTTTTCCTTCCTCACGCAGCGTTTCCACCATGCCTCAACAAATCCGGTGCCATAGCCCATGAGCTGGGTGAAGGCGGCAGGCACGGAGAGCATTCCCACCTTCAGGCTCTTGCTTCCACGGGCAGAGTCAACGAGTATCAGCACGCTATATAATATAATAGGTGAGAGTGCAGCCATTGCCAATAGCGGGCAACGGCATGCGAGAGCCGCCACAGCACACAGCACGAGAGCCACCACACCTACGGTGAACACGGCAGGCAGCATGTGCACGAGCTTCATCGTTCCGGGATGTAGCATCTCAAGGTTTATGCGTGCTATGCCACTGTTATATACCTGTCGCCAGAACTTCCTGAGGTCGGTGCGCCGCTTGTGCCACACCCATGCCTCTGGCAGCAGGCATGTCTTGTATCCGGCTTCCACCATGCGGTAGCTGAAGTCTATGTCTTCGCCGAAGCGCATCTTACGGAAGCCGCCGAGCGACTTATAGGCATCGGCGCGGATAATCATGTTGTAGGAACGGGGATAGAACTTGTCGAGTTTCTTCTTTCCGCCCCTTATGCCTCCGGTGGTGAAGAAGCTGGTCATGCTGTAGGAGATGGCTTTCTGGGTGGGTGTGAACGAGGGATGGGCAGCATCGGGACCGCCATAGGCTTCGGCATCACCGATGCCTCTGTCCACGGCTTCCATGTAGGTCTCGGGCAGCACCACGTCGGAGTCGAGTATCACTATCCAGTTGCCTTTGGCTCGCTCTGCACCGTAGTTGCGGCTCTGTCCCGGTCCGGAGTTGGGCTTGTCGTAATAAGACAAAGCAAGGATGTCTGCATATCTCTCGCAGACATCCTTGCATTTCCTTTGTGAACCATCTTCCACTATTATCACCTCAAAGTTGCCCGCTGTCTGCCGAGTGAGGCTCTCAAGCAACTCGTCAACCTCATCGGGACGGTTGTAGACCGGTACAACAATGCTGTAGTAGTTCATAGTTCAGAACAAAATGGTTTATTCCTTCACTCTCTGCAGGTAGGAACCGTCACGGGTGTCAACCTGCACGAGCTCGCCCTCGTTGATGAACAGAGGCACGCGTATCTCCACGCCAGTCTCGAGGGTGGCGGGCTTGGTGGCGTTGGTGGCAGTGTCGCCCTTCACACCCGGTTCGCTGTGGGTGATGCGCAGCACTGTCTTCACCGGCATCTCGGCATAGAGTATGGTGTTGGTGTCGGCATCGCTGACAACTTCCACCACGTCGCTCTCCTTCATGTAGTCCACACCAGTGATGAGGTCTTTGGCGATGGGTATCTGGTCGAATGTTTCCTGATTCATGAAGATGTAGTCTTCACCCTCCTGATAGAGGTACTGGTAAGAGCGGCGCTCCACTCTCACGTCTTCAAGAGCCTCGCCGATGTTGAAACGCTTTTCAAGCACTCGTCCGCTAACCACGTCCTTGAGTGTGGTGCGCATGATGGTGTTACCTTTTCCTGGCTTCACATGCAGGAAGTCAATGCAGAAATACAGCTTGCCGTCCATGCGTATGCAAGTGCCTTTCTTGATGTCTTGTGATTTGATCATAATGTGTACTTATATAAGTTATATTTGCTTTCAGCCTGCAAATTTAGTCATAATTCCCGAAATACTAACAACTTATACTGCATTTTCAATACTTTTTACATTGCCCGGCACCAAAACAAATGTTTTTTTGCTACCTTTGCCGCCAACAATAACACCAAAACAATGGAAGCAAAAAAACTATATCAGCTCTATAGACAGCACCCAGAAATAACCACAGACTCGAGAAACTGCCCCGAAGGAAGCATATTCATTGCCCTCAAGGGAGAGTCGTTCAACGGAAACCGCTTCGCCGAGGCTGCACTCGGGAAAGGATGCAGCTATGCCGTCATCGACGATGCCGAGGTCTACGCCTCGCTGCCGCAGCTACACGACAGGCTCATTCTCGTGGACTCCTGCCTGCAGACATTCAAGGACATTGCCCGCGAGCACCGCCGGCAGTTCAGCATACCGGTGATAGGCATCACCGGCACCAACGGCAAGACCACCACCAAGGAGCTCATCGCCGCCGTGCTCAGGGAGAAATACAACACTATGGCCACCGAGGGCAACTTCAACAACGACGTGGGAGTGCCCAAGACACTGCTGCGCCTCAACGACAGCCACGAGATTGCCGTAGTGGAGATGGGAGCAAGCCATCCCGGCGACATAAAGACGCTCGTGGAGACGGTGGAGCCCACCTGCGGCATCATCACCAACGTGGGAAGAGCACACCTGCAAGGCTTCGGCTCGTTTGAAGGAGTGAAGCGCACCAAGGGCGAGCTCTACGACTATCTCAAGCAGTCCACGCCGCAAGCCACCACATTCATCAATGCCGACAACCACGACCTCATGCTCATGGCTCAGGAGAGGGACATCACCAATGCCCTGCTCTACTCACAGCACACCAATGCCGAGGCAATGGTCACAGGCGAGGTGGTGAGCTGCTCACCGCTGCTGCGTTTCCGATGGAAGGTCAACACCCCCGACACTGAGTGGCACGAGGTGCAGACACACCTCATCGGCACCTACAATCTCGACAACATGCTCGCAGCGGCTACCATAGCACTCCACTTCGGAGTCTCTGCACAGCAGATAGACCATGCCCTCGCCAACTACATACCCAGCAACAACCGCTCGCAGTTGGAGAAGACACAACACAACACTCTCATCGTTGACGCATACAACGCCAACCCAACAAGCATGGCGGCAGCCATTGCCAACTTCAGGAGAATGGAAGTGAAACCCAAGATGGCCATACTCGGAAAGATGGGTGAGCTCGGCGACGTGAGCCATGAAGAGCATCAGAAGGTCATTGCCCTGCTCAACGAAGCCCACTTCGACACTGTGTGGCTCGTGGGCGAGGAATACAAGGAATGCAACCCGAGCTTTCCGGTCTTCAACAACGTGGAAGAGGTGAAAGCCGCCATTGCCGAACGGCAGCCGCAAGGTTTCTACATACTCATCAAAGGCAGCAACTCGGTGAAGCTCTTCCAGCTGCCCGAACTGCTGTAGGGTGCTACCAACCCCACACATTGCGCGCCACCCACCACAGCAAGGCTCCTATGCCAATGGCGCAGAGAAACACACTGCTGAAAAGGAAGTCATAGAGACGCGGCAGACGACGGCGCAGCACAAAAGCCGCACTCATCAAGCCAGCCACCGGCAACAATGCCACGAAATAAGCGTTGTAGCCGATGGCTGATTTTATATCCAGATGCAACAGACTATGTATGGCACGCTGCATGCCACATCCCGCACACTCATAGCCCGTGAGACTAAGAAACACACAACGGGGATAGAAACTGTCGGCAGTAGGCTCATAGAGATAGTATACCACCGCAGCTGCAACCATCAGAAATATCATCAGAAGTCTCTTGCTCATAACACGCAAAAGTAACCCTTTTCCCCACCATCAGCAAATATTTTCCGCAAAAATGCCACCAATTTAAAAAAAACAAGTAACTTTGCAGCCGTCTTTAACGACATTCGGGATGTAGCGCAGTTGGTAGCGCACTACGTTCGGGACGTAGGGGTCGG
>CAMVSV010000013.1 GCA_947170265.1 uncultured Prevotella sp.
ACACAGACAGTCGTCCATAGGTAAAGAGTAGCCGTAGCGTTCCACTCCTCGCTTGCTGCCCAAGGCTTTGTTAAGGCATTCGCCCAGAGCTATGGCAGTGTCTTCTATGGTGTGGTGCTCGTCAACATGCAGGTCGCCTTTGGTGTGTATGGTCAGGTCCATGCTTCCGTGCTTGCCTATCTGTTCAAGCATGTGGTCAAAGAAACCCAGTCCTGTTGAAATGTCGCATGCGCCATTGCCGTCGAGATTGACCTTTACATATATGTCGGTTTCCTTTGTGCATCGTTTCACTTCTGCAATGCGCTCGCCGGCAAAGAGTATTTCAGCAATCTTATCCCATGTCATTCCGTCTCTGCCGAGAATGAGAGCCTTGCATCCGAGGTTTTCAGCCAGCTGGCGGTCGGTGTCCCTGTCGCCTATCACATAGCTGTTCTCAAGGTCGTAGGCTTCATTGTCCATGTATTCTTTGAGCATGCCTGTTCCCGGTTTGCGGTCGGGATGGTTGTCTTCGGGGAAATGACGGTCTATGTGTTGCTTGTCGAAGCTTATGCCCTCGCCTTCAAGGGTCTGGAGTATGAAGTTATGTACAGGCCAGAAGGTGTCTTCTGGAAACGACGGTGTGCCGAGTCCGTCTTGGTTGCTCACCATTACGAACTCAAAGTCAAGTTTCTCGCGTATGAACGACAGGTTTCTAATCACTCCCTTCACAAACTTCAGTTTGCTGAAGTCGTCAATCTGTTCGTCAGCGGGTTCCTCTATTATGGTTCCGTCTCGGTCGATAAACAGTATTTTCTTTTTCTTTGTATAGTTCTCCATATTGTTATAAGTGTGTTGTTTGTGTCGTTGCTATCTGGGACGTCTGAACTCGGCACATGTGATGGCCGTTGCTATTGCCACGTTCAGGCTTTCTGCCGTGTCGGGTCTGTAGCTTGGTATGAGCAGCCGGTGGGTGAGCATATTCCTAATGTGCTCGGATATGCCGTTGCCCTCGTTGCCCATAACTATTACGCCCCTTTGCTGCAGTTCGGCACCATAGATACTTTCTCCGTCAAGCACCGTTCCATATATGGGTACGTCCTTGTTCAGCGCCCTGAGATATTCCTGAAGGTCACTATATACTATATGTACGCGCGCGATGCTTCCCATCGTTGCCTGCACAACCTTGGGGTTGTATGCGTCGGCTGTGGTAGGCGAGCACACTATGGTGTCAATGCCAAACCAGTCGGCTATGCGTATTATCGTGCCGAGGTTGCCAGGGTCTTGTACGCCGTCAAGTGCCATGCATAGCTGCTTCTCAGCAAGTGATGCAAGCTCTGGTAGGGAAGAATGTCTTGTCTGTGGAATCTTGAAAACTGCCATTACCTGCTGTGGATGTTGTAGGAAGCTTATTCTCTTCAGCTCGTCATCGCTCACATGATGACACTCTGTTGTTGCGAGTGCTCCATCTTTCCGGGACTCAACGTCCTGATGGTGGTGATGCCAGTATTCGTCGGTTGCTATGATATAACGAGCTGGAAACCCTTTGACAAGCAGCTCGTCAACAGTCTTCCAGCCTTCAGCTACAAACAATCCCTGTTCTGTTCTCCCTTTCTTGCGTTCCAGAGAACGTATCTGTTTTATAATATTCTTGCTTATCACTTGTGATTTATAGCGTTTTCTTTTCTGATGTATGCAAAAATACAAAATATTAAATCAGTAGACAAGCTTTTCAAGAAAAATATACATCACCCTTAATTTCCACCCATCCATCATGTCAATTTGTTTTTTGCTGTTGCAAAAACCCCATGACGACGACAATAAAGCCCAGCGTCTTGCACCTTTCTTGTATCCTTGCAAGCCTGATGTTGAGCTTTCCCACACCATTCTTCGCACTTTTGGCACAGAGCATGAACTTAGGTTTGTGCTCTGTGTTTCTTTTCATACCTTCATGGTTATGCTCGGGATAATGCTGTTTTGGGGTATATAATAAAAAAAGCGACGACCTTCTCAGGCAATCGCTTCAATCTTCAATAGGTATTAGTTCTTTTAAGGTAAAAAGATTGTTTTCAGGATAACGATGCAAAGATAAGCGTTTATTTTTTAACTCACAAATAAAACTGTGCGTTTTTTTCAATATTTTTTCTGTGCACCCACACAGTTTCACTTTTCTTTGAATTTCTTCATTTCGCTCCTGAAAAAATGGTGTTTGGGTGTTGTTTTTAGTACTATTTTCCACGCAGTCTGCGACGCACATCTGCGTTGGCTCTCACCCAATCGGTGTCAAGCGAGAACTGTGTAAGGAAGTCCTGACGGTTGTAATATGCCAGTACAAACTCACGGTTGGGCTCGTTGAAGAGTGGGAAGTTTATGCTTGCATCGCGGAAAATCTTCATCACATTGTCTTTCTCATGCTGTTTCTTTGCACGGCTGTATTCTTTTATGAACAGGTTTATGTAGTCATACATGTAGTATGCCTGACTGTCGCGCTTCACAATGAGTGTCATCATCTCGTCGGGCGAGAGAGTGTGTGTGGTGTCAGACATCTGCTCGAGCACCTTGGTGTTGAGATAGGTGAGTGCGTCAACCTTGAACAGTGCAATTTTTCTCACGCTCACGTCTTCCTTGGTGTTGTTGAGTGTTTTGTTGCTGCTTTCAAAGATGGTCTTGAATATTTCCTGTGCGTTGGCATTGATGGCTGTTGCTGCCACGGCGAGGATGATGATGATAATCTTTTTCATATTCTGTGTTTGTTTGGTTTGTTATATTTGCTTTGACGTTTTTCTATGAGTTGCGTTTAAGCGTGATGGTTTTATTTATGCAGGCGGGCCATTCCTCCTTGTAGTGGGTAACCATGATGAGAGTCTTGTCTTTTCTCTGGCAGAAGGTCTCAATGATGTCTTTCACGAGCCTTCGGTTGCTATTGTCAAGTCCATGCAGCGGTTCGTCGAGTATGAGGAGCTCGGGGTCTTTCACGAAAGCTCTGGCGAGAAGTACGAGTCGCTGCTCACCGCTTGAGAGCTCGAGAAACGAGGTGTCTTCCTTTCCTTTGAGTCCGAACATCTCCATCCAGAACCTGCAGATGTCATAGTCGCCGTCAGAGGGCTTGACATAGAGTCCCACGGAGTCTTTCAGTCCGCTTGCCACCACTCGTATGGCGGGCAGGTTGCGGTTGTATGACCTGTGCATCTCCGGTGACACATATCCAATGTGTTTCTTTACGTCCCAGATGGTTTCTCCGCTTCCTCTCTGTTGTCCGAAAAGGGCAATGTTGCAGGCGTAGGCTTGTGGGTTGTCGGCACAGATGAGGCTCAGAAGCGTTGACTTTCCTGCTCCGTTTTGTCCGCTCAGAGCCCATCGCTCGCCTTTTCTTACAGTCCACGAGAGGTTCTTGAGTATTGTCCTGTTGCCGTATCTTATGCTTATGTCTTCCATATTCACGGCTTCGTGACTTTGATATGTGCGATTGTTGTATGGAAGGTTGAGTATTCGCTGTTGGTTGTCTTGGGTGAGCACTCTAGTAGGGAATGGTGGTCGCTGGCTCAAGTATTTCTCTCTTGTGAGTTTTTCTCCCACAGTCATGTCTTTCACTTCCACCACATGGGTTATGAACTCGGGTATGTCGTCTGTTTTTGACAGCACGAGAAACACCTGTATGTCTTGTGTGGCGATGAGTGTTTTAAGAAGCTCCTTCAGCTGTTGGCGTGTTTCTTCGTCAAGTCCTATGAATGGGTTGTCAAGCACGAGCACGCGTGGTTGTGTGAAGAGGTTCTGTGCGAGCTTGAATTTCCTCAGCTCTCCGCTTGAGAGCAGGATGATGTATTTGTCCAGGAGATGTTCCATGTGGAATGTCCTGTATAAGTCTCTTTGCATCTGCCGACGTTCGGGGGTGTCGTTTCCTGCGAGCATGAATGCCTCTTCAAGCTTCTGTCCCGTGGTAGGTGTCTCGGGGTCTATCTCCATTTGGTTCCAGCGTTGTTGCAGGAAATATGTTCTGTCGTTGTCGCCTCCGTAGGTGTCGCGGAAGGTTATGTATTTTATGTTGTCGCTCGTGAGTGCAGAGGGGCTTGGTGAGAAGTCATAGCTTGTCATGCCGGGAAACACCGGGTGTCTGCCCACAATCATGTCGATGAACATTGATTTTCCTCCACCGTTGGGTCCCACCACGGCAATGTGTTCCCCATCGAGTGAAGAGAAGTTCACCGGCTGTTTCATACTCCATTTCGGCATTTTGCAAACACCTTCTTTAATCTCTATAATCTTCTGCATAGTATATAAGTATAATGCTATCCTTTTATTCTTGCCTGGTTTTTGTTTACGAAATCTTTCCAGCTGCTGAAGTGCCGGTCACTCTGTGGACGTCCCATCTGCATGAAGTGACAGTAGGCGGCAGCCACGGCATCGGTGGCATCCATGAACTTTGGCATGTCGTCGGTGCTGATGTTGAGCAGTCGTTGCAGCATTCCTGCCACCTGTTCCTTCGATGCTCCTCCATTGCCGGTTATTGCCATCTTGATTTTCAGCGGTGCATATTCGTGAATAGGCACGTCGCGCTCAATAGCTGCGGCAATAGCCACTCCTTGTGCTCTTCCGAGCTTGAGCATAGACTGTACGTTCTTTCCGAAGAAAGGTGCTTCTATTGCCATTTCGTCAGGGAGGTATTCCTTGATTATGCCTGTCACTCGTTCAAATATACGTCCGAGGCGCAGATAGGGGTCGCTTTCCTTCCTCATGTCAATAATTCCCATGACCACGAGCTCGGCTTTGTTTCCCGTCACGCGTATCACACCGTAGCCCATGACGTTGGTTCCCGGGTCAATGCCCAATATTATTTTCTCGGTATTCAATGGGTCAAAGGGGATTATCTGTCTATATATGGGTTGTGAGCTACTTCATAACCTATGGTCGTCGATGGTCCGTGTCCGGGATGGACTTCGGTGTCATCGGGTAGCTGTGCAAGAAATCTCAGGCTTTGTATTATCATCATCATTGAGCCGGAGCCGAGGTCGGTGCGTCCTATGGAGCCACGGAACAGAGTGTCGCCTGAAAACAGCACATGCTCATCTTCACAGTAGAAGCATAGGGACCCTTTTGAATGCCCGGGTGTCTCAAGCACCTTCAGCGTATGGTTGCCGAAGGTTATGAGGTCGTTGTCGGCGAGCAGTTTCCCGGCTGGTGGCATGTCTATCTCAAGCTCCATGCCATAGAACTGCGATGCTTGCTGCTTCACATGGCTCATGAGTTTCTCGTCGCGTTCCGACACTTCGGGCTTGATGTTGAATTCCCTGTATATGGTGTCGTTGCCGAAATTGTGGTCGAGGTGTCCATGGGTGCACAGCAGATGCTTGGGTGTCAGCCCGTTGTTGCGTATATAGCTTGTTATGGCGTTGCGCTCGTCTTCATAGAAGGCACCGCAGTCAATGATGACACACTCTTTTGTCTCGTCGTTTACTATATAGCAGTTTTCCTGCAGCATGTTCACGGCAAAGCGTTCAATATTGAGATTGTTCATGATGATGGTTTTGTTTGTCGTTAATGGGTTAGAGCGGAAGGTATATCACGTTTTTCTCCTTGAACCACTGGTCTTCAAACCAGTTGCTTATTGGAAGCACCTCAACGTTTTTCCTGTAATTGTGGATTTCAGCATCAAGGTCACCTCCCTTGAGTACGAATATACCATTGAGCATGGCATTGCGTTGTGTCTTGGAAATGTTTTTCCTCACAATCTTCACCAAGTCGGGTAGTGGCATCACGGCGCGGCTTACAATGAAGTCATACTTGTCCTTCTCTTCCTCACCACGCTGGTGCTGAGCCACTATGTTTTTCAGTCCAATAGCATTAGCAACCTCGGTAGCCACCCTTATTTTCTTTCCTGTTCCGTCAATGAGTTTAAACTCTACCTCGGGAAAGAGAATGGCGAGGGGTATGCCGGGAAAACCGCCACCAGTGCCGAAGTCCAGTATCTTTGTACCGGGCTTGAAGCTCAGGGCTTTGGCTATTGCCATTGAGTGTAACACATGGTGGACATACAGGTTGTCAATGTCTTTTCTCGAAATGACATTTATCTTTGCGTTCCAGTCGCGATAGAGACTGTCGAGCATTGCAATCTGCTGTTTCTGAGTGTCGGACAGGGTGGGGAAATACTTTAGAATGGCATCCATTATTATAATAAGGTGTTATTATTGTGCCTGCAAAGTTACTAATAACCAACGGATTTTTCATAACTTTTCACTCTCTATTATAAAATAATGTGTAATTTTGCACCGCAAAAAAACGAGCCTGAGAGCTTGGAAGAAACAAATAGAACATTTTAACAACATTAAAAAGATATGGCAGGATATTTATTTAGCGATGCGAAGAAAATAACTACCAAGCGCTTCCTTGAGATGAAAAGCACAGGTGAGAAAATATCAATGCTCACAGCCTATGACTACACCACGGCAGGCATCATAGATGCAGCGGGAGTAGACAGCATCCTTATAGGCGACTCAGCATCGAACGTCATGGCGGGCAATGATACCACGCTGCCCATCACCATCGACCAGATGATATATCACGCCCGTTCGGTGGTACGGGGCGTGAAGCGTGCACTGGTGGTGTGCGACATGCCTTTCGGCAGCTATCAGGTGTCGCGTGAAGACGGTATACGTAACGCTTGCCGCATGATGAGTGAAAGTGGTGTTGATGCTCTCAAGCTTGAGGGTGGCATAGAGATACTTGATACCATAAAAGGTCTGTTGGACGCCGGCATACCAGTGTGTGGTCATTTGGGTCTCACACCGCAGAGTGTACACAAGTTTGGAGGCTTCGGTCTTCGTGCCAAAGAGACAGCCGAGGCAGAGAAACTCATGTCTGATGCCCAGGCTTTAGACCGTGCCGGTTGTTTTGCCATTGTGCTTGAGAAGGTTCCAGCCAAACTCGCAGCAGAGGTTACTCGCATGGTTTCGTGTCCTACGATAGGCATAGGAGCCGGCAATGGCACCGACGGACAAGTGCTTGTCTCTGCCGATGCCTTGGGAATGACACCATCATTCAAACCTAAGTTTCTCCGTCATTTTGCACAAGTAGCTCAAGCCATCACCGATGGTGTGGGCGACTATGTGAGGGCTGTGAAAGACGGAAGCTTCCCCAACGACAGCGAATCTTACTAAATGGATACTCAGAACACTCCCATACACCTGCGGTTGTGGCATCATGACTTCTGGCGGCTGTTGTTTGCCAACATGTTGCTTGCCATGTCGGTCTATATGCTTATACCGGTCTTGCCTCAATGGTTGGGAGAGCGGGGCATTGTTGATGGAAAGCTTTCCATGGCAATGGTTATGGGTGCCTATGGAGTGGGTCTCTTTGTCTTCGGTCCATTCAGCAACTACCTCATACAACGCTATCGCCGCAACCATGTGTGTGTGTGGTCAATGGTGGCATTGATGCTGGTCATGGCTGGTATGTGGGCTTGCATCAAGGAGAATGAGTCTTGGCATATGGACGAATGGACCTTTGTGGCACTGCGCCTGCTGCTCGGCGTGGCTTTCGGTCTGGCTCAGATTGTGTTCTCCAGCACGCTGGTGATTGACGCCACCGAATCGTTTCAGCGCACAGAGGCTTGTCATGCTTCAGCGTGGTTTGCCCGTTTTGCCTTCTCGCTTGGTCCCTGTCTGTCTCTGTTGGTGAATAGCTATTTCTCGTTTGAGGTGACAATGGCTGTAGCCATAGCATTGCTGGCAGGCTCGGTGGTATTGCTTCAGATGGTTCATTTTCCGTTTAGGGCACCTGACGACTTGACAAAGGTGGTGAGTACCGATCGTTTCTTCCTTACTAATGGTAAATGGCTGTTCATCAATCTGATGCTTATAACAACCGTCATGGGATTGATAATGACGCTACCTCTGACGGCAAGGTTCTACGCAATGCTCATGGGAGGGTTCCTCATAGCCTTGCTGTCGGAAAAATATGTCTTTGCTGATGCCGATCTGAAGAGTGAAGCCCTTACAGGAATGCTCTCTCTTGGCACCAGCCTGCTGCTTATGGCTTATAGGGGCAACATTCCGGTGGTGTTGTTTGTAGCTCCCGTGCTCACGGGCTTTGGCATAGGTCTCATCGGTAGCCGTTTCCTGCTGTTCTTCATCAAGCTTAGTGAACATTGCCAGCGTGGCACTTCACAGAGCACTTTCTTCCTTGCCTGGGAGTCGGGCATCAGTCTCGGATTGTTCTTGGGGTATGCTTTTCCAGCGTCAGCCGTTTCCACCTTGCTTCATTTCTGCTTGCCCTTGTTGGTTGTAAGCTTCGTACTTTACAATTTCTTTGTTCACCCCTGGTATGTGAAGCACAAAAACCGTTAGTTAAGGAACCGTTTTTCCCAAATAAGTGTAAGCCTTTTAGTGATTACATTTGTTTGAGCGTAATCACGAATGTGGTTCCCTCTCCTTGATTGCTTCTAATCTTGATGTCGCCACCATGCAGCCTTACGGCATTCTTCACAATTGACAGACCGAGACCGGTGCCGCCAAGAGTGCGGCTGCGACTCTTGTCAATTCGATAGAAACGCTCAAAGATGCGTGGCAAGTGTTGCTGCGGAATGCCTGCTCCGTTGTCTTTGAATGTAATATGCCATTGTTCCCTGTCTTTTGTCGCTGACACCTCTACTGTGGTGCCATAGCCGGCATAGTTGAGGGCATTGTCGGTAAGATTTCTGAAGATACTGTATATGAGCTGTTCGTTTCCATGAATGATAATACCTTGTGGCAGACAATTATGTAGGCTCATCTCTTTCTGCCTGAAGGCGAGAGCTGTTTCCTCTACAATGTCGTTCATGATTAGTGACACGTCTACCCGTCCCATTTGTATTACATCCTGAGCAAAGTCCATGCGATTGAGAATGGATATGTCTTGCAAGAGTGTGGCAAGCCGTTGGGCTTGAGTCAGTGTTCGCTCAGTGAACATCTGTTTCTGTGAGTCGCTGATGCTTGGAGTGTGGAGTATAGTCTCAGCATAGCCGAGAATGCTTGCCACAGGTGTCTTCAGCTCATGAGCAATGTTCTGGGTCAGCTCACGCCGCATCTGGTTTTCCTTTGTTGCCTGTTCGCGGCTGATACGTTCGTCCATTCGTCGTGCATAGCGCCAGAGCAAAATGCCGAGTCCGCCCATTACCACGAGCGAGAACAGCAGCAGGTGCCAGTCGCTCGCCTCATTGAATGGCTCCATCATCTTGCGGTCGTAATCCTCAAACAATATGAATATAATGGCATAGGATGCAAACACTGCCATTATGCTAAGAAACATTTTACGTCCTTCTGTAAGCTTTCTCATACCTCTTAGGTGGGTTGTTGTAGATGAAAAACATTATGGCGGTGATACTATTCTCCCCATCTGAACAAATAGCCGTAGCCTTGCCGGGTTATTATGTATTGTCCATAGTGTCCCAGTTTCTTTCTTAGACGGGTGATGTTGACATCCACAGTACGTTCTGTCACAACCACGTCCTTGGGCCACACCTCGTCCAGTAGCTGCTGACGGGAGAAAACCTGTCCGCGCTGCTTCAACAGCAGTATGAGCAGATTAAGTTCCGTCTTGGTAAGGTTCAATGGTTCTCCGTCAGCCGAGGCACTCATCTGCGAAAGGTTGATAGTCAGTCCGTTGAATGTCAATAGGCTGCCCAGTGAAAGCGTGGTGTCGTTTTTCACCATTGCTTTCTCACTCCTGCTTAGCACGGCTTTCACCCTTGCTGTCAACTCACGCACTGAGAACGGCTTGGAGATATAATCATCGGCTCCGAGCGAGAACCCCTGTAACCTGTCTTCCTCAGAATCCCTTGCAGTGAGGAAAATGATGGGTGTCGCATTACCTTGTGCCCTTAAGAGCCTTGCCATCTGGAAGCCAGACATTCCAGGCATCATAACGTCGAGTAATATCAGTCTGTAGAGGTTGAGGTCTTTCTTCATAGCCTCGTCAGCGGAATATGCCACATCAACCTCATAGCCTTCAGCCATTAGGTTCACCTGTAGTATCTCGCACAGGTCACTTTCATCATCAACAATAAGGATAGGCTTGTTGTCCATCGTTCATGTATATATATCCAAATGCGGCAATGCTTGTACCAAGGGTTGGCAATTGCTCTTGTTCATGATGCAAAAGTAGTGTTTTTTTCTTATTTTCCAAATCTTGCCTGCACTACGTTGACTACATAATCGCAAAGTTTCTCGATTTCGTTTATCAAATCGGTGTATAGAACGCTCAGAGAGTAGTCGTAGTCGTGGCTGTTGATGCTTTGTATGTTTTCAGCCTTTAGTCTGTCACGAAGAGCATTCATTTCGTTTTCAATGCGATAAGTCTCTCGTATGTCGTGAATGCTATTGTGGGAATGCATGACGAGACACATCTGCTCAAGAGCATCGTCGGCGAGCATCGTCATGTGATGCAGGTTGTCAGTCTGGCTTGCAGTGAACGCCACACCTTGTTCGTTGCGTCTATGCAACGAGCGTGCAAGCTTGTAGCAGGAGTCACCGATGCTTTCCAGCTCACTCACCTCGCGCATCATCTGGCGTATCTTCTGCTTGGTGTCATCGCTCAGATGGTCGTTGGACACCTGTTCAAGATATTCGGCAATAGCCAACTCAGTGTGGTCGCTCATGTCTTCGGCATGCTCTATGTCTGCATAAAGCTTCTCAAAGGCATCGCCATTTGTCGTTTCCATGAGTTTGGTAGTCATGGCAAACATGTCACGCATCTGATTGGCAAAGTGTGCGGTTTCTTTCTGAGCTTGGAGAACTGCTATTTCTGGAGTCTGCACTAATCCGGCTTGGATATATTTAAGCCCAAGTGCCTTTGTGGTACTGCCTGTTTTCTCAGACAGCAAGCGGCACACAATATGTTCCATCTGAGGAATGAAGCCGATGAGGAGGGCTGTGTTGGTCACATTGAACAAGGTATGGAACATTGCCAGTACCACAGGTAGTTTTTCTGCCTGTCCCGCCAACTCCGGATTATATCCCACTAAAGAGCATACAGTATTGACAAAGGGATAGAACACTATGAGAATCCACATGACTCCAAAGATGTTGAACAACAGGTGTGCCAATGCTGCACGACGAGCGTCCAATCCGGCACCGAAGGCAGCGAGATTGGCTGTAGCAGTTGTTCCGATGTTCTCACCCATGACAAGTGCAATGCCGAGATAGATGGGTAGCACTCCCGTGGAGCAGAGAAGTATGGTTATAGCCATGACGGCTGCCGACGACTGGACGATACAGGTGATAATGGCACCAATGGCAAGGAAGATGAGAATGGTGGCGTAGCTGTCGGTACTAAATGAAGCGAAGAACGACACCACACTCTCATTGTGCTCCAAATCCATCTCCTTGCCGGCAGAGCTGAGCATCACCAACGACCAGAACATGAACGCGATGCCAAATAGGAAATCACCCACATAGCGTTGACGTTTCCTGTAGATGAGGATGATGCCTAATATAAATGAAGGAAAAACGATATTCGTAAGGTCAATGTTATAGCCCAGCGACATTATCCATGCCGTGAGTGTGGTGCCGATGTTTGCACCCATGATTACAGAAATCGCTTGTTTGAGAGTCAGCAGTCCGGCACTGACGAAAGATACTGTCATTACTGTCGTAGCAGAAGACGACTGTACGGCACAGGTAACAGCGGTACCGGTAAGTACACCCGTGAAACGGTTGGTTGTCATCTTGGCGAGTATGTGTCGCAGTTGCGAACCCGCCATTTTCTGCAGTGCTTCGCTCATCTGCTTCATTCCGAAGATGAGCAATCCCAATGCACCAAGGAGCTTAAAAGTAATTAGTATGTATTCCATATCGCCAGCAAAGGTATCTTGAAGCTTTCTTACTACCAATTAAATGGTATTAAGATTATGATACAATGATGTTACGATTTTGTTACGATTGCCCGACTGTCCGTTTTTTGTTCGTTTGTCAATGGGCAAAGTTAAACAAAATGGTTGATGTCGTTAATGAATACTTGTTCAGATGTTTTATGAAGTCGCAAAGTTTACCCTTGTTACCGTTGGTATATTGGTTTTGATAAATGAAATCGGGGACGAAGCATTTTCGTTTGCTCCGTCCCCAAATGATATATAGGTGCGTGGATGATTACTTAACCACGACTTTTTGTAGTTCTTCATTATTTATATATCTCGTCCAGCTTCTTTATGAGTTGTTCACCGCGTAAGTCCATGGCAACAATGCGTCCTATGCCGTCGACAAGGATGTTTGACGGTATGCTGTGAACACCGTATGCCTCTGCTGCGGCACACTTCCATCCCGCAAGGTCGGATATGTGGTGCCATGGCATGTCGAGGCTCTTGATGGCTGCTTTCCACGCGTCGGCCTTAGAGTCGAACGACACACCCACCACGTCGAAGCCTTTGTCTTTATAAGTGTTGTAGGCTTTCACCACGTTAGGCATCTCCTGTCGGCATGGACCGCACCACGATGCCCAGAAGTCCACCAACACATAGTTGCCCTTGCCCACCCAGTCGCTAAGGTTTGCGGGAGTGCCTTCCGGAGTGTTCATGCTGAGGTCCTTGTACATCGTTCCCGGTGCGCGCAGCTCCAATAGCGCCATCCTGCCTTTTATCTCGTTGAGCTCTGGCTCGTTGATATATGCTGCTGTGGGGTCGAGCAGTTCCACCATGTCGTCGTAGGTGAGCAGTGGTGCAACCTTCACGATGAACTGTGCCGGTGTGGTGTTGTCTCTGTTGGCCTTGGCATAGTCCATGACGAGCTGTTTCTCCTTGTTGCCAATGGCTTCGAATTGTTCCTCTATTGCTGCCATCCGTTCTGTCTCGTCGTCAGTTTTCACCTCTTTCTTGCTGATGCTGACATATTCGTTGACGAGAACCTCGGCAATATTGTCGAGGGAGTCAATCTGCTGAATGAGAATGTTGGTCTGTGAGTGTGCCGCCGTGATGATGAGAATGGCGGTAAGTGATGTTAATAGTCTTTTCATATTGTTGGCATGAGTGTTTTTTTATTTCTGCAAATTTACGATTATGTTGCAATAATGCAAAAGAAAACGTTTTTTTCTTTGTATTTTTGCACTCACAATGGGAGCAAGGAGCAATATCATTCCCCACATCACGGCATTTCTCGTGGTTTGTGTATGGGGCAGTACGTTTGTATTTACCAAACTGCTGCTCCAGAGTGGCTTGTCGCCTGCTCATGTGTTCACACTGCGTTTTGTCATTGCCTATGTGTTGCTGGTTGTGGTAACATTGTTGACAGGCAGGGGACGACGGTTGTTTTGCAACACTCTGAGACATGAGCTGCTCATGGTGGGTCTGGGCATTACCGGCGGATCTCTCTATTTCCTCACAGAGAACCAGGCATTGATATACACCACTACTACCAACACGTCGCTAATAGTTTGTTCGTGTCCCATTGTGGCAGCTCTGCTCATAGGACTGTTTTATCGAAGTGAGCGCATGAGTGGCATTCAGATAGCAGGATCGCTCATGGCGGTGATGGGAGTGGCAGTGGTGGTGCTCAATGGTCATTTCGTGCTCCATCTCTCGCCCTTGGGCGATGGTCTCGCATTGTGTGCCAACCTATGTTGGGCTGTCTATTCCCTTCTCATTATTCCAGCCAACAGGCACTATGATGCCGTGTTCATCACCCGTAAGGTGTTTTTCTATGGTATGCTTACCATTATACCTTATTATATTATACACCCAGAACTACCGGATATTGCCATATTGCTTCAGCCAGGTGTCATTTGTAATCTTCTGTTCCTTGGTGCCGTGGCTTCCATGTCGTGTTTCCTGTTGTGGACGTGGGTGATGGACAGGCTTGGTGCAATGGTTGCCACCAACTATGTATACATGAACCCCATCACCACGGTGGTGTTTGCATGGTGGATATTGAGTGAACCAGTAACTCCGTTTTTCGTATTAGGCTCGCTGCTCATACTTGGTGGCATGTATCTTGCTGACCGTCGACACTCAGCCACGGCTCATGCCGGTGAAGCCAAAGAGTCAGTAAGATGATTGGGAAAGTGATTGAAAATTATCAAACATATATAATTCTCTATAATATGGATACAAGAAAAGATGAAGGGCTGAAAGCTCTTGGAAAGAAGACCGAATACAAGGACGACTATGCTCCAGAGATGCTTGAGACATTTA
Source organism: uncultured Prevotella sp. (assembly GCA_947170265.1). Classification (GTDB taxonomy): domain Bacteria; phylum Bacteroidota; class Bacteroidia; order Bacteroidales; family Bacteroidaceae; genus Prevotella. Next base: position 14,126 of record CAMVSV010000013.1, read on the forward strand.
CTAATCAGCACCCAGAGAATGACTATTGGGTGAGGTTCAACTGTCCGGAGTTCACCACACTGTGTCCCATTACCGGACAACCCGACTTCGGTGAGCTCAGAATAGCATACATCCCTGACGAGCGAATGGTTGAGAGCAAGTCGCTTAAACTCTATCTGTTCTCTTTCCGCAACCATGGAGGGTTCCACGAGGATTGTGTCAACGTGGTGATGAAAGACCTCATTCGCCTAATGAACCCGAAGTATATAGAGGTGACGGGCTTGTTTGTGCCGCGTGGTGGTATAAGCATCTGGCCCTTTGCCAACTATGGTCGCAAGGGGACAAAATATGAGAAGCTGGCAGAGCAACGCTTTGCCACTCATGAGTGACGGTGGCTCACTTGCTTATAGAGTCGCTCTTAGCCTGTTTCCTGGCAGCTTCCGTAGCTTTCTTATTGGCTTCCATGGCATTTTTCTGTCTGTGGAAGCCAATTTCTTTGCCATTGATGCTCATGGCAAGGGTGTCGCCGAGCATGTAAAGCAGTTCGGCGGTGTCACGTTTCACCTTGCTGTCGGGTAGTCTCACCCTATTCTTGTCTACCGTGTCGCATGTAAGAATGACGCGACCGTTAAACGTGTGCCATGCAGTATAGCGCTTCACCGGAGGATATTCCACGATGCTCTCATCGCTGAGGCTGTTGCCCTTATACACTGCGCCAACGCTTGATGCCTGGTTCTGTCGTTTCAGGGTGAAACCATATTCGCGCGGAATGAATATGAGTGCGCGGAGGGAGTCGGAGAGCTCTTCATGTATTTCCTTTTCGCTCTTCAAGGCATTCTCCTTGAGGGTGGGCATCACCTGATACGTCCAAGTGCCTTTCAGTTGGTCGAGGTCGATGATCATGGTTGCCTCCTTTTTGTTGTCTGGATTTACCATGATGGCTATCCAGTCGCCAATCTCTGGATGTCCGAACACCTTGTTGTTGCGCATGGCAGAGGTGATGTCGTAGTATATGGGGTCACCGCCATCTTCCGGGAGGAATACCACCACGGTGTCGTTGCAGCCGTCGCAAGCCAAACCGTAGATCATGCTGTCGCCAGGAAGTTTCTCGGTAATGCTCGTAGTGGTGTGCTTGTCAGTGTGTTTTCTCTTTGAACATGCAGCTATGGCGCATGCAATGATGCTTATAATAGATATGAATAGCAGTTTCCTCATTGTTGTCGTTAATGTGATTTTGTGTGGCAAAATTACGAAAAATGCCCGATACCACAACAACCTCATTATGTAATAATTGCTAAAAAAGTGTGTTATAGACTGCTAAATGGATTTTTTTGCCTAATTTTGCACAGCCTAAGCAGCATGTCCTCGTGGAAATGGGGCTGACTGCGGTAGGAATTAAGGATAAAAGAAGGTAAAAATATCAAGATAATGAAAAAGAAAATTCAGTTCAGTCTTGTCTATCGAGACATGTGGCAGAGCTCAGGAAAGTTTCAGCCACGCAAGGACCAACTCGAGAAAATTGCTCCGGTGATAATAGAAATGGGCTGTTTTGCCCGCGTGGAAACCAACGGTGGTGCCTTTGAGCAGGTAAACCTGCTTGCCGGCGAAAACCCCAACGAAGCCGTAAGGGCATTCTGCAAGCCTTTCAATGAGGTGGGCATCAAGACCCACATGCTCGACCGTGGTCTCAATGCACTTCGAATGTATCCGGTGCCCGACGATGTGAGAGCTTTGATGTATAAGGTCAAGCATGCCCAGGGCGTGGACATTCCCCGTATCTTTGATGGTCTGAACGATGTGAGAAACATCATTCCAAGCATAAAATGGGCTAAGGAAGCCGGCATGACACCACAGGCAACGCTGTGTATCACCACATCGCCTGTTCATACACTCGACTATTACATGAACATTGCCGATCAGGTGGTTGCTGCCGGTGCCGAAGAGATTTGTCTCAAGGACATGGCGGGTATAGGACAGCCAGCTTTCCTCGGCAAGCTCACCAAGATGATTAAGGACAAGTATCCTCAGATTATCATCCAGTATCATGGTCACAGCGGTCCCGGACTGTCTATGGCAAGCATTCTTGAGGTGTGCAACAATGGTGCCGACATCATTGACACAGCCATTGAGCCATTGTCGTGGGGTAAGGTTCATCCCGACGTGATTTCTGTGCAGTCAATGCTCAAGAACGAAGGCTTCGATGTTCCCGAAATCAACATGAACGCATACATGAAAGCACGCTCGCTGACACAAGAGTTCATTGACGAATGGCTGGGATATTTCATCAATCCCGGCAACAAACACATGTCGAGTCTGCTGCTCGGCTGTGGCTTGCCTGGCGGAATGATGGGTTCAATGATGGCTGACCTCGGCGGTATCATGGGAACGATAAACAACATTCGCAAGAAGCGCGGTGACGAGGAGCTCTCTACCGACGATATGCTCGTGAAGCTGTTCAACGAGGTTGAGTATGTGTGGCCACGCGTGGGCTACCCACCATTGGTTACTCCTTTCTCACAATATGTAAAGAACATTGCCCTGATGAACCTTCTCACCATGGAACAAGGCAAGGGACGCTTCGTGATGATGGACGATGCCATGTGGGGAATGATTCTCGGAAAGAGTGGAAAGATACCTGGAGAAATTGATCCGGAACTCGTGGAGCTTGCAAAGAAGCAAGGCAGGGAGTTTACCACCACCGACCCGCACACTCTCTATCCCAATGCCCTTGACGATTTCCGTAAGGAGATGGACGAAAACGGATGGGACTATGGTCAGGACGACGAGGAACTGTGGGAACTCGCCATGCACCCCGAGCAGTATCGCAACTACAAGAGCGGACAAGCAAAGAAAAACTTCCTTGCCGACCTTCAGAAAGCAAAAGATGCCGAGCTCGGATCAACACTCTCACCAGAGGAGCTCGCCGCATTCAAGCATGCCAAAGCCGATGCCATCGTGGCACCAGTGAAGGGACAGGTGTTCTGGGAGTTTGGCGGCGACGGCGAGGCTGTGGCAACAGTCGAACCATTCATCGGAAAAGAATACAATGAGGGTGACGAATTCTGCTACATACAGGCTACATGGGGCGAATTTGTCAGAATACCCGCAGCTCTCGGAGGCAAGCTCGTGGAGATTGCTGCCAAGCAAGGCTCTAAAGTAAACAAGGGCGACGTGCTGGCTTGGATAGAAAGAGCAGAATAAAGTTACATAAAGACCTTAAGACCCGACAAAGACAGTGGGTCTTAAGGTCTTTTGCATATCATCAACAGTGAACTGGCAGGAAATCATAGACCGATTCTACGGTGAGGAAGAGACAGAGCTTAAGAAGCTTCTCCTTGCACATAGCGAGGCTGTGGCACAAAAGGCTCTCAGTGTGGCAGACCGCCATCCTGAACTGAAGCTTGACAGGCTGTTTCTTGCCGATGCTGCCATGCTCCACGACATAGGAATCATTGAATGTCATGCACCTGGAATATACTGCAATGGCTGGGCACCATATATCTGTCATGGCATGATAGGCTCAAGGATGTTGACATGGAGTGGGGTGGAGCACCGCTATGCCCGAGTGTGTGCCCGTCATACCGGTGCCGGACTCACCTGCGACGACATCGTTTCACAGCATCTGCCACTCCCACCCGTATCTCTGCTACCCGAAACGCTTGAGGAGCAGGTGATATGCTATGCCGATAAATTCTATTCCAAATCACACCCGGAGCAGGAAAAAAACATTGAACAGGCAATAAGAAGCCTTCAGAAGTTCGGTGATGAGGGTGTTGAGAGGTTCAAGAAATGGGTGGTAATGTTTGAATGACGTTCAGCTGACGAGATATTTAGGATTACGAAGAAACAAACAGGAAGGGAATGAAGAGGGAAACACTCATAGGCATATTGTTGCTTGCTGTCGCGCTGGTGATGGCAAACGATCCGCTACATTCCCATGCCATTGCCAGACCTCACATGGCAGACGTTGACAGCAACACCATTGTGAGGGATTCCCTGCACGAAGCCATTTTCCTGCACAACAAAGCTATTGACGACTCCATACGACTTGACTCCATACAGCGTGCCAAGGCAAACGGCATAGAAGCTCCGGTGAGCTATTCTGCCAAAGACTCAATGGTCTACTATGCCGACAGCCGCACAGCCCATCTCTTCGGCTCTTCATCTGTTGACTACCAGAACATGAAGCTTACGAGTGAAAAGGTGTCGTTGAGTCTCGACAGCAGCATGGTGAGGGCTACCGGTACTGCCGATACCACTTCAGAGAAAGGACTCAAGGGCATACCGGTGTTCAAAATGGGTTCCGACCAATATGAAAGCGACACCATAGCCTTCAACTTCAAGACGAAGAAAGGTCTCATTCGCGATGTCTATACCGAGCAGGAAGACGGCTTCATCACTGGCGAGAGAGCCAAGCGCGACTCAACAGGTACCATTTACCTGCAACATGGTCGCTATACCACCTGCGACGATCCTAATCCTGACTTCTACATAGCCCTTTCACGGGCAAAGGTGAGACCAAACAAGGATGTAGTGTTTGGTCCGGCATACCTTGTCGTGGCCGACGTGCCGCTGCCGCTGGCCATTCCCTACGGTTTTTTCCCATTCTCAAAGAAATACAGCAGTGGTTTTATCATGCCATCGTATGGTGATGAACAGACACTGGGCTTCTATCTGCGCGACGGAGGCTACTATTTTGCCATCAGCGACAAGTTTGACCTGAAGCTTCTTGGTGAAATCTATACCAAGGGCTCGTGGGGAGCATCGGCAGCAAGCAATTACCGCAAACGATATCGCTACAACGGCAGTTTCCTGTTCAGCTATCAAGATACCAAGAACGGCGACAAGGGCATGCCCGACTACAAAGAGACTGAGAGCTTCAAACTGCAATGGCGACACACACAGGATGCTAAAGCCAATCCGTTCAGCACCTTTTCGGCAAGCGTAAACTTTGCCACATCAAGCTATGAGCAAAACAACCTCAACTCGATGTATAACCCGCAGGCAATGACGCAGAGCATAAGAACATCGTCGGTTAACTTCTCTACAACATTTTCAAGCCTCGGACTGTCGCTGAGCTCACAAGCCAACATCGCACAGAACATGCGCGATACAACCATAGCACTCACACTGCCCAACCTCACCATAAACCTCAGAGAGGTATATCCTTTCAAACGGAAGAAATCGGCAGGACAGCAACGATGGTATGAACGCATATCATTCAGCTATACAGGAACACTGCAGAACAGCATCAATGCTAAGGAAGACAAGGTGTTGCATTCCAATCTCGTGAAAGACTGGAAAAACGGTATGGAGCACAGGATACCTGTGAAGGCAGACTTTACGTTGTTCAACTATTTGAACATACGTCCGTCGTTTAACTTCACCGACCGCACCCTCACATCCAAGGTAACCCAGTCCTGGGATGAGGCAAAGCAGGTGGCTGTTGCCGACACCACACATGGCTTCTACAATATCTATGATTGGAGCCTTAACCTCTCTGCATCTACGAAGGTGTATGGTTTCTGGACTCCCAACAGGAAAATCTTCGGTGACAAGATACAAGCCGTGAGACACGTCCTCACCCCAACGATAGGGTTCAGCTATTCGCCCGACTTCAGCGCTCCACGCTACGGCTACTATGACACCTATCTGAAAACCGATGCCAACGGCAATGTTTCTCTCGTAGAGTATTCACCCTATGCCACAGGAATTTATTCCCCGCCGTCGCCGGGCAAGACAGAGAGCATCTCCATGTCGTTATCAAACAACATAGAGATGAAGGTTAAAAGCGACAAAGACTCCACGGGCGTGAGGAAGATAAGCATTATCGACGAGCTGGGACTGAACATGTCGTATAATGCTGCCACCAATTATCACAGATGGAGCGACCTCAGCACCACATTGCGACTGAAGTGGTGGAAGAACTATACCTTCAACCTCAATGCGAGGTTTGCTACTTATGCCTATGAGATTGACGAAAACGGAAAACCCTATATAGGTAATCACACCGAATGGGGCTACGGCAGGCTGCCTCGCTTCCAGGGAATGAGCCAGAACTTTTCCTTTACCCTCAATCCCGAGAAACTCAAGAAATGGTTCGGACATGATGACGACGAGGATGACGACGAGGACTACGATGATGGCGAAGGCATAGACACCAACATTGAGTCAAACATTGACGACGACCTTGAGCGAGGCAAGCATAAGGCCAAGCGCAAGCAGTCAGGTATTGCAAAGACCGACGACGATGGCTATATGAGTTTCAACATGCCTTGGTCGCTGACCATAGGCTATGGCATAACCATGCGTGAGAACACAAGCGGAAAGTTCAACTATAAGCGTATGCGTTATCCATATAAATTCTCGCAGACGATGAACGTCAGCGGAAACATCAGGATAAGCGACGGATGGAACATTCAGTTCATGAGTGGTTATGACTTTGACGCTCATCAGCTGTCCATGACAACGGCATCGCTTTCGCGCGACCTCCATTGCTTCAACATGAGTGCCAACATAGTGTTGAAACCGTATACAAGCTACAATTTCACATTCAGGTGTAATGCCTCTACTCTTACAGATGCCCTGAAGTATGACAAGAGAAGTGGTGTTGGCAACAGCATTCAGTGGTATTGATAACGTGCTCTTATACTCACATTCACAGCATGTTACCTATTGTTCCGTTGTGAAAGTATTCAACTGAAATCATCGTATTATATATCCTCGCCAGTATTCTTCGTACAATACTGGAGTATTTTGGGCTCAATACTGGAGTATTTTGGGCACAATACTGGAGTATTCTCCGCACAAATACTGGCTCATCTCCGCAAAGTGGTGGACCAAACTTGCGAAGACGAGGGCGGGAAAGCATTGAAAATGCCTAAATCATTGTCAATGGCTTTGTTGTCAGGCATTGAGTATTGCCTCAAGGTTTGACAATTCTCCAACCACCCATATCTTGTCGCCTTTTGCAAACTTGCGGGAGGCATTGATCATGGTAAGGTGACGCTGCCCGGCTTCCACTCCCACTACCATGCAGTCGTATTTGTCGCGGATGCCGCTTTCTGCCACGGTCTTGCCAATGAACGGACTGCTGGCTGTGAGAATAATCTGGCGCAGGTGCATGGCGCGGTGCTCAATTTCGGTATCATCCTCGAAGCATTCGGCAACGAGTGCTTTTCCGAAGGCCGACAACTGTTCGTCGTTGCCAATCACCTGGATTTGGTCACCGGGGAACAACACATCGCTGCCTCCGGGAATGTTTATGCGCCTTGAACCGCGCAAGATGCTGCTAACATGCACGCCAAACCTGCCAGCTATGCGAAGCTGGCTTAACTTCTTTCCAGCCCACAGAGAGTCCTCGGGTATTTCAAACTCGGATATGTGTATGTCGCGATCCAGCAGATGGTCTTCATAGAGAGGACGTTTCCTGCCCTTTACCTGTGCCTCGATGTCTCGCGAACGTAGGTTCATTATGAACATTCGTTCAAGCTTTATGCTTCGGTGTTTAAGTGTTCGCGACATTACCATTAGTGCAATGGCGGTCAAAGTGACGGCAGCCAAAACGCCTCCGGCAAAGTGGAACAGGTGGTTGACCACATAGAATACGAATGCCGATGAAATGACCACCCTCACAATGATTGTAAACAACAGTGTGAGACGGTTCATTCTGCGCATGGTCCATAGTGTGCGCATCTCCTCGCTGTGGTTCTTTTTCATTATTATGGCACGCAGGAATGGCGATATGAGAATTATAGTAACCAATGCACAGATGATGTTGGCATACCACTGTAGTTGCCCGCCTGTGAACATGCGTCGGAGCAAGGGGAGCGCAAAGGTGAGCATCAGTGCTATCACAGCAGAGGAGAGTATGGAATAGACAATGGTATTGATGGCCATGGAGCTGAGAAGTTGCTGCCACAGCTTTCGGCTTTCCGACTGTTCTACCATGTTTCTGTCGCCGGAGTCACCCCACAAATGGTTCAGACGGCGTATCCATTTCTTTGGAAGTCGTTTCTCAATGCTTTTATATGCTGGCTCGGCAAAGCGTATCATGTAGGGAGTGAGGAATGTAGTAACTACGGATACTGCCACTACCACGGGGTAGAGGAAATGGCTTATCACTCCGAGCGACAGTCCGAGAGAGGCAATGATGAAGGCAAACTCGCCAATCTGGGCCATGGAGAAACCGCAGCGCATGGCATTCTTCAGCGTCTGACCGCTGAACATGTAGCCTAAGGTTCCCAATACCGACTGTCCGATGAGTATCGTGAGCGTTATCACGATTATTGGTCCGGCATATTCAACGAGGATATTCGGGTCGACAAGCATGCCCACCGATACGAAGAAGATTGCTCCGAAGAGGTTTTTCACTGGCTCCACCACCTTGATAATCTTATCGGCTTCAATGGTCTCTGCCAGTATGCTGCCCATGACAAAGGCTCCGAAGGCAGAGCTGAAACCTACTTCCGACGATATGACAGCCATCATGCAGCACAGCCCGAGCGATACGATGAGCAGTGTCTCGCTGTTGAGCTGCTTGCGCATCCTGCGCAAATAGAGAGGTATGGCGAAGATACCTACCACGAACCACAGTATCAGGAAGAATGCTATCTTTAGAATGCTCGCAGCCATCTGTCCGCCATCGGGGCTGTTGCCGCTTGCTATGGCAGAAAGCATGACCATCATCACTATGGCGAGTATGTCTTCGAGTATGAGCACACTCATCACCATAGACGCAAAGCCTTGCTGTCGCAATCCCATGTCGTCGAAAGCCTTGTAGATGATAGTCGTTGACGACATGGCAAGCATTCCTCCGAGAAAGATGCAGTCCATGCGCGCCCATCCGAAGAGCTTGCCCACGAGTATGCCCGACATCATCATTGAGAATATTATTGTTACCGAGGCAATGACGGGGGCGGCTCCCATCTTCATTATTTTCTTGAAGGAGAAATCCAGACCAAGTGAGAACAGCAGGAATATTACTCCAATGTCAGCCCACAGCTTGACACTTTCACCATCGACAACCGACATGGTGTAGGGCATGTGGGGCGATACCAGGAAACCGGCAACGATATATCCGAGCACCAGAGGTTGTTTGAGTTTCTTGAAAACAAGTGTCACCAGTCCTGCTACGATAAGTATCAGGGCAAGGTCGTCAATCATTGGGGGTAGTTCGTTCATGTTTTTAAATGGTGTTGCTTGTGTGTTAGCTCTTTGGTTAATCGTTATAGTGGGCTGCAAGCTCGCAAATCTTAATTATCACCTCCATGGCTTTCTCCATGACTTGTATGCTCACAAACTCGTGGGGACCATGGAAGTTCACTCCACCGGCAAAGATGTTGGGGCAGGGTAGACCCCTGAATGAAAGCTGAGCACCGTCGGTGCCACCGCGAATGGGCATCACTTTTGGGGTGACGTTGCACTCCTGCATGGCATGTAAGACCATGTCTATAACATGCATGTTGGGATCAATTTTCTCTTTCATGTTATAATACTGGTCGTTGAGCTCTATGCCTACGGTGCCTTCGCCATATTTCTCGTTCATCTTTGCGGCACAGTCTTCCATGAAACGCTTGCGCTCGCAGAAACGGCTCCTGTCGTGGTCGCGTATGATATATGACATCTTGGCTTCTTCGGTTCGGCTGTCAATACTCAGCAGATGGTAGAAGCCCTGATAGCCCTCGGTGGTTTCGGGGACTTCGTTTTCGGGTATCATGCCGTTGAACTCGCAGGCAAGCCGGCTCGCATTAACCATCTTTCCCTTGGCATAGCCGGTGTGTACGCTTACGCCCTTTATCGTGACCTTGGCTGAAGCTGCATTGAAATTCTCATATTCCAGTTCACCAAGGTCGCCGCCGTCGATGGTGTATGCCCATTCGCATCCGAACTGTTCAACATTGAAATGGTGTGCGCCCATGCCAATCTCCTCGTCGGGGTTGAATGCCACTCGTATGTCACCGTGAGCAATCTCTTTGTGGTCGCGCAGATAGCACATTGCCGAAACAATCTCGGCAATGCCGGCCTTGTCGTCGGCACCGAGCAGCGTGGTGCCGTCGGTTACTATAAGGTCTTCGCCGATGTGCCGTAGGAGTTCCGGAAAGGTTTCCACCTTCGTCACCATGCCTTCAGAAAGCACAATGTCTGTGCCGTCATAGTTGCTTATGATGCGTGCCTTAACATCCTTTCCGCTCGCGTCGGGACTCGTGTCGTAATGTGATATGAAGCCAATGGTGGGTATTTCTTTCTTGGTGTTGGCTTGCAGTGTGGCATAGATATATCCCTTGTCGTCCATTTCCACATCGGCAAAACCTTCCTGCTCGAGTTCTTCTTTCAGATATCTGGCAAAGACAAGTTGTTTTTCCGTGCTCGGAATGGTGTTGCTATCTTCGCTTGACTGCGTGTCAAACGTGGTATAGTTTATAAATCTTTCGGCAAGTGTCATAATAGTTGTCGGTTTTCTAATATAGAGTTTTTTGCTATACAAAGATACAACTTAGTGGTAACACTGCAAAGGAATAGCGGCTTTTCTTTGCTGAAGTAGTGAAGTGGCTGCTTCATGGCTGCTGTCAGCAATAAGAAATCCCCCTTCAACGGCTTCGTGAAGAAACAGCTGAAGGGGGATGAGTGTGTTTAAGCTATGATGGTTATTACGGTGCATGAATGCACCGGCTATCACTTTTCTGTGGACTTTGGTTCAAGATCTTATTTTATTCCAAATCCAAAGAAGCAGGGCTGCACCCACCACGGCGGTAATGAGCTCGCCAATCCAGCCTGGATTGAGGTGGATGCCAAGCTGTCCAAACAGCCAGCCTCCGAAGGCTCCACCTACGAGACCGAGAAACAGATTGATGAAGCAACCTTTGCTCTCACTTCCCGTGAATTTGCAAGCAAGCAGTCCGGCTATTATACCTATTATTATAGAACCAATCATTGTTGCTTATTTGCTGTTTGCGATAATGTTGTTATTTGATGGCAATCTTCTCTACGCGGCGCTGGTGGCGTGCACCTTCGAAGCTTGCGCTGAAGAAAGCATCAAGAATTTTCTCGGCAGTCTTGTTGTCAATGAAACGGCCGGGCAGCACAATGGCATTGGCATCGTTGTGCTGGCGTATGAGTTCAGCAATGTCACGGTTCCATGCCAGTCCGGCACGCACTCCCTGATGCTTGTTGAGGGTCATGGCCATGCCTTCACCGCTGCCGCAGATGGCTATTCCGGGATAAACCTCTCCGCTCTCAATGGCTTCTGCCAATGGATGGGCAAAGTCGGGATAGTCTACGCTTATATCACTGTTGGTGCCGAAATCCTTTACAGGATAGCCTTTCTTTTCAAGATACTGCACTACAAATTGTTTCAAAGGATAGCCTGCGTGGTCGCTGGCAATGCCTACTGTCTTTATTTCCATCGCTTAGTGTATTTTTATGAATTGATATATTCCTTTACTTGCTTGTAAACATTCTCTGCTGTGAAGCCTAACTTCTCGTCTAGAACCTTGAAGGGGGCAGAGTAGCCGAAGGAGGTCATACCCCACACTTTGCCGTTGATGCCTACGAGGGTCTCAAGGTTGACGGGCAGTCCGGCGGTGAGTCCGAAGATGCGCGAGCCTGCAGGGAGGATGCTTTCTTGATATTCCTTTGGCTGGCGACGGAAGAGACCTTCAGACGGAACGCTCACTATTCTCAGCTTGATGCCGTCTTTGCGTAGCAGTTCTGCACCAGCAACGAGGGTTGACACCTCTGAACCGCTGGCAAGGAGTATTACGTCGAAGTCGTCATCGCTGCCTGCCACGATATAGGCTCCACGGCGCACTCCGCTGTAGTCGTTGCCTTCGGGCAGACTTGCCACGTTCTGGCGTGAGCAAATCATGGCTGTGGGCGTTGACATGTTCTCCATTGCCATCTGCCAGCAAACGGTGGTTTCGTCGGCATCGGCAGGACGGAACACTCTCACGCTGTCGTCACCCTTGTGGTTCTTCATTTTCTCAAGCAGGCGTATCTGTGCTTCCTGTTCCACAGGCTCATGTGTCGGACCGTCTTCACCCACTCTGAAAGCGTCGTGCGACCAGATGAACTTTATTGGCACCTCCATGAGTGCTGCCATTCGTATGGCTGGTTTCATATAGTCGGAGAATACGAAGAACGTGCCGCAGGAGGGTATCACTCCTCCGTGCAGATACATACCGATGCATACGCATGCCATGGTGAGCTCGCTCACTCCGGCATTGAGGAAGCCTCCGCTGAAATCGCCTGGTGCAAAGGCTTTTGACTTCTTTAGAAATCCGTCGGTCTTGTCGCTGTTGGAGAGGTCTGCCGATGAGCACATCATGTTGCCCACTTGTTCTGCCAAGAGTGACAGACATACAGACGATGCCCCGCGGGTAGGTATGTCGCGCTTCTGGGTTATGCTGCTCCAGTCTATTTCCGGAGCTTCACCAGAGAACCATTTCTTCATCAGCTGGGCTTTCTCGGGATTGGCATCAGCCCATGCTTTCTCAATTTCGTGGCGCTTGGCAACAATGGTGCGCAGCTCGTCGTTGCGTTTGTCGTAGAGTTCTTGCACTTCCGGGAAAATAACGAAGGGATTGTCAATGTCGCCACCAAGGTTCTTGATGGTATTGACATAGGCATCGCCGCCGAGTGGGGCACCATGGGTGGCAGTGCAACATTCGTAGCTGGTGTTGTCGGCACGTCGTGCTCCCTTGCCCATGATGGTCTTTCCGATGATAATCCAAGGACGTCCGTTGTCGTGCTGAGCCTGCTTGAGAGCCTGACGTATCTGTTCGGTATCGTTGCCGTCAATCTCCAACACGTTCCAATGCCATGCCTTGTATTTCATGGCAATGTCTTCGTCTGACACTTCGTCGCACGCGGTGGAGAGCTGTATGTCGTTGGAGTCGTAGAACATTATGAGGTTTCCAAGTCCGAAGTAGCCTGCCATGCGACCGGCTCCTTGTGAGATTTCTTCCTGTATGCCTCCGTCGGAGATGTAGGCATAGATCTTGTGCTGCATCATTTCATGTCCGAGGCGCGCCTCAAGCATCTTTTCTGCCATTGCCGCTCCTACGGCGTAGGTGTGTCCCTGTCCGAGTGGTCCGCTGGTGTTTTCTATTCCAAGCTCAATGTTGCGCTCGGGGTGTCCTGGCGTGCGTGACTGCCACTGGCGGAACTGCTTGATGTCGTCCATGGTGAACTTGCCTTGCATGGTGAGTGCGGCATAAAGCATTGGCGACATGTGTCCCGGGTCAAGGTAGAAACGGTCGCGACCTTCCCATGTGGGCTGGTCTGGGTCAAACACAAGAAATTCGGTGAAGAGTACGTTGATGAAATCTGCGCCTCCCATGGCACCGCCGGGATGTCCCGATTTAGCTTTCTCTACCATGGCTGCCGTGAGTAGCCTAATGTTGTCGGCTGCGCGAAGCATCAGTTTGTTATCGTTCATATTGTTCCTATATGCTGGTTTTAGCTGCAAAGTTACTTATTTCTGTTGATATGGGCAATTGATTTTATTTGATTTTTAGATTTGTTGTTTTATTATTTGTATTTTTGTTGAATTGATACTTTTTTCTTTCATTCGCATTCATGCTTTTCTTGTTCTTTAAAATATAAAAAAGCTCACCTGCAGAAATGTTTTTTCTTGCAGGCGAGCTTTTTATGTAATATAGTCAATAATGCTGTTTTTTCAAGCTGGGGTGGCATCAGCACACTTTGTGTGAGCCTTGTCCAATCACCACGTCGATTACTTTTGGCAGCTTGTTGTATTTCTCAGCATATTTCTTCTTTGCTGTCTCAATGAATGTGTCGTAGAGTTCTTCCTTGACGAGGTTGATGGTGCAGCCTCCGAAACCGCCTCCCATGATGCGTGAGCCGGTAACACCGCATTCGCGGGCTATGTCGTTGAGGAAGTCGAGTTCTTCACAGCTTACTTCGTATTCCTTGGACAGACCGTCGTGGGTCTCATACATCTTCTGTCCCACAGTCTCATAGTCGCCGGCATTGAGGGCATCGCATACTGCCAACACGCGGTCTTTCTCGCCAAGTACATAGTGAGCTCGCTTGTAGTCTTCTTCGCCTACCTCGCTGCGTACCTCCTCGAGCTGCTCCCATGTGCAGTCACGCAGGGTCTCGAAGGTTAGTTCGGGATGCTTTGCAGCGATGTGTTTCACCACGTTTTCGCATGAGTTGCGACGGTCGTTGTAGGGTGAGCCTGCGAGTTCGTGCTTTACGCATGAGTTGAGTAATACGAGCTTGTAGCCATCAGGTTTGAAGGGGAAGTATTCAAACTCTCTTGAGCGGCAGTCGAGGCGCATGAGCTTGCCTTCTTCGCCGAATACGCTTGCAAACTGATCCATTATGCCGCAGTTCACACCACAGTAGTTGTGTTCGGTGGCTTGTCCGGCGAGCACCATGTCCCATTTTGAAATCTTGTTGTCGCCGAAGAGGTCGTTCAGACCACATGCGAAGCAGCTCTCCATGGCTGCGGAGGATGACATTCCGGCTCCAAGTGGCACGTCGCCAGAGAATGCGATGTTGAATCCTTTCACAGGAACACCGAGTTTCTGCATCTCTTTTGCTATGCCGTAGATGTAGCGTGCCCAGCTGGTGCGCGGTCCTTTCTCGTCGGCGAGATGGAAGTCTACTCTGTCCTTGAGGTCTATGGCATAGCACATAACCATGTCTTCCGTTCCATTGACGCGCATCTCGGCCATCACGCCTTTGTCCACAGCTCCAGGGAACACGAACCCTCCGTTATAGTCGGTGTGTTCTCCTATGAGGTTTATACGTCCTGGTGAGAAATAAATATTGCCTGTTTTTCCGTCGAAATGCTTGATAAAGCGACTTCTTACATGCTCTATGTCCATCATAATAGTAAGGTTTTAGGGTTTAAATATAAATATGTAGTTCAGTCTTGATGAGTTAACGATGTAGGGTAAGACTGTCAGGGAGCATTCTCAAGATTGTCTATGCTTGTGCTTCCTGACAGTCTTTATGGTTTTGGTTTAGTCTACCGGAATGTCTTTATTAACATTCTTGGAACCTATCAGTGCATAGTAGCACATGTATGCCACACCTGCCAGCGGAATGATGTAGGAGGTGAGGTAGCCAGCTTTGTCGGCTATGGCGTTCTGTATCAGTGGAAGCACGCCTCCACCTACTACCATCATCATGAATATACCTGATGCAGCAGCAGTGTATTTGCCGAGTCCTTCGGTGGCGAGGTTGAAGATACTTGCCCACATGATAGAAGTGCACAAACCGCAGAGCACGAGCATGAGTGCTGCTATGGGCACGGTTACCATTTCAAACGATGAACCAGTGAACACGGGCATCTGAACCTGAGAGCTCTTGCCCAGAACCATTGCCAGAGCAATGAGTGCCATGGCTGTGATGGTGGTGCATGTCATCATGGTTCTGCTTGATACCTTGCTTGCAAAGAAACTTGATCCGAAACGTCCGATGAGCATGAGCAGCCAGTATGTGGCAGCTACCGAACCGGCTATTGCTGCTGCGTTGCCTTGCAGTCCGCCGCCAGCTTCCGTGGTGTCTGACAGATAGAATATCATAGTTCCAGGTATTCCCACTTCCACACCAACATATACGAAGATGGCGATGGTGCCGAGCACGAAGTGGCGGAACGACCATGCGCTGTGCTCAAATACTGTGTTGGCTCCTGTCTTGCCCATCTGTGGATCTTCAATGGGTATGAACAGCAGAACGAAGAATGCTGCTGCGAATACCGCCATTGCAATATACATCACGGGGTTTACATCAGAGAATGTTGCCTTAGTGGCATCGCCGATGAGTGCTCCCACGAAGAGCGGAGTGAGCGTTCCGGCGAGTGAGTTGAGCGTTCCACCAATGAGGTTGAGCTGATTGCCACGGTTGCCGCCGCCACCAAGAAGGTTGAGCATTGGGTTTACCACGGTGTTGAGCATACATACGCAGAAACCTGAGATGAATGCACCGAGCAGATACACGATAAATCCGGTTGTGCCGTCAACGGAGCCAGAGATGAACTGTATGAGTACGCCGATGAAACCTGTGGCGATGCCGGCGAGGGCTGTTTTTTTGTATCCAATCTTCGTGAGGAGCTTTCCGGCAGGTATACCCATGAACAGGTATGCAAGGAAGTTCATCATGTTTCCGAGCATTCCTACGGTGTTTGAACCTTCAAATGCACCTTTCCAAATCACTCCGATTGGTGCTGCGAGATTTGTTACAAACGAAATCATCGCATAGAGGAACATCATTGTTATTATGGCAATGATGCTTCCGTTTTGTTTTTTGTTTTCCATTGTTTTTTTGTTCTGTTATTTTTGTTGATAATGTGTAATTGTCATTTCTCTGCACCAAACCTGTAAACGGTCTTCTGTGTGTATTTCTCATTGGGCTTAATCACCACTGATGGGAAATAGGGGTGGTTTGGCGAATCGGGGAAGTGCTGACATTCAAAGCATATTCCCGAACGGCGTGGGAAGGTAGCTCCATGCTGTCCCTTGTAACCGTCTGCCCAGTTGTCGGTGTAAAGCTGCATGCCAGGTTCCGTGGTGTAGACTTCCATCCATCGTCCGCTCACTGGTTCTTTTATCCTTGCTGCGAAGGTGAGTTCTCCCTCTTCTTTCTTGTTGAGTACAAAGCAGTGGTCGTAGCCTGCACCTATCTTTATCTGTTCGTTGTCGGCATCGATGTCTGTGCCCACGGCCTTCGGTTTGCGGAAGTCAAACGGTGTGCCTTCCACCTTGAGTATTTCTCCGGTAGGAATGCTTGTCTCATCGATGGGAAGGTAGAAGTCGGCATTGATCTCGCATATCTGGTTTTCTATGCCAGGTGTTGGATTGGCTATGCCTTGCAGGCTGAAGAAGCCATGGTGTGTGAGGTTGAGTATTGTCTTCTTGTTTGTCGTAGCCTGGTATTTGATGACCAGCTCGTTGTCGTCGGTGAGTGTGAATGCCACCCATACTTCCAATTCTCCCGTGTAGCCTTCCTCGCCATACGAGCTTATGTATTTCATCACTACGGCATGGTCGCTCACTTGGTTTGCATCCCATACTTTTGCGTTGAAGCCCTGTTTTCCTCCGTGCAGGGAGTTGGGTCCGTTGTTTATGTGCAGGTGGTATTCTTTACCGTTGAGTTGGAACTGTCCTTTCGCAATACGGTTTCCGTATCGTCCAATAAGTGTGGACAGATAAGGTTCAGGTGAGGA
Organism: uncultured Prevotella sp.; assembly: GCA_947170265.1. Lineage (GTDB taxonomy): Bacteria > Bacteroidota > Bacteroidia > Bacteroidales > Bacteroidaceae > Prevotella. The sequence goes on from CAMVSV010000013.1 coordinate 31,305, forward strand.
TATTACGTCTTGGATATTGTCGTGACCTTGTATAACGTTGGCAAAATGTCCATCCTTATCTTCGGTCATTATGGCTACTATAGCGCCTCCGTAGTTTGTTACTGCCACCTCGCTACCGAGGCTGTTCTTGAGTATGTAGAGGTCGGTTTTCTTTCCGTTGATAGTGGTTTGAAAGTCTTCCCGCTTCAAACCACATGCGTAGTGTGTGTCTTCTGTATTCATATTTCGATCACTTAGTTTGGTTAGTATTCACTTGCAAAGTAACGAAAAAATACTGAGAAATACGAAAGGGGGAATGAAAAAAACATTCTCCCTTTCGTTAAAAACCTTTAAACATACTGTTTCGTATGTATCCTTTCCATCTGTTATTCTCTGTTGCGGACATGTTGCAAGAGGTCTGCCACGACATAGCTGCTTCCTCCAATGAAGATGAAATCATTGGAATGGGCATCGTGGAGTGCTGCCTCATAGGCCGATGCCACGCTGTTGAAGCTGTTGCCTGTAAGCTTGTGCTTTTCTGCCTTCGCCTGAACGGTGGCTGATGGTATGGCTCTGTGGTTGTCGGCTTGTGTCCAATAGTAGACTGCATTCGTGGGAAGGAGCTGCATGACGGTGTCTATGTCTTTGTCGTCAACCATTCCGAACACAATCCTTAGAGTGTCGCATGCCTGTTCTTTTATCTGTTTGGAAAGGTATTGCCATCCTGCCACGTTATGGCCAGTGTCGCATATAATGGTTGGACTTGTCTTCAGTGTCTGCCACCGTCCCATGAGCGATGTGTTTTCACACACGTTGGCAAGTCCTTTCTTTATATCAGGATAGTCAATCTCCAAAGGGAGGTGCCCGATGGCACTTAGTATAGTCTGTTTGTTTCTCGCCTGATAGTTGCCTTTGAGCTCAAAGGCGATGTCATCATAGTGTATCTCTTCATCCTGGGCGAAGAATATGGGCGCGTTCATAGCCTGTGCCTTTGCTTCAAATACCGGTCGTGTCTCGCTGTTGTATTCGCCTATGACCACAGGCGTGTCTTCCTTTATTATTCCGGCCTTCTCTGAGGCGATCTGTGAGAGGGTGTTTCCGAGAAACCCCGTATGGTCGAACGATATGTTGGTGATTACCGACAGTATGGGCGAAATGATGTTTGTGCAGTCGAGCCTGCCTCCCAATCCCACTTCAATCACAGCAATGTCTACCTTCGCATCGGCAAAATACTTGAAGGCGAGGGCTGTGGTGAGCTCAAAGAATGACGGGAAGATGTTCTTTCCGAGAGAGTCGAGATATATGCTTCCCTCTTTCTTTGCTGACGGATGGGAGATGAGCTTTTCCACGAACTCTACCACATAGCCTTCGCTCACACATTCCCCGTTCACGCGTATGCGTTCCCTGAAGTCAACGAGGTGTGGCGAGGTGTAGAGTCCCACTCTGTATCCTGCCTCCTGAAGAATGGATGCAATGGAGTGAGAGCACGACCCCTTTCCGTTGGTGCCGGCAATGTGTATTGTCTTGTATTGCGTGTGTGGATGCCCGAAGTGTTCATCAAGCATGAGGGTGTTGTATAGCCCCTCTTTATATGCAGAAGCCCCCGTATGTTCGAATACGGGGGTTGCATTATACAGATACTCTATGGTTTCCTTATATGTCATAGTGTCAGTTGAAATAGTTGCGGAACTTCTGGAATATGCTTTCTTTTGTCTTTGCATCTCCCTTGAAATTGTCGCTGTCCTTGAAGCTTTCCACGGCTTGCCGTTCTTCTTTTGTGAGAGTCTTGGGTATGTATACGCTGACGTTTACAATCAGGTCGCCTTTCTCATTGCCGTAGCCTTGGACAGGCATGAGTCCCTTGTCGCGCAGCCGCAGAGTCTTTCCCGGTTGTGTTCCCGGCTCAATCTTTATCTTTACGGTGTTGCCTTCTATGGTCGGGATGTCAACGGTGCCGCCGAGCGCAGCTGTGGGGAAGTCGAGCAGCAGGTTGTATAGCAGGTTGTTTCCGTCGCGCACGAAGGTGTCGTCAGCTTCCTCTTCGATGAACACCTGTATGTCGCCCGTTATTCCGTTGTGTTTGCCGGCGTTGCCCTTGCCAGGAACGTTCACTACCATACCTTCAGCCACTCCTGCCGGGATGTTTATCTCTACGACCTCTTCACCTTTCACGATGCCTTCGCCGTGGCAGTGGTGACACTTGTTCTTTATCACTATTCCTTCACCACCGCACACATGACAGGTTGTCTGTGTCTGCATCATTCCGAAAATGCTTTGCTGGGTGCGTATTTCCATACCCGAGCCATGACAGTTTGAGCATGTCTCGGCTTGAGCTCCGTTTTCTGCTCCTGTGCCGTGGCAGTGAGGACATTCCACGTCTTTCCTGACCTTGAATTTCTTGGTTACTCCGGTTGAAATCTCCTGAAGAGTGAGCTTCACCTTCAGTCGCAGGTCGCTGCCGCGGTATTTAGCGGGCTGTCGTCTGCCGCCTCCAAAACCTCCGAAGCCTCCTCGTCCGCCAAACACGTCGCCGAACATTGAGAAGATGTCGTCCATGGAGAAACCGCCTCCGAAACCGCCTCCGAAGCCTCCGGCTCCGCCCGAGAGCCCTTCAAACCCGAACTGGTCGTAGGTTTGTCTCTTTTGCGGGTCGTGTAGCACATCGTAAGCCTCTGCTGCTTCCTTGAACTTCTCTTCAGCCTCTTTGTCACCGGGGTTTCTGTCCGGGTGATATTTTATGGCAATCTTTCTATATGCTTTTTTTATCTCGTCTTCCGAAGCACCTTTGCTTATGCCCAGAACTTCGTAGTAGTCTCTCTTTGCCATTGTAGGTTATCGGTTGTCAACTATTGCTTGTCAATTATCTGTTATCTCATTGTCCCACTGCCACTTTGGCGTGTCTAATCACTTGGTCGTTGAGGGTGTAGCCTGTCTGCACGCAGTCAATCACCTTGCCTTTCTTCTCGTCGCCCATGCCGGGAACCATGGCTATTGCTTCATGATAGTCAACGTTGAAGTCAGCATCCTCTGTGTCTATTTTCTGCACACCGAGGCTTTCAAGTGTCTTTATGAATTTGTGGAAAATAAGCTCCATGCCTTCCCTTGTTGCTGCGGCATCTTCGTTCTTGTCGGCAATGGCTCGTTCAAAGTCGTCGAGCACAGGCAGTATGGCTGTGATTGTTTTCTTGCCTCCGTTGAGTATGAGCTCTGCTTTCTCCTTGATGGTTCTTTTCTTGTAGTTGTCAAATTCGGCAATGGTTCTGAGCAGTTGGTCCTTGAGCTTGGCGTTTTCCAGCTGTGCCTCCTCCAGAGGTGTGAGTTGAGGCTCTGCTTCCTTGTTGTCGTCAGTGTTTTCGGTGTTCTCTGTGTTCTCTGATGCGTTGTCGGCAGTCTGCTCGTCTACATTGCTTTCCTCAATGTTTTCGCCTTCTATTTTTATTTCTTTTTCTTTGCTCATAGTTGTAATAATGTGTTATGCTTTCTTGCTGTGGTCAATGCAAACTCTGTGCCATGTTGCATTGTGTTGCAAGATTGTCATGCTTATTTGTCATACATACTGGCTTTCTGCTCTTTTATGGCAGCATCGTAGATGTAGTCGTCGTAGCTCATTAGCTTGTCGATGGTGCCTTTGGGTGTGAGCTCGATAATTCTGTCGGCAACGGTATTGATGAACTCGTGGTCGTGGGAAGCAAAGAGTACGTTTCCCTTGAATGCCACCAAATTGTTGTTGAATGCCTGTATCGACTCCAGGTCAAGGTGGTTTGTTGGTGTGTCGAGAATGAGGCAGTTGGCATTCTTGAGCTGCATGCGTGCTATCATGCAGCGCATCTTCTCACCTCCCGAAAGCACGTTCACTTTCTTTTCCACTTCCTCCTGCTTGAAGAGCATTCTTCCGAGATAGCCTTTCATTGTCACTTCGTTGCCTGTACCGTATTGGCTGAGCCAGTCCACGAGGTTCATGTCGCTTTGGAAGAACTCGGTGTTGTCCAATGGGAGGTAGGCTGTGGTGATGGTTATTCCCCATTTGTATGTTCCGGCATCGGCTTCCCTGTTGCCGTTTATTATCTCAAAGAGGGCAGTCATGGCTTTGGGGTTATGTGACAGGAATACTGTTTTCTGTCCTTTCTCAATGTTGAACGACACATTGTCGAAGAGCACTGTTCCGTCGGTATCCACGGCTTTCAGTCCTTCCACCTCAAGTATCTGGTTTCCGGGTTCACGTTCCATTTGGAAGATTATTCCTGGATATTTTCTTGTAGAGGGTGTTATCTCCTCCACGTTGAGTTTCTCAAGCATCTTTTTGCGGCTTGTGGTCTGCTTTGACTTGGCTACGTTGGCAGAGAAGCGGCGTATGAATTCCTCCAGCTGCTTGCGTTTCTCGTCGGCTTTCATCTTTTGGTTCTGAGCCTGACGGAGTGCGAGCTGTGAACTCTCATACCAGAAAGAGTAGTTTCCGGAGAATACCGTTACTTTTCCAAAGTCAATATCTACGGTCTGGGTTGATACGGCATCAAGGAAGTGGCGGTCGTGGCTTACCACGAGCACACACTGCTCAACGTTGCTCAGATATTCCTCCAGCCACTGCACGGTATCGAGGTCGAGGTCGTTGGTGGGCTCGTCGAGCAGCAGGTTGTCGGGATGTCCGAAGAGAGCCTTGGCAAGCATCACGCGCACCTTTTCGTTGTTCGAAAGCTCAGACATCATTCTGTAGTGCTCAGTCTCTTTCACTCCGAGGTTCTGCAGCAGCTGTGCAGCTTCGCTCTCAGCCTCCCAGCCATTCATCTCGGCAAACTTCAGTTCAAGGTCGGCAGCGCGGTTGCCGTCTTCCTCTGTCATCTCAGCCTTGGCATAGAGTTCTTCTCTCTCCTTCATGTTCTTCCACAGAGGTTGATGCCCCTGCAGCACGGTGTCCATCACTGTGAATGCGTCAAACTTGAAGTGGTCCTGGTCAAGCACCGACAGTCTCTCTCCAGGAGCCATCTCTATGGTTCCTTTGTTTGGTTCCAGCTCGCCGCTGATAGCTTTCAGCAACGTAGACTTTCCGGCACCGTTGGCACCTATAATGCCATAGATGTTTCCTGCTGTGAACTTGATGTTTACATCCTTGTAGAGTACTCTTTTGCCAAATTGAATCGCCAGATTCGTAACTGTTATCATATCCTTATACCTTATTATAATACTAATGGGCTGCAAAATTACTCTAAATTATCCACATATCCAAATTCTGAATTGTAATACTGTTTAATTTTTCAGACGATTTCCGTTTGTGTAAGTTCACTCGGTTGTGTTTTTTATGGTAATGCGATTTAATCATTTCCTATCTATCATATAGCAGATGACTGTACTCAATGTCATGGGATTGCAAATCATACACAACTCATTGGAATTTTGACACGGCAAAACCACCCTTTTTGAGAGAATTTTCAATTCCGTGAAACAGTTAACAAATGTGAACGAAAAATATTCTCCGCACAGTGAGAAAACGAAAGTGCCACTTTTGCGCTGCGAAAGAGGCTCTTTTACACGCCAAAAGAGGCTCTTTTAAAACGCCCTTTCCAAATATCTGACTATCAATGGGTTATCAAGGTGATTTTTTAAGCCTTTCTCGTTCTTTAAATGTTAAAGAAAGTGGTAATTATTTTACATTTGTTTATATTTGTTCACATAATGTTTCACGCATATTTTGACGCATTTTCTTATGTCTTTTGATACTCGAAAAAAGCAGTTTCACTTATCGTGTCAGAAAGCTTATATTTTGTCATGTGCCACAAATAATATTGCCTGTCTTATTCTTTTTCCTCGTTTTTATTTACCTTTGCACGGCATAATCATAACTTGATGTTATGATGTTGCTCCACAGTCAACAGAGTAGTGTTGCAAAGAACATTGATGTCAGTTGTTCAAGCCTTTGAAAACGAATGGATTTCAAGATTTCATCAAACTATAAGCCTACGGGTGACCAACCCGAAGCCATACGCCAGCTCACCGACGGGATAGAGCGTGGTGACAAGGCTCAGGTGTTGTTGGGTGTGACAGGTTCCGGTAAGACCTTCACCATAGCCAATGTCATAGCCAATGTCAATAAGCCCACACTCATTCTCAGCCACAACAAGACCCTTGCAGCACAGCTTTATCAGGAAATGAAAGGTTTCTTCCCCGAGAATGCTGTGGAATACTATGTGAGCTATTACGACTACTATCAGCCCGAGGCTTATCTGCCGTCCAGCGATACCTACATAGAGAAAGACCTTGCCATCAACGATGATATCGACAGGCTGCGACTCTCTGCCGTGTCGGCATTGCTCTCCGGTCGCAAGGACGTTGTCGTGGTGTCGTCGGTGTCGTGTATCTACGGCATGGGTGGTCCCACCACCATGGCGTCAAGCGTGATAAAGCTGAAGAAAGGCGACATCGTAGACCGTAATGAGTTTCTTCGCCGACTCGTTGATGCCCTCTATGTGCGCAACGACATTGATTTGCAGCGTGGATGCTTCAGGGTCAAGGGCGATACCGTGGACATTGCCATGGCATACAGTGATAATGTGCTCAGGGTGACATGGTGGGATGATGAGATAGACTCCATTGAGGAAGTCGACTCTGTGACCTTTGCCCGGTTGGCGGGCTTCGACCAGTATGAAATCTATCCTGCCAACCTGTTTGTTACTTCAAAGGAGCAGACGGAGAAAGCCATCCACGACATACAGGACGACCTCGTGAAGCAGATAGCCTTTTTTACCGAGCAGGGCGACAACATCAAGGCGCAGCGCATCAAGGAACGTGTGGAATACGACATGGAGATGATCAAGGAGCTCGGACATTGTTCAGGAATAGAGAACTACTCGCGCTATTTTGACGGCAGGCAAGCCGGTGACCGACCATATTGCCTGTTCGACTTCTTTCCCAAGGACTTCCTGCTCGTTGTTGACGAGAGTCATGCCAGCATACCGCAACTCAATGCAATGTATGGTGGCGACAGGGCGCGGAAGCGAAATCTCGTGGAATATGGTTTCAGGCTCCCGGCAGCCTTTGACAACCGTCCGTTGCGCTTTGAAGAATTCCACACACTCATCAACCAAGTCATATATGTGTCGGCAACGCCCGCCGACTATGAGCTGCAGGAGGCAGAGGGTGTCGTGGTGGAACAAATCATTCGTCCTACCGGTCTGCTTGACCCGGAGATAGAGATACGTCCCAGTGAAAACCAGATTGACGACCTGCTTGAAGAAATTGTCGTCAGGGCAGAACGAGACGAGCGTGTGCTTGTCACCACCCTCACCAAGCGAATGGCAGAGGAGCTCACCGAGTACCTGCTCAACCACGACATCAGGGCAAACTATATCCATAGCGATGTGGCCACACTCGACAGGGTGGAAATAATGAACAATCTCAGAGCCGGACTCTTTGACGTGCTTGTAGGTGTGAACCTGCTCAGGGAAGGTCTCGATTTGCCGGAAGTGTCGCTCGTGGCAATACTCGATGCCGACAAGGAAGGGTTCCTCAGGAGCCACCGTGCACTCACGCAGACTGCCGGACGTGCAGCCCGTAACGTAAACGGAAAAGTGATATTCTATGCTGACAATATCACCGAAAGCATGCAGAAGACAATCGACGAGACCATGCGCCGGAGAACCAAGCAGCTGAAATACAATGAAGAGCATGGCATAACTCCTCAACAGATAGTGAAGGCAATAGGAAACTCACTCGCTGCTACAAAACCACAGACTCAGGAGCCACACAAAGCAAAAACCGTTTACATGCCAGTTGACAATATCTCCGATGGAGCCTTTGCCGCAGACCCCATCGTTCAACACATGACCCGCGAGCAGCTGCAAAAGAGCATTGCCAATACCACCGAGCTCATGAAGCAGGCCGCCAAGGAGCTCGACTTCCTGCAAGCTGCTCAGTATCGTGACGAAATAATCAGGCTTCAGGAAGAACTTGAAAGGAAAGAGTAGGGCAGGAAGACACAGAAACACAAACAGCAAAACGTGTTTTGAGTTAAATAATCCTTAAACCTACCCACATTATTTATTTATTTAGTAATTTTGCAGAAATTATCATAACATCACCATCTATGAAGATAAAGACAGCAATCGTCATCGCTGCGCTTTGCAGCACGATGAACATGGCAGCTCAGACGGAAACCACCACACAGGCACAACGAGTGGCAGAACTGCAGGCAGAGGCAGCTGCCAAGGCTAAGGCGGCACAAGAGGCGGCATTGGCAGCACAGGAAGCTGCGAGGGCGGCTCAGGAAGCTGCTGACGCAGCAGCACAGGAAGCACAGAAGATGGAACAGCAAGCCCCTGTTGAACCCTTGCAGGAACCCAAGGAAACCCAGAGTGGCTGGACTGTGGCAAAGGAAAACGTGAAGATAGCTGAAGAGAAGGATAAAGCCGAGACCGAAGCAGCCGAAGCCAAGATCAATGCCAAGCTTCAGTATCTTGAAGCCGGAGCAGTGCCGGAGGTTGACGGTCGTGTGCAGTGGAAGCACGAACGCGATATTACCGGCATGACAGCGCAGCAGATATATGATGCCATGCTCAGTTTTCTGTCGCGCATGACAAAAGAGCCGAACCAGCTGGAGCGAAGCCAAGTGGTGATGGTGAATGAAAACGAGCACAAGATTGTTGCTACCTTCCAGGAGTGGCTCACATTCACATCCAATGCCTTGATGCTCGACCGTGCAAAGTTCAACTACATTCTTCAGGTCAACTGTTCCGACGGTCATCTTGAAGTGCTGCTTGACCACGTTCAGTACCAGTATGGCACAGGTAAGGATGCACAGAACTACAAGGCCGAAGAATGGATTACCGACAAGTATGCCGTGAACAAGAAACATACACGCATGTTTCCCATCTCCGGTAAATTCCGCAGAAAGACCATCGACCGCAAAAACGAGATATTCAACAATATAGACAAAGCGTTTTGAAAGCGCATGCAAATGCTTTAGACATGGATTTATCAAATCAGAATACAACGGCTGAAAGAAGAACCCGTATCCACAGAAAAGAAGATAACAACAAAGACAACTTCCTGCAACTCCGGCAGTGGCTCAACATAATATTCATGCTCGGAGCTGTAGCGGGAGTGGCTGTATATTTCTTCGGTGACGAAACCGTAGGCACCATAATAATACTCGTAGCCATGGCATTCAAGATTGTGGAATGTGGACTGAGAATGGTGTTTTAATCAACTACAGGATGACAATAATGAAAAGATTAAACAACCTATGCAGCGTGATGGTATTCGTCGTGACAATGCTTGCGTTGCCGGCTGTTGCCGTGGCACAAACATTCGGAGATGACCCCGACGATGCCTTTACCAACGACATGTATAGGAAAGACAAAAACTTTGGACGTTCAGACAGTATACAAAGCCAGCACAAGGAAATACCCAAGGGACTGAAGGTGTGGACCATAGACCCGATTTTCGGCGACAGGACTGAAGCCGAACCCGACACCATTGCCCACATGTTCATGAACAACCATTTCACCACTGGACTGAGAAGTGAGTACAACACTCTGGGAAACCTCGGCTCACCCCGTATAAACAGAATTTTCATAGACCGTAGCGACATAGACAATTTCATGTTTATCTCGCCCTATGACTTCTTTCTGACCAAACCGGAAGATTTCCACTTCACCAACACACTGTCTCCCATAACAAACCTTACCTATAACTCATGTGGCAACCGCACAAACGGAGAAGATTATTTCAAGGCTCTCTTTGCTGTGAATGCTGGCAAACGGATAGGTCTTGGCATGCAGTTCAATTATCTGTATGGGCGTGGTTACTATTCTAACCAAAGCACATCGCATTTCAACTATACCATCTATGGCTCATATCTCGGAGACAGATACCAGGCACACCTCATAATGTCGACAAACCATCAGAAAGTGTTTGAAAACGGTGGTATAGCCAATGATGAATATATCACCCATCCCGAGAAATTCAACGATTCGTATACCGAAGACGAGATACCTGTTACATTGCAGCAGACATGGAACAGGAACGATAATCAGCACATCTTCTTCAACCATCGCTACAGTCTGGGCTTCAACCGTAAGGTGCCCATGACTGAAGACGAGATTGCAGCAAGGAAGTTTGCCATGCGTTCGCAGAAAGAAAACGCTGCAGCCGAAGCTAAACGCAAGGCTCGGGAAAGAGCACGGCGCAATGGTGATGAGTTTGATGAGAGTGAATATGACCGTGAACAGTCTTCGTCAGGTCGTCCCGATGATGCACGGATAGCCGACACATCGCTGCAACCCATTGCCGTCGATGCCGATACGACACGCATCTTTGTTGACAGTCAGGAAAAAGCCGACAGTCTGCTCGCCATTGAAGCAAAGGAAAAAGAAGCTCAGGAGTGGATGAAGGACGAGTATGTACCGGTGACCAGTTTCATACATACTGCCACCTTCGACAACTACAAACGCATTTTCCAAGCCAACGACACCCCCGATGGATATTATCTCAACGACTATTATGACGAGTCCCTGCAAACCAGCGACTCAATATATGACAAGACAAAGCACTGGGAGCTTAGGAACACTCTCGCCGTGGCTTTGCTCGAGGGATTTAACAAATGGGCAAAAGCTGGCTTGAAAGCTTTTACTACCTATGAGTTGCGTCATTATACACTGCCTAACGACGACCTTACCATAGGCAGCTACAATGAGAAGACGCTCTATGTGGGCGGACAGCTGAACAAGACGCAGGGCTCAGTGCTCCACTATAATGTCACAGGTACGGTAGGAGTGATGGGTGACAGCAACGGTGAAGTGACCGTTGATGCCGATGCCGACGTGAATTTCCGTCTGTTGGGCGATACCGTACAACTCGCAGCCAAGGCGTTCTTCCACAGTACGTCACCCACCTACTATTTCACGAAGTACAACTCACGCCATCTGAAATGGGACATCGACTTTGACAATACCGTACATTCACGCATTGAAGGCATCTTCTCGCTCAACCGCACACGCACTCAGCTGCGCGTAGGCTTTGACGAGATAAAGAACTATACATATTTTGCACAGTCATACGACCTGCAGGCAAACGGCACCAACTATCAGAGACTCAACAATACAGTGGCACCCATTCAGGAAAACAGCCCAATAAGCCTGCTTACCCTGCAACTCAAGCAAGACTTTACTCTTGGAATGTTTAACTGGGAAAACGTGATTACATATCAAAGCTCGTCAAACAACAATGCCCTCCCCGTGCCGAAGCTCAATATCTACAGTAACCTATACATAAAGTTCAAGATTGCAAGAGTGCTGAAATGTGACCTCGGTGCAGATGTGAGATACTTCACCAAGTATTATGCACCGGACTATAGTCCAGCACTCGGACAGTTCACCACACAGGCCTCTGAAGACAACCGCGTGAAGGTGGGTAACTATCCCATTGTTAATGTCTATGCCAACTTCTTCCTGAAGCACACCCGTTTCTTCGTGATGCTCAGTCATGTGAACTATACCGAAGGAGGAAAATATTTCTTTACTCCTCACTATCCGCTCAACCAACGAGTGTTCCGTTTCGGACTGAGCTGGAATTTCTTCAACTAAGCAAGCAACATACATACAGCATTATCCCCCATATTGCCACAGAGTAGCAGGTCGTGGCAGTATGGGGGATATGATATGAAAATGTATGGTATTACGATTTTCAGCTGATGATATATAGGTCAAGGATAACGCCGATGGAGAACAGTAATCCATAGACAAACATGTTACGGGCGTTTTCAGCCAGAATGCCGTTGAGTGCTTTTCCTCGTTTTATTCTCACCATCTTGCGGAAGGTGCGTCCGTGGAGCATAAGGTAGAACATAGGAAGGAAGAAGGTGAACGGCTGGCTGCGGAAAAAGAATACCAGTCCCATGTGGAATGCCATTAAGCCCAGTGCCATGAACAACACCTCGGTGGCACGTTCGCCTATGAGCACCACCAATGTGCGCTTACCCACTCTCCTGTCGTTGTCACGGTCGCGATAGTTGTTAACGATCAGAAGGGTATCGATGACCATTCCACATGCCAGCGATGAGAGTATCACCTCTTTGGTGAGTGTATGGGCTTGCAGGTAGAATGTAGCGCATACAGGTACCACACCAAAGAACAACAACACCAGAATGTCGCCCAGTCCTATATACGATAGCAGCAAGGTGTAGAGAAAGCAGGCAGCAACGCATGCCACACCTATATAAATCATCGGTATGCCACCATAAATCACCAATGGCATGCCTATTCCACAGGCAACAATGGTGGTCATGGCAATGGCCCACAGCATGGCACGGGGAGTGACCCACCCTTGTGAGCATGCACGCCGTGGTCCCAGTCTGTGCTCGTCGTCGGTGCCCTTGCGCCAGTCGAAATAGTCATTCACGAAGTTGGCATCAATCTGCATTACAAAAGCAAACAGCACGCACAGCACAGCTGGGATGATGTTGAAAGACACACCTTCCATTCTTTCGGTATACGACCATGCCAGAGACAAGCCCATCATTACCGGTACCGCTGCTCCTGACAGCGTTTGCGGACGGGCAGCAAGCCACCATGCCCTCGCGCTGTTGAGTTTTACTTTTCCTTTTTCCATTGTGGCGCAAAGTTACTGTTTTTTTCCGACAGCATGAAACATTGGTAGCCATAATTCCAAAGTATGCCTTACGCACAACATGACTCTGATGTACTGGGTATATTTGTTTGAAAGCCCTATGATTGTTTGCATAGTTTGCAATCTTTGATTATCTTTGCAAGTAAGATAATCTGTCAACAATGAACGGAAACAACGTTAGTCTGGATTTGATGGAATTTGTGGAGACACAAATTCTTCCGCGCTATGCCGCTTTTGACAAAGCCCACAACTTGTCGCATGCAACGAGTGTGGTGAGATGTTCCTTGGAGATTGCCAGAAAGATGGGAGCTGACATTGATATGTCTTATGTCATTGCTGCCTATCATGATCTCGGACTCGAAGGACCCAGAGCCATTCATCATCTCACAAGTGGAAAAATACTTGCTGCTGATGTCAGGCTGCGCCGATGGTTCACGCCCGAACAGATTAGAATAATGAAGGAAGCAGTGGAAGACCATCGTGCATCGGCATCTCATGCGCCACGAAGCATTTATGGAAAGATTGTAGCTGAGGCTGACCGTGACCTTGAACCTGAGAGCGTTTTTCGCAGAACGGTGCAATTCGGGCTGACCCATTATCCTGAGAAAAGCAAAGAAGAGCATTGGCAGAGGTTTCTCGAACACATGAAAAGCAAGTATTCTGCCTCCGGGTACATTAAGCTATGGCTACCCAATTCGCCTAATGCCGACAAACTGAAAACCATACGCAACACTATTGAGCAGGAAGATGAGCTGCGGAGGTGGTTCAACCAGATTTTTGACGAAGAGACAAACCGGCAAGACTGAACATTAACCAGCATGACAAAAAAACAGCCGGCAGCATGTGACAATAATGGCATGCTGCCGGTTGTTTGGTTATATATTCTAAAATAGTCTGAGAATGATGGCTGCTCCTATAAAGATGGCTAACAGTATTATTGTGATTACTGTGCGCATGAGGCAGCCTGCCATTTTCTTTAGGAGCAAGACACCTGCAATTATCAATACGAGCAGTGCTATAAACAGTTCAAAATTCTCCATATTGGTGATTTCCTTTGTTGGTATGTCAGATAAGTCTCTGCCAAAGTCTTAAAACAGATGACGGAATTGAGAGGGAATGGGGGTCTCAAACTCCATGCGCTCATGGGTCACGGGATGGAAGAAACACAGCAGGAAGGCATGGAGACACAGACGGTGGATGGGGTCGTTGCCGTCACCATATTTCGTATCGCCACAAACAGGGTGATGCATGTCGGCAGCATGCACGCGGATCTGGTTCTTCCTTCCTGTTTCAAGCTTGAACTCAACCAGCGAATGGTCGGTGGTGCGGGCAAGCACATGAAAGTGGGTAACAGCATATTTACCACCGTTGTCTACCGGTGACGAGTAGGTTACATAGGCTTTGTTGTCTTTCAGCCAGTTAGCAATGGTGCCTTCGTCATCTTCCATCTCGCCACTTAATACAGCCACATATCTGCGGTCATATACGATGTTGTGCCAATCACGTTCAAAGGCCTGCTCTGTTTGCATGTCTTTGGCATAGACCATCAATCCACTGGTGTCGCGGTCAAGGCGGTGAACGACATGAGCCCTGCATTTCTGACGTGATTTCAGGAAATAGTCGTCAAGCACCGATTTTACATTCAGCGACTTGTGACCGGCAGCCATCGAGAGGATGCCCTCTTTCTTTTCCACCACCACAAGGTACTGGTCCTCATACACAATCTTGACATAGCGACTCTTGAAGATGTCGTTTTTCTTGGTCTGACTCACCGAGATCTTCATTCCGGGCTTCAACGGGTGGTCAAACTGGGTAACCACCTTGCCGTTGACTTTAATGCCTCGTCCCTGGAGTGTGGCTTTGACCTTGGTCTTGCTCTGTCTCAGATTGGCAAGGAGCCATTCCAACAATGGCATTTCTTCTTTCACCACATAATGGTCGTAGCGATCTTGTTGATATCTGTTTGTCTTCATCTCGCCGCAAAGGTAACATTAAAAATGCAGATACCACACATGCCTTCTCGTTTTTTTCAGAACGAGTAATGCAAGATGTGGCTGTTTATGCTTGAGTATTAGAGTAATAGTGTTGCAAGTGAAATAGGGTAATACCGCTATCTTGATGCGAGGTAAACCAGTCGAAGCTCCTCCCATGTCACGTCGGGTGGACACAGCAGCTTTATGGGTGACAGTCCTGTCACGTCGCCGGCTTTTGCCATGGCTGTGCTGATGGCTTTTACCTTGTCGGCGTCGATGAGTTGTGTAACAGGTATCTCTCCCTTCTTCACGGCTGAGGCAAGATGAGTGTAAATGGTAGAAGTAGAGAGGTTTCTCTCCTTGGCAATGAGCTCGGGCAACATTCCGCTGCGATACATTCTCAGAGTCACCTCCTGGGTGGGTTCCTTTTTGGGTTTTGGTTCTTTAGGTTTGCGTTCGCGTTTCTTGCGGGTGCTGTTTGGGTTAAGCATATCCATGGCTTCAAGCAGTGTTTCCTGCTTTGCTTTCAGGTAGAAAGCCACGCTGAATACCTCTTCTGCCATCCTCGTGAGCAGTCCCTTGCGAGCAAGGTATGCGAGCTGAAGGTCGGCGAAAGTGTTGTCGAGACGTTTCATGGCTTGCTTGTTGTTACTCTTGATGTCTTTGGTCTGATGCAGCAGTTTCTCAAAGAGGGCTTCCAAGGTGTTGCTGAAATATGTAGCGCTGCGTTGTACTCTGTCAAGAACATCCTCGCTGCTGAGCTGTTTCATCGTCATGTCGGCTATTTGCCTTTGCCATTTTTCGGCAATGTCAAAGAGCTTGAGCCTGGTGTCGAGCATGGTTTGCTTATGTAGCGTGGTGAGAGAGCTGAAGGCATGGCTGAAATACTCTATCATCACTCTTCCGAGGGCTTCCTCGTATTGGCAGATGTCATTGAAGTCGAACATCTCCATGAGCAAATGACGGTAGTATTCGTCCTTGAAAGTCTCAAGGCGGCCAACATTTCGTGTTGTTGCCTCTTGCTGTCGGTTTATGTATTGGTGGACGTTCTCATCGTTGATGACGGCTGACGGTGTGAGCATTGATGAGAGTACCATGCCCTCCATGGTGCGGCAACGGCTCAGGGCCACATACACCTGTCCCGGGGCAAACGACCGTTGCGCATCGATGATGGCATGGTTGAAGGTCAGCCCCTGACTCTTATGTATGGTTATTGCCCATGCCAGACGCAAAGGCATTTGGTTGAAGGTGCCCACAACCTTACTTTCAATCTCTTTCGTGCGTTCGTTGAGGGTATATTTGGTGTTTTCCCATACTTGAGGCTCAACTTTAACGGTCTGACCGTTGTCGTGGCATCTCACTATCACATTGCTGGCATTGAGTTCTGTTATGCAGCCTATCCTTCCATTGTAGTAGAGATGCTCGGCAGAAGGGTCGTTTTTAATGAACATAACTTGTGCTCCCACCTTCAGCGTGAGCTGTGGGGCGGTAGGGTAGGCGTATTCAGGGAAGGTGCCATCTACGTCGGCTTTATACACTATTGGCTTGGTGGGCAGCTGTTCCATGCGTGTCTCGTTATATCTGTCAGCAGAGGCATTGTGCGTGGTGAGCCTTATATATCCCTCACTGTCGGATGGTTGGAAATCTGGGATGTAACGACTGTTGAGCTGCTGCATGTCGGTGTCTGTGGGGCGACCGTCTCGTATGTGGTTGAGTATGGTGAGGAACTGTAGGTCTTGCTGGCGGTAAACATGTTCGAGTTGTATAGTCACATAGTCTATTAGACTCAGTGCGTGGCTTCCAAAGAAATATGGAGTGTCGTAATAGGACCTGAGCATCTGCTCATCATCGGGAGTTACCACGGGAGTGAGCTGTCCAAGGTCGCCAATCATAAGCAGCTGAACGCCACCGAAGGGCTTGTCGTGTTTCCTGAAACGGCGCAACACACTGTCTATGGCATCAAGCAGGTCACTCCTCACCATGGATATCTCATCAATGATGAGTAAGTCGATAGACGACAAAATCTTTCGTTTCTCCTTGCTGAAATCGAAACGGCTTTTCATTGTTGCTGAGGGAACAAACGGTGACAGAGGCAGCTGGAAGAATGAATGTATTGTGACTCCTCCGGCATTGATGGCAGCTACACCCGTAGGAGCCACTACTATGGAGCGTTTCGATGACTGCTGAACCACTGTTTTCAGGAATGTGGTCTTGCCCGTACCTGCCTTGCCCGTAAGGAATATGCTTTTTCCAGTGTGTTCTATGAACTCCCATGCAAGCCTCATCTCTTTGTTTTGTGCCATGTGTCTCTTAATGTTATCACCTTTATGCGTTTGTTGTTTTTGCAAAGGTAGATAAAAATCCCCGAATAACAATTCTTAGCCAATAGCGTGTTGCAGCATCCAAACCAAAATGTTAGTTTGGAAAGCTGTTGACTTTTTGTTAAAAACGTGATGTGGGAATGTTGCTATTATTAAAAATGTGTAATTTTGCTTGTATGCCATGGTGAAATCACTCAGAAATTCTCAAATTTATTTGGCGTTTCCCCCGCTTAGTCGTAACTTTGCAGCCAAATTGCGCGTTACAATTTTCAATAATGAAGAAAACAGTAATATCTACGATATTGGCGGTAATACTCCTGTCGGGTTGTGCCCATGAGTTCAATCAGGTTTACAAGACCTCTGACTATGACTACAAGTATGAGTATGCGAAGGAGTGTTTTGCTACAGGCAAGTATGGCAATGCCGTGACATTGCTCTCTGACTTGATAATGATACAGAAAGGAACGGAGCGTGCGCAGGAAAGCCTCTACATGCTTGCCATGGCTCAATTCTGCGACAAAGACTACGAGGGTGCAGCTGCGACGTTCAAGAAGTATTTTCAGACCTATCCCAATGGAGTTTATGCAGAGATGGCGTCGTTCTACACAGGACAGAGCCTGTATATGAGCACGCCGGAACCACGTCTGGACCAGACTCCCACCGTGTCTGCCATTGCTGCATTTCAGGAATATATGGATATCTATCCTGATGGAAGGATGAAAGGCACAGCTCTGCAGCGTCTCTATGAGCTTCAGGATAAACTCATAGAGAAGGAATATCTCTCGGCTAAGCTCTATTATAACCTCGGGACATATTTCGGCAACTGCACCAGCGGAGGCAACAACTATGAAGCATGTATCATCACCGCTCAGAATGCTCTCAACGACTATCCTTACAGCAACATGCGCGAGGACTTCTCGCTGCTTATCATGAAGAGCAAATATGAGTTGGCGCAGATGAGCGTGGAGTCGAAGCGAATGGAGAGGTTTCAGGATGCCGAAGATGAATGCTATGGTTTCATCAACGAATATCCCGATTCCAAGGAACGCTCTACGGCAGAGAAATATATAGAGAAGTGCAAGCAAGTGACAAAGGATGCCCAAGACTGACTTTCGGAAAAGCAGTCTCTGACAGTTTTCAGCTAATAATACTCCTTTGCAGACAATATTGATAATTATTAAACCAGATATTAGATACATGGATTACAAGAAGAGTAAAGCACCGGTAAACACAGTGACACGCGACATTATGTCGCTTTGTGATGAAACAGACAATATCTATGAGAGCGTGGCAATCATAGCCAAGCGTGCCAATCAGATAGCTGTGGAGATAAAGCAAGACCTGAGCAAGAAGCTTGCTGAGTTTGCTTCATACAGCGATACGCTCGAAGAGGTGTTTGAAAACCGCGAGCAGATAGAGATTTCCCGCTACTATGAAAAGCTTCCCAAGCCAACGCTGCTTGCCACACAGGAGTTTATTGACGGTGAAGTGTATTGGCGCGATCCATCGAAAGAGAATAAAGAGGAACTCTAACAATGATCCAAAGAAAACAAACAGTATTTCTACTGCTTGCCCTTGCAGCTGTGATTGCATGTCTGATGATGCCGGTGGGTTTCTATGAACCATCGGCTATGGGTGGCAATCTATATGTAACATGCTTCTCTACGCGCGGATTGGCAGAACCATCATTTAATTATGGCTTGTTTGCCACATTGCTGCTTGCGTGTCCTGTTACCTTATGGGCTGTGTTTGCTTACAAGAACAGGAAGTTTCAGGCTCGTCTGTGCACTGTTAATATGTTGCTCATGGTGGCATGGTATGCTTTCTATGCCTTGAAGGCTTTTGTGGACGTTGTCCCCGAAACCTCTTTCAAACCATTGTTCGCATCTTGCCTGCCGTTTGTGGCATTGATTCTCTATGTGTTGGCGCGCAAAGGCATCATTGCTGATGAGAAACTGGTGCGTGCTGCCGATAGAATACGTTGACATTCATCATTATAATTATACAAAAAGCCTCGAAAGGACAAACCCTTCGAGGCTTTTTTGTATTATGATGTTTACTTTGATATTACATCTTCTGGTATCATAGCTTAGATACCAAGCTTTTTCTTAACGTCGGAAGCAGCTTTGTCTATGCCTTCCGAAGCTTTCTTCTTTGCATCGTTAACGGCAGCGTTGGCTTTTTCGTTGGCTTTCTCCTTTGCATCTTCTACAGCTTTGTCGGCAGCCTCTTTAGCAGCTTTTGGAGCATTCTTCACTGCGTCAACAGCCTCGTTGGCAGCATTTACGGCATTGTCGGCAGCATCCTTCACACCGGCAGCGGCTTCTTCACCAGCAGCCTTTGCATTGCCGAGAGCAGAGGAAAGACCACTAATAACATTGTCAGCAGGAACGTCGGTAATGGCTGCAACAGCAGCACCTACAGCAGCATTGTCGCCTACCACAGCCTTGATTTTGTCGGAGTTCTCTTTCAGGAAGCTCTGTACTTTCTCAAGATATTCCTTGGCAACAGCGGGATTCTTTGCGAGGAATTCAGCAGCCTTGGCTTTTACTGTCTCGATGGCTGTTTGGAGTGCATTGGCATCCTTGCCGTTGAAGAGTGCCGAGATGTTGCCTATAGCCTCGTCGGCAGCCTTGTTTGCTTCTTCGCTCAGGGCAGCTACAGTGTCCACTGCTGTGGTGTCGCTGTCGTTGTTACCATTGGTTTTGTTTCCGCAGCTGGTGATGGTTATGGCTGCAGCTGCAATAGCCATGAAAATGATTTTCTTCATTTTGCTTTCCCTTTTTAGTTATACTTGAATGTTGTTATATGGTGGCAACGCTTTCCACCATCATCTTTTTTCGTCTGCAAATATAACGGATTTCCATGTTGATTGTTATTTTCTTTTGCATCATTTAACGAAAAAACGTTGAAAAACATTATCTTTGCGGTGCATAGGGATATGAAAAACATGCTGACATTAATTTACATTATATAGAATACATATTTTAAAAGCATTAATTATGGAAAAAACACTCGTATTGTTAAAGCCCAGCTGCGTGCAGCGACAGCTTATTGGTGAAGTGGTGAAACGTTTCGAGCGCCGCGGTCTTCGCATTGCCGGCATGAAGATGATGCAGCTTGATGATGCAATACTTCGCGAGCATTATGCTCACTTGGCTGACAAGCCATTCTTTCCAACCCTTGCCGACTCAATGAAAGCTTCGCCTGTTGTGGCAATGGCACTTGAAGGCATTGATGCAGTGCAGGTGGTCAGGACGATGACTGGCGCCACCAATGGTAGGGCAGCCATGCCGGGAACCATTCGTGGCGATTTTTCCATGAGCAATCAGCAAAACATTGTTCATGCGTCAGATTCTCCCGAGAATGCGGAGATAGAGTTGAAGCGTTTCTTCCGTGACGAGGAGATCTTTGACTATACCAGCGGTGCCCATGTCTATGTATATGGAGCTGACGAGGCATAGAGCGTTTAACCAATGTAACAATAAAATTGGAGAAAAGAACCAACGCACGGAATAGGATAACCTTCCTCGGCACTGGTAATGCACTTGCTACGCGTTGCTATAACACCTGTTTCACCATTCATAGCAGTGGTGGAACGATATTGCTTGTTGATGCAGGTGGCGGCAATGGTATTTTTAACCAGTTGTCACGAGCTGGTATTGAACGAGAGAGCATTACCGACATCTTTGTGACCCATGCCCATACAGACCATATCCTTGGTGTAGTATGGCTCATCAGGCTTGCCTTGCAAAAGAAAGCACCGATGATAATCCATAGTCATAGCAAGGTGATAGAGCTGCTTAAATATATATGTTACCAGACCATGCCCGATAATACAGTGGCGGGGATAGGCAGTATGGTCGTGTTTCATGAGTTGACAGATGGTGAGGCGTTCCAAGTGGGTGACATAAGTCTCCGCTGCTTCGACATCCATTCATCCAAAGAAACGCAGTATGGCTTTACGGCTGTCTTTGAAGATGGATTGCGGCTGGTGTGTTTGGGTGATGAACCCTATAACGAGATTAACGAATGTTATGTTCGTGATGCTGACTGGCTTATGTGTGAAGCTTTTTGTCTTTACGAAGACCGCGACAGCTTCCATCCGTATGAGAAACATCACAGCACGGCATTAGACGCAGCGCGTCTGGCAGAGGGTCTCGACGTGAGGAACCTGATACTCTATCACACAGAGGACAAGACCCTGCCGAGCCGTCGCATGCGCTACACGGCAGAAGCACAGGGCGTATTCTCGGGTAGGGTGGTGGTACCTGATGATTTGGAGGCTGTTGTTCTTGATTGATATCTTGGTAGTTGCTTTTTCATAAACATAAAAAAGCGGCTGTTCCCTTGAGAGGGAGGAGCCGCTTCTTTCATTTTATGCTGATGTCTCAGATCTTGTCTAAAGCCTGCTTGATGTCGTCGAGTATATCGTCGGCATCTTCAATGCCCACCGACATGCGAATGAGGTCTGGAGCGATGCCAGCCTCGCGTAGCTGTTCGTCGGAGAGCTGTCGATGGGTATGGCTTGCAGGATGAAGCACGCATGAACGAGCGTCAGCCACATGGGTTACGATAGCTATGAGCTGCAACGAGTCCATGAAACGTATGGCAGTGTCGCGGTCGCCCTTGAGACCGAATGCTATCACGCCGCATGTGCCGTTGGGCATATATTTTTGTGCGAGAGCATGACAGTCGTCTGCTTCCAGTCCGCTGTAGTGAACCCATGCCACGCGAGAATCAGACTGAAGAAACTCTGCCACGCGCTGTGCGTTGTCACAGTGACGCTGCATGCGCAGGTGTAGTGTTTCCAGTCCGAGGTTCAGCAGGAAAGCGTTGTGTGGCGATGGTATGGAGCCGAGGTCGCGCATGAGTTGTGCTGTGAGCTTGGTCACATAAGCCATTTTTCCAAATGCCTTGGTATAGGTGAGACCGTGGTATGATTCGTCGGGAGTACATAGTCCGGGGAATTTGTCTGCATGTGCATCCCAGTCGAAGTTTCCGCTGTCCACTATGCATCCTCCTACCTGTGTGGCATGTCCGTCCATGTATTTTGTAGTGGAGTGGGTAACGATGTCGGCACCCCACTCAAAGGGTCGGCAGTTTATTGGTGTGGGGAAGGTGTTGTCAACGATGAGGGGCACTCCGTGGCGGTGGGCAATGTTTGCAAACTTCTCGATGTCGAGTATTCTGCATCCGGGGTTGGATATCGTTTCTCCAAACAGAGCCTTGGTGTTGGGGCGGAAAGCTTTGTCTATCTCCTCTTCGCTTGCATCTTGGTTTATGAAGGTGCAGTCAATGCCCAGTTTCTTCAGTGTCACACCAAAGAGATTGTAGGTTCCGCCATAGATTTCGTTGGAAGTGACGATGTGGTCGCCAGCCTCGCAGATATTGAATATTGCGTAGAAGTTGGCAGCTTGTCCGCTTGAGGTGAGCATGGCTGCCACACCTCCTTCAAGTTCAGCAATCTTCTGAGCCACGGCATCATTGGTAGGATTCTGCAGTCGTGTATAGAAGTATCCTGATTTCTTGAGGTCGAAGAGGTCTGCCATCTCTTCGGTATTGTCGTATTTGAATGTTGTGCTTTGATAGATGGGGAGCACTCTTGATTCTCCGTTTTTTGGTTTCCATCCTGCCTGTACGCAGAGTGTAGCTTGTTTCATTTTCTTTTCCATTGGGTTATTTCGTTTAGTTGTTTTATTTGTCTGTTGTTGATAATGGTTGGTTGCCATTGTCTTTTATTTCTTTCCCAATCCGAGCCACCTCAGAGGTTTCTTTACCAGTGCCTTCAAGCCGCTTTCTTTTTTCTTCGGTTGTTGCAGCTGTTCGCGTATGGCATACTTTGAGGTAGTCTCTTGCTGGTTGGCGTTGCCTTGAATTGGCTTGCGGCGTTTCTTTCTCTTGGGTTTGTCTTCTGCTGCCGGCTTTGTAATGCTGGCGTTTTCCGCCTTTCTGTTTTTGTTTCTGTTCGGCGCGGCATCATTCTCTTTTTTTGCAGGCTTATTGCTTTTCGCTTCGTCCTGCTGTGTCTTGTTCCTTCTGTTGTTTCGTTGCTGTTTCTGCTTCTGCTTCTCTTGTGGCTTGTCCTCAGAAGGTTTGCTGTTCTGTTCGGCTTTTGCAGCCTGTTCGGTGCTCTTTTCCTTGCGCTCGTTGCCGTGATGCGGCTTGCGGCGGTGGGCGTTGTTGTTGCGGTCTTTACGTCGTCGGTTTTTTGCATTTGCTTTTTTCGTGGAGTAGTCTGGACCGTCTTCCATGCCTTCAGGCATAGGATTCTTCTCCACCGTCTTGCCAAGGAATTTTTCTATTTGTTGGAAGAATGCCATGTCACGCTCGTTGACGAATGTTATGGCTACGCCATCGCGGTCGGCTCTTGCCGTGCGTCCTATGCGATGAACGTAGTCTTCGGCATCGTTTGGCACGTCGTAGTTTATCACCATGGCTATGTCGTCGATGTCAATGCCTCGCGCGAGTATGTCGGTGGCCACGAGCACGTCAATCTGTCCACTCTTGAAGCGGAACATCATATCGTCTCTCTCGGCTTGTGAGAGGTCGGAATGCATCTCGCCGCTGTTTACTTTCATTTTGAGCAGAGCATGGTTTATTTGTTTGACCATGGCTTTCTTTCCCGAGAAGATAATAACTCTTCTGAGGTCACCTTTCTTGAAGATGTGTTTCAATATCCCGAGCTTCTGCGTCTCATGGCATATATATGCGCTTTGCTTTATTTTTTCTGCTGGCTTGCTTACAGCCAGCTTGATAGTCACGGGATTTTTAAGGAGTGTTTTTGCCAGTTCTTCAATCTTGTCGGGCATCGTTGCCGAGAACATTATGGTCTGGCAGGTGTCTGGCAGGTGTTTGGCTATGGTCATGATGTCTTCTGAAAATCCCATGTCGAGCATGCGGTCGGCTTCGTCAAGCACAAAGAACGATACCTTGCTCAAGTCTGCGTGGTCGAGGCTGATATGTGATATGAAGCGTCCGGGAGTAGCAATCACGATGTCGGCACCGAGCTGAAGGCTCTTGAGTTCCTGATCGTAACGGTTGCCGTCGTTGCCGCCGTATATGGGAACGCTGCTCACGCTGTTGAGATAGTATCCGAAGCCCTGCATGGCTTGGTCAATTTGCTGTGCCAGTTCTCGTGTGGGTGCCATTATCACGCAGTTCACGGCATCGCTGGGGTATCCACCATCGTCAAGCTTGCTGAGTATGGGCAGCAGATAGGCAGCGGTCTTTCCTGTTCCCGTTTGTGCCACACCGAGCACATCTCTGCCTTTTAGTATCTCGGGTATGCATTTCTCCTGCACCGGCGTGCAGGTGTCGAAGTGCATGTCGTACAGTGCGTCGAGCACATTGTCGTTCAAGTCTAATTCGTCAAAATACATATTGTTGTCTTTCTTTTTGTTTTCATTGATGAGTGTTGTTTCTCCATTAGCCTGCCGGGTGGAAATAGCTTAGTTCGGTGCCTTCCTGTAGCAGAAGTATGCAATGAAGGCAAAGATGATGTTTGGAATCCACGCTGCAAGCATCGGCGGTGTGCCGGCATTGATGGCGAAGGTTGCACTTACGGTCTGAAGCATTATGTAGGTGAAGCTCAGGGCGAGTCCTATACCCAAGTACATACCCATTCCCCCTTTTCGCTTTCGTGCCGATAGCGACAGTCCTATCGTTGTCAGAATGAACGATGCAAACGACATTGCTATGCGTTTGTGGTATTCCACCTCATACTGCACCACATTGCCGGAGCCTCTTGATGTCTGCTTTGAGATATAGTCGAGTAGCTGTGGGCTGGTGAACGTCTCTTGCTGTCCTTTTGAATATACAAGGTCGGTGGGTTCCATGAGTATCACGGTGTCTTTCACCGAGCCGCTTGTAATGTGTTCTTTCAGTCCCTTGAGCTCCCTTATCTTCCAGTTGTTGGCTTTCCAGTGGTATTTTGAGTCTGAGATGGTGTCATATTGAATCTCTGTGGCAGTCATGTGGCTCACGAGCTTCTTGTCTTCAAACTTGTCAAGGCAGAAGCCGAATCCTCGTTTGCTGTGGTCGTCGTAATGCTGTATGTATGCTATCACACCTTTTCCCACTTGCAGCTGAACGTTCTCTGCGGTGTTGTTCTTCTTCCTGTTCTTGTACATGGTCTCAAAGTTCTGCCTCACCACTGTTCCATGGGGTATTATATATGCCCCGAGATAGTAGGTCATGGCAGATATGAGCATACATGAAAACATATATGGTCTCATCAGTCGTTTGAACGACATGCCCGTAGCCTGCATTGCTATTATCTCGGAGTTGCCGGTGAGCTTTGACGTGAAGAATATCACGGCGATAAACACAAACAGGGGGCTGAAGAGGTTTGCGAAATATGGCACGAAGTTCACATAGTAGTCAAATATTATGGCCTTTGTAGGTGCGTGGTACTGTGCGAACTTCGATAGGTTCTCATTTACGTCAAATACTATTGATATGGATATTATCAGGAGTATGGCAAAGAAGTATGTTCCAATGAATTTCTTAATGATATACCAGTCAAGTATGCGCATGTAGCGGCGGGGATGCAGCCATCTCAGCTTTCCTGCTACCCACAGCAAGGTTGGAAGCATCTTTATCCACAGTCTGCGTGCCCATGCTGTGAGTGCTCTCAGCCATTCCGTGGCTTTTGCCAGTCCATATTTGTTCAGTTTCTCTTTGATATCCATGTCAGTGTGTTGTTGGTGTGGGAAGCGAAGCTAAATCCTTCTTCCCAGCTGCTCAATGATGCTGCGTTTCCATGTCGTGAAGTCACCGTTCTCAATGTGAGTGCGGGCATCGGTCACGAGTCTCAGGTAGAATGCCAGGTTGTGTATGCTGGCTATCTGCATGGCGAGCAGTTCTTGTGCCTTGAACAGGTGGTGAAGGTATGCCTTGGTATATACCAGATCAACGTCGCATCCGTCTGGGTCAATCGGCGAGAAGTCGTTTTCCCACTTCTTGTTGCGCATGTTCATTGTACCGTTGTATGTGAACAGCATGGCATTCCTGCCGTTGCGGGTAGGCATGACACAGTCGAACATGTCCACTCCTCGCTCTATCGCCTCGAGTATGTTCTGTGGTGTGCCCACTCCCATGAGATAGCGGGGTTTGTCTTTGGGAAGTATTTCGTTGACCACCTCAATCATTTCATACATCACCTCAGTGGGCTCGCCTACAGCCAGACCGCCAATGGCATTGCCGTCGGCTCCTTTGTCGGCAACATGCTTGGCAGCCTCACGTCGGAGCTCCTTGAAGGTGCATCCTTGCACTATCGGGAAGAGAGTCTGGTTGTATCCGTAGAGCGGCTCGGTCTCGTTCATTCGCTTTATGCAGCGGTCCAGCCACCGTTGCGTCAGGTGGAGGCTGTTCCTGGCATACTGGTAGTCGCTTTGTCCCGGTGGACATTCGTCAAATGCCATCATGATGTCGGCACCAATGATGCGCTGTGTGTCAATGACATTCTCGGGAGTGAATATGTGCTTGGAACCATCTATGTGGGAACGGAACTCACAGCCCTCTTCCTTCAGCTTCCTGATGCCGGTGAGTGAGAACACCTGAAAGCCTCCCGAGTCGGTGAGTGTGGGGCGGTCCCATCCGTTGAACGCATGCAGTCCCCCCGCATTCCTCAGCACCTGAAGTCCGGGTCTGAGATAGAGATGGTAGGTGTTTCCGAGAATTATCTGCGCTTTCACTTGCTGGCGCAGTTCGCTGAAGTGAACACCCTTTACGCTGCCACATGTGCCCACGGGCATGAAGATGGGAGTCTTTATCTGTCCGTGGTCAGTGGTGATGAGTCCTGTGCGTGCGTCTGACGAGCTGTCGGTGTGTTGCAGTTCAAATGTCATGCTTCCGATGTGCTTTATTTGTCTTCCTTGCTGTTGTTCTCTTGTTCTATTGTCAGGTCAATGGGGTTGTCCACCTTTTCGTCGGTGAGCGCGAAGTCCCACACTTCCTTGATGTTCTCCACATAGTGGAACTCCACTCCCTTGCGATATTTCTCCGGTATCTCCTCAATGTCTTTCTTGTTTTCCCGGCACATCACGATGTCGGTGATGCCGGCGCGTTTGGCAGCGAGGATTTTTTCCTTTATGCCTCCCACGGGCAATACTTTGCCACGCAGCGTTATCTCGCCAGTCATGGCTGTGTTCTTGCGCACCTTGCGTTGTGTGAGAGCCGATGCTATCGATGTTGCGATGGTGATGCCAGCCGAGGGACCATCCTTTGGTGTTGCTCCTTCGGGCACATGTATGTGTATGTTCCACTGGTTGAACAGACGGTAGTCCACACCAAGGGTGTCGATATGTGCCTTCACATACTCAAGTGCAATCACAGCCGACTCTTTCATCACGTCGCCGAGGTTGCCGGTGAGTGTGAGCTTTCCGGCTTTTCCTTTCGAGAGTGATGTTTCAATGAACAGTATCTCTCCGCCCACGCTGGTCCATGCCAGTCCGGTCACCACGCCGGCATAGTCGTTGCCTTGGTATATGTCGCGGTAGAACGGTGGCTTGCCGAGCAGGTCTTCAATCTCAGCCGGAGTAATCTTCTCGTAGGGGAGAGTCTCTTCCATCGCTTTCTTGAAAGCAATCTTG
The DNA here is from genome assembly GCA_947170265.1 of uncultured Prevotella sp. GTDB lineage: Bacteria > Bacteroidota > Bacteroidia > Bacteroidales > Bacteroidaceae > Prevotella. The sequence continues at coordinate 58,788 of CAMVSV010000013.1, forward strand.
CGAAGGGCTTTGTTTATTTGCTTCTCAAGTTGTCTGACACCGCTTTCGCGGGTATATTGCTCAATGATTTTCTCTATTGCGGCTTTGTTGAACGACAGCTTCCCATCTTTCTTCAGTCCGGTGTTTTCCTTCTCCTTGGGAATGAGGTGCCGCTTTGCAATCTCCACTTTCTCCTCGGTTATATATCCGCTCACTTCTATTATCTCCATGCGGTCGAGCAGTGGGCGCGGTATGGCACCGATGTTGTTGGCAGTGGCTATGAAGAGTACCTTCGAGAGGTCGAAGTCTACGTCGAGGTAGTTGTCGTGGAAGGCATTGTTCTGTTCCGGGTCAAGCACCTCGAGCAGTGCCGAGGCGGGGTCTCCGTTGATGGTGTTCTGCGTCACCTTGTCAATCTCGTCGAGAATGAACACAGGGTTGGAAGAGCCTGCCTTCTGAATGTTTTTTATTATCCTTCCGGGCATGGCTCCGATATATGTGCGGCGGTGTCCGCGTATCTCGGCTTCATCGTGGAGTCCGCCGAGCGACATCCTCACATATTTGCGTTTCATGGCTTGTGCTATGCTCTTGCCCAGACTTGTCTTTCCTACTCCCGGAGGTCCGTAGAGACAGAGTATGGGTGACTTCAGGTCGCCTCGAAGCTGTAGCACTGCCATGTATTCCAGTATGCGCTCCTTGACTTTCTCCATTCCGTAGTGGTCGTGGTCGAGCACTTTCTGTGCGCGTTTGAGGTCGAGGTTGTCTTCGGTATACTCGTTCCATGGCAGCGACACCATTGTTTGCAGGTAGTTCATCTGCACGCTGTAGTCGGGGCTTTGCGGATTGAGAGTGTCGAGTTTGTCAAGTTCCTTGTTGAACACCTTCTCCACCTCGGCACTCCATTTCTTCTTCTTAGCTTTCTCCTGCAGTTCCTTGCGCTCGGGTGACCCTTCTCCGTTACCCAGCTCTTCCTTTATGTTCTTTATTTGCTGTTGCAGGAAGTACTCGCGTTGTTGCTCGTCAAGGTCTTCGCGGGTCTTGGAGCGTATCTCTTGTTTTAGCTCAAGCAGCTGTGTCTCGCGGTTGAGCACTTTCAGCAGGGTGAACAGTCGTTCCTTTATGGAGTTCTCCATAAGCAGCCCAATCTTGTCGCTGGTACTGAAGGGCATGTTTGAGCTCACGAAGTTTACCGATATGATGCTGTTGGATATGTTGTTGATGGCAAACTGCGACTCGTCGGGTATCTCCTCGTTCTTGCGGATGTAGTTGATGGCTTGCGAGAGCATGTCGTCGAGGGCCGTAGTGAACTCGGTGTCAGCAGGTTCGGGAAAGCGTTCCGGCGCCTTTTCGGTAAGTCCCTGCAAGTAAGGTTTCTGTATGGTTATCTCTTTCAGTCTGCATCGTCCGAGACCTTGCACTATGGCAGTCTTGTTGCTTCCCGGTCCCGGCATGTCGAGAACCTTTATTATTCTTGCATAAACTCCATATTCATACAGGTCTTTTGTCTTCGGGTCTTCAACGCTTTGGTCTTTCTGACAAAACACGGCAAACACCATGCCGGAGTGCCTCTCTGCTTCTTTCAGCAGGCGGAGGCTTGACTTCCGTCCTATGAGTATGGGCGATATTACTCCGGGAAACATCACAAGGTTGCGTGTTGCCAACACTGGTATCTCGCCGTTCACGTTGATTTCGAACAGGTCTCTTATGTCGCCTTCATAGTCGGCAATCATTTGAAATCCATTATTTTGGCTGTTGCTCATTCTGTTATCTTGATTTGTTGTGTGAGAAACGATAAAAAATACAGAGGTTCAAGTCTCTTTGTCAATGCTCTGTCTACCATGGACTGACACCCTGTTTTTCTTTTGGTTTGCAAAGGTAGTGAAAAGTTTGGAGTTACTATAATAAATCATCTGTTTTTCGCGCGCATGAACCATTATTTAACTCATTTTTTCATTTTCAGAGTGAAAATCAAACAAGTCAGAGTGACGAAACTATCATGTCACCATGAAAATGACTCATGGTGCTTGTTGCCCAGAATGGACAGTGGGCTGACAGCCAGGGCTAACCGCACGCTGCTCCTTTCGGGGCGTACCTGTTTTATGCCCTCATTTTGCCGCATCACATAATAAACTGCAATGGCTTAGCCGCATCACAGATACTTGTTTTTCAAATAATCCCTAAAACATCTTTCTAACGCTTGTGATTATATCCATAAAAATGGAGCGTGAAACATTTTTCCAATGAAAATGTATGCGAAAAATATACCAAAACATGCTGTTTTTAACATTTTCAAGGCGATTTTTTAACACAAATACTCAATAATTTTGCACGACAAAATATTTTGTCCGAAATTCTTCAAGCATTCGTGTGCAAGAATAGGTTATTGAAAAACAACGGGTAACATGAATGTTGGGGAAAGTGTGCAATGAAAATAACCCAGAAAACGCCCAAAAACGCTACTTTCAGTTGCCGAAAGAGGCTCTTTCATCATGCGAAAGTGGCACTTTTGATTGGTGAAAGTGGCTCTTTCGTAACCACTTTTTCCTTTTTCTTGACAGAAAATAAGGCTTTTCTGTAAGCATACTGCATAAATATGCCAAACAAATGTTAATGGCTTTTCCAGAATGCGAGTTGAAGTCGGATTTTTCTTTTAACACTTTTGTAAACTAATGTTAACGTGAAACAATTTGGATTTTTGCTTGTTTGGGATGCAGTTTTTCCTGTTTTTGTGGAAGTGAAAATGGGGTTGTGGTATAATTTTGCTATTTTTGCAAGTGCTTTTCTCAATGACCATCTCGTTTTGGACATGAAGAGGAGAAAGTCTTATCAACGAAACAAGTGAAGAAACAATTTGTCTATGCCAAAGGATAGTTTTCAATTCAAGCAGTTTTTGATACGTCAGGACAGGTGTGCCATGAAAGTGGGTACCGACGGGGTGTTGCTTGGTGCTTGGTCGCGTGGAGGAAAGAGAATTCTTGACATAGGCTGTGGCACGGGTTTGCTGTCGTTGATGATGGCACAACGCCATCCTGATGCCGTGGTGGTAGGGGTGGAGATTGATGCGGAGGCGGCTCGGCAAGCCCGGGAAAACATTCTTGCAAGTGTTTTCTCTGATAGGGTGAGTGTGGTCAATGCTTCCATACAAGAATACTTTGATGGTTTTAAGGAAACCGTTGGCTCTCAGGGTTTTGATGCAATAGTCAGCAACCCGCCTTATTTTCTTGAGTCTCTGAAGAATCCTGATGCGCAGAGAACGATGGCGCGCCATGCTGACAGCCTTTCCTATGGCGACTTGTTGCAGGCAGCGAGTGGGTTGCTGCTACCCGATGGTAGTTTCTCGGTGGTGTTGCCTGTGGAGGGCTGTGCGTCAATGATGATAGAGGAGGCTACTCTCCGTGGATTCTTCCTCAGCAGGCGTACCGATGTGAAAACTGTGGAGCGGAAAGCAGCCAAGCGCTGCTTGCTTGAATTCGTAAAACGCCAACCAGACACCTACGACCATGAAGTGCAGACGTTACAGGCTGCCGATGGTGGCAGGTCGGCTTGGTATGAGAATCTCACAGGGGATTTCTATCTGGATGTTGAAATTTGATATTAGGAAAGCCCTATGTGCTATACTTTAAGATTGCTTACCTATTCGTCTGAGCAACAGTTTGTTGAGAACCTGCATGCGATGCCCTTGTCGCTGTATGTTCTCGCGAACGCTGTTGATGTCGTTGAGCAACTCGCATACGGTGGTTTGAACTATGTTGGGCTGACGTGAGGTCTTGTCGCCGTCGGGGTTTACGATGACCTTTATGCCTTTGCTCACCAGTGAGATGTCTACGTCGGCATCGCTCATCACGGGGTCGCCATCATAGTGTATCCAGCCTTGTTCCTTGCGGTGGATGTGAATATGCTTTGCCTTGAAGGTTTTTATCTTCGAGTTCTTGTCGAGCGTCTTGTTGAACATGTCGATGCTTATCTGTGGAGCTTCCAACACGTCGAAGGGCTCCATGATTATCACGTCGAGCAGTCCGTCGCTCATTGATGCCTGCGGGGCGATGTAGGCATTGTTGCCATATTGCGAGGCGTTGGCAGCCGAGACGAGGAATGCCTTGTAACGTTTCGTACCGGTCTCGTCTTCTATCTCATAGGTTTCCGGCTTGTATTTCAGCCCTTCGCGCAGGATGTTTTCGGCGTATGTCATGGGACCGCGCTTGCCGGCTTCCGCAAACTTCATGCTTATGAAGGCGTCGAAGCCCATGCCGCATGTGCAGAAGAAAGGGTGGTTGTTTATCAACCCGTAGTCAAGGTCGTGTATCTCGCATCGGTTTATGATGGCTATTGCTTTTGAGGGATCAAGCGGGAGCAGCAGGTGGCGCGCCAGTCCGTTGCCTGAGCCGCAGGGTATGATGCCGAGTGCGGTGGAAGTGCCAGTCAGTGCACGTCCCACCTCGTTGACCGTGCCATCTCCACCCACAGCCACCACTATGTCCACCCCTTCCTCGGCGCACTTTGCTGCAATCTCCGTGGCGTGTCCGGCATATTGCGTCTCGGCAATGCTGCTGTCGAACAGGCTCTTGTCAAGCCTGCTCTCTATGAGCTTGGGTATGCCAGCCTTTTTTGTTGTACCCGAAATGGGATTGATTATGAATACGACCTTTTTCATGTTGTCATCGGGGTGGTTAGGCATGTGTGTGTAGTGTTATCTGCAAAGGTACAAAAAAGCAGTAAATGAGGAATATAAGCGTAATAAAATTTCACGAAAAACAATATTTCTTTGTAAAAACGATGATAGTGTTGTGGTTTTTTTGTAACTTTGCAGCCTAAATGTAAAATGGTTAACAAAATTTCGGCTTACGGCGTGTGCGCCTACAGCTGTTTTGCAGACCTATAACCTATAATATAATGGGACAATTACAGGAAAAATACAAGAACTATCGTGAGCCACAGAAGTTCATGGAGGCAGGTGTCTATCCCTATTTCCGAGCAATAACGGGAAAACAAAACACCGAAGTAGAAATGGGAGGACACAAAGTCCTGATGTTTGGTTCTAACGCATACACCGGTCTGACGGGAGATGAGCGCATCATTAACAAAGCCAAGGAGGCTCTCGACAAGTATGGCTCTGGTTGTGCGGGAAGCCGCTTCCTCAACGGAACACTTGACCTCCACGTTCAGCTTGAGAAGGAGATTGCCGAGTTCGTTCACAAGGACGACTGTTTGTGTTTCTCTACAGGTTTCTCGGTAAACCAAGGTGTGCTGGCAATGGTAGTCGGCAAAGGTGACTATATCATTTGTGACGACCGCGACCACGCCAGCATCGTTGATGGCAGACGACTGTCTTTTGCCCGTCAGCTGCACTACAAGCACAACGACATGGATGATTTGGAGCGCGTGCTCCAAGGACTGCCGAAAGAAGCCATCAAGCTCATTGTGGTTGACGGCGTGTTTTCCATGGAGGGCGACCTTGCCAAGCTTCCGGAGATAGTTGAGCTGAAGCACAAGTATAACTGCTCGATAATGGTTGACGAGGCACATGGTCTCGGCGTGTTTGGAAAAGACGGCAGGGGAGTGTGCGACCATTTCGGGCTCACCGATGAGATAGACCTCATCATGGGAACATTCTCGAAATCACTGGCAAGCATCGGCGGATTTATAGCGTCAGACTCAGACACCATAAACTTCCTGCGCCACACTTGCCGCACATATATCTTCTCGGCATCGAACACACCAGCTGCCACAGCAGCGGCCCTTGAGGCACTCCACATACTCCAGCAGGAGCCGGAAAGGATAGAAAAACTGTGGAAGGTGACACGATATGCACTGAAGCGTTTCCAGGAAGAAGGCTTTGAGATTGGCGATACCGAAAGCCCAATCATCCCACTTTATGTGAGAGACATCGACAAGACATTCCTCGTTACTGCATTGGCATTCAACGCAGGCGTGTTCATCAACCCTGTGATACCTCCAGCATGTGCACCGCAGGACACTCTTGTGAGGTTTGCGCTCATGGCAACCCATACCGAGGAACAGGTGGAGCGCGGAGTACAGGCCCTGAAGAAAATCTTCGTAGAGCAAGGCATAATAAAGTAAGGTATCAGGGATACTTGAAGGATTAAAAGAACAAACATAAACGGCGAAAGCACAACAGTATTATGTGCTTTCGCCGTTTTTTTGCATCGTCTTATGGCTTCTGTTGTAAAAAAACACTACCTTTGTGCTGATAAAGAGTTGAAGTCTTGAATTTCCAAATCATTGGAATTCTTGATGTTCTTGACAATGAATAATATTAAGGAAATGAAAATAGGTGACAAGGTAAGGTTTCTGAGTGAGACAGGAGGGGGCAGGGTAGCTGGCTTCAATGGTAAAAACATCGTGCTCGTGGAAGACGAAGACGGCTTCGAGATACCTTTCCCAATAAATGAGGTGGTTGTGGTTGGCGATGATGACTACAGCACTGCGAAGGTGGTGGCTTCAAAGCAGGAGAAGCAGGAAAGTGACAACCGTTCGATAAAAGAACGTCTCAACGACTCACTGCCCGATGATGAAGCCGACGACGATCCTTCCGAGGGCTTCGTGGCTCCCGTCGTGGAACGCAAGGGCGGCGACCGACTCTCTGTATACCTTGCTTTTGTGCCGGTAGACAGTAGGAATATCACTTCCACACGGTTTGAGACATATATAGTAAATGATTCAAACTACTATATACACTATTCATATCTCTTGGCAGAGGGGACAAGTGTCACCGTGAGAAGCATTGCTGAGGTGGAACCAAACACCAAGGAGTATATTGAGGAGATTGGAAGGGAAGACCTCAATGAGATATCCAACACCATTGTGCAGATGCTTGCCTACAAGCGCAACAAACCCTTCCTCATGAAAGATACCATCAATGTGAAGTTCCGCATTGACCCTGTGAAATTCTATAAACTGCACACCTTCAAGGAAAACGATTTCTTTGAGACACCAGCGCTTATATATCCCATCGTGGAGAACGACGTGCCGGTGCGCCCTCTTGTAGTAGATGCAAAACAGTTGAAGAAGGAAATGTATGGAGGTGGCAATGACAATGACAATGGAGGCAATACCGCAGGGAAGACCTCTCCGGCACGTCGCGACGACATGGTTAAACGCTATGCCAGCTCGCAGTCGAAGTCGAAACCCGTAAGTCAACGCCTGAAGGCTGACAAGATAGTTGTAGACCTGCATGCCGCCGAGCTCTTGGACTCCACCGCAGGCATGAGTGCATCGGACATCCTGGAATACCAGCTCGACGTGTTTCGCAAGACACTTGAGCAATACAAGACAAAGAAGGGACAGAAGATTGTGTTTATCCATGGTAAGGGTGAGGGTGTGCTCCGCCAAAGCATC
>CAMVSV010000014.1 GCA_947170265.1 uncultured Prevotella sp.
TTTGATTGCTCTCGCTTAATCGGAAAGTTCTGCGGGACGTGAAAAACACCCTTTCCGCATGATTTTTCAATTCCGTGAAACAGTTAACAAATGTGAACGGAAAATATTCTCCGCACAGTGAGAAAACGAAAGTGCCACTTTCACGTTGCGAAAGAGGCTCTTTTACCTTCCAAAAGAGCCTCTTTTGCACGCTAAAAGAGGCTCTTTTAAAACGCCCCTTTCAACAACTTGATTACCAATGAGTTACAATGGTCAAAAATTAAGCTTCCCTAAGACTCTAAAAGTTAAAAAGTTTAAATAAATTCTTACGAATTTTACATTTGTTTACAAAATGTTTCACGGGATTTTCATATAGTTTTCCCAATGGTTTTTGCCCGCATCATTCCGATGCGGATTTTCAGTGAATTTGAGAAAAATCATTGTAACCACACATATTTTTTACTGTAACAGCGCAGCATGTTCCAAATATTTTCATACATTTGCAGAAGCAAGCTAAACCGAAACTACTATTGACTAAACCTAAAGAACCTAACTTATATGCAGAAGACAGCATTACTATCCCTTCTTGTGGCATTGGGAACTCCCTCAATGGCACAAAACAATGTCAGGACAGAGGCTGACACGCTCACCATACACCAAGGCGTGACAACAAAGTCAGCCGACGTGGTGGGTGAAGACAGGATGAACAAAGGACTTGTAACCAACTCACTCGACGCACTCTCGGGACAAGCCGCCGGTGTGAGCGTGTCGAGCGGTGCCGACCGAATGGCCATGCTCTCGTCGGTCAGGGTGCGTGGCACCACGTCGCTCACCGGAGGCAACGAGCCATTGGTAATCATCGACGGGGTTTACAGCGACCTGTCGACACTCGCCGGAGTGTTTCCTGCCGACATTGAAAGCTTCACCATACTTAAGAATGCCGCCGAGACGGCACCCTACGGCTCGCGTGGTGCCAGCGGTGTGATAGTGGTGACCACTAAGAAAGGCAAGGGAGGACAGTTCCACATCTCCTACGATGCCAACATTGGTTTTGAGAGAGCATATAAGTTCATTGACATGCTCAATGCCAAAGACTATGTGAGCACGGCAAAGAGTCTCGGACTGAACTATGTTGACGGAGGCTACGACACCGACTTCCAGAAAGCCATAACGCGCACCGGCTACATACAGAACCACCACATTGCCTTCAGCGGAGGCTCAAAGGCGAGCAACTACAGGGCATCGCTCGGCTTTCTCGACCACGGAACGGTGATACGGAGCACCGGCTACCGCACCTTCGTGGCAAAGCTCGACCTCCAGCAGAAAGCCTTCGACGACATCCTGACGATTGACTTCGGAGTGTTTGGCTCGTCACAGAAAAACAAATACATTGACGACACGCAGAAACTGTTCTACTCGGCAGCGACGATGAACCCCACACTGTCAAACGACCAGAACGCGTCGGGAGGATGGGACCGCAACGCCAACGCCTCGCAGATAAACCCGCCGGCACCGCTGCTCAGGAAGAAAGACCATGAGAAGATACAGGGCGTGAACTCACACATTGGCTTCGACTTCGACCTGCTGCGCCACAGCATCACCTCACTCCACCTGAAGCTCTTCGGCTCCTACAGCCACAGCAGCGACGAGAATGCACAGTTCTTCCCAACATGGGTGTGGGGACAGGCACAAGCCTACCGCAAGGAACAGAAGACAGAGGAGTGGCTCGGCAATGCCACGCTCACCTTCAACCGCAAATGGGGCAACCATGAACTCGGAGCCACCGCACTGGCTGAATACCAGCGCTACACACGCTCGGGTTTCTGGACAACAGTGAAGGGCTTCACCACCAACGAGATGGGCTACGACAACCTCGGAGCAGGTGCCGACATACCGTTCGGCGGCACAGGCAGCGACTACGACACTCCCTCGCTCGCATCATTCATGATGAAAGCCGACTATACCCTCTTCGACTGCGCCACGCTATCAGCCTCGCTGCGCGCCGACGGTTCGTCATTGTTCGGTTCACACAACAGGTGGGGATGGTTCCCGTCGGTATCAGCATCGTGGGACATCATCAAGACCATGGACCGCAACGCCACGACCACATCACCACTCTACCCCGTAACCATGCTCAAGATGCGCACCGGCTACGGACTGTCGGGAAACCTCGGAGGCATAGAGTCATACAACTCACTGCTGCTCATCAAAGCCTCGGGCACCACCATGTGGAACGGAAACAACGAGGTGACCTTCAGCCAGCTCTCAAACGTCAACCCCGACCTGAAATGGGAGACACGGGGAACCTACAACATCGGTATGGACGTAGGACTATGGAACAACCGACTGGTGATGACAGCCGAATACTACTACTCCAAGACATGGGACATGCTCTACCACTACGACGTGCCGGTGCCGCCGTTCCCCTACGACAAATGGGTGGCAAACCTCGGAGAGATGAGCAACCAGGGATTTGAAATAGGTCTTGGAGGCACTCCCATACACAAGAAAGACATGGAGCTGAACATAAACCTCAACATGTCGTTCCAGAAAAACAAACTCATCTCACTCTCGGGATACTACAACGACACATTCATGACTGCATCGTCGATGACCGCCATAGGAGGACTCAACGGTGCCGGCTTCCACGGCGGCAACAACAACATTGTATACCAGATAGTGGGACAGCCCCTCGGCGTGTTCTACCTGCCCCACTGCACCGGACTCACGCAAGAGAGCGACGGCACCTACAGCTATGCCATTGCCGACCTCGACGGCAACGGCACGGTGAACATTGAAGACGGTGGCGACAGATATATAGCCGGACAAGCCACACCGAAGATGATGCTCGGCTCAAACGTCTCGTTCCGATACAAGGACTTCGACATCTCCATGCAAGTCAACGGTGCCTTCGGACATAAGATTTACAACGGCTCGTCGCTGACATACATGAACATGTCGTCGTTTGCCGACTACAACGTCATGAGCGACGCACCGGAGAAGAAAATCTACGACCAGACAGCCACCGACTACTGGCTCAAGAGCGCCGACTACGTCAACATTGACTACATAACCGTGGGATGGAACGTGCCGCTCGGCAACACACGCTACATCAGCTCGCTCAGACTGAGCGCATCGGTGAACAACCTCGCCACCATCACCGCCTACAGTGGGCTGACACCCATGATCAACTCATCGGCTGTAAACGGCACACTCGGCATTGACGACAAGAACACCTATCCACCATACCGCAGCTACAGCCTCGGCGTGAGCATACAATTCTAAAACTGCCATACAACAAAAACAAAAGCACAATGAAAACAATAAACACCATAACAGCAATAATAGCCTCGACAATGCTCACGGCATGTCTCTCGGAGGACCCACGAGGAGCACTCGAGGCTGACAGCGCCTACTCCGACGGCAACGTCCTGGAACTCGCCACCGTTGCCGACATCTACAACTACATTGGAGGAAACAGCGACAGCCAGGGACTGCAAGGCACCAGCCGCGGTGTCTATGACCTCAACACCTTCACCACCGACGAAGCCATGCTACCCACACGCGGCGGCGACTGGTATGACGGTGGACTGTGGCAGGGACTATACCTCCATCAGTGGACTCCATCGGAGACTATACTCGAAGACACATGGAACTATCTATATAAAGTCATAATGCTGTGCAACATGCACATTGAGACGCTCAACAGCAACAGCCAGCTGCTTACCTCAGACAGACTGGAAGCCGACAAGGCTGAGCTCAGGGCTGTGAGAGCCATGTTCCTGTTCTACGCCATGGATCTCTTTGGAAACATACCCGTTCCCACCACGGCAGAAAAAAACATTGCCAACGTGACGCAGAGATCGCGCAGCGAGACCTTCAGGTTCATAATTAGTGAGCTGCAAGCCACAGAGCCACTGCTGCCCAACGGCAGAAGCAACACCGAGAACGCATACTACGGCAGACTGACAAAGCCCGTGGCACACTTCCTGCTGGCAAAGCTGCTGCTCAACGCCGAGGTCTACGGCGACGACGACTGGACGGACAACAGCCATCCCGACGGCAGACAAATGACCTTCACCGTGGACAACACCGCCATGAACGCATGGGAGGCATGCATGGCATACTGCGACAAGATTGCCAACGAGGGATATGAGCTCGAAAACTCGCTCACCGACAACTTCCAGCTGCACAACGAGACATCACGGGAGAACATATTCACCATTCCAATGGACAAATATCTCTATGCCAACCAGTACCAATACCTCTTCCGTTCACGACACTACAGCCACGGCTCAGCACTCGGCATGGACGCATGGAACGGTACCGCCGCAACGGTGGCAACAATGAAGACCTTCGGCTATGGCACCGACAGTCCCGACACACGCATGGACATGTCATTCTACTACGGTCCGCTATACGTCAACAACAAACCGGTGTTGCTCGAAGACGGCACACAACTGGAATACCAACCACTGGAACTAATGCTCGACCTCACGGGGTCGCCCTACGAGAAAACTGCCGGTGCACGCATGAAGAAATATGAGAGCGACCCCACCGCCTATGCCGACGGCAAGCTGCAAAGCAACGACATCGTGTTGTTTCGCTATGCCGACGTGCTGCTCATGAAAGGCGAGGCTCTCTTCCGCAACGGTGGCGACGGTTCAGAATATATAAATATGGTGCGCGCAAGAGTCGGAATGCCCGACATTCAGCTCACTGCCGACGAAGCCATTGGCGGCAGCACCCCAACACTGCTCGATGAACGCCTCAAGGAACTTGTATGGGAGGGTTGGCGCAGAAACGACCTCATACGCTTCCACTGCTTCCACCTCGCCTACGACCAGCGTCCGCAGCTCGCCGGCGAAGGCAATGCCTATACCACAGTGTTCCCCATACCCTCCGATGTGCTCAGCCTCAATGGCAACATGAAACAAAACAAAGGGTATGAATAATTTGCAAAATCCTTGCTTTATAAGAAAAAATGTTTTAAATTTGCTAAATCAAAGCATAAAAAACCAAATTGACGACTAACAATAATTATTCACAAACAAAAAAACTATGAGAAAGATCTATCAGATTGCTCTTGCAGCAACAGTGGCATGCACCATGGTGGCATGTGGAAACAAGACAAACAACAACGGCGACAATGCCGACTCAGTGAAGACAGAAGAGGTGGCACAGGCTCCAAGCAACATCGGCGAGTGCGAATGGTTCACAGTGACAGTACCAGAGGGATGGAAAGCGACAGTCGACAACGATTGGGACTCAATGAAGAGTGTAAGAATGGAAGACGTCAACTCCTCTGAGACCTTCAAACCGGTGGTAGAGGTTATTGTATACAAGGACAAGACACAGAAGGAAGCCATTGAAAGCGACCTGAAGAGTGACAACGACTCCAAGGGTGACGACATGAAGATTGGCGAATACACCTTCAACACCATTCTCGGAAAGAACAGCGTGAACCACTGCTACACCACGCTGGCTGACGGCAGACTCATGGAAGTGAAAGTGGTTTACACACTGCCAGATGCCGAGACACTGAAGCCCATCGTGGAAAGCATCAAACTGAAATAACATTCCCCGAAAAAAACAAACAGCTGCCTGTATTGATAATGCAGGCAGCTGTTTGTTTTTTGTGTGCACCATGAACTTCCGGAAATTAAAAATAATTGAAAATTGTTTGCTCGTATTAAAATAAATCGTAAATTTGCACATATTGTATACAAGACTTAAAGAAACCTAACAAAAACATAGCTATGAAAAAAGTCTATTCACTATTGATTGCCATAGTGTTTATTCCCATGGCATTGGCGGCAGCCGACGGATGGCCCGCAAACTACGGCGGCGTGATGCTGCAAGGATTCTACTGGGACTCATACCAAGACACAAAATGGAGTAAGCTCACATCGCAAGCCGACGAGCTGTCGAAGTATTTCGACCTGATATGGGTGCCCAACTCAGCCTACTGCGCAAGCTACAGTTCCATGGGCTATGACCCATGCTACTGGTTTGACCAGCGCAGCGCCTTTGGCAACGAATCGACACTGAGAACCATGATTGAGACCTTCAAGAAGAAAGGTACTGGATTCATCGAAGACATCGTCATCAACCACAAGAAGGGAGCAGCCAGCAAGACCGACTTCCCCGAGGAAAAGTGGAACGGCAACACCATCAGCTGGAGCCTCGCCGACTTCTGCAGCAACGACGACGGAGGCTACTCGGTATCGCAGGGATACAAATTCTCGGGAGCCTACGACAGCGGAGACGACTTCTCGGGCTACCCCGACATTGACCATACCAGCGCCAACGTGCAGAAAAACGTGAAACTTTATTTCGACTACCTGCTCAACGACCTCGGATATGTAGGCTTCCGCCTCGACATGGTGAAAGGCTACTCACCGCAATACACCAAACTGTATAATCAGGCAGCAAACCCCAAGTTCTCAGTAGGAGAATACTGGGATGGCAGCTATGAGGCTGTGACAGGATGGATAAACAACACCGGCAAGACCTCGGCAGCCTTTGACTTCCCACTGAAGTTCAAGCTCAACGAAGCATGCAGCGGCAACTGGGGAGCACTCTCCGACAAAGGCATAGCAGGCTCGCCCGACATGAACCGCTATGCCGTGACTTTCATCGACAACCACGACACATGGCGCAAGGAAGACGGCAGTGCACCCAACCGTATCTACGACAACGTGCTCGCTGCAAACGCCTTCATACTCGGCATGCCCGGCACACCATGTATCTTCCTGCCCCACTGGAAGAGCTACAAGACCGACATTGCCAACATGATACTTGCCCGCAAGGCTGCCGGCATAACCAACCAGAGCACCATAGAACAGCAGGATGCTGTAGGCGGCGGATATGTCATCAAGGTGAGAGGTACGAAAGGCACGGTGCTCGTGACTGTAGGACCGGTGTCGGGCTACGACACCTCCGGCTTCAAGCTCATCTCTTCGGGTGACAACTATGCCTACTATGTGACAAGCAGCACAACAGTAAGCGGACTGATTACCGAGAAAGACAAGGAGTTCACCGTATATGTGAATGCCACGGAGGCACCCTATCTATACGCATGGAACAGCCACGGCACGCTCAACGGCGCATGGCCAGGAAAGAAAATGACCGAGACAACCACCACCGAAGACGGAAAGACATGGTTCAAGCAGACCTTCAAGGCTCCTGTGACAAACATTATCATTACCGACAATGAAGGAAACCAGACCGACGACATACCGGGCATTGACTCCGACACCTACCTCACCTACGACGGCAAGGAGACTGCCAGCGACGTGACATACGTCTACGACGGCTCTGCCGACGCATCGGGACTGCCCAGCTGCGCCACCGTGAAGCCCGGACACGTCTATGCCTACTTCGAAGCCGACGGCGAATATCCCAACCCCAGTGCGTATGCATGGAACGGAGCAACACAGTTTGCAGGCTCATGGCCCGGAACGAAAATGGAAGTCGTGGGAAAAACCAAGAAAGGCAACACCGTATATCTCTGGGACGGAGGCAAGGGCGACGACCTGCCGGCAATGATTATCTTCAACAACACCTCATCGCCACAGACACAAGACCTCGTGTTCATCAACGGAGGCTACTACAACTCCAACGGCTATGTGGCTACGGTAAGCCTGCCTGACAACATTCAGTCAATGAAGGCAGAGACCACCACACACCATAACTACTACGACCTGCAAGGAAGAAACATGGGCACCACCCTGCCTACGACAAAGGGCATATATATATATAAAGGTGGAAAGTTCGTAGTGAAATAACATAGTAACGATTAACTCAATTATTCATAAATTTAAAACTATCTATTATGAAAAAACGACTATTAACCCTCGCGTGGCTGCTATGCCCCTTGCTATTCATGGCACAGGCAATGGCAGACTTCACAGTATTTGTGAAGGTGAACACGACACAGAAGGTCAATCTGTATTTCTGGGGTGTTGAAGGAGCTACAACTTCATGGCCCGGCAATGCGATGACCACGACCACGAAGCACAACTACACTACTGGCGCTGATGATGAGCTTTACACCTACACCATCAGTGGTATTTCGGCAACATCAATCAATGGTATTTTCAATTTAAGCGGAGGTTCACCACAGACTGCCAATCTCACACTTGTAAACGAAGGTGTCTATGAATGGAATGGAGAGAACCAAGCAGGCGCTACCAACATCACTGGTGACTACACCAATACCGCAAGCACCTATAAGGTTTACTTTGAAGATCCGGGATGGGATGAAGTCTACGCTTACCCATTCTCAAACGACGCTGCAGTTGACGAGGCATGGCCCGGAAAGGAGATAAACAAGAACGGTGCCGGAAAATATGAATATTCCTACACGGCAACAAGTGCACCAGATTATATTATCTTCAACAACGGTAGCAATAGACAGACTCCAGACCTGACATTCGTTGACGAGAAGACATATACTCATGTCTATACCGTAGTAGGAAGCTCCACCGCACTCTTTACTGGTGCTTGGACTCCAGACATGCCCGTCAACGACATGACAGCCAACAGCGACGGAACCTACACTTGGACAAAGGAAGGAGTGGAACTCTCTGAGAATGTAGCGTTCAAAGTTACCTATGGACACGACGGATGGAACTTGAACTATGGTGCAGGCTGCACCGTAAATGGTGAAGATGTCACCATATCAATTCCTGAGACTGCCACATACGATGTGACTATAACCCTTGACCTTGCGAACAACTCCCTCACCGGAGTGGCTACAAAGCAGGGTGGAACAGAACAGAATGCGACCATCACCAGCGTACAGTATGCCGGTGACGACAACAGCTGGACAGGAGCGGATTTCACTGCCGACGCTACAGCTGCAAACAAGTACACATACGAGCTTGACCTTTCCAGCAACACCGAGAACATTGGATTCAAGTTCCTGCCTAACAGCAACTGGCTCGGATATGGAAACGTTACCCTTGACGCACCTACAGGCTGGATAACAGACTCTGGTGAACCCAACCATAACTTCGTACTGAACAACGCTTCCACTGGCTATCAGAAATATCTCATCACAGCCACATGGGAAGAGAACCCCTCAGCAACAGAAGGATGGACACTGAAGGTTGAAGGCACAGAAGAACGTCCAACACCCACCTATACAGCAAAGTTCACCAACGATGGCAAATGGACAACCGTCTATGCTTATCTCTACAACGGCGATGGAACAGTAGGTACCGAATGGCCCGGAACAGCTATTGAGAAGAACGGTGATACCTGGGACTTCTCCGCACAGCTCACTTCTGCACCTACACACATCATCTTCAATGCAGGCAACAATCGTCCGCAGACCGAAGACTTTGTTTTCACTGAAGGACAGACCTATAACTACACCGTACCTAAGTACACCATCTGCGGCTACGACAAGTTCTACGGCGGATGGGGAGCTACAGAAGGAAAGGACGTTAACGTGATGACTCTCGGCGACGACGGTAAGTTCACATGGACAAAGACCGACGTAGAAGTAACATCAAGCGAGCTTGAGCAACAGTTCCGTCTGCAGGTTAACAACGCTTATACCAGCGAAGGAATCTACAACGTGGCTGGCTTCAACGGAAACATTTCCAACACCCTTCCCAAAGCCGGCACCTACGACGTTACCGTAACATTCGACCAGAACACCATGACGGTAAGCGCTGAGTACACCCGTCACACCGTACCTGCTAAGGACTACACCGTGACACTCGTCAACAGTGCTGCATGGAGCACAGTGAATGCCTACGCATGGAGCGGTGACGGCGATACCGCTATCAAGAAGTCGGGCGAATGGCCAGGAACAGAAGCTACAAAGAGCGATGCCAAGGTGGGCACATTCGACACCTACACCTACACCTTCGAGAACATGGAAGAGGACGACGTTCCTGAAAAGATTATCTGGAACGACGGCACCAACCAGACTGCTGACCTCACCTTTGAAGACGGTGCCACATACTGGAACGAGACTGTATACGGTCTTGAAGGTGCAGCCTTCGGTGGCTGGAAAGACGGCAGCCAGTATCGCGGCATTGAGAATATCCTCACCAAGACCGGTGAAGGCATCTACACATATACCGTTTCCGGCGTGAACCTCACAGGTGGCACTGCTTATCCTTACCGTGTGTCGGTGAATGGTGCATGGGCATCGCTTGGCATCGGTGGCGTTGACGGCAACAAGGAGTTCCGTCCTGAGGAAGATGGCGAATACACCATAACCATCACCCTCAACACCAACCCCGAAGTGAAGAGCGTGGAAGCAACACTCACCAAGGATGAAAGACCTGCTACCTCTACCTACAATGCAACCTTCGTGAACACACCGGGATGGGAAAATGTATATGCTTATGTGTGTGCCAACGACGCTTCTATCGACAATGTGGAATGGCCAGGCGTGAAACTGACTGCCAGCGACGCCGACACCTACAGCTACAGCGCTGAACTCACGACAAGTCCCCAGTACATCATCTTCAACAATGGTGTGACAGGCGAAGGAGCTGACCAGACCGACGACCTCACATGGGAGAACGGCAAGCAATATACCGTTGCTGTGGAATATATCAACCTCCTTGGCGACATGAACAACTGGGATACTACTGCAGAAGCCCTGTTCACTAAGAGTCCCTCTGCAGAGAACACATGGGTAATAGAAGACATTGATTTGAGCAGCACTACAGAAGACATAGAAGTAAAACTCTTTGTTAACGACAACTGGCTCGGATTCAATGATATCACCATAAATGCTCCTGAAGGATGGCTTGTTGACGACGGAACCGACGATCACGACATCAAGTTCATGAACTCCATCACAGGCTTCAAGACCTACTCGCTCACAGCCACATGGACTCCCAACGGAAAGATAAACAAGGGATGGACTCTCACCATGACTGGCAAGGAACAGCGCGAGGCAGAGATCAACGCTCCTACAAGCGTTCAGATCCCCGGTGACTGGAACGAATGGAATGCTGGAGACCTCATTGCAACTATCAATGAGAGCGGCAACTATGTATACACCACAGAAGTAGACCTCACTAACTACACTAACTACGCCGAAGATCCATCGTTCAAGCTTAAGATAAACAACGGTGGCGACGAGACTGACAACTGGGGAGGCTGGCTCGGTTGGGCTGCCATGGAGAGTGGAGCACTCACCGTTGACCGTCCCGACGGATGGGTTTACGAGAAAGAAGGTGACGGTGACAGAAACCTCATGCTTGCAAACTCCATTTCCGGTTACCAGAAGTATCAGTTCACAGCTACATGGGTACCTAGCAGCAATCCTTATACTGGCTGGACGCTGAAGATTGAAGGTACAGAGGAACGCCAGCCCGTTGCCGATACCTATACATACTATGTAGTAGGAAATGAGACTCTCACCGGAGTAGACTGGGACAAGGACGATGCAAACAAGTTCATTGAGAACGAAGGAGCCTACACCCTGACGAAGGAAGGCGTTGAGATAAACAAGGGCGAATATTCCTACAAGGTTATAGCAGTGAACGACAACACAGGCGCCTGGACATGGATGCCTGAAGGCATGGACAACGATGACATTGTAAACATTCCGTCTAACGGAAAATACAACATCACATGGACTCTCAACATTGATGCCATCGGTACAACCGACTATCCATACAGCTACGAGCTTGAGGAGGTAGACATGGTTTACTCTGTTGTTGGAGCATCTCCCGGCGTATGGTACCAGGAAGAAGACCCAATCTTCGGTCACGCATGGTTGAGCAATGAAACCAACAATGACATGACCCTTGACGACACCGCTACCGTGCCCACATACACATGGAAAAAGGAGAACGTTGAGCTTAATGCCGGAAACATCGAGATGAAGGTTATCAAGAACCATCTATATGGCGACCAAGGCGGTGCCGAGTGGCCGTCACAGAACAAGGTTCTCGCAGTAGAGGCTGGCACATACAACATTGCCATAAGCTTCGTGCCTTCAACAGGCGAGGTGAGCATCACCGCTGAACCAGTATCCCAGGAAGAGAAAGACAAGTATGTATACTATGTAGACATGCAGAACTGGACACCTTCTGCCCACATCTGGAACAACGACGGAGCCCTCACTCCCGACTGGACTCAAGGAGTGGCTGACCATACCCTCAACGCCTTCGGCAACGAATACAGCGTGAGCAAGTATGAGTTTGCCGGCGAGCCTACCAACATAATGTTCATGGGTGCCGACGACTCTCAGAAGACCTCCGACATGCCATTCGTCAACGGAGCTACCTATGGCAACGACGGCGATGCTGCCAACGGAGTGTTCATCTTCTCTGACGACGAGAACCAGTTCAAGCCCGAACAGAATGTCAATGTTAACGGAAATGCCAAGTATGTGCGTCAGTTCACCATTGGTGAGCCCTGCACAGTGGTACTGCCCTTCGCTCTCGGAGCCGACAAGGTTGGCAACAACGCCGAGGCTGGACAGGTGGGTGTGTTCTACCGCATCACAGCCATTGCCGAAGGTCAGATCAACGGTAATACCGAAGTGCCAGGAGCATATACTCCTTATGTATTCATCCCCGCTGTTGAATATCCGTTCACATACGTTGGCTTCGGACAGCTTCCTGCCGTTCCCGAGACAAAGAACTATGCACTGAACGGCGGCGATGTGGTCTTTGAATGGGTAACCACAGCTACCACCGTGACATCCGACAACGAATGGACATACTACGGTTGGGACAAGAGCACACATAAGTTTGTGAAGGCTGCTGTAGGTCAGGCTAATCCGTTCCGTTCATACATCAAGATCAAGACCGACAAGCTCGGCAGCATGGGACTCTCTGCCAAGGAAAGCATAGACCTGAGCTTCATCAACGGAGGTGAAGCTACAGCCATCTCTGCCCTCCGCGCAGCCATTGCCGACGGCGAGGCAACAGTCTTTGACCTGCAAGGCCGCAAGGTTGACAATCCTACCATGCGTGGCGTATATATCGTGAATGGAAAGAAATATGTTGTGAAATAAACTATTATGAATATGAAACAATATGATAAGCCCGCGATAAAGATTCGCACACTTGAAGACCTAATGGATGTCATCGTCACCACCATACCCGGCGGTGAAGGTAGTGGCGACAACCAGAACCCTGTGATATTCGACAGTAAGGAGGATGACCTTCCCAAGAACAAGTCACTTTGGGAAGACTGACACCTCTCACACAAAACAAAGAAAGGATGCACCCTCTGCGGTGCATCCTTTTTTTGTTTCTCCGCTCGTAATGGAGCCTCAGTAGTAAGAGGATGTTACGCAGACCATGCTCTGAGAGCATGAAAAGTAGAAAACACAACCACGAAAACCGTAGACAAACGTTTGCATGATTAAAATCAATATTTTTACATGCAAACGTTCTCAATTCTTCCATAATCCCATAACTTTGCACTATCAAACGAAACAAAGACTCCGTGCAAACCTAACATATATTATAATAGGTGGCACAAGAACTCAACGATGCTGTGAAGCATACCACCCGCAAGCTACATAAACAGGGTAAAGAGAAACTTTCAAGAAAACCTCAAAATAACAATTATTGCTAACATGAACCTCAAAACAATGTTCAAGGCGATGTTGTTGACAGTAATGCTGAGCACCACGCAGAGTGTGGTGGCTGACGACTTCAACAGCACGCGCACCGACTTCCGCGATGAAAGCATCTACTTCGCGATTACCACACGTTTCTACGACGGTGACCCGTCGAACAATGTGCTGTGCTGGGACAACCAGACAGAACAAATCAACTCAAAGGACCCATGCTGGCGTGGCGACTTCAAGGGACTCATAGACAAGCTCGACTACATCAAAGCCCTTGGTTTCACAGCCATTTGGATTACCCCCATCGTGCAGAATGCTTCTGGCTACGACTACCACGGCTACCATGCCATGGACTTCTCAAAGGTAGACCTTCGCTATGAGAGCCGCACTTCATGGGGTGCATCGGAAGACGTGACCTTCCAGAGCCTCATCGATGCTGCCCATGCCAAGGGATTGAAGATTGTGCTCGACATAGTGCTGCAACACACCGGCAACTTTGGAGAAAACAATTTCTGCAAACTCTTTGAGCGCGACCAGAACATTCGCAATCAGGCAAGCATACAGTCGTGCATGCACCCCACCGACATGCTCGGCGGTGATGCCTACTGGGACCTTGATGCCAACACCGAGCAATATCCAGCTCGCTTCAAATACATGAAAAACACCGATGGACAGAACCATGACAGCAACAACTACTGGCACCATGTGGCAAACTCGTGGAACTGGGACGAGCCCTCACGCTGGTGGGGACAGATTGCCGGCGACTGCGTGGACCTGAACACCGAGAACCCCGCCGTGAGCAACTACCTGGTGCAGTGCTACGGTGAGTTCATCAAGATGGGTGTTGATGCCTTCCGCATCGACACTTCCGGACACATTGCACGCTTGACCTTCAACACTTCTTTCATACCGCAGTTTGCCGCCTTGGGCGAACAGTATAAGAGCAAGCGACTGAACCAATGTCCGTTCTACATGTTTGGCGAGGTATGTGCACGCTTCGGCGGCGTGACCTATCGTGATCAGCCAAACCTCTCACCCTATTTCTACACATGGAAATCTGACGAGAGCCTCAAGAGCGAGTATCAGAACTATGATGCCAACTGGTGGAGCAACCAATTTGTGAGGGAAGGTGCCGACCCGCTGGGCAACATGCTTACCTGTCTGGAAGAGACCAGCCTCAACGGAAAGACCTCAGACAACCACCTGCTGAAGAACGGCAGCTATCACACACCCGACTACAGCAACGCCTCAGGCTTCAATGTCATTGACTTCCCTCTCCACTATAACTTCACCGATGCGGGAGCAGCTCTCAGCATGGCACAACAAGGCGACCACCTGTATAACGATGCCACATTCAATGTGGTTTACAAGAACGGTCACGACTATTCGCCACAGCCTAACGATGACACCCGCAACAACCCCACCACCTCAGACCTCTTCTTCCTGTTCACCTTCAGAGGCATACCCTGCGTGTACTACGGTTCAGAGGTAGACTTCAAGGCAGGTGCAAAGATTGACAACGGTGCCAACGGTCCACTCTCCAACACCGGACGAGCTTACTTCGGACAGTATCTCGAAGGCTCTGTCACCGCCACCGACTTCGGCAAATACACCGCCTCGGGCAACGTGGCTCAGACCCTCAACAGCAAGCTCTCACAGTATATGCGCCGCCTGAACCAGATACGTCAGGCTGTGCCCGCACTGCGCAAGGGACAATATGAAGTGATAAGTACCAACCCCATAGTGTTCAAGCGTGCCTATGGCAGCAGCGAGGCTGTGGTGGCTATGGGCAACTATGCTTGTCCGAGCGGATATACCGACGTATGGGGTGGCACCGACGGCTATCACATCTATGTGAAAGGAGCAACAGGAGAGATTGGCAGCGCCATCACCGACGGTGCCAACCCATCGTTTGCTGACCCTGGAGCCACACAGTGGTATGGACCGAACGATGCCGTGGCGAGTGCCACTGTCACCCTCAGTCCCAATGGCGGCACATTCACCACCGCTACACAGTCTATGACAGCCACGCTTAGCAGCACAGCAAAGAGCGGCTGGTATCAGATTGGCAACGGCAGCAAGGTGGCACTCACTACCGGTACTCCCGCCACCTTCACCATCGGCAACAGCATGAGCTACGGAGAGAGCGTAACAGTGAATTGGGGAGCCACCGACGAGGAAGGCACCGAGCACACAGGTTCTGCAATCTACAAGAAAGTAGACCCCAGCGCCACCATTACCATCTACTGCGAAGCTTCATCGGCACCCAACCTCTATGTCTGGGACAACAACGAGAACGAGCTCAACGGTTCATGGCCCGGCACACAGATGACCGCTACTACCACCGTTGGAGGCAGAACGTTCTACTACACCACCATAGCCAGCACAGGAGCCGTGAATGTGATATTCAACAACGGAAGCTCACAGACAGGTGACATTACAGGAATCACCGAAGACACATACTTCACTTACGACAATGCAACGACAGCCACCAACATCACATCGCAGCTGAACGTTGACCCAACCAACATCACCGTGGCAGCCGACAAAGCCAGCGGCACCTATCAGGAAAGCGTGACTGTGACGCTCACCGCATCTGACAATAACGCCACGATAGTATATACCACCGACGGCACCACTCCAACAGCCAACAGCTCGAAGGCTACCGGCTCCAAGCAGCTCACCTTCACCGCGACAACTACGCTCAAGGCTGGCGTGCTCGTGGACTCTCAGGTGAAAAACACCGTGAACTACACCTACACCATCACACAGGATGAGCCAACCACTGGCACCACAATATATGTTGAAGCATCGTCTGCACCATATCTCTATGCATGGATACCTGCACAAGACAACAAGATTCTCAACGGCTCATGGCCCGGCAGCAAACTCTCGCAGACAAAGACGGTTGACGGCAGAAGCTTCTTCTACCAGCATTTCAACGAGACAGGAGTGAACATCATCTTCAACAACGGTAACGGAGCTCAGACCAACGACATCACCGACTGTGTTGCAGGAGGCGATTTCTACTACACCTACAACGGAACGACTACCTCTAACAACGTCACTTCAGAGATAAATATAGACGAGCCCGTGAATATCACCGTGACAGCCGATAAGGCGTCGGGTACATACGAGGAGAGCGTGACGGTTACACTCACCGCATCTGACAACAACGCCACCATAGTATATACCACCGACGGCAGTGCTCCCACCGCCAACAGCTCGAAGGCTACCGGCTCCAAACAGCTCACCTTTACCGAAACAACAACCCTGCGCGCCGCAGCTCTCGTGAACGGAACGCTGCAAAACGCTGTGAGCTACACCTACACCATCACAAAGACCGAACCCGATCCAGTGATTGTAGTTACCGACATCACCCAGCTCAACGATGCCATCTATATGGAAGCACAGAAGATTGTGAGCGGAAGAGAAGGCACCATAACCATTAAGCTGAAGAACGCAGCAGCAGCCACGGCATTCCAGTTCGACCTTGAACTGCCGGAGGGCGTAGAGGTGGTGACAGCTACCGATGGCACACTGAGTGCCACACTCACCAGCCGCTGCAGCAACCACAAGCTCAGCGCCCGCAAACTCAGCGACGGCACCTACCGCTTCATCGTAATCTCGAGCAGCAACAATGTCTTCACCGACAACGACGGCGACATCATGACCATCACAGTGAAGGCTGACAGCGATGCCGAAGCCGGAACCTTCGCTGCCATCTTCAGAAATCAGGAAATAACCGAACTCATCAACAGCATCTACACAGCCATAATGCCGATCAACGTCACTGCAAGCCTCGAAGTGAGCACGGTGACAATGGGCGATGCCAACGGCGACGGTAAGGTGAACATCACCGACCTTGCATGTGTATACACCTATATATTGGGTGGAAATCCACAGCCCTTCAACCTTGATGCTGCCGACTTTGACCATTCAGGAAGGGTGAACGTTTCTGATGCTGCCACCCTCACCGACATTCTCCTCGGAAAAACCGTAGCCGGAATGATGAGAAACAATGATGAAGGCGAAGAGTCTGACCCTCAATAACAACCCCACGAATATAAAAACAATCTAAAATGAAAAAGATAAGAACAATTTTAACAATGGCAATGCTCGCAATAGCGGGCTATGCCATTGCCGGTCCGGGCAACGACTATGCCACAGGTCCCAACAGTCTCACCATTGATGAAGTGAAGCTTCCCAAGAATGGAGAAGCATACATTGAAATCGTTTCCGATTTCACCGACCCGTTCTGCGGTCTGGAACTAAAACTGGACCTGCCGGAGTGTGCTGACTATGTGGTAAACAGCGACGGCACTGCCAAGGCATATCTTGGTTTCACCGGAACCGACATAGCACTCATGACAGGAACACCGTCGGAAACCAACACACAGGTGGTTTACCTGCTCCACTCTACACAGAATACCGATCTGCCTAAGAACAGTCTGATTGCAAAGATTAAGATCAAGGCTACAGAGAGTGCCGTGGTGGGACAGACCTATCAAGCTCGCTTCCTATATGCCGATGCGCCCTTGCACCTTGGTTTCTCAAATATCAAGGACTATGAGTTCGGCGAACTGCCATTCAACATCACCATTGTTGAGGAAGGACAAGGCGAGGTAGTGCTCAACGAGCTCTCGCAGCTGGCTCCCGAAGCCGTGGAACGCACCAACGTGAAGGTGAAACGCACCATCAAAGCCAATGAGTGGAGCACCATCTGTCTGCCCTTCGCCATGAACGAGGAACAGACAAAAAGCGTTTTCGGCAACGATGTTGAGCTGGGCAATTTCACTGGCTACGAGGTATCGAAAGATAACGACGACATAACAGGCATCAAGGTGAAGTTTGCCGATGCCACCGAGATAGAAGCCAACCACCCTTACATCATAAAGGTTTCCGAACCTGTCAGCGAGTTTACCCTGAGCAACGTAAAGATAGAGCCCACTGACGAACCTGTGGTAGCTACCGTGACAAGAACAAGAAAAAACTGGAGCGAGTTTATCGGCACTTATGTTGCAGGAACCGTGGTTCCCGAGTTCTGTTTGTTTCTCAACGACAACAATTTCTGGTATTCCACCGGCAAAACCAAGATGAAGGGGTTTCGCGGATACTTCGATTTTGTTGACGTTCTCACAGACATAGAAGATGCCAATTCCAAGTTCTCCTTTGAGATGAACGGCAACGAAACCACTGGCATAAACCGTCTGTTTGGCGAAGGCATGGAGGAAGGTGCAGTCTATGACATACAGGGCAGAAAAGTTGCCGACAGCCTTTCTGACAGCAAGAATATAAAGAAAGGCGTTTACATCATAAACGGACAGAAGCGTATAATAAAATAAGGTGAGAATCCAGAACAGACAATAAACTCTTCAAACACAAAGAAAGATTATTATCATGGCAAAAACATCATACAGACAACATAAGGTGTTGGCAATCCTTACACTGATGGCACTCTTCTGCATCAATGCCATGGCACAGTCGTTGCCAACCAACATCAAGGACGGTGTCATACTCCACTGCTTCGACTGGAAATACACCGACATACAAGCCGAGCTGAGCAACATAAAGGCTGCCGGATTTCTTACAGTGCAGACCTCACCGGCACAAGCCAACCTCACAAGCCAAGACTCATGGAACCTGCTCTACCGTCCCCGCGACTCCAAAGCCGGTCCAAACGTTCTCGGCACCGCCACGGAACTCAAGGCGCTCTGCACCGCAGCCCACAACATGGGCATGAAGGTCATCGTTGACGTGGTGGCAAACCATACCGACGGCTCGCTCGACTGGGTTGCCGACTTCTGGAAGAACACCGACCTGTATCACGACTTCAACCTCGGAGCCAACGATGGCAGTCGCTACAATGTGACACACGGTCACATCGGCATGCACGACCTGAAGACTGAAGACAGCCGCGTGCAGAACAAGTTCAAGGAGTATGTGGCTGAACTCAAGAGCCTCGGCGTTGACGGTATACGCTGGGATGCCGCCAAACACATTGGTCTGCCTTCAGAAGGCGACAACTTCTGGGCTGCAGTGATTGACAACACCATGTATAACTATGGTGAGATACTCAACTCATGCGGTGGCGATGAAAACACCCACAAGGCTTGCCTCAGGGAATATACCAGCTATATGAGCATTACCGACAACGTTTATAGCACCAACAACGTGCTGGCTGCATTCAAGAACGGCAACGTGCCGGGCACGGCAGGATGCTGGACCTTCGACACCAACAATGCAAACTTCGTATATTGGGGTGAGAGCCACGACACCTACTGCAACTTCGGCGATGCCAGCAACGGCGTTGACCAGAACATCGTAGACAGAGCCTACGCCGTGGCAGCAAGCCACAACGCCATACCGGCACTCTACCTGTCGCGACCAAACGGCAGCGGTACAGGCGCAGTATGTGGACAGAAAGGAAGCACCCATTTCACATCGTCAGAAGTGGCTGAGGTAAACAAGTTCCACAATGCCATGGCTGGTAAAGCCGACTACTATACAGCCGGCAACGGTGTATGCTCCATCACCCGACAGAACGGCGGAGCCATCATCGTGAAAGGTTCAGGCTCCGGCTATGTGTCGGTAGCCAACGGCGGCGGCTATGCCACAGCCGGCAACTACACCGACCGCATCTCCGGCAATCAGTTTGTTGTCACTGCAACTACTATCACCGGTATGGTTGGTTCATCAGGCATCGCCGTCATCTACAACGGCGGAGACGAGCCCGACCCAGACCCTGTGACACTGCCCGACTGCGCCACATGGCAAAACGGCACGTTCTGCTACTTTGAGTCTTCAAGCTGGAACAGCCCCATGGTATGGGCATGGAACGGCACGGGCGACTCTGCCACCAACGTCTACAGTTCATGGCCCGGTTCTGCTGCCGACCTCACAAAGGTAGGCACCAACAACGGCAATGACGTATGGCTATGGAAATACTCTGGCAACACTCCCGACATGATTATCTTCAACGACGGACAAGCCAGCAACACCTCAAAGACAGGCGACATCACCTTCGTCAACGGCGGATACTACAATCAGAGCGGCACCCTCGTGGGCACCGTGGAGAAAACCACGCCAACCGAAGCAACGGTGGCAGCCGACAAAGCCACAGGTTCCTACAGCAACAGCGTGACGGTGAACCTCACAGCTTCTGATGGCGCGTCGACGATAGTATATACCACCGACGGCACCACACCTACCACCACCAGCTCACAGGCTACAGGCTCCAAGCAGTTCACATTCACCGAGACCACCACGCTCACCGCCGGTGTCATCGTAGACGGAACGGTGAAAAACATCGTGGCTTACACCTATACCATCACCAAGGAAAGCTTCGAGCTGCCGGAGTGTGCCACATGGCAAAACGGCACCTTCTGCTACCTTGAGACTTCATGGACCAACCCCACCGTATGGGCATGGACAGATGCCATCAACGGAGATGCGTTCCTTGGAACATCATGGCCTGGCGTAGCCATGGAGAGTGTAGGCACCAACAATGGCAAGAACGTATATCGCTGGACATGGGCAGGCACCACTGCTCCCACAAAGATAATATTCAGCAATAACGGCAGCAATCAGACAGACGACCTTGACTTCACCAACGGAGGCTATTATGTTGACGGAGTGGTGAAAGGCACAGTGGAGAAGCCGCAGGTGGAAGAAGTAACACTTGCCGTTGACAAGGAGGCTGGCAGCTATGAAGAGAGCGTTACAGTGACCCTCACTGCTTCAAACACCAACGCAACGATAGTATATACCACCGACGGCAGCGCACCCACAGCCACAAGCTCACAGGCTACCGGCTCCAAGCAGTTCACATTCACCGAGACCACCACGCTGCGTGCGGCAGCCCTCGTGAACGGTGAGCTTCAGAATGCAGTGAGCTACACCTATACCATCACTAAGACCGAGCCCGACCCGATTGTCATCACCGACATCACCACACTCAGCAATGCCATCTATAACGATGCCACCACAGTGGTTAGCGGCACGGAGAGCGTGTTGGCAGTGAACATGAAGAACGAGAGCGCTGTCACAATGCTCCAGTTCGACATTACCCTTCCCGAAGGTGTAAGCATTGCCGTTGACGAAAGCAACAAGGCAAAGATTGAACTTACTTCAAGAAAGAATACCGACCACTCCGTGGAAAGCAACTTCAGGGAGAACACCTACTATACAGTTCTGGTGAAGTCGCCTCTAAACAAATACCTGAGCGGCAACGACGGAGCGATTGTAAACATCACTCTGAATGTTGACGACACTGTTGAGCCAGGTAGCTATGTAATCAAATACGACAACATAGTGTTCAACACTAAGGTAAACAGCCAGAACACTGCCGTGGAGGTGGGCACCATCTACTCTGCCCTTGAGGTCACCGACGTGACTATGGGCGATGTCAATGGCGACGGTAAGGTGAACATCACCGACAGCTCAACGCTCATCAGCTATCTGCTCGGTGAGTCTCCATCACCATTCAACACCACCGCAGCCGACGTTAACGGCGATGGTCGCATAGGCATCACCGATGCTGTGCTCATCAACGACATGATTATCAAGAACAATCAGTAATC
The DNA here is from genome assembly GCA_947170265.1 of uncultured Prevotella sp. GTDB lineage: Bacteria > Bacteroidota > Bacteroidia > Bacteroidales > Bacteroidaceae > Prevotella. The sequence continues at coordinate 22,132 of CAMVSV010000014.1, forward strand.
TTTAAATCCGTAGAAAAAAAATGCAAAAGAACTATATCAAACCAAGCATCAAGACACTTGCAGACACCTTTTACGAAGGCGACCTGCTGCAAAGCACCGGTGTGACTGGTGACAACAACTCCGGATATGGCGGTGTAGACACAGAAGGAAGCAAAGACCCTGCCGCAAAAGGTGTATGGGGAGGCGACGAGTCTACCGGCGGTGTCTGGGACGAATAAGCATAAAGCATATACTTTGAAAAACACAAAATGAAAAAGACAGTCTGTGGGAGGCAACTCCCGAGACTGTCTTTTTTTGTGTTGTAGATTATTACCGTACTTCAATGTTTAGCGGAAAGCTATAAAACCAAAAAGACAACTAAGACTTCACAAACCGAATGTTTGCACAAATCGTGCATTAACAAAATTTTAGGAAAGTTAAAAAGTTTCCTTTTTCTTTACAAACCCACTTTTCAAAATAGAGAAAAGTTTGTCTTGAAAAGTGCATATCTATACAAACAACTTGCAAGAACAGTCAAAATCTTGTCAAGAAAAAGAAAAAACAGGTTACGAAAGTGGCACTTTTGCATGATCAAAGTGCCACTTTCGCATGGTAAAAGAGCCTCTTTCGCATGGTAAAAGAGCCTCTTTCACAATCAGAAGTAGCGTTTTTCGGCGATTTTCATTGCACATTCATAATAATATCCTTATTACTCTTTGGTTGTCAGAGCGTTAGTCTTGCACACAAATCCCTGAAGAATTTCAGACACTTTTCCTCATCGTAGCCAGACAAGCCACTCTCCATGTTAACGAGCGCCCAAACCCTCCGGTTTATATGTTAAAAAAGCCGTAAACAGGTTTCAAATGATAAGAGATATATGTTCCTACTTATCCTCACTGAAGAGAGGATCTTCGGGCATAACCATCACCGGGGCTTGCTCTGAGGCTCTCAATATATGCTCAGGAACGTATTTCTTGTCAACCACCAGACGGAAGGTGTATTCGTTGAACCATCGGTTTGTCATTATCAGGCATCCCTGTTGTCCGTAATCTCCACCCCACGAGTTCTCAACCTTCCATTTCACGGGATTGCCTTCGCTGTCAAGGTCTACGGCAGTAAGTGTCATTGCATGTGTGGAGCCGCTGTCAAAGGTTGCTATCCTGTCAGCCTTGTTCATTGGGAACTGGGTATTGAAGAGCGTGGCATAGTCGTAGTTGTCAAGGTCGAGATAGCCTCTTTTCCTGTCTAACTGCTTGGCAACATCATAGCTTGAATACATTTTTGTGCTGTCTTTGAGCGAGAGAATGGCCATCTGTGCAATGTCGTCCATGGGCAGGTTCACATATTTCCAGTTGTGTCCGTCGTAGGTATGACGGTCGTATTCCACCTCATAGGTCTTATAGTATGGGCGGCGTGGGTCGTTCATCGCCATGATAAACGTTCCGTTGAGTTTTCCTCCCACCGTGGCGTTATAGAATTCTTTGGGAGTATAGTTCCTTGCTGGTGACAATGCCTTGCCGTTCTTGTCCTTGAAGGCATAGGTGAACTCCTTCACTGGTTCTCCCAATGTGAGCGAAAGCATGCTGTATATCTGAGCCAGCATTGAAGTCTTGCGTTCATTGAGTTGCTTGGCGCTCTTTCCTGTGGCAACCATCTGCCTCAACTCCAATCCATATTCCCTGAGCTTCGACGAGAGCAGTTCAGCCATCACACGCGTATTGTCGGCAGAGAATGTCTCAGGCTGAACGCTCATTGGCACCAATCCATACTTTTCAGCAAGGTCGGCAACACCGCAGAAGGTTCCGCCATCGTTTATCGGATGCTTAAAGAAAAACTGCACACGCTGGTCATCAATGGGTTTCCCGGCATGGTCTATTGCACTCTGCAAGAAGAGATTTGCTTTTTCCAACTGATCGTAAAAGAACAGATAGTCTTGCGAGAACTCAACGCTCAGCGTGTCGCGGTGAGCGTGCGAGAAACGCGAACGCAGCACGTTAAGTCCAGAGAACAGCCAGCATCTGCCACTCGACTTCTGGTTGTGGATAGTCTGCTTGGGTGTCTCCACACTGAAGTAGGTGTCTATGGCACCCTGGTTGCTGAAGTTTTTTGCAAGGTCGTTGATATTGTTCGACGCTATGGCATTGAATAATGCGCGCTGTCCGGGAACCTGCTGCTGCTCAATATGGCGCAACATATCGGCAGAAATACCGCCGTCGGATTTCTGAGCACTGACTGTCAGTGCCGATACTGCCAGTGCAATGGTAAATAATCGTGTCTTCATATTTTGTAATGGTGTGATTGTTTCTCATAGACTTTGCCCCACTGAAAAGGGAGCCGTCTCCTTTCGCAATTGCAAAAATAGGTATTTTCAGAGAAAAAAGACAGCTTTTTCCGTGAAAAACAGCTTTTTTCATTACCTTTGCCTTTTGAACACATTATGAATATATAATGGCTGAACAAGAGAAGAATAGCACTCAGGCTGAAAACAACGACAAATACAGCCTGCTCAACACCATACAGACACCAGCAGACCTCAGACAGCTATCAACAGAACAACTGCCGGAGCTGTGCCGACAACTGCGAACCGACATCATTGAAGAGGTGTCGGCAAACCCCGGACATCTGGCTTCAAGCCTTGGCGTGGTGGAACTTACCGTTGCCCTGCACTACGTCTACGACACGCCACACGACCGTCTGGTGTGGGATGTAGGTCACCAAGCCTACGGTCATAAGATACTCACTGGACGGCGCACGCGTTTCTGCACCAACCGCAAGCTGGGAGGAATCATGCCTTTCCCATCACCCAAGGAAAGCGAATATGACACTTTCACCTGCGGACATGCCTCCAACAGCATATCGGCAGCCCTCGGCATGGCAGTGGCGGCAGCCCACAAACGGCATGTGGTGGCTATCATTGGCGATGGTGCCATGAGCGGCGGGCTCGCGTTCGAAGGACTCAACAACGTTTCATCAAGTCCCAACGACCTGCTCATCATTCTCAACGACAACGACATGTCGATAGACCGTGCCGTGGGAGGCATGGAGCAATACCTGCTCAACCTCGACACCAATGCCACCTACAACCGACTGCGTTTCAAGGCGTCGCAATGGCTCCACTCCAAAGGCTACCTCACCGACAAGCGAAGAAAGGGCATCCTGCGTTTCAACAACGCCTTGAAAGCTGCTCTTGCCGGACAACAGAATATCTTTGAAGGACTCAACATCAGGTATTTCGGTCCCTACGACGGACATAACGTGATGGAGCTTGTGCGCATACTCCGGCAAATAAAAGACATGAAGGGTCCCAAGCTCCTGCACCTACACACAACCAAGGGCAAGGGCTACAAGCCAGCCGAAGAAAGTGCCACGATATGGCATGCTCCCGGGAAGTTCGACCCGGAGACAGGAGAGCGTATCAGCGAAGCCAACGACAACATGCCGCCTAAGTTCCAAGACGTATTCGGACATACGTTGCTTGAACTCGCACAGCAAAACCCGAAGATTGTCGGTGTCACGCCAGCCATGCCCACAGGATGCTCCATGAACATAATGATGAAGGCTATGCCGTCACGAACATTCGATGTTGGAATAGCCGAAGGACATGCCGTGACATTCTCAGCTGGAATGGCAAAAGAGGGACTCATACCTTTCTGCAACATCTACAGTGCCTTTGCACAACGAGCCTACGACAACATCATACACGATGCTGCCATTCTCAATCTTCCCGTGGTGCTGTGTTTCGACAGGGCAGGTCTTGTGGGTGAAGACGGAGCCACCCACCACGGCATGTTCGACATGGCAGCACTCAGAGTGGTTCCCAACATCACGATAGCATCGCCGATGAACGAGCATGAGCTGCGACACCTCATGTTCACAGCCCAATGTGAAGGCATGGGCACCTTTGTGATACGCTACCCGAGAGGCAGAGGGGTGATGACCGACTGGAAATGCGAGATGAAGAAACTGCCGATAGGCAAAGGACGCCGCCTCATCGACGGCAACAAAGTGGCAGTGCTGTCGATAGGCCCAGTGGGTAACAACGTGACAAAAGCCATTGACACCATAAGCCTCAACAGTGGCAACAGCAACATGGTAGCCCACTACGACATGCGTTTTCTCAAACCCATTGACGAAGACATTCTTCAGGAAGTAGCACAGCGCTTCAACCACATCATCACCATAGAAGACGGTGTGCGCAACGGAGGACTCGGCAGCACCGTGACAGAATGGATGAACGACCACGGCTACCACCCCACCGTCACACGAATGGGCATACCCGATGAGTTCATAGAACACGGCACGGTTGCCCAGCTCCAGAAAATAGTACACATTGACCCTGAAAGCATTGTCTCGGAAATAAACAGACTGACAGTTGCTGAATAACAGCACACCGTAAAACCTATACGACTACAAAAAAACAACGGCAAAACCAACTCGTTATGAAGATAATCATAGCAGGCGCCTACGCCATAGGAACATATCTCGCCAAGCTGCTCACCCGCAACAATTACAACATTGTGATAATGGACAGCGACGTTGAAAGCCTCGAGAAACTCAACCGGGACTTCGACCTCATGGCAATGAATGCCTCACCCACAAGCATTAAGGCACAGAAAGAAGCAGGAGCACAAGATGCCGACCTCTTCATCGCCGTGACACACGACGAGAACGTAAACCTCAACGCATGCATGATTGCCCATCAGCTCGGAGCAAAGAAAACAGTGGCAAAGGTAAACACCTATGAGTACAGCCTTCCACAAAATCAGGACTTGTTCAGGAAAATGGGTATCAACTCCATTATCTATCCGGAGATGCTTGCCGCAAAGGACATCAATGCCGGACTTAAGATGTCGTGGGTGAGACAGCGGTGGGACGTTCACGACGGTGCTCTTGTGATGCTCGGCATAAAACTCAGGGAAGGCTGCGAAATACTGTCACGACCATTGCGGGAGATAAGCGGCCCCGACGACCCCTTCCACATCGTTGCAATAAAACGTGCAGGAGAAACCATCATTCCCGGAGGAAACGACCAGCTTGAACTCAACGACCTTGCCTACTTCATGACAAAGAAGAACTTCATTCCCTACATCAGAAAGATTGTGGGCAAGGAACACTATGTTGACGTCAAGAACGTGATGGTGATGGGAGGAGGTACCACAGCCGTGAGAGCTGTGAACACCATGCCCGAATATATGAACACCAAAATCATTGAAAGCAATGAGCGTCGTTGCGAAGAGCTCAACGACCTGTTTGACTCTGAAGATGTGCTGGTGATAAACGGTGACGGTCGCGACGTGTCTTTGCTCGTGGAGGAAGGCATACGCAACACTCAGGCTTTCGTGGCACTCACCAGCAATGCCGAGACAAACATTCTGGCGTGTCTCACTGCCAAACGCATGGGAGTAAGGAAAACCGTTGCCATGGTTGAGAACATCGACTATGTGAATATGGCTGAAAGCCTCGACATCGGCACCATCATCAACAAGAAAGTCATTGCCGCCTCACACATCTACCAGATGATGCTCGATGCCAATGTGCACAACGTGAAGTTCCTCATGACAAGCAATGCCGACGTAGCCGAGTTTGTTCCCGTACAAGGTTCAAAAATAACACGCAAGCCCGTGAAAGACCTCGGACTGCCTAAAGGCATGACCATTGGCGGAATAGTGAGAGGCAAGGAGGGAATGCTCGTGTCTGGCAACACCATGATTGAACCTGGTGACTCTGTGGTGGTGTTCTGCCATAATGTGGATATGAAGAAAATAGAAAAGCTATTCAACTAAGCCATGCTCAACACCAAGCTTATAGCCAAAATCTTCGGATCGCTGCTTTTCCTGGAAGCGATACTCATGTCGACGTGCCTCATCGTGTCAATCTACTACAATGGCACCGACATGGCATCCTTCCTGTTCACCATAATGATAACGACGCTGTGCGGTCTCATCTTCCGGCATTTCGGGAAAGATGCCGACAACAACATGAGCCGTCGCGATGCCTTTTTCGTGGTGACACTCGCATGGGTGTTGTTCTCCGTTTTTGGAATGATACCATTCATCATTCCGAATTTCTCCTTTTCCGACATCACGGGCAGCAGCATGCAAAGCTTCTCGCTCACCGATGCTTTCTTTGAGACCATGTCAGGCTTCACCACCACCGGAGCAACCATCATTGACGACGTAGAGTCGCTGCCAAGGGGACTATTGTTCTGGCGCTCGCTCACACAGTGGATTGGCGGTCTGGGTATAGTGTTCTTCACCATTGCCGTCTTGCCGTCAATGGTGGGCGGTTCGGTCAAGGTGTTTGCCGCCGAAGCCACCGGTCCTATACGCAGCAAGCTGCACCCACGTCTGAGTACCGGTGCCAAATGGATATGGATGGTCTACCTGCTGCTCACCGTGGCTTGCGTCTTCAGCTACATGGCATGCGGCATGAACTGGTTCAACGCCATGAACTACGCCATGACAAGCACCGCCACCGGTGGATTTTCCACCACCAACGGCAGTCTTGCATCGTTCCACTCACCCACGGAAGAATATGTGTGCACGCTGTTCTGCTTCCTTGCCGGCATCAACTTCATGCTTCTCTATGCCAGCGTGGCAAGGCTGCAGTTTCGCAACCTGTGGCGTAACTCCGAATTCAGGTTCTATCTGTCAGCCATCATCTTTGCCACGCTCTTCATCATGGCAGAGCTGATGATGCGCAACGGCTATGACCTTGAGCATGCTTTCCGAAGCGCCATATTCCAGTCGGTGTCGTTCATGACCTCCACCGGACTCTTCAACGACGATGCGGGTCAATGGCCTCACGTCACATGGATAGTGCTTGCAGTGCTGATGGTCATCGGGGGCTGCTCTGGCAGCACTGCCGGAGGCATCAAGAGCATACGCGCGGTCATGTTGCTCAAGAACATGCGCAATGAATTTCGCCACCTGCTCCACCCCAATGCCATACTGCCCATGAAGGTTGATGGCGTAAATGTGCCGATGACGAAACGCATCACCCTGCTTTCCTTCCTGTCACTCTATATCATCCTCGCCGGCTTGTGCACTTTTGTGCTGACCGTTGAAGGCATTGACCACACCAATGCCGTGACAATCACCTTGAGTTGTCTGGGAAACACAGGTCCAACCTTGGGATTGGAGATAGGACCAACAATGTCGTGGAGCGTGCTTCCAGACCTATCCAAGTGGATATGCGCCTTCCTCATGCTCGTAGGGCGTCTGGAGCTGTTCACCGTTCTCGTGCTCTTCACTCCGGCATTTTGGAAAGAACAATAGTCAGGATTTCAATGTATAACAAAACAAATAAAGCCGCGTGCAGACATGCATGCGGCTTTATTTGTTTCTGAACATATTGTCAAGGTCGGCTGTCAGCCTCTGGCATGGCTGGGAATCAAAGAAGTCGGTATTGCGTCGAAGCATGAGTTCAATGTTTGCCATGGCATTGCTGTAGCCCGAAAGTTCGTTGTGACGTTGGATGTTGTGAACGGCATTACGGTAGATTTCCGTCTCACGCTCGCGTATGAGGTGGTTGCAGACCTTTCTGAGCATGGGCACCACCACGGTGTCAAACAAATGATGGCCCTGTATGTAAAGGTATGTCTCCGATGGGTTCACTCCGAGGGCTTTCATCTCTTCCTTCAGAGCCAGATAGCTTTCTTTGGCATCGGGAAACTCACGGTGGAACTGCCGTATGCGAGTTGACACCTTCCGTCTGACATGCTGTATGGCAGCCATGGGGTTGTCGAGCTTGAAATTACCGAGCGTCACCACCTGATTGAAGTCGCTGATGGTGAAGTCGTGGTTGTTATGCCTGTAGAACCAAATGTTCCACACAAAGAGCGGGAAGATGGCTTCGGAATATTGCCGCAGATATTCCTCGAAATCTATCACTGAGCGGTCGTTGAGTGTCACTGCCACACACACGTTGTGAAGGCTCGGTGAATAGCATTGCAGGTTCTCAATGGCATAGGCATAGGTATGAAACACATAGGGATTGTCTATCACCTGCTGCGACATGGGGGTGGAACCCTGCATGAGATAGTCGTAGTCGGCATCTACACAGGCTATCATATCCTTGCCCACACGGTTGGAGAGAATATTCATGAGCACCGACTTCTTGCCTTTCGACAGGTTTTTCTTCGACGGAAGCATCACCTCGAAATAGCGGCTGGCATTCTCATAGCGACTCAGCACCGAACGCCAGAAGAACACATCGTCGTAGCTCTCCACATACGCCACGATCTTTCGGCGGCTGCTCTTCGACTGTAGTTTGTTGGCAGCCTCCACATAAGCCGATGATATATTATCCTTGAGCCTGTTTGCCATTGCCTGCTATTCGGTTATGTCGCTCACCTCGGTCACATGCTCCACCCATCCGTCCATAATCAGTGCAGGAGAATGGGTAGTGAGTATTATCTGAACGTTGGGATTGAGTTCAAGTATGAGGTCTATGAGGCGTTTCTGCCAATCTATATGTAGCGACACCTCTGCCTCGTCCATGAAGAGCACATAGGGAAGGTTGTCTTCAACGAGCACGGTGAGGAGTATGGCGAGCATCTGTTTCTCACCGCTTGAGAGCTGATAGGGAACGAGCAACTCACCGTCCTGCACAAAACGTATCTCGTTCTCTGTGCGGTCGATGGTCTTTCCTGTCTGTTCAAACAGCTCGTCAACGATGTCCTGAAAGCGTTTCTTCTGCTTTGACAAAGCCTGAGCCTTCTCTGCCGCATCGGCTTCTCCGCTCTGAAGCAAGGCTATGATGCGGTTGCCCACGTTCACCTGATAGTCCAGGTATTTGCGTTGCAGGTGGTATAACTGGAAATCTATTGCCGACTTTATGCGCGTATCCACATGCTTCATGGTGCTCAAGTCGAGCACGGGACTGTCGAGGGTGCGTATCATGTCATAGCGTATCCACTTGGCATCGCCGGGCACGACCTTGAGACGAACACCCTTGAGCATGTGGCTGGGAAACTCGCCACCTTGTGCCAGTCCTCTCACCACCTTGTTCAGTATGGTGCTCTTCCCCACTCCGTTTATTCCACTGAGTATGTTCACCCTTCTGTCAAGGTTCCACACCACATGTTTCTGTGTTCCCCACAGTGCATCTATTTCTATTTGTTCTATGTAGTCGGCATATTTTTGCATGGCAATAAGGTATTTTTAGCTAATGCAAAAATAGCAAAAAGTTTGTTTACCACAATAGCAGAATCCGTGTTTTTAACCAAAACGCGCAAAGTTATGACCAACTATTGCTTCGACTTGATGAATTTGCTCTTCAGAGAGTTCCAAAGGCGTGTCTTCTTGTGAAGTATGAACAGTGAGACCGAGAGGCTGAGCAGCACGGTAAGGATGCCTGCCACCCAGTATATCCACGGATTACTGATATTGGTTATGCCATAGGCAACTATGCCGAGGGGCAGTTGCAGCAAGGCATATTTCACTACCGGGGCTGAAATCTTGTAGCCATAGCGATAGTACATGAACGTATTGAGCATAATGAAGTCTACCACCGAGTTGATGAGGATACCCAAACCGGCTCCACGGAGTCCATACTTGTGGAAAAACACTATTGTCAGAGTGGCAAGAAACACTGCACAGGTACCCTCCATGAGCAGATACGACCATGGATGCCCCTTGGAAAGGGGGAGATAGGCCAACGGTTGTTTCAATGCCCGCATGTACATGGCAAGTATCATCAGGTGGGCAAATGCCGTAGCTGGCATGAAGCTCTTGCTGTAGAACAGCGGCAGGATAATGGGCATGCCTATCATGAATGCCACAAGCAAGGGCGCAACCAACAGCAGCGACACTTCAATCTGGCGGTTCACCACGAGGTTCAGTTCCTCACCGGTACCCTTCAACGCCGACAACCGGGGAAAATAGTCGGTTTCCATGGCTGAGAACGCCATGCCGGCATAGGTGAGGGTCATCATGAAGCCCGCATTGTAGAGACCGAGCGTCTCTATGCCTGCCACATTATTTATATAACTCTTAACCAAAAGCTCGGCTCCTGAGTTAATCACGTTGCCAAGCACTATGCCTATGCCAAGGGTGAGCACACCCATACCACCCATGATGTGTTTCTTGCTGAGGGTGAACGGCATGGGATAGCGGTGAAACGAATAAGCCACGAACATCACCATCTGGGCAAATGCCACAAGCACCATGGAAGGCACAATGCCAGACACACCGAAAAGCAGAAAAAGCGGAATGGAAAGCAGCAGCGAGGCAAACAACGTGCTTACAGACACCATCGCAAAGCCGCGCAGCTGGCGCGTGCCTTTCAAGATGGCGGTCTCGCCACCGACGATGGCAAGAAAGCCTACTGCCGGCGACAGCACAATGAAATGCAGCATGTGGGCATCCCACGAAAAGGTGTAACGGCTCAGAAGCGGACTGAACAGAATACATACCAGAGTACCGAGAATGGCTGTAAACAAACTCAGTGAGCGAACTTGCAGGATGGTAGAACGAAGCAATGCGGCATCGCCGCTCTCGTAAGCCTCCGACACTCGCTTCACGCCACTCACCGACAGACCAAAGGTGGTGGCGTCTCCAACGAGCTTCAGCGTGGTGTTGTAGAGCGAGAGCAAACCCACGCCATGGGGACCGAGTATCAGCGCAATGAGCTTGGTCCTCACTATGCTCATACCTATGGCAAGCCCCTGCACACCGCCAAACAAGCCGGTGTACTTCACTATATGCGAATAGCTGTCATTTCTTTTCTTGTCTGCCATATACTACAAGCACCTGTGGTGCCGTGAAAACGAAAATTCATGCAAAGATAAGCTATTTATGTGAAATAGAAAAGCAAATCCGGAACTTCAATGCCTATTCCTTACTTTTCACCACAAATAGTCTACATTTTTATGCCTACCGACTTTTAAGTCGGGAAAATTATCTATCTTTGTAATCACAAAACAAGCCATTGACAACATAATGGAAAACAACATAGATTGGACTGAAAACATAATCGTAGCTGACGCCGACTACATTGACAGAGTGGCTTTCAACCTCACGGTGAACTTCGAGCGAATGATTGGCAGACGAATACCACCCGCCGACCTTGCCCAATGGGCTGTATGCATAGCACTTGACGGAGGACTGCGACAGGGTAAGCACAACACCCACCTCATACTCATTCACGACAAGGACAGCCAGCGGCTGCAAAACTTTCAACCGGCTGACTACGACAAGGAACTCAATGCCAGGGCATTCACCGACGACATGCTCGGAGAATTCACCATTGCACCAGTGGCTGTTGAGAAAGAGATGGTAGACAAGAGCTCCCTCATGCTCGACATCGTGGGCACCCTGTGCCAGCAACAACAGGTGAAACGCATAATGGTGGTGCCAAACGCAGAGGAAGGCACACTCTATGACGACCTGCGTGCCACACTGCGCCACCTCGACGACGACAGCAAGCACATAACCCTCTTTGCCATGCAGCCCATGCCCGGAGGCAACTTCAAGCAGGAAATCCTCGGCTACTCCATCATGAATGCCCTCGGAATAAAAGGCGAAGAGCTGAAACAGATTTAACACTACTAACACCAGCTGACATGGCAAAGATATTCAGACTGAGCCGGGAACGGCTCAACATTGTGGCTGACAGGAAGACTAACAGCCAGACCGACATGCTCAGAGACGTTTGGTATGCCACACAATCGAAAAACAGAACAAAAAACATAATAGAAGAAAAAAGAAATATGAGCAGAGTACTAATGATTGGCGCAGGAGGTGTCGCCACTGTAGCAGCGTTCAAGATAGCGCAAAACACCGACGTGTTCTCACACTTCATGATTGCAAGCCGCAGAAAGGAAAAATGCGACGCCATAGCCAGTGCCATACGCAAGAAAGGATACGACATAGACATTGAGACAGCACAGGTTGATGCTGACGATGTGGAACAGCTCAAGACCCTCTTCAACAGTTTCAAACCGGAACTCGTGATCAACCTCGCACTGCCCTACCAAGACCTGACAATCATGGACGCATGCCTCGCATGCGGATGCAACTATCTCGATACTGCCAACTATGAACCCAAGGATGAAGCCCACTTTGAATACTCATGGCAATGGGCTTACCGTGAACGCTTCGAGAAAGCCGGACTCACAGCCATTCTCGGTTGCGGATTCGACCCGGGAGTGACAAGCATCTTCACGGCATACGCCGCAAAGCACCACTTTGACGAAATACAGTATCTCGACATCGTAGACTGCAATGCAGGTGACCACCACAAGGCTTTCGCCACAAACTTCAACCCGGAAATAAACATCAGGGAGATAACACAGAAAGGACTCTACTGGGAAAACGGACAGTGGGTGGAAACTGAACCATTGGAAATACACAAAGACCTCAACTATCCCAATATTGGACCGAGAGACAGCTACCTGCTGCACCACGAGGAGATAGAGTCGCTCGTGATAAACTTCCCGACAATCAAACGGGCACGCTTCTGGATGACCTTCGGACAGCAGTATCTCAAGCACCTCGAAGTGATACAGAACATAGGAATGAGCCGCATTGATGAAGTGACCTATGAAGCTCCTCTCGCCGACGGCTCCGGAAAGACCGTAAAGGTGAACATCGTGCCATTGCAGTTCCTCAAAGCAGTGCTGCCCAACCCGCAAGACCTCGGCGAGAACTACGAAGGCGAAACCTCTATTGGTTGCCGCATAAGAGGAATGAAAGACGGACAGGAGCACACATACTATATATACAACAACTGCCGCCATCAGGATGCCTACAAGGAAACAGGCATGCAGGGCGTGAGCTACACCACCGGAGTGCCGGCAATGATTGGCGCAATGATGTTCTGCAAAGGAATATGGAGAAAACCAGGAGTATATAACGTGGAGGAATTCGACCCAGACCCATTCATGGAGCAGCTCAACAAGCAAGGTCTGCCCTGGCACGAAATTCACGACGGAGACCTGGAGCTCTGAACTTAGCTATATGAAGAATAACAAAACAAAAGAAATATAAAATGGCAAAGAAAGAGACAACAGAAGCCATGAGCCCGCAAGAAGGAAAACTCAAAGCACTGCAGGCTGCCATGGCAAAGATAGAGAAAGACTATGGCAAAGGATCGATAATGCGCATGGGCGACGAACAGACCGAAAACGTTGAGGTCATACCTACCGGGTCGATAGCGCTCAACGCTGCACTCGGCGTGGGTGGCTATCCCAAGGGAAGGATAATAGAAATCTTCGGTCCTGAGTCGTCGGGAAAGACAACACTCGCCATACACGCTATTGCTGAAGCACAGAGGCAAGGAGGCATAGCTGCCTTCATCGATGCTGAACATGCCTTCGACCGTTTCTATGCCGCCAAGCTCGGAGTTGACATTGACAATCTCTGGATTTCGCAACCCGACAATGGCGAACAGGCGCTGGAGATTGCCGACCAGCTCATCCGCTCGAGCGCCATCGACATAATAGTAATCGACTCCGTGGCTGCGCTCACACCAAAGAAAGAAATTGAAGGTGACATGGGTGACTCGGCAGTGGGACTCCATGCACGGCTCATGAGCCAGGCACTGCGCAAACTCACCGCCACCATCGCCAAGACCAACACCACATGTATATTCATCAACCAGCTGCGCGAGAAGATTGGCATAATGTTTGGAAACCCGGAGACCACAACCGGTGGAAACGCACTGAAGTTCTATGCCAGCGTGAGACTCGACATTCGCCGCGTGACAAGCATCAAAGACGGAGACCAGGTAATAGGCAACCAAGTCCGCGTGAAAGTAGTCAAGAACAAAGTGGCTCCTCCCTTCCGCAAAGCTGAGTTTGAGATAACCTTCGGCGAGGGCATCTCGAAGATAGGAGAGATTGTTGACCTCGGTGTGGAATATGGAATCATACAGAAGGCGGGCAGCTGGTTCAGCTATGACGGCTCGAAGCTCGCACAGGGACGCGATGCCACCAAGAACCTGCTGCACGACAACCCCGAGCTATGCGAAGAACTGGAAGCTAAAATAATGGCTGCGCTCGCTGACAAATAACACAGTCAACAACACTGACACATAAAAAAACACCTGCAAGGCTCGCTGCCTTGCAGGTGTTTTTTTATTCTGTAACTACTGAGATTTCAAGAATTACTTCTTAGACTCTATCTTCCACTCGCCCTGACGGTCCTTGCGGAGCTTCACGTCCATGGTGTCTTTGATGTCCTTTGTGGTCAGCACCTCAATCTTAACATTGGCAATGCTGTCCTTCTCATCGTTCTCAATGAGCTTATACTCCTTGATCTCGCCCTGCTTTTCTGCCTTATCCTTGAAGTTCTTCTCAAGCATGCTCTTGTAGCTGTCTTTCTTGGATGCCAACTTGGCAGAGTCGCTGGTGATGGAGTCGTGGAAGTAAACCAAGTCAGTATAAGCACTATACTCCTTGTTCTTGAGCAATTCAACACTCTTCAGAGCGGTGTCTGCAGCACTGGGACCTTTTTTCTCACAGCTGCTGGCAGCAAATACGGCTACCATAGCAACAACAAAAAACAGAATCTTTTTCATTTTAGTGTAATTTAATGGATTAAAAAATAGATATTGGTTTTAAATGTTTCGAGTGATAGACTGATGAAGGATAGTAAACATCGGCATGAACCAAAGGCAACTCCACATGTTCGGGCTCCTCGGAGATGAGCTTCAACCCGGCACGGCTGTAGGCATACTCAACCATCTCAGTGCAATACATCCTTGTTGTGTCATTCATGTCGTAGTCACCATCGAAAAGCACTCCGCGACGAAACACTGCAAGAGCAACCTCGGAAGCACGGCGCGCCGTAGCACTGTCGCTCAACCTGAGCACCGCTCCACGCAGGGCATACACACTCGAGAAGTATTTCTCGATAGGATCAAGCTTAACCCTGTCTACATCGCCCTTGAAATCGGGCTCCCCGGGAACAGCATGTACTATCATCTTCTTTCCCATTGTGTCGACAACAATGCCCACATGCGAATAATCGCCATCACGGTCAAGCGCCAACACGGCATGACTCTCCAGTCCGCCACCAAGTCGGAAAACCACGTCACCAGCCCGCAGTTCCACGCTGTCGGGCAAGACACATCGCTTGCCTTGCAGGCGGTTTCCTCCACACGATGTTCCAAGCATCACAACCGCCACTGCAATAAGGAGATAATACGTTAGTTTTCTTAACATGGTTTTGCAAATGTAACATATTTTTAAATAACCAACAAGCGAATTGGCAGATTTTTTATGCATTTCATATCATTTCAATGGTTTTCAATAAGGTTTAGTATGAATAAATCTAACGATAACAGAAACAGCATACTGACAAAAATGCAAAAGCAGAATGGGGAAAAAGAAGCGAAAAACATGACATTATGTCACACGCAATACTAAGCTCCAAATATTGGGCAGCGCTCTGGCACACCATTTGTTATATTCTATGCGACGGAATGTGCATAGCGAGCACTTCCATATATAATAATGAATAATAACAAATAAAAAATAAGAATTATGGGAAAGATTATTGGAATTGACTTGGGTACAACTAACAGTTGCGTTGCAGTGTTTGAAGGCAACGAACCCGTAGTAATTGCTAACAGCGAAGGCAAACGCACCACTCCATCGGTGATTGGCTTCGTAGATAACGGTGAGCGTAAGGTGGGCGATCCTGCCAAACGACAGGCAATAACCAACCCGAAGAACACCGTTTACAGCATCAAGCGTTTCATGGGCGAGACCTACGCTCAGGCTGAGAAAGAGGCTACAAGAGTGCCGTTCACAGTGGTAAACGAAGGCGGCTACCCAAGAGTAGACATCAATGGACGCAAGTACACACCACAGGAGATTTCTGCCATGGTGCTGCAAAAGATGAAGAAGACTGCTGAGGACTACCTCGGACAGGAAGTGACCGATGCCGTGATAACCGTTCCGGCATACTTCAGCGACTCACAGCGTCAGGCCACAAAGGAGGCCGGACAGATTGCAGGACTCAACGTACAGCGTATAGTGAACGAGCCTACGGCAGCAGCACTCGCCTACGGCGTTGACAAAGCCAACAAAGACATGAAGATTGCAGTGTTCGACCTCGGTGGTGGTACATTCGATATCTCTATACTGGAGTTCGGCGGCGGCGTGTTTGAGGTGCTGTCAACAAACGGTGACACACACCTCGGTGGTGACGACTTCGACCAAGTGATAATCGACTGGCTCGTAAATGGCTTCAAGGCTGACGAAGGCATCGACCTCTCTAAGGACCCAATGGCTATGCAGCGACTGAAGGAGGCTGCCGAGAAGGCTAAGATTGAGTTGTCAAGCACAACGACTACCGAGATCAACCTGCCATACATCACAGCTGAAGGCGGTGTACCAAAGCACTTGGTAAAGAGTCTCACACGTGCTCAGTTCGAGCAGTTGGCTCACGACCTCATCCAGGCTTGCCTCGTACCTTGCCAGAACGCCATCCGCGACGCAAAGCTCAGCACCAGCGACATCGACGAGGTAATCCTCGTAGGTGGTTCAAGCCGTATCCCTGCCGTTCAGACACTCGTTAAGAACTACTTCGGCAAGGAGCCTTCAAAGGGAGTTAACCCCGACGAGGTGGTAGCCGTAGGTGCTTCTATCCAGGGTGCCATCCTGAACAAGGAAGGCGGCGTAGGCGACATCGTACTGCTCGACGTTACTCCACTGACGCTGGGTATAGAGACCCTCGGAGGAGTCATGACAAAGCTCATCGAAGCCAATACCACTATTCCGTGCAAGAAGAGCGAGACTTTCTCTACCGCTGCCGACAACCAGACAGAAGTGACCATACATGTACTGCAAGGTGAACGTCCGATGGCTTCACAAAACAAATCCATAGGTCAGTTCAACCTCACGGGCATAGCACCGGCACGTCGTGGAGTACCACAGATTGAGGTAACCTTCGACATCGATGCCAACGGTATACTGAACGTAAGCGCCAAGGACAAGGCTACAGGCAAGGAGCAGAGCATACGCATCGAGGCATCAAGCGGACTGAGCGAAGACGAAATCAACCGCATGAAGGCTGAAGCTGAGCAAAACGCTGCCGCCGACAAGGCTGAGCGCGAACGCATTGACAAGCTCAACCAAGCCGACTCTATGATATTCACGACAGAGAACTTCCTCAACGAGAACGGCGACAAGATTCCTGCCGACCAGAAGCCAGCCATAGAGTCTGCACTCCAGACCCTTAAGGACGCTCACAAGAACGGCGACATTGCTGCCATTGACAACGCCATCAACAACCTCAACCAGGTGATGCAGGCAGCATCACAGCAGATGTACAGCCAAGCAGGAGCGCAACCTGGAGCTGGTGCCGGCTTCAACGGCGGTCAGCAAACACAGCAAGACCAGCCCAAGCAAGACGATACCATCCAAGATGCTGACTTTGAGGAGGTTAAATAATTCTCCAAAAACAACGATAAGTAAAAATAAGAATCTATAAGGAAAGTGGTGTAATCCAAGCGGTTACGCCACTTTTTCGTATTGTTAAACTTTGTTTCATTTCTTGCTGGTTTCGGATTTTTACTGTAATTTTGCATCATATTTGCGACACGACTTATTGGTAGAAAAGATTAAACTTATGCCTACTTGTCGCTACTTAGACAAATTTAATAGTAGAAAAGATATGCCAGCATTGAAATTTGAAATCAAAAGGAAGTGTGAAGTCTGTGGCAGCATCTTCGTTGCCAAGACACTCGACTCCAAGTGCTGCTCCGAGAAGTGCATGAAGGTTGCATGGAAACGGAGAAAGGATGAGGAGAAAAAGCAAGAACGGCTTAAAGCAATAGCGGATCAGGTGCCTGACTATCGCGACTATATATCCATACCTGAGGCCGTAGCCATGTATGGTGTTGGTAGAGATACTTTGTATCGCCTTATTCGTGTGGGCCAAATACAAAGCATTAATCTCGGTACCAGACTGACCCGAATTAACAGGAAAGACATAGATAAGATGTTTCCCAAGCGATTCGAGAAACCGAAGAAAGGCAAAGATCTCGTACCATTATATAATATGGAACCAGAGAACTGTTATACCATTGGTGAGATTTGTAAGAAGTACAGACTAAACGATAGTTCTGTATGGGCACATATCAGGAAGTACTCTATCCCCTCTCGCCAGATTGGCAACTATGTCTATGTGCCCAAAAAGGAAATCGACAAACTTTATAAGAGCTTATGAAGAAACCATTATCACATACCAAAGTCACCGTTAAACTCCGCAAATCACAATACAAGGAGGAGTGGTATCTGATTGTTGAAGCCTACCCTGTTGTTTCAGCAGGTAATAAAGTGGAACGAATTGTGGAATCAGTCAACAGGAGTATTACCACTCCCATCTGGGACAAGTCATCCACTACCCGCTCATCAGGCTATAAGCCCAAGCGAGACATCAACGGCATCATCATGTGCCGTTCTACTCTTGACCAAGAATCATGTATCTATGCTGACAACGTAAGGAAACTTCGGCAGCATGAATACGACAGCCAATCTCTCTATACTGATAAAGAAAGTGAGATTGCTGCACAAAATGAGCGTTCGGAACAAGACTTCATTGAGTATTTCAAGAAGATTACCTATACGCGCCATCCTAATGCCTCAAAATCCATCATCATCAACTGGGAACGAGTTGGCGTACTGCTTGGACTCTTCACGGAAGGAAAACCAATGCCCTTCAGTACCATCAATGTAAAGTTATTGGAGGAGCTAAAGATGTATATGCTAACAGCCCCACAAGGAGGTAAGAAAGGTGGCACCGTTTCACAAAACACAGCATCCACTTATTTCTCCATCGTTAAAGCCGGACTCAAACAAGCTTTCATTGACGAATATCTTACTGTTGACGTCAGCGAGAAAGTAAAGAATATCCCAACAAAGGAAAGTCGTCGTGAAGTTCTCACCATAGAAGAGGTAAACAAGCTGGCAAACACACCCTGTAGTAATAACGTCTTACGACGGGCTTCGTTCTTTTCCATTCTGACAGGTTTACGCCATTGTGACATTCAGGAACTCAAATGGGGACAAATCGTTAGACACAATGACTCCTGGCGCATCAACTTCGACCAAGAGAAAACTGATGGTGTCGAATACACGCCTATATCAGACCAAGCCTACGAAATGTGTGGCGAGAGACGTGATCCAGACAGATTGGTGTTTGAAGGTCTTATGAATCCGTCATGGATTAATCGTCCTGTAAAAAAATGGATTGAAGCTGCAGGAATAACCAAACATATAACCTTCCATTGCTTTAGGCATAGCTATGCAACCCTTCAACTCACTAACGGCACGGACATATTTACTGTTAGCAAAATGTTGGGGCATACCAATGTGAAGACGACACAAATCTATGCAAAAGTCGTAGATGCCAAGAAAGAACAGGCTGCAAAAGCCATTACAATTGAAAATCTCGACAAAAACAAGCCAGAAGAATAGCACGTCATTGATTCTCTGAGAGTTAGCGTTGTTTTGGTGGGAGTGTGGAGCAGGTTTGCACCACCTCCCACCATCGTTTGCACCACCATTTTTCTCGTTACTTATCCATTTTTATCAGATTTTCCAGTCATCAAGGCAATTGTTCCCTTGATTTATTATCGATTTCATCATTTTATGAGGTGAGCACAATTAATCTCCGTTAAATAAACTGGTGCAATGGTGGTGCATATTAACACTTGATATGCACTTTTGAAATAAAGCCGACCTTTGTGTCAAAATTTAAATTTTAAAATAATGACACGAATGATTAGCAATTTAGAAGAAATGCCCCAGGCATTAAATTACCTTATCTCAAAGGTAGAGAGTTTAGAAGAGATGGTGAACGAGTTGAGCATCCAGAAAGATGTTCCTGAACAGCCGGAATGGATGAACATTGACGATTTGCGTCAGTATCTTCCGTCTCATCCTGCTAAACAGACCATCTATGGTTGGGTCAATGACAAGTTAATACCTTATTATAAGACTTCTAAGAAATTAACCTTCAAGAAGTCGGAGATTGATGACTGGCTGCACCAAGGGCACAGAAAGAGTACCGAGGAATTGCAGCGCGAAGCTGGCGAGTTCATTAATCGCAAGAAGATGAAAGGGGGTAAACTATGATGATTGACATTGATCGCCTAACTAATCAGATACATGCAGACATCGAAGGGGTTGCCGAGACAGGCTTCCCCCTCGACGTGTTCCCTGATGAGATTCAGAGAATCGTGTACGAACTGGTTACCTACGAAAACTTCAACTTAGAGTACACGGCTTCCGTGGTTCTTTCTGTGTTTGCTACAGCTCTTGGAAATACCCATCGAGTGAACATCAAGGGGAAGTGGGTGGCCAGTTGCGGAATCTACATGATGTTGGTTGGCAGACCTGGACTCGGAAAGACTCCACCTCTCAACTATTTGTACAGCCCTGTCCGCGAGTTTGACCAGCAGATACTCGACAAAACACGCCAAGAATATGAGCAGTACAAACAATTGCAGGCTGGGAAGAAAGAAGAAGGCTCGCCTGAGCAGATGGAGAAGCCACGTCTGGCTCAAACCGTCATCTCAGACTTCACACAAGAGGCTATGCTGAGTGTACATTACGACAATCCTCGTGGTGTAGCCTTAGTTGTTGACGAGATTGTTGCCCTTTTCAACTCAGTCAAGCGGTATAACTCCAAGAGTAACCTGATACAAGATCTATTGTCTGCCTATAGTGGCAATCAGCTAAAGGCTGTTAGAAAGACTGAAGATTTCCCTATAACGATACCCATTCCTTGCATCAACATCATTGGAGGGATTCAAACTGGCTTGCTCTATGAGGTTATGACAAAAGAATACATTTCTAACGGACTGATAGATCGTTTCCTGTTCGTATATCCTAAGAACAGTAAGATTCCTGAATGGCAGCTCGGCATTGACAAGAAGCAGCGGCCCGACACAATGGCTCGATGGACTTCTATCATAAGAAAAGTTATCGACCTTCCCTTATCCATCAATGAAGAGAATGGATCAATTAACCCCAAGGAATTGGAGTTTTCAGAAGAAGCCAAGACATACTTCTTCACATGGAACAATGACATCATCAAAACGGTCAATGGTATTGAGGATGACAACGAAGTGGATAGTCGGACGATGAAACTGAACGGCAATGCTGCCCGTCTGTCCCTTATCCTTCAAGTAATGAGATGGTCTGTGGGCGAATGCCAGTTAGATAGCATTGACATTGAGTCAGTCAAGGGTGCTATCCGTCTGATCGATTATTATGAGGATTCGTATAAGCGAATACAGGTTGTAGCAGATTCAGGATGTATTAAGGGAAAACCTGAGAATTTTATGACTCAACTCAACGACACTTTCACGTCAAAGGATGCAGAGACGGTTGGCGAGTCAATGGGTATTTCGCGACGTACTGTTTACAACCTACTCGACAAACTATGCAATTCTCAACCGCCATTCCTTATAAGACTAAAACAAGGTCTATACCAAAAGATAGTGAAGAGTTGCACAACTGCACAATGCACAACTGCACAATCAGAAGTTGGAAAATCTATCGACACCAGCGATCAGGCAAAAGTGCAAAGTGCAGAAGTGCAGAGTGCAAGTGATGCACAGAAAGGAGGTGAAGATGAGTGATTATAGATTCCATCTGGAGAAATACCACGTGGGTAGCAAGCTTACATGTCCAAGTTGTAAGAAAACTCGTTGCTTTGTACGTTACGTTGATGAAGAAGGGAAAATCAAGTTCCCTAACGACGTAGGCAGATGCGATCATGAGAACAGTTGTGGCTATCACTACACTCCTAAGGACTATTTCCATGATAATCCTGATGAGAAACCATCGGATTGGAAAGACGACACACCTATTATATATAATAAGGTGGTGAACAAACCCGCAGGAAAACCGGAGCCTATTACTCCATCACTTATTCCTATTGAGGTCATGAAGAAAAGTCTCGCTAAGTATGACACCAATCCGTTCTATCGTTACTTATGTGGCATCATCGGTGTAGAAGAAACGCAACGCATCTTCCAACTCTATCAGGTTGGAACGGGAAAGAAGTGGAATGGATGTACTGTATTCTGGCAGATTGACATCAACGGACGAGTCAGGACTGGTAAGCTAATGGGATATAATCCTGATACTGGCCACCGCATCAAAGAACCAGTTAAGCAGGTTACTTGGGCACACTCGGTTATGGGCATGTCAGACTTCCATCTTGTGCAGTGCCTTTTTGGTGAACATCTTCTTCCCTTAAAGCCAGCGATGACTGTCGCCTTGGTTGAGAGTGAAAAGACCGCCATCATCATGACCCATTTCATGCCTGATCTCTTATGGCTGTCAACAGGTGGAAAGGATGGCTGCTTTAACGAGAATGCCGTTCAAGTCCTGAGAGGAAGAACTGTTATCTTGATACCAGACCTTGGTGGGTGGGAGAAATGGCAGAAGAAATCTCAGATGTTGAAGCCCATTTGCAAGCGAGTCATCATGTCCGATGTCATTGAGAAGATAGCTACGGAAGAACAAAGGGAGAAAGGCCTCGATGTAGCAGATTTCTTCTTGATGAAGCCAACGGCTCATGAAATTCTTGCAGATATGATAAGGAAGAACTCTACCATCCAACTACTTGTTGACACGTTCAATCTGGAGATATGCGAGGATGGAGAGCACATCCGTTCACCTTCTTTTGAAGGACACCGATGACGTTACGCGTCATATATATTTTCAGGGGGTTGC
The DNA here is from genome assembly GCA_947170265.1 of uncultured Prevotella sp. Lineage (GTDB taxonomy): Bacteria > Bacteroidota > Bacteroidia > Bacteroidales > Bacteroidaceae > Prevotella. The sequence continues at coordinate 44,816 of CAMVSV010000014.1, forward strand.
AAGTGTATGTTTTGAGTACCTCAAAACGCCTGCCGACAGGCAGTCCGAACGCTGACATCTACCCCATGAGTCAGCCACTTGCCCCCTGAAAATCCTCTAAGAAATAAGAAAAACATGGGGTAAATTAAAACGGTTTTATAATGGAAACAAATACAAGAAAAGGTGGTAGACCACGTCTGGCAGATAGCCAGAAAAAGAGTTTTATTGTCAAGATTAGCCTTGATAAAGGCCAATATAATTTGGTAGAATACAAAGCAAAGAAGGCAGGAATTAGTGTGTCAGAATACTGTCGGGAAGCCTCTCTCGACAACAAGATTAGTCCCGTTCTCACACCTGATCAGCTCGATGCTATTAGGAAATTATCGGGCATGGCCAATAATGTAAATCAGATTGCTTATGTGGCAAATATTGGTCATTTGTCGGACATTTATTCTCAGGCGACCAACGCCCTATCTGAGATATTATCATTATTACATCACTTAAAAAAATAAGAGAATTATGATTGCAAAAATTAATCCAAATCGCACCTTCGCAGTGTTGGCAGACTATACCAACAACAAGGAAAAGGATGCTCGAATTATCGCACACAAGGATGTGTGCATAGTGAATAACCAAGCCATTGCTGACAGCTTTGAGGCACAGGCTTCCACTAACAAAAGAGTGCGAAATCCATGTAAGCACATCTCGCTTAGCTTCTCACCTCATGATGCCAACAGGATGACCGATGACTTCATGGCAAAGATTGCCGAAGAGTATTTGGCACGTATGGGAATACGGAATACCCAGTACATTGTTGTCCGTCACAACGACAAGGATCATCCACATTGTCATATTGTCTATAACCGCGTTGACAACGATGGAAACTCCATCAGCGATAGCAACAATTACCATCGTAGCCGGAAAATTGCCTATGATCTAACTGTTGAATATGGACTACATATAGCCAGCAGCGAGAGAGATCAAAAGGTCAAACGCCATCGTCTTAAAGGCAAAGACAAAACCCGCTACCGTATGAAGGATAAAATACGTGAAGCCCGCTCAGCATCAAAGAACTGGCAACAGTTCAACACCGAGCTGAAGAAAAGAGGCATCTGTATGAACATCTTCTATCACAAAAGGAGCCACCTCATACATGGTGTATCTTTTACAGAAGGTATCCGCCATCTGACAGGTGTGAAGCTAAATGCCAGTTACCCTATACTATGCAAGGATTTTGGTGACTTGGCAGAAGATATTGCCTATAATGCCACTCTGACAGCATTTGTGGCTACAGCATCTGCTGCTGAAGGCGTTGCTAAGGTAATCAGTATCGGTCTTGATACACTTTTGGAACTCGCCCTTCCATCACAGCAGCAGAGTGTTTCTTCTGGAATCGGTGGCGGCAACAACAACGATAGAAATTGGAATGATGATGATAAAAAGCGTAAGAATAACAACGAGAATTATAAACCATACAAATTTAGAAGATAATGAATAAGACAGATAAAGAGTATGTAGACGCTCAGATTGAGAGTGTCGAAGAGAAGTTTGAGGCACGCCTAAAGGAAGCCTACGAGAAAGTATGTAACCAGAATTCACTGCCAAAGGATCCAAAGGGGAATGTGGCCATTCCCGCTGGATTTACTCAGAGGGATGGTCAACCATTAATTCTCATCGACCCAGAGTTGTTTGAAACTCTTGCGCGAAAAATCGTCAACGACGTGTATAAGGCAGAGGCAGAATACAATAAGAAGATGAGGGAAGAAGGCAAGATGACTCGCGAAGGATGGTACACCAAGTTGTATAACAACAGTGCAGAATACTGTGCAAAGGTCTCTGAGCAGGTTGTTATCCTATATAATAAGGTCGTCAAATCATTAGAAGATTCACACCAGTCAGGAGAAACTATCAAGAGTGATCTTAACGAAATCAAGCAGACATTGGTCAGCGTTAAGGGGAGTTCTGTAGATAAGCATGGAGTATACATCTATGGTAAGCACATGGCAGGTTGCTATTTCTTTACCTTCATGGCCTTTGTGTTTATCTTCCTAGGGCTGTTTGGCTATGGATTCTTTGAAATGAAGGAAAGAGCAAAGCAGTCCAGCGTGAAGTTGGAAGTCATCCGTGATGAGTATGGTCAAGTTCCTGCCGTCAAACGAACCTTTGAGGTGTTGGATTCTGTCTATGCGAATCCAATACCACCTAAGCAAGATTGATAATCTGGATGATTCTAAGCTATAGCGAGCCTTTTTTTGAAACGGACTCGCTATAGTTATTTATGCGTCCCTGACACCAAAAAGTAATGTATTTGACAGCTAAAACAGTAAAGAGATCCTTCAATTTGGTAGAAAAGTTGTTAAAAAGCGTTCATTTTGATATTTTTTCGTTATCTTTGCACGATAATAGTTACATTTTGTCAGCTAAGCTGCTTTTAAAATTGTTTACCAATGACACAACAGAGAGTATATTTCAACTCGCGCGACAAACTCATTCGATTAGACATCCAAAAGATTGTCTATTTTGAAGGCGATGGCAATTATACCTATATTGTCACCGCTAACAAGCAAAAAGTATGTGTCACGATGAATCTGTCCCATACAGAAGAAGCTCTGGCTAAACAGCTGGGGAGCAATGCCAATCAATTCATGCGTATAGGAAAACGATTTATTGTTAACATGAACTACATTTATCAGATAGACATTCAAAAACAGACACTGATGCTATCTGATTGTGAGCATTTCCTATTCCAGATGCCTGTTTCGAAAGAAGCACTTAAAGCAGTAAAGGAACTTGTAATACAAGCAAAAATCTGATTTGATTATGGAAATTATTATAGGGAGAAACCAAAGTACTCGGCAGTTAACCATCATCAAAGATGGTGTAGAGCGAAACTATGGACAAGCCAATAGCGTTCCTATGGACGTAAGTCGCCATCATATCTCTTTGCAGCCAATAGCCACTGGTAAATGGCAGATAAAAAACCTGAATGAGCGCAACGTGACCTTTGTTAATGGTATCGCCATTGAGAGCAAAAGCATTTCCGAGAGTGACAAGGTAGAACTTGGCAACTCACATTATCTATTTCATTGGGATGCTTTACAGGAGCCAAAGGTGGAAACCGTTGATATTCGCCCATTAAAGAAGATATGGGACAGATATGATGAGCAACGCTTGGAATTCCAAATAGCAGAACGAAAATTCAATGCAGCACGCTCCGCAACTGGTATTATCACTATGTTGGCAATCGCATGTAGCATTATCTTAGGTCATGGGCCTATTTATCTTATTCTGTATGCTCTCGCTATTGGCATCTCAGTAGCCTTTACTTATCAGGCCTATCAGAAGTCCTCAGACGTTCCTCGGCAGCAACGTGAAATGAATAAGGACTTCCAAAAGAATTATGTTTGTCCGAAGTGTAGGCATTTTATGGGCTTTACAGATTACGACATTCTAACTCAGAGTGATGCTTGTCCTTACTGCAAGACGAAGTATCAAAAGTAATTTCGTATATTTGAGGTCCCTTGATAAGGGAACGGCGTGAGCAAAGGATTCATTTCGTACAGGAAACCATAGGTTTTGTACAAGAAGCCCTTTCAAATTTTGAACTATCACCTATTTATACTACTTTTGCAACAAAATCAAAAACAATATCTATATGAACGAGACAACGATTTTAGAGAAGCGTCCAGCTGCTAACGAGCAGCAAGACACAAAGAAAGAAGGTAGTGCTTGGAAGCAAGTTACCTTAGGTGGAGTATCTGGTATTCTGATGGGTGCCGGTATGTTATATGCAGGCCAGACATACGCAGCTAACAAGGAAGATGCGCCAGAAGAAAAGCCAGAAGATGTAGCAGCACCAGAGCCAGGAGAGACCAGTCATACATTAGAAAATGGGCTGCAAGTAGTTGCTGTCAACGATGACATGTCGTTTGGCGAGGCTTTTGCTGCTGCCCGTGCAGAAGTTGGTCCTGGTGGTGTATTCCACTGGCATGGAGGAATTTACAACACTTATTCTGCTGACGAGTGGAATGCCATGACAGTTGAACAAAAACACGATTTTGCCCAGCAGGTTCAACCTGAGATACGTCCAGACGAGCTCTCTACCCCTACTGATGCTAATACTCATGTTGAAGTTGTTCATCATGTTTATCATCACCAAGAAGCATCTGCCACAGCAGAGGTACATGAAGCAGCTGCTTCATCCGAAGACGTTCAGGTAGTCGATCAGCAGACAGCCCAGAATTTTGAGCAGGATGGTGATGTTCATATTGTTGGCTATGCTAATGTAGATGGACATTTAGCTGTTGGTTATGACACGACAGGCGATGGTCAGGCTGATGTTGCTATTATCGATGTTGATGACAATCATCAGTTAAGTGATGCTGATATTATCGTAGACAATCAAGGTAATGCTGCAACTGTTGGTGAAGTTGTAAATGCTGACGATCCTAATCAATTGGCATCTATGGAGAATCCGGATGTGGCTCCAGACATGCCCGATTACATGAACGATGCAATGATAGAAGCATAATGAGGAATGTTAGCATCCTAACCGTTTTGCTATTGATCTGCTGTTTGCAGTTACAAGCAAAAGTCTACCTTGTCAGTGTTGGCATTGCCGACTATCCTGGCAAGGAGAACGATCTTCGCATCAGCGACAACGATGCCAAGACTATTGCAAAAGTATTTCAGGCAACTAAGGATGCTTCCGTCAACGTTCTGGTCAACGAAGCGGCTACACAGTCTGCTCTGCTCAGTACCATGCACACCACCTTTGAGGACGCTGACTACAATGATGCTGTCATCCTTTATTTCAGCGGACATGGAACACCAGGAGCTTTGGTGTGTCACGATGGATTGCTGACATATCAGCATATATTCAAAATGCTGAAAGGATGCAAAGCCACAAGAAAAATCATCATCGCAGATGCGTGTTATGCTGGCAAAATGCGTACTACTCGCCAACAAACTGACAGTTATAATAGCCAGAATGTCCTGCTGTTCCTGTCATCTCGCACTAATGAGACGTCACAAGAAACTCAGTACAAGAATAGTCTCTTTACCATATTCCTGGAGCGAGGCCTTCGTGGAGGTGCTGATAAGGACAAGAATCGACAGATTACAGCTCGCGAACTTTTCGATTTTGTCCACAAGGGTGTAATAGAAGCCTCTAGTAACAAACAACATCCTGTCATGTGGGGCAAGTTCGAAGACGATGTGACAGTTATTAAGTGGTAACAATATGCAGACAAAAAGAATCAAATGCCCATCATGTGGTGTCGTGCTTGATGTTCAAAACTCGAAGAACGAATTAGTTAAGCAGATTACATGCCCAAAATGTAAAGCAGTTCTTCAAGTTAAATTTCCTCCTCAACAAGAACCTTTGGAGGCCAAGACATACTATGCGCCTCCAAAGCAACCTGTAGCGGATAATGGTGCTACGCATTTGGCTGGTTCCAGTTATGGCGCTACGCAATTAGTCACAGATACACCAAAGATCAGTACTTCAGCCAAATTGTTGTATGATGGAATCAGCTACCCATTGGAGGAAGGCCAAAACATAATTGGCAGAAAGGGCAATACCTCAAAGGCCACAATCCAGATAGCGACGGATGATCGCTATATGAGTCGCCAGCATTGCAGCATCAACGTTACCACATTGCCTGATGGAACAAAGAAAGCAGTGCTGAGCAACTATCAGAACAAAAACCTAACATCTATTGATGGCCAACCCATAGAAACCGGTGACGCCATCCGGTTAACAGATGGAAATAGCATTTCAATGGGACATACCACAATAACGTTCAAACTATCATAGCTTATGAAGATTTCATTATATCCACCACTCTCTATCTATGAGATAGGACAGCGCGACAACCAGGAAGATGCCATTGTACAATGGGACAATCGCCTTTTTGTGCTCTGCGATGGTATGGGGGGGCATGAACGTGGTGAAGTGGCCAGTCAGACTGTATGCAGTTCATTAGTGAAGTGGTTTGAGGGTAATATCAAAGACGACTCTTTCTCTGATGACCAACTACGTGAAGCTCTTGAATACGCCTATACCGAGTTAGACAAGTATGATGACGATGGCCCTCGAAAAATGGGTACTACGCTTACTTTTTTATATTTCCATAATAAAGGCGTTACAGCAGCCCATATTGGCGATAGTCGTATATATCATATTTTTTTGACTGGAAAAATATTATATCAGTCTCGTGATCACTCTTTAGCCTTTGATTTATTTCAAGCGGGAGAAATAACATACGAGGAAATAGCAACTTTTCCACAAAAGAACATTGTTACTCGTGCTATGACTCCTGGAGAAGATAATCGCATGCGACCTGACATCATCCACATTACAGACATTGAACCTGACGATTATTTCTATATGTGCTCTGATGGGATGTTGGAACAGATGAGCAATCAGGAATTGGTAGAAATTCTTATTTCTAACAAATCAGACGAAGAAAAATGTAAACATCTCATAGCGGCCACTGCAGCGAATCAAGACAATCATTCAGCTTGGCTAATTCATGTCAAGAACGTAGAAGGTCAAAGTGGAGAGGATGTATTATCCAATGAAGAATTAACAGCCCGCTGCAATGCCATTAATATCATTCCTCAATCAGTTCCAGAAACAGATGACGATGTTGTCATAGTGAAAGAGGCTCCTAAGAAACAGTCATTCTTACTACGATTAAAGAACCTCATCCGATTCACAAAGAACAATAAATAAGCAGATCTATGCAAGAATCCATCAATAATCAGTCAATGCTTAAAGTAGGTACCATCCTACATGGCACATATCGCATAGATAGTTATCTATCATCTGGTGGCTTTGGCAATACCTACATTGCCACAAACGTTGAGTTTGATGAGCGCGTCGCTATTAAGGAGTTCTTCATGAAAGGTGTAACCCAACGAGAAGACAACCAGACAACTGTCAGCGTCAGCAACTCAGAGAACACCAATAGCTTCTTGGAACAGAAAGAGAAGTTCAAGAAAGAAGCTCGACGTATCCGTCAATTGAAGAACGATCATATTGTCACTGTACACGACCTGTTCGAAGAAAACGGCACAGCTTATTATGTGATGGACTTTGTAGATGGTGAAAACTTATCAGAAAGGCTGAAACGGATTGGCAAACCCATGACTGAGGAAGAGGTGCAAGATATTTTGCCACAAATACTAGATGCTCTTAAGGCGGTTCATGATGCAGACATTTGGCATCTGGACCTGAAGCCAGCTAACATTATGCTTGACAAGAGTGGACAATTAAAGCTTATTGATTTCGGTGCATCTAAGCAGTTGAATTCCCAGAAAGGAGGAGCCACTACCAGTACAGCCATAAGCTATACAAATGGCTATGCCCCACGCGAGCAGATGGAGCAGAATTATGACAAGTTTGGTCCTTGGACAGATATCTATGCACTTGGAGCCACACTTTACAATCTTCTTACTAACAAACGTCCACCATTACCAACGGATATTGATGACGATGTGACAGTAGATAAACATGAGTCGCTACCTTTTCCTGATTCTGTCAGTGACAACATAAAAACTTTGGTTCTTTCGATGCTAAGAACTAACCGCTTGCAGCGTCCTCAGGATGTTGAAGCGATTATTGATATTGAACAAGCAAGAACAAGAGGAGCAACTAATACTCCAAAGCAACAAATTATTACTCCAGAAAATGCTCAAAATGATGAGGAAACTATAATTGCCATCCCACAAAGTGAAGAGACTGTTGTTGGACAAAAGGATAAGCAAAAGCGAAAACTCATACAAGAGCCAATTCCCAAGACAAATCAATATGACCCAGATGATTCTAATGACCCTTCTTATTTGTGGAAAGCGATAGGAATCGTCGCATCGGTTATACTTATAGGCTATTTTTTAATCCCCAAGGGTAGTGCAGAATCATCTCCAGAACCAAGTGCGAACGAAGAATATAAGCTAATTGAGAATGTTCAGGACAATAACCAACCGACTTCAGAAGCAGTAACAAAATACACTGGAAAAATATATGACGTCGTTGAGGAAATGCCCGAATATCCAGGAGGTCAAGATGCTCTTGTGTCTTTTCTTTCTAACAATATTAACTATCCAGAAGAAGCGGAGAAAAAAGGTATTGAAGGAAAGGTTATAGTTACCTTCATTGTTGAGCCTGACGGTATAATCAATGATGTAAAAGTGGCGAGTTCCGTTCATAGACTTCTTGATAAAGAAGCGGTACGTGTAATAAAATCGATGCCTAAGTGGATACCAGGTAAGCAAAATGGTATACCTGTTAGAGTTAAATATACCGCCCCTATTAATTTTGTTCTTAAGTAATAAACGAAATGCAACATCTACAACAAAATACCACTTTGCAGGGTGGAAAATACAGAATAGAGGGACTGCTGGGGCAAGGAGGCTTTGGCATCACTTATTTGGCGATTCAGGTTTCATCTAACCGCAAAGTTGCCATAAAAGAGTTATTCCTTAATGGCGTTAATGAGAGATCAGGTTACTCCATACAAGTATCTAATTCTGTAAACAACCCTCTGTTTGAGAAGCAAAAAGAAAAGTTCAAGAAAGAGGCTAAGCGCATAATGTCATTAGACAATGAGCATATTGTGAAGGTCTATGACTTGTTCGAAGAGAACAACACTGTGTATTACGTCATGGATTATCTTGAAGGAGAGTCTTTAGCATCAAAGATGAAAAGAGAGGGGCATCCAATGACGGAATCAGAAGTAATGGATATCCTTCCACAACTATTAGACGCTTTGTCCGAAATACACAAGTATCAAATATGGCATTTGGACATAAAGCCAGCTAACATAATGCTAGTAGAAAAAAATGTTGTGTTAATAGACTTTGGTGCTAGTAAGCAGATCACGCCAAGTGAGATGACTTCCACCGCCTTGTATTTCACTCCTGGTTATGCTCCAGCTGAACAAACAGGTATGCTCTTTAACCAATTTGGACCATGGACTGATTTATACGCAGTAGGTGCAACAATATTCAATTTGCTAACGGGAAAGAGTCCATTAGAATTTGATATAGAAGAATTCAAGGAAGACGATTTGCCAGAAAGCAACTTGGGCTTGATGTATAAGATGATAAACTGGATGATGCAGCCCAGACGTAAAGAGAGACCACAAAAGGCTGTAGATGTAAAACAGAAATACTACGTTGATTTAGTTAGCATTGGTGTTGTTTCCATATCAAAAGAGGTTTTGCAAAAGGAAATAGTCAAGGTTAAAGGTGAAGACATTGACCTTGTTAAGGATTTAGGAGCAACCAAGAAACAGATTGATATAATCCAAAAGGAGATAAAGGATTTGTTCGGAGCAGATATCGAAGGTTATCCTATGACTCATGACTGTATTGTTGTGGCAATCTTACAACAGTTAGGTTGGCTATTCGACATCGGGGGAGAAGATGGAGAAGAAGCTACAGATGAAGATACTGACGAACTGGAGAACCTTGTAAAAGAGCAGAATAAGATTCTTGAAGAGCGGGATGAAGAAACAGTTATCAGTGAAGGAGATAATAGAGATATTAATATGACCGTTGAGGAAATGGTCGCATTAGTAAACACTGACAACAAGAATGGCTTAGAAACAGTTCGTGGCATGGCAAATTCAGGAAATGCTGACGCACAACTTCTGGTTGGAATTATGTATAAAATGGGGGTTGGTGGAGAGGAACATCAATCTGATGCTGCTTATTACTTCCGTATGGCTGCAGAACAAGGACTAGCTTCTGCTCAAACGAATCTTGGAAAATGTTATCTGGCAGGTGAGGGCGTACATGAAGATGACAAGAAGGCATTTGAATGGTTTGAAAAAGCAGCCAAGCAAGATGATGCTGAGGGACAATGTCAATTAGGATTATGTTATCAACATGGATTAGGAGTTGAAAAGAATGAGATTCAAGCCTTTCAAAATTTTCTTAAAGCAGCAAATCAAAATTATGCAGAAGCTCAAATAAATTTAGGATTGTGCTATTATGATGGAATCGGTATTTTTACGGATAAAAAGGGAGCATTTGAGTGGTTTAAGAGAGCTGCCGAACAAAACCATCCAGAAGGACAATTATGGGTCGGGATTTGTTATAATGAAGGAACGGGAACTACTAAAGATTCCTATGAAGCGGTAAAATGGTATAGAAAAGCAGCAGAACAAGGAATGGCTACTGCTCAATATAATTTGGGAATTTGTTATTTGAAAGGCGATGGAGTGAAAAAGAATAAGTCTGTTGCGAAGAAATGGTTCCAAAAAGCTGCAGATCAAGGGGATGAAGATGCACAGAAAGCCATTCAGTATATTGAACAACAAACGAATCAGGATTCAAATGACAAAAATAATTTGAGTGGGGATGAAAGCACAATCATAGATAAAGCTGGACATGAAACGACTGTGGTTTCTCAGCCTTATTCTGCTTCAGCATCTGATTCATCATCCACCGACAATTATAATTCTTTCAACACATCTTTCTATGTTACTTGGGCTGTAACAGTGGTTGTTGCTGTTATCACTCTTGCCATTTTATGGAATAATGATAGTCCATGGCTAAAGGAGAAACCCTTTTTAGATTTGAGGTGGGATGGTATTATTTTCACAACAATATGTTTAGTAACATACTTTGTTGTTGGCAAGATAACAGGATATGAAGATTAAAAACAAAACTGAGTTATGGCAAACAATATTATTTCGAAGTCAGATAAAGCAAAAATGTTTGACTATCTAGGGGAATATGAAAACGTTATAAAAAAGAAGCGTGGGCAATTCGATTATAACAATAAGAATCTTCAAAATTTCTTATCCGCTAATGACATTTATCTTGGTCGATTAAATCAAACATGTAAAAAAGAGGCAGCCAAGCATAATTACTCGATTTTATTTGAACAAACAAAACCGCAAAATAAAACAAATGATATTGTCCACCATCTATTACGCCATCTTAGAAATTCAATAGCACATGGAAGAATCATAAAGAAAGGGAATACAACTTATTTGTTAAAAGATATGTCTACAGATGGGAGAACTGTAAAGATGACGGGAGAAATAGATAGTAAGCTCTTTTTCAAATTGATTGATTTCCTAAAAAACACTTAGTTATGCAACACTTACAACCAAATACCACCTTGCAAGGTGGAAAATACAGAATAGAACGAGTGCTGGGGCAAGGAGGCTTTGGCAATACGTATGTTGGCTATAACACAGAGTTTGAAGAGACTGTTGCCATTAAGGAGTTCTTTATGAAAGGCGTGACGGAACGAGATGAAACGACTTGTGCTGTCAGCGTGAGTAACGCAGATAACGTCGGTCAGTTTGAAGAACAGCGTGAAAAATTCAAGAAGGAAGCCCGTCGTTTACGCAAGTTGAAGAATGAGCATATTGTGAAAGTTCACGACCTGTTCGAGGAGAATGGTACAGCTTACTATGTCATGGACTATATAGATGGTGAGTCGTTGGCTGAGAGGATGAAAAAAACTGCCCATCCTTTCTCTGAAGCTGAAGTAAGAAACATTCTGATTCAAATACTCGAAGCGCTAAAAGAGGTCCATCAGAATGAAATATGGCATCTTGACCTGAAACCTGGTAACATCATGATTGACAAGGATGGAAATGCCTATCTTATAGACTTTGGCGCAAGCAAGCAGATTCGTGCCAATGGCAGCATGACAACATCTACTGCACTCTGTTATACGCCAGGTTATGCTCCCAATGAGCAGATAGGCCAGATGTATGACCGTTTTGGCCCTTGGACGGATATTTATGCCCTTGGCGCTACAATTTACAATCTTCTGACAAACAAAAAACCACCTATGGCTATTGACATCGAGGAAGATGAAGAAGATGCATTCGATTTTCCCAATACAGTATCTGATGGTATGCGCAAGCTGGTTGTCTGGATGATGCAGCCAAAAAGAAAGGCAAGACCGCAGAGTGTGGATGAGGTTATCGAACTGATTGAAAAACAGCCACAAGAAGAGGCCCCCAATCCCGTTTCGAAGGTAAAACCTGTTTTGGAGCCTGAACCTGAAAATGAGGAGACTCTGTTGATTGGTCAATCTGATTCTAACAATTCTGAAAAGACAGCAAATCAAAGTCAAAATAATGATGAGGAGCCAACAATTCTGGTGGTTTCAAAAAAGAATCAGAAGCCAGCCCCCCACATTGTTTCTAACAATTTCTTGCCACAGAGAGCAATTAAAGTTGGCGATTTTATCTTTGAGGATGGAACCTATTCTGACAATATAGGAAGTGACAAGAAGAAGGTGATAGGAACGCTCTTCTCTTATTATGGTGGTGCCCATGGGCAAATTATTTCTGCCATTAAACCTGATGATAACATGTCCATCAATGGGAAGGAACTAAAATGGCACGAAGCTTCTATAGCGGAATGGGTAGAAGTTATCCAGAATCTTGGACATTGCAAAGTGAATTTCTCTTCTTGGGAATATCGTTTCTTCTCTAATGATGTACGGAGCATCCTAATTAATCATCAAATAAAGGAGATAAGATATGCAACAAGAAAATCTGTTAGCGGAGTGGCTTATGTAGTAAATCTTGAAAGCTGTAGGCTAACTCCAATTGATGATTACAACACAACACTTCCATACATATTTATAAGTGAATTCTAACTACACGCCCTATTATAAGGCAAGACACTTGTTTCGTACAACAATCCCACCACTTCATACAAGATGGTGGGATTGTTTTTGTTTGGGCTGAAAAGCTTTGTATCTTTGCATCAGAAAACATGTCGAACTTAAAATTGAGAAGTATGAAAAAATTATTATTCGTTTGCAGCATGATTGTTGTTTCTCTAACAGCATCAGCACAGTTTACTGTTTATCAACCAGTAGAAGTACCGCGTACTTCATATACTCCAAGTCCCGGCTATGGCACACCTTTCACTATCTATGAGCCTGTATATGGCAATCCCTACCAGCAAAGGCAACAACAGGCAAAGCCAAAGATGCAGGAAGTGACATTGAGGGGATATTATAAGAAAGGTAATGACTGGTACAATATGCCTATCAGAGTTGGGATTATTGGTGAAGAGATAAGACTGTTGAGCATCAAAACGCAATATGGTTGGAGCAACTGTGGCAATAAGGCGAGTGAAGTCGGAGCCTGGGATTCAGAAGAAATCCGAGACAACTTCAACTATAAGGCATATACTACTATTTATGGAACGATCTATTTTTAACAAAAGGATGTACAGGAATATCAGGACATGGTCTCGTCTTTTTAACTGCTATGATAATGTGCATGAATTGTTTAGCTTTATACATGGAATGCTCATAATTATCGTTTTACCGTTTGCATTCTACAATACAATTAAAGACGAGGAGTATATATTAGCATTGTTTCTAATTGCTGTTTTTCTCATTGTGCTGATATTCCTAATTAATATTTTCAGTAAACTAAGTAACATTATCAGCAATCACTAAACGAATATGACTTTAGAAGAGTATTACAAACAGCCAGAATCAAAACGGACGAACGATGTCTATAGGGAGTTAGCAAAATCAGATCCGTTATTTGAAGATTGTGCCAGACTCATTCTTCTGCATTCGCGGCTAATGACATCATATAGCTACATTATGCGAAGTCTTAGAAGAGTGAAAAATATTACTATTGGCTATAGTCGAGCCTACCCTCTCTATTGGGAATTGGTAGCTACTGGGCTTGTTAAGCCCAAAGAAGGTACAAATACTTCTGTTGCTATTGCCACTTTCAAAGACAAGGCAGAGTTGGAAGTAAGACTGTCTGAGATAGGAGGCAGAATGAAAACATGACTACTGCCACAATGGTTCATTCTCCCAGCCACGCGGGAAGCCCATAGCAGCAGTGTCAATATCTGGATAGTTCGCAAGCAATGTATCAATCTTAGCTTTCATGTCATTCTGAGGCGAAATGACATCCAGAAAGTATTTGATGATGCATAGGTCAAAATAAACTCGAAGTGGGTCTGTCTGTAAAGAAAGCCAATTGCCTGTCATACGATTAGGCATCATAGGACGAATTGTGTTCTGTTTATTCCAAACACGAGCATGATGGCAACAATAGTTACGTGTAAGCGCAACAATGGTAAGCCATGACTCAAACGGCGAGACTTGGAGACCAAATTTCTGTGCAATACGTTTCTTTAAGCGAGGAATCTTTATATTGCTATAAATGTTTGTCATAACACCAAATGGCAATATCTCTGCCAAAATCCATGCAGGTGGATACGGATCAGAATAGGTTTGTTTGAAATGGACTATGAAATCTTCTCGAGAACGACGAAGTTCTGCATCAATCAGATCCATTGTATGACGGAACTTCCCCTGATCAATAAAGATACTGCTATCTGTCAACCAGAACTTATTGTTAGTCATTTCACAACCGATATTGACAATTGTACTACGAACAGCAACTTCAATTTTCTCAATTTCGTTGAAGATAAGCAAACGAAGTTTCTTATCGAAGCGATAAAGCATCATCACCTGATCAAATGATGTATTGGGTTTATAACGATGCAATTCCTTTGGCATTTGTAACAAAGGATACATATAGGCAGACAAACGATAGTAGCCTATATATTCGATGTACCTCTCAGCCTTAACTGTGTCCGTAACAGACAAACCACGCTGCTGCAATTGCAGAACAAGGTCATGGGGATTGGTGTATGGCTTCTGAAATGGAACTCTGTTGCTCATTGTATAAAAATAAAACGACCCGCACATTTGAGCATCGTTGAGAGGCTTGGCGGGTTCTGGTGGTGCAAAGGTACGAATAATTTCCGAATTACCAAAGAATTTACTTACTTTTTTGGGGAAAGCCTTGATTTTTCCACTTTTATACCCTGAGCTTCCCAATAAGTATCTATTATTTCCAGCATT